>JAWBQY010000006.1:311-23338 GCA_038844925.1 Sulfolobales archaeon | reverse complement strand
ACTAACACCTAATGACTCATATATCTTAACGAGTAATGCTTTAAGCTCATCTGCCCGTACGACCTTCACCATACATATACCACCATCTCATACTACCCCTAAGGCAAAATATAGTTAACTTCAACATACCTACTTAGAAATTTATTTTTTATTTAAATTAAGTTACTTGGCAATGAAAATAGCCTTAGTTGACTGCTTAGGACATGGAAGTAAGGGCAGGAGGCACTCCACAATTGACGTAATTAGCGTAGGTCCTCGAATAATTGCAGGCATATTAGAGAGCTTAGGAATTAAATATGAGTTCTTCCTCCTCAATGAGGTGTTTAAGGATGCTGAAATTCTTAGAGGGTATGACGTATTACTAGCATCTGGTATGGCTGTAGACTTAGGCTCTATGTTAAGATTGATTAGGTTGTGGAGGGGTGGGGGGATAGCGATCGCTGGCGGTCCAGTATGTGTTGAATATGAAGCGCTCTTGAAGAATGGCTACGATTTCGTAGTTTGGGGTGAGGCTGAGGACAAACTCCCAATACTTTTAAAGAGTATAGAGTTAGGTGATGATGCCGTTAGTGATGTGTCAGGCATCTTTAAGGTCGTAAACGGTAGGGTGGTTGGCAGACTTCCAAGTAAGTACGTGGATGCTGACCTCATCTGGAATTATAAACCATCCTTAAATGTTATTAAGAACTATCGGGGGTGGTGGGGTGCTAGAGTATATGTAGAGGTTGTGAGGGGTTGCAGTAATTTCTACAGACCAACCCTCAAGCTAGCTTCAAATATCTCATGTAATAACTGCGGTATATGTAGGTCTGGAGACCTAGAACTACGTATTAAATGCCCTTTAGGCATCCCACCAGGATGTGGTTATTGTTCGGTCCCACATCTCTACGGACCTGCTAGGAGTAAGCCCATCGAATACGTAGTTAGTGAGGTTAAAGACCTAGTGAAAATTGGTGTGAGGCGTATTGTATTAAGCGCTCCTGACTTCTTAGACTTCGGTAGGGACTGGCTGGTAGCACCTAAACCACTAACAGATCCGAGGAGCCCGCCTCCAAACACTAAAGCCATCGATGAACTACTTAGCAAGCTATTTGATATTCCAGAGATAGCTAATCAAGACTCCTACTTAATGATTGAGAACATAAAGCCTAACCTCGTAAACGATGACATAGCAAGACTACTAGGCAAGTACTTAAGAGGTACTGCCATTGGTGTGGGATTAGAAACAGGTGATAACGTCCTTCACAGATCTTTAGGCAGACCCTCAAGCGTTGGTGAGGTTTTGAAGGCTGTAAAGCTTTTATGTAGGTATGGGATCAAGCCTCATATATACTTAATACATGGCCTACCACACGAGGATGAGAGGTCTGTAATTAATACTGTTAAGACTATCCATAAACTCTCAAAACTAGATATTGAGAAATTTACGCTTTATAGGTTTACCCCGTTGAAGGGTACGGCATTCGAAGGATTTCGAAAGCCCCCAGCAGCGGTGAGCTCCCCCCATACTAGAATGCTCTACGAAATTGTAAGGAAGTACAATACGGCATTGAAGAGTAAGTTAATCGGTAGCGTAATTAAGGCTGTGGTCGTAGGTCGTAGGGGTCCTTACTTGGTGGCCTACCCATTACCACACGGTCCAGTAACGTATGTGAGGGGTTCTTCAAGTTATTTAGGGAAGGTCATCTCCGTAAGAGTGGTTAAAGTACTAAGTGATAGGGAGATATTAGGGGATATTAAGAATGGTTGAGGTTACTAAATCCTTAATACTGCTATCACTCTAACTACATCAGCACTATCTTCACATCTGTCGGCAGAGTTTTCAAGGGAGTCTATGATCTCCTTAGAGACTATACATGTCGACATTTCACTCTGGTCGCAGAATTTTAAAACCTTACTTAATGCCTTCAGCCTTATCTCATCAACCTCCTCTTCAATCCTCTCTATATCATTAGCTATGCTTAATGCTTTATTAGGCTCTGAGTGTAGTACCATCACAGCCTCCTTAAGTAGTTGAATAGCCTGCAATACCTTCTCACACATAACTATTGCGTAAAACTTAATTTCATAGTCAATTAGCTTAGGATCTACTAGAGTTGCCCTCCTAGTAGCTGCTTTTATATATGCTGCTATGTCATCTGCGACTAGTACTAGCCTTACGATCTCATCCCTATCGATTGGGTGTATGAAGCCCTTACTTAACTCTTCTAGAATCCTCCTCTTCACATTATCGGCTTCTCTCTCATAATTAAAGATTTCAGAAAAATATTTTTGAACACCGCTTAAGTCGTTCTCCTTAAAACATTTAAAAAATTCTAAAGATGACTTAGAAACCTCAAGTATTAAGCTTAAATGTGTGACAACTGACTGAAGTGCCTCCCTACCCAGTCTGGAACCCACCCAATGCCATGTTGACATCAAACCACCGGTTTAACTCATACGCCTAATATACTAAGTGTCAGAATTCTTAAACTTAATGCTATGCCGGCAGTTAGGGGTACTGTTAAAATCCATGAGAGCACTATCCTCAATATAATTGATTTATCAATAGCTTTCAAACCACCTCTAGCTAATCCAACTCCGATAACTGCAGACACGCTGGCATGTGTTGTTGATATAGGCATACCATACCCGAATAAAATGTAGGGTACTGTTGTAAATAGCCATACAACTAATGCATTAGAGAGTTCCCCTGCAACACCACTGATTAGATCTAACCTGGTTATCTTAAATGCTACTGTGGTGATGACCTTCCTACCAAGAGTAAAACCACCTAAGATTATACCAAAAGCTCCTACAGCTGCGAGCATTACGGCAGTCATAATATCTATCCCTCCTACGTAAATGCCACTAATCCTGAGGAATGTGACGTAGACCCCTGTAGCATTACTTACGTCATTCGCCCCGAAACTATAAGCTGAGAAAACAAGTGATAATATCATTAAATACTTAAAAATCTTATCCGGAGGTCTACCCTTCCTGCTTAAGTAGGCGTAAAGCTTGTTTAAAGCTATGTAGAGCATTGCAGAAACGAGTATGGAGCTAATTGGTGATGTGATCCAGCTAATAATTATCTTAGAGACCACCTCATACTTTATGTTAGCTGTACCGTACATGAAGGTGTAGGCTAGACCGATCCCTAATACACCTCCAACAGCACTATGTGTTGTTGATATAGGCATACCGAGAAAACTTGCAGTAGTTATCCAAATCCCCGTTGATAACGAAGCGATCAAAGCGTCCTGAACGCCCCGCATCTCACTTACCCCACCACCGAAGGTCTTCATAACCATCCAACCCTGCGTTATGGAGCCTAATGCCACGAATATTGAGAAAAGAATTAATGCCTTCCTAATGTCTACAGCACCTGAACCTACAGCACATTCCGTAGGGTTTGCTGCATCGTTAGCACCTATACACCAAGCTATATACACCATCAGCGCAAACCCTAACACCACAGCTAAATCCATAATTCCCCTCTAAATTTGATGTTAATTTTATAAGTTTATTGAGGTTAGAAGAGCATGGTGTCGGATGTCAATACCTAAGCATAAAGTTTGTAGGACTCCTGAGTACAGGGAGGTATACTACTCGGATAGCAGGTGGGACCTCCTCAAAACCTTAAGACGTGATGCGGCTAGGCTGATGGAGGTCTTAATTAACTGCGGGTTTAACCCAATACTCCACGGTTCTCTAGCAAGGGGGGACGTAGAAGCTAATAGCGATATTGACATCGTAATACCTTATAATATCCAGCCATATGAAGTCGAACTGTGTTTAGAGAGGAATAATATGACTTTCTTCAGTAAGTACATAGTGCAGGCAACACCTGCATCATCTCTTAAGGCATACGTAGAGTTAGACCCCAAGGGATTGAAGAACGTCTCATTCCCACTAACACCGCTCTCACCCAGGGAGTACGAATTCTACAAGTTTGGTGGTTTAATTAACTACCAAGACCTAGTGAAGAACGTGAGAGTTCCAGGAGTTAATAAACAGTTAATCCTAATAATACCGACAGAATTTGGACACGTAGAATACCCAGTAATAGGTTATGAGGGCTACGTAGCTAAGGTAGTAGGAATTTCTGTCGAGACAGTTAGGGAGAGGGTTGAAGTCCTAAGCCGGAGAGACCGAGTAGGTAGGACGGGCGTTTACCTTAAATACTTCTTAAGGGCTGATGAAGGTTTTGATGAGGCGTTATCAACGCTGATGAAGAATAGAAGACAGCTTCAGCAACCTACATAGGTGAAGCTGGCTCCTCAAATTTAAACTTTAAATTTAAGGTAACTAAGTAATTAATGCGGCACGTAGGTAGGGTTGGGAGGGTCGCCTCCTCCCCGTAGCCGAAGGCGAAATGCGGGACCAGTAACTCCGCTAATACCTGAGCCGGATTACGTATCCTCCAGACCAGCGGTGAATACCGCCCTACGGGGTCGGTGGTAGCGGGGGACCCTCTGGAAGGAGGGTCTAAACCGCTTTAGCGGGGGGAACCTGGCCAGGCCCGGAAGGGAGCAACCTAACCTCCGACACCGACGTTCGTAGGTCACCGGTAGGAGGACGGTCTGGAGTTAATTACGTAATCCGGTAGGGTGTTAGCGGGGAGCTACGTGCCGCTTAGAAATTAAAAAGTGGTGCTTAGTAGTGTATTACCTTTATTATAGCTGGGTCTTGCTTCCAGGACTTAGAGGGAGTTAGTAAAATCCTGGAGCTCTAACCTTAACTACTTCCTTATTAACTAAGTTTGGTGGAATCTTACCTTCTGCAAACGATATTAAGTTCTCAGCTGCTTTTGAAGCCATCTCGAATCTGGACTCGTATGTTGCACTCGCTATATGAGGTGCTAGGACTACGTTCTTAAACATTGTTAGTGGGTGGTTCTGCGGAAGCGGTTCTAACTCAAATACGTCTAGACCTGCACCAGCTATTCTACCCTCACTTAGAGCTTTGATTAGGGCATTCGTATCTACTATAGGCCCTCTAGCTGCGTTTATTAGTATCGCTCCTCTCTTAACTTTTTTCAGTCTTTCCTCATTGATTAGGTGGTAGGTTTCCTTAGTAAGGGGTGCGTGTATTGTTATTATATCTGACTCCATAAGCAATTCATCCAGCTCTCTATACTCTACACCTAATTCCTTCTGAACGTTTTCAGGATATCGTACGACGTCGTAGTAAAGTATCCTCATATTGAAGCCCTTAGCCCTTCTAGCAACCGCCCTACCTATAGCTCCTAAACCTATGATACCTAAGGTCTTCCCATATACTAGCGTTCCTAGGAACATTAGGGGATGCCACGGTGTTCTATCCCTCTCCCACTCACCCCACCTAACGTAGTTATCTGCTTCTACAACCTTCCTAGCAACAGCGAGGATTAAAGCCCACGTAAAATCAGCAGTTGCTTCGGAGATAATCCCAGGTGCGTTGGTGACGTAGATACCTAATCTAGTGGCGCATTCTATATCTACGTTATCGAAACCTACGATCATCTGCGCTACGATCCTAAGCCTTCTAGCATTACTTAATAATTCGCAAGTTATCCTATCACCAACCATAGTTAGTAATGCATCACACTCCCTTGCCTTATCTAATAAGACCTCGTAAGGCGGGTTCGTAAACCTGTCCCAGACCTCAACCTCATAATAATTTTCTAACTTCTTAATGACCTCGTTGAATATCTCCCTTGTTACAAATACCTTCGGCTTCCTACCTAATGACAATACGTAACCACCGCATAATCATTATTAAACAGTATTTAAAAATTAAGGACATTAAAAAAGTTTAAATATTCTTAAACCTGTCTAGAAATCTTAACCTTTTCGCAGGGTCTGGATGCGTTGAGAAGATTTCGAGGGCTGACCACGTCTTAACACTTTTTATGTATTCTACAACCTCATCTATGTTGGAGAACCTCCTACCGCTCACGACTAACTCCGGATCTGAGATGAGTAGTGCTTTAAACTTGGAGATCTGACTTAGCCCGCTAGGACGAGTCCTCCTGAAGCTTTCTGACACTACCATTATCCTTGCAAGAGCTCTTTGAAGCTTTAAAGCACCTCCGGAAATCGTAGTTGCTGCATGGCTATCAGAGTAGTACTCTCTCAACCTGCTTAGGTATAATACGAAGAGATTGAATAGATAGCTAATAGCGAGTAAGCCTAAGCCTAAGGTTGCTAGTAGTACTGGTGAATTCCTACCATTCCTCCTATCACCTAAGGCTCCTGAAATGAATCCATACCTCAGCAATACCTGACCCAACCAGTAAATGATAGCTGGTAGGATGCTAATAGCCATCATAACCTCAACGTCTCTATGCTTTATGTGACCTACCTCATGTGCTATAACTGCTTCTACCTCCTCTCTAGGCAGGTTATTTATTAAGCTCTTAGTAACAGCCACTTTATAACCTGAGAATATGTTGCCATAGGCGAAGGCATTAGGTACATCTACGTCTGCTATCATGGCTTTAGGCAGTTCTTTCAAACCACTCCTACGAGCTACGTCCCTTACCATTTCGGAAACCCAGGAAAACTCTGCGCTAGCAGGCTTCACTCTATACATTGCCTCAATTATCTTAGGTCCTAAAAGCCATTGAATGATGTGTACTATTACTATGAAGATTAAAGACCCCCAAACAATTACGTTAAAGTCTGCTGACGGACTTAAAGCAAAGAAGATAGTAGCTAGTACCAACGTACTTATGCTAACTACTAAAGCTATCACACTATACATGCTCAGCTTTAATTTTAATAGTGTGGAATGCACCATCACCAACACCTAGGATACTAATATCACTTCCTAACTTTTAAGTGTTAAACTAATTAGGGTTTGAGTTTCATGTTGGTTGATGTGGTTTGCTGCCAACCCTTAGCTTCATCAACCTCTGAGAACCTTTCATCGACGCCTACGTCATTAGTCTCCACCAATTCAGGATAACCCAGACCCACAGCTCCTCCTCATTTAGCTCACAGCCGTGGGGGAACCTCACATCCTGGTGTACTTGAGGTAGATGTTTATGGATGCTAGCTTCTGTCTATCCATTTCGAGACCGCATCTCGGGCACTTGAACACACTGCCCACTCGGGTCTTTGCTACACACCTGCATTGTGAGTAGGTTCAACTAACGATAACGTAGCTTACATCAAACCTTATAAAACCTTCATAAAACCTGAAACAGTCGTGTGAGGCGTTAAGATTATTGGAACTTCCTCAACGTCCTCCTGCTTTAAAACCCACGCTCTAAACTCCATACTCATACTATCCACTATTATCCACGGCAAGGGCCATAACCTCATACCAGTCCTATCCTTAACACTAGGGTAAGGAGGTGCGGGATGTGAGTGGATTAAAGCAACTACTTCTAAATTAAGAATTCTAGCAAGTTCGTAGCATTTTACAATGGCGTAGGGTTCCAACTTAAATGAATACGGCGATGAATCTAAATTATCCCCTACTACTAACTCCTCAACACGTACTAAACCCTCTGAGGAAGTCCCTAGTAGGAAGCCAGCTACTTCAATCTTTAAAGAACTTACTAAGTATTTAAACACGTCCATAATTTCCTCAGGTACGAGTATTAAGTTCGTCTAACTCCCCCATCATGAAGGGTTAGAACGTCCTGTAAGATTTTAACCTCTCATTAAATTACAATTTTCTAAGGTTCAAGGAGATAGCTCTCCTCAAATGATTTGGCAGTGCCTTAAAATCTATCTCCTCTGCTTTCTCCGTACTATGGGACCATTCTTTAACTTCATCACCCTTAAGGTATTTAACGGTTAGGTCCTCATGCACTACTATGTAAGATTTACCTAAGTTAGTTCGGTTAACCTCAACTAAATACTTCTTAGACCCGCTTTTAACCATGAAAACTTTTTCAACCTCACTCTTAATCAACTAGCTCACCTAATTAATTCTTAATCAACCTTAACGTTAATAAATGTTATATAGGGTTTAGACGCCCCCATACAGGCTCATAATTGCCCTCATTATATGCTTGGAAGGATTTATAGCATGGTGGGATAATGATTATAAGCATATGAGTTATTATTGAGTGGTGTAGGAGTTGGACGCTATGTTTGTAACTACGGTAGTAGCTATATCTGCTACAGGCGCTCTCTCACCAGGACCTCTTTCCGTGATGACTTTAGCGCTAGGTGTGAGGGGTGGTTGGAGGAGTGGTTTTCAAGTTGCTTTAGGGCATACTATCTTCGAATTACCCTACGTAACTTTCCTCACATTTCTCTACGGTAGTGTAGTTAAGTTCTTAGAGTTGGAGATAATTAAGTACTTACTTACAGTAATTGTAGTGATTTTTAATTCGTTTTTCGCCTACTTACTTATAAGTGATGCGGTAAAGGTGGGTGTTACTCGTAATATTGCTCTTAACTCTGGAATTGCTGGGAAGTTCTCTAAGATGAGACACCCAATACTTGTTGGATTAATATTAACGGGATTTAATCCCTTCTTCCTCATATGGTGGGCTACTGTCGGTATGCCACTCATAGAAGGTGTGCTAAGATATAACGTCCTTCAGTCACTACCGACTATGTACTTATCGCATGTATGGCTTGACTTTATATGGCTTACACTCTTAGCTTATACGTCATCTAAAGGAGCGAGGTATCTAAGCACTATGGGGTATAAGTTATTGTTAATAGTATTAGCAATCATGTTAATATTATTCGCTATTAACATATCTTTAAAAACCTTCTTTGAACTATCACTAATACCATTCTAACCTTATTCAGCCCTCTAATACGTAGAGAAGTAGTTAACACCTCTAGAAAGGACGATGCTACCTAACATTGGGCTTATCATAAGGTAGTTATTTAGTCTAAGGCAGCTATTTTTTTAAGTATGTCAGTTCTCGTTATGATGCCTACGGGCTTCCCATCATTAATTACTATTACCCTACCCGTATTATGCTTTACCATTTTATTCATTATGTCTATTAATTCTTCATCGTATGATACTGTAACTATATTCGTCCTTAAATATTTGGAGACTGGGGCGTTTACATCGTTATTCGTTACTGCTTTAAGGACATCAGCGCTAGTGATCATTCCAAGTAACTCACCTTTATCATTTATTACTGGTAAGCCTCTAATATTCTCCACGCTTAATATCTTAGCTATCTCATTGATGGTGTAGTCTTTATCAACTGTTAGTAACTTACGGTTACCTATTAACTCTTTAGCTGTTATGCGGGGAATGCTCACTAAGCTTTCTACCTCGATAACTATCTCACTTCTAAAAGCATCTACTAGGAGGATTATACCGCCTAGAACTAGTCTGTAAGTAGGTAGTGGACCTACTTTAATCCTATCACCAGGTTTGAGGAGGTCTATATCACCGGCTACTTTAAGTACAGCCTTACTGGAGTACGGATTATTAAGGTCCATTAACTCAACATTTAGGACATATACGTTTATCTCCTCACCATTTCTACGTATTTTCGCATATGCGGATGCTATGTCTGAGAGGGCCCTTAAGTAGCTGTACGCCTTACTTGTTGGTTTGTAACCACCGCTTGGACCTGTCTTACTTTCAACTAGGCCTAATGACTTAAGGTTTAGGATTACATTCCTTATGGTGCCGTCATCCTTACCTAATACGTTAGCTATCTCAGTACTTTTAATTAGTTTTTGATTCTTATTGTAGAGTTCTACGAGTGTGTGTAGTATCTCTCTCTGCGTGAATGATAGTTCAGCCATCCTCCACCACATTAATCTACTATGAGTTTTTCACTTAAGAATTTTACTAATAACCTCTTTCGGTATGTTGAAGAGTATCTTAGCGATTTCCTGTATATACCTATCTGAGGGAACGGCCTTCGGCACGCCTATATCGAGTGAGATTAACTGCTTGGTTATGTCTTTTTTCATCTTATTTTTAATTAAACCGCTGGCAATGTCTGAGGAGATCTTAATAGCTATGAAGAACTTAATAAATCTTCTAATAGTGTCGGTATGTTCTGGGAAGGCATTAACTACTTTCTTTAATACCATGACTACGTAGTTAAAGTCTACAAAGTCTAGGTAGTAGAGGGTTATAGCTAGCCTTAGAAGCCTTGCTATATCGTAGTCGCTTACATCTCTGCCTAATACCTGTTTAAAGGAGTCCCTCAAGGAGTTAGTATTTTCAGATTCCACAACCTTTAGTAAATCGTCATACATTTTCTCTATGTAGAATATTTTACTAAATTTATCGCTGTACTCTTCATGAATACCTAAACCTCTAGTACCAATAACGTATAAGGAGATCATCTCTTTCTCATAGATATCAGGGGGTTTTGAAACACCTCTGAAAGGTTCCAAACCAGCTGATTCTAAAGCATTCTTTAAAACGTTAACAGCAGCTTCTCTCGTTGGATTGTCCATGAGGATTAACTCACTTAAAGCGTTAACATATGCCTTAACTCTCTTCCTCTTTAAACTCACTTCCCTCACATCTAAAGATAACTCTAGTTGAGGTTAAATTACTTAACGACTACAACTGTAGCGATTTTCAACTAATTCCTACATTAGCAGCTTCCCTACTTCAGGTCTAATCGAGGTCACCGCAAGCTTTAATAAATCCCAATCCTAATGGGAAGTAGTTAATCTACGAGTAATAGGGATTCGGGGAATTAATTTGAACTTAAGGGGGCATGTAGGACTCACTCTTACGGTATTGAGCCTAACTTTTCTATTATTAGATCTTAGGGATGTTTACTACATTAAGGTCCTCATACTTTCTGCTGGTTTTTCATCCCTCCCAGATATAGACTTAAGGGTCGGCCTACCCCATAGGAGGTACACACATAACTTAATCTTCGTTGTTACAACTTCACTCCTATTTGGATATCTAACCTCAACATTACTCAACGATTTTAACCTAGGTTTCTACTCCTTAATAGTTGCCGGAGTCCTACACTTACTTGGCGATGTGATGACGTACATGGGGTTCACTCCCTTCTACCCGCTAAGCAGTAAGAACATAGCGTTAAGACTATTTAAATCGGATAATAGGTTCGTAAATAACTTCCTACTAATCTCAGGAACATTACTACTAATGCTGTATTTAAAGTCTTGCTACAATATTTAAGCCGTCTCATATGCTAAGATCTACGGTAAGATGAAAGTATTAGAAAAAGATTTGAAGAGGGGCATCGTTAAAGTCAGAGTCGAAGATGAGGATGACCTCTGGCTACTTAAGACTATAGTCAAGGAGGGAGATGTTGTGATAGCACATACGATGCGAGACGTTAAGGTAGATGGTGAGGGTAAGAGACGTCTGCCTATGAAACTCGCCCTTCAGGTTAAGAACGTCTACTTCCAACCCTTTAGCAGTAGGTTAAGAATTCATGGAATCATCGTTGAGGGGCCTGAAGAATATGGGTTGAGGGGCTCACACCACACATTCAACATTGATGTTGGGTGTGAGGTCGAAATAGTTAAGAAGTCCTGGACCCCCTCAGAACTTAAACGCCTGGAGAGGAGTGTAGTTAAAGGATTGAAGGCATTATTAGTTGCCTTCGACTTTGATGAGATCTCAATAGCACTCCTATACGACCAGGGAATTAAATACTTAATTGATAAGTCGCTACCAACCCTTAATAAGGACTCAGGAAGCATGGATGAACTAATCAATACTATTTCGGAAATAGTGTCTAAAGTATTAAGCACTGTGAAATGCGATGTTGTGATAGTAGCTAGTCCTGCATTTATGAAGGATTTAATTACCGTGAGGTTGGGTAAGAACGTTAAGGTATTTAAGGATAGCGTTTCGAACGGTGGGAGGGCCGGTATTGAGGAATTAATTAGAAGGGATAGTGTTAAGAAGTTATTAAAGGAGGTTAACATTATAGAGTCTGAGAAGGTCTTCGAGGAGTTCATGGAACTCCTGGTAAGTAGACCGCAGAGAATTGCTTACGGTATTGATGAAGTTAAGTTGGCAGCAGTCTCTAACGCCATAGCAAAACTACTAGTTCTTGAAGACCTACTATCTGATGAGAGGTTTGAAGAACTTGAAGAAATCCTCAACACTGTTGAGGAGATGGGGGGGACTGTAAGGATTGTGGGTAGTGAGACACCACTAAGTGCTCGGCTTAGAGGCTTAGGAGGTATAATAGCTGTATTAAGGTTTGATTTAAATTTTAATAGGTAGGGTTAATTAGGGGTGGTTGAGGTAAAAAACTATTTAGCTTATTTAGTTAGAATACCTTAATACCGAAACCGTAGTAGAGTAGTAGTGCTATCCCAAGCACTAAGTGGAAGGCCCAAAGAATCCATGAGACTATAACCATCCATATAGGAGACCTTAACTCCTTAGGTAGTAACTTCCTATCAATATATGTTAATGCTGGTATTAGCCAAAGCCCGTAGAAGTGTACTATGTTAGCACCTATTAAGAGTAGTATTAAAGGTGCTGTGAGCCACATTGCAGCACATCCGAAGACTAAATATGCAGCTAGGAATGGGTAGTAGAACCTCCTCACATCACCCCTAGCAAACTTACGGATGGCTTCTGAAGTTGTCCACGCTACATCCGTTACAATTCTGGTCACCCTATCCGTAACCCCTAGCTGTGTTGAGAAGAGAACTGCAAATCCTACTACTGCAACTAAGTAATAGCCCCAAGCACCACCCACCCTAGCTGCGAATTCATTAGATACGTGTGCTGCTATACCCCACGCAGGTAGTGTGGTGCCTGGCGGTACTAAGGAGGCTACCAATATGCACGGTAGGTACATCCCTAAGATTCCTCCTATGAAGAATATAAGCCACTGGTCTAAGTAGGTGATCCTCTCCCAACGCTTCCAGACAGCTAAGTTCTCAGGTGTTATCCTGAATATAGCTCCTAAGGGACTTAAGGCTATTTTCTTACCACCTATTACTGCTGGTATGAAGCCTACCACACTTCCAGTACCATACCCCTTATCCCTCCAATACCCTGAACCATCAGCATTTGCTGCACACGCATCACCGATGTATGCAAACCAACCCGCAAATAATAGTATGTCAACTCCTTTAGGTATGTAACCTATGCTTATCGAACCCTGGATTGATGCTGCTAATGATGCTGGAGTAACGCTTAAAGGAATTAATATGAATATGAGGGCGCCTAGTATGAATATTATTAAAATCTTCATGGCTATTTCTAGGGTACCCTCTATTTTACCACCTATTGATATTAAGAAGGCGCATAACAGGAAGAGCGCAACACCAGCCCAACGAACTAATTCAGCCTCAGCAGCACCGGGAATCCTGCCTAGGATAATGGCCATAAGTCCGGTGGCAGCACCTGCTGCCCAGCCGGGCCAGAACATCCTTAGGAAGGAGAATATAGCTCCTAAACTACTCCACAAGTTCTTAGGTGGTATCCTAGCAAGTAGGACGTTTATGGGCTCGCCGGTCATAACGACCATCCTAGCCCACCAGCAGTTATATACTGTCTGTAATATCATGGCAATCCATATCAGCCAGAAGAGACCTGTTCCATATGCGGCGGTTACGGCAGGGCCCATTAACCACTCGCCAGAGCCTATAGCCATACCTAATGGGATTGCTGCAGGGCCTAAAACCTTGGTAATCATGTTACCCCAAGTTAACTTGGGTACGTTGAAAACTTCCTCAGGAGATGGAAGCTTATCAACAACCTTTATGGGTTTTGCCCCTAACATCGCTTCTGAGGAAGTCAATTTCACACCTCATGATAATATAAATTAAATCATACTTATAAATATTATTCTTTTATAATATTTACTACTTTAGCTAATATTATAAAATATTTAAATAACGCCTGAAATAGAGATTTAATCGTTAATGATGTCACACACTAAAATCGTATGATGCTAACGTTACGCCTTCTTAATGCCTAGATACAATTCTGAGAAGTCTGGATGGTTTAATAGTTCTGACGCCTTACCACTATATCTTATAGTCCCACTTACTAGTAAGTATGCCTGATTCCCTAGTTCTAACGCCATCTTAGCCAGTTGCTCAACTATTAGTATTGTAAGTCCTAACCTATCCCTTAACTCTACTATTTGTTTTAAAACTTTCTTAGCTATTATCGGTGCTAGATCAGTAGTTATCTCATCTAATAGTATCACCTTAGGCCTCCTCATTAACGCCATAGCGATTGCTAACATCCTCCTTTCCCCACCGCTTAAGGTGCCTGCCCTCCTATTGATGAATTTCTCAAGTACTGGAAATAACCCTAATACCTCATCCATTCTATCCTTAACCTCAGACTTATCGAGTAGGTATGAGGCAAGTCTTAAATTCTCGTAGACTGTAAGCTCGGAGAATACGTTACCCATCTGAGGTAGGTATGCTATACCCATCCTAGATATTCTATGTGTTTGCAATCCAGAGATCTTCTCCCCGTTGTAGTATACAGCTCCGTCATATATCGTAGCTATACCCATTATACTGTTAAGCAATGTTGTTTTACCAGCACCGTTAGGGCCTACAACGACCGTGATCTCCTTCTCGTTTACATCTAAGTTTACATTATAAAGCACTTTAAGCTTTCCATAGCCTGAGATTAGATTCCTAACCTCTAATACTGCCATACTACTCACCTATATAGATCTCAATAATTCTAGGATTCTTAACGACTTCATCAGGAGTGCCTTCAGCAATTACGCTCCCTCTATCCATGACGTAGACGTAATCAGCGAAGGGTAATGCTATATCAATTCTATGCTCTATTAGTAGAAAGCTAACGTTAAACTCGTCCTTCAACCCCTTTATATAGGATAAAATCCTACCAGCATATGCAGGGTCAACACCACCTATAGGTTCGTCAAGAGCTATTAATTTAGCTCCAGCTGCAAGCGCTCTCGCAACCTCAAGCATCTTAAGCTGAGCAGCACCTAACTTATAAGCAGGTAGGTCCCAGAATTTACTTAAACCTATCTTACTCAATATGTTGAAGGCTTTATTAACAGATTCCTCTTCATCCTTAATCCACCTACCCTTAACTACAGCGATTAGGGGGTTTTCACCAATACTCTTCATAGCAACTAAAACATTTTCTAATACGGTAAGTGATTGAAAGGGTTGCGGTATCTGAAAAGTCCTAACAAAGCCTAACTTATATATCTCGTAGGGGGGTAGCTCAGTAATGTCGTTGCCGTCGAAGAAGACTCTACCCTCATCAGCCCTGTAAACACCCGTACATACGTTAACTAAAGTTGTCTTACCAGCACCGTTAGGACCCATTAACATCGTAACAGTATTCCTTCTAACAGCTATGCTGACCTTATTTACAGCAACTAGACCTCCGAACCTCTTAGTTACCTCCTTAGTCACTAATATGTAGTCATTACTCATATGTTTTACCTGAGGAAAGTAGGAGTATAGAAAAACTTTAAATTTTTTGTTCTTAATTATTGTAAAAAATTATTCAGCCGTAGTAAGGTATCTTCCATTCTATCGTATCAGTAGCACCTTTCCAGACTCCGACTAACTCCCAAACAAACTTTCCATCCTTCTCCTGAATAGCCCACAACTCATAATCGGCGAACGCTCTATCACCTGCCTCATTTAATTTAAACCAACCACTAGCACCGAAGTAATTTTCAACAATAGTAGGTAGTACCGCCTTAACTTTCTCCGCATCATATTCGTCAACAACTTCTAAAGCTAGGGCAACGGTCCATACTATATCATATGTGTTGTAGGCATAAGGTGCTGGCGTCCTACCTAAAGTCTTCTCTATATAACTCTTAACGTGTTCGAACTTAGGTGATTCAGAAGGAGCTGCAATCGTGCTTACGAACTTAGTCTTCACTGCGAATGCGGCGCTCTCCTTAGTCTGGACTAGGAGTGCGTTAAGAGCTGTACCATCACTCCCAAACCATTTCACCTTTGTTAGAACTTCATACTTGCTTGAAGCTATGAAGAACGGTATTGCCTCCTCAAAACTGATCAGTAGCACACCGACTTTACCGGTACCGTACTTACCTACTAACTCGTCAACTATCCTTGCTAGCTTTGCTGCCTCTACGGAGAATTCCTTAGCTCCTGGCTCAAATCTTATACCCTCATGAACTCCTCCTTCAACACCCTCCTTCTTAAGTATATTCGAAAATGCCTTAACAGTTGCATCTTTAAGACCGTCACCCCAGGCATCACCCCTCCACACAGGGACTAAGTACCTCACCCCAGCTACAAATGCGGCTCTCGCTATTGCGGGACCTTGAACAGTATCGTCTGGACAGTACCTTAGGATAAAGTCCCCTGGAATCGCCAAGGCAGGAGAGGTAGATGAGGGACTAATGACTAGTAACTTATTAGCATCTGCATATGATTTAATCTCCCTCACCTCAGCACTAGCCATAGGGCCTACGAATATCTTAACACCCCTTCCGTGAAGTATTCTAACCTTATCAAGCGTTGTTTTAGGATCTGTAGCAGTATCCTCAATTAACGGACTTAAGTACCACGCCTTACCACTCGCCTTCAGCCACTCGTTGACCTCCTTAACAGCTAACTCAAACGCTACCTTATTCTCCTCACCAAAAGAGCTTAACTCACCTGTTAGAGGCCATAAACCAGCGATAGGAATAGCCCCGCTTAAACCTCTCGCCACAGGAGCGGTAATGGTTGTTGTTACTGTTACTGTCTTAGTTGGAGCTGCTGCCGTCCCAAACCCATAACCTACCCCTAATCCCACTATGAGTAATATCACACCTATAATTAATCCTTTCTGAGTTAAAGCCACTTTAAACACCTCTCAAATTAAACTACTTAAGTAGTTTAAAAATTTATCTACTATCTCTCTACGTCCTGCAAATATATTTTTAAGTGCTATTAAGTATAAAGTACAATAAAACGATATATTTATAACGTTTAAACTCTAACACCTCTAGGCGAAACACATGCTACCACCAATAGCTGTGGCTAAGGCTATCGCATACGCAGATAGTATTGCGTTGATGGCTGGAGGAATTACACTAATATACATGTGTACTAGGACGTTTAACTTCGCGCAAGCATCGTTTGCTACGTGGGGTTTATATGTGGTTTACACGATGACTGCGTTGATGGGTGGGACTCCTTACTACTACCTACCCTTCGCATTTCTATTCGTTGGATGTCTGGGGGTATTAGTATACCTCTTAGTGATAGGTCCGTTAATGAGGAGAGGTGCCTCACCAACTACTTTAATGATGTCTACATTAGGTGTGGATCTCGTCCTACTATCAACTATTCAGATGTTTGCTGACTTCCTCACACGAGCGTATAAACTCTATGCTAGGAAGATAGTCCTCGAAGTTTACGATTTCTACCTACTAGGGGTGCCGGGAATTACGTTCGTTTCGTTGATTATCGTAGTAGCTTTAATTGCGGTAATTCATTGGTTTATGGTTAAGACTAAGTTTGGAACTGCTATGAGGGCAACTATAGAGAATCCAGACCTCTCTAAAATCCTAGGAATAAATCCTGATGTAGTGTACTTAGTATCCTGGTTTATTGGTGGTGGACTGGCAGGTCTGGGCGGCGGTATAGCATCCCTAACAATAACTGGTGACCCCACTATAGGGTCTAGGATTGTTGTGTCGATGTTTGCTTCAAGCATTGTTGGAGGTCTCTACAGTGTTTATGGTAGCGTTCTTGGAGGACTACTCATAGGTCTAACGGAGTACCTCGGCATTACCGTACTTTCATTTCAGTTAGGTGGTTGGATCATAACCTATAGGCCTGTAATTCCTTTGATCTCCATGGCTATTACGCTCTTAGTCTATCCCAAAGGACTTGCAGGCATTAATTGGGGTAGAATCCTACTGAAGGTAAGAGGTTTAGGTGGTGGGTCATGGAGGTAGTACCCCCAGTACTTCTCTACATCTTAGTAGATTTTAGCGTTTACTTAATCGTTACATTAAGCCTTAATATAGAAGCGGGGTATGCGGGACTACCACAATTCGGTAGGGTTTTAGCAGTTATTACTGGTGCGTTAGTTGCTGGAGCAATACCTGGTAGGATATTAGCCATGATGTACGGCTATCCCTATGGGGCGGAATACGCCTACTACGAATACAACTATAAAATAGTTAACGATATAAACTCCATCCTCGAGAAAGACCCCGTACTCTCTATAGGTATCTTCCTCCTAACCCTAGCCATCGCAATGGTTCTAGGAGCTGCTGTAGGATACCTAACTTCAAGACCTGCCATCAGGTTAAGAGAGGCGTATTTAGGCATTACCCTACTAGCCATGGGTGATGTAGTTATGCTGATCTCCCTCTACTACACACCCATAATCGGTGGTACAACCGGTGTTACAGTCCCCGACCCATTCAGGTGGGCAGGCCCTAATAGATTTACAGTAGCAACCTTAGTCCTCCTAGGATTTTCACTAGCAGTTCTACTAATGGTTGAGAGAATAATGAAATCCCCCTTCGGTAGGGCTTTAAGAGCTATGAGGGACTCTGAAGTCACCATCACTGTGTACGGTAGGGATGTAGCTAAGCTGAGAACGCATGCATTAATCGTTGGGGCATCCATAGCTGCTCTAGGAGGTGCCCTCTACACATACTACACCGGGAGCTGCATAGCATCTACATATACTAGAGTCACATGGACGTTCTGGCCATGGGCATTCATGATGTTAGGCGGGACTGGAAATAATATCGGAGTGACCTTAGGGGTACTAATATTTGTAATAGTGAAGACACTTATAGTTACATATAGAGGGGTATTAGCACCATACGTGCCCTTCGACCCGGTATGGCTTGAATACACCTTCGTAGGGATGGCCATAGTATTGATAGCAATGTTCAGACCGCAGGGACTCATACCTGAGAAGCCGATATTCACTATTGCGAGGAAGAAATTAGAGGAGAGGTTAGCAACAATAGTTGAAAAACCTAAATAAAAATTATTCAATAAAAACCTACATGCTATAGTATTTTAAACCTTTTAACTAAAAGATACTACTTAAAAATCCTCCACACAGTTAACTCCTCCACTCTAAGGTCACACTACGAGGGATAGCATTACCTACTGAACGAGAATTAAGTAGATTATTAGGGACGTAGTATTAAGACAGCCTAAAATGGCAGTAATTTCAGTATGGAGTATAAAGTACTTAGAGGATATTGAAAGATGGAAGTCAGCTATAGTTAAGTTTAATTAGAAAATATTTCAAGATGTGAGTTGGAATTTATAAATATTATTCAGATGAAGGTTATAGAAAAATTTAAAATAGACTACCTTAACATCTAGTGGGTGTTAAAGGTGTCTGAACGCCAATGGACACTACCGTAAGAGAAGGCTCTCCAGGCCTAGGGTTAAATCTAAAGAACTACATATTCAATACATTTAAGTTTAATAGGAACTTCTGGAAGGTTAGTGACGTACCTAACCCTCCTAAAGACTTAAGAGGTGTTATAGGTCCCGGTGTAATACTTACGGCTATGGCTATAGGTGCTGGTGAGCTGATCTTATGGCCTGTGCTCGTAACGCAACATGGTTATGGGTTGTTGTGGATTATCCCGCTTGCACTAGCTGTACAGTACTTCTGGGTTATTGAGTCATGTAGGTGGACTGTAGTTACTGGTGAGAGTTGGATTCAAGGAACTGGTAGAATACCTGGTAGGGGTGTGTGGGTTATGCTGTGGTTGCTTTCTATGACAATATCGCTTATATGGCCTAGTTGGGCAGTAGTTTCTGCCTCAGCTTTGTGGGTGTTTACCGGCGGTAGTAAGTCCCCTATAGATTTAGTTGGGTGGGGGGTTATCTCATACCTAATATGTATTGTAGCCCTCACCCTACCTCGGTATGTCTACTCAGGACTCTATATTGCTAGCTTAGTCAGCTTAGTAGTGTTTAATGTTGGATTAGTAGTGTCTGGGATTGTAGTCGCTCTTAATAATCCCTCGAGCTTGGCTGATGCGTTAGTCGGGTTGGTGAGTTTTGGCTACGTACCCAAGGGCGTTGATATGAGGTTATTAGCATCAGCTATTGCTTGGGCTGGATTGGGGGCTATGGGCAATGCGTTCTACTCACTTTACGTGAGGGATAGGGGTATGGGGATGGCCTACTACGTTGGTAGGATTCCCGGAATCTTAGGTAAGCCTACAACTATCTCTACATCAGGCTCATTACCTAAGATAAGTGAGGGTGATAATGAGGTAAAGCTGTCCCGGTGGGTTAAGCTATTGGAGAAGGAGGTACTGCTATTCTTCTTCATTCCCAGCCTGATCTCACTCTTCCTCTTCACCTACTTAGCTGGCGCCCTGCTACGTCCTGCATTACTACGCGGTGAGTTAAGACCTAGTGATTTAAGCGGTATAACCGCAGTTGTTATGCAGTCTAAATTCTTTGAAGTATTAATTGGACCTATCGGCTACTACATCTACTTACTTGTCGCTACATTTGTGTTGTGGTCAACTCAGATCGGTATATTAGACGCTATGGCTAGGACCTGGGCTGATACGACATCAGTATACGTTAAGAGGATTAGAGATTTAGGTATAAAGAAGACCTACATGATATTCTTAATGATATTCACCGCGGTAGGACTAATAATAATAACGAGTGGTCTATTTAAGTACCAACCTGTAGAGTTGGTGAAGTTGGGTGCGTACCTAGGCATGATCCAGCAAATCCTCAGCATTCCAGCCACATTAATAGTTAACCACTACTTAATGCCTAAGGAGTTGAGGAGGGCTGCGGGAGTTAAGGTAGTGTTTAGCGGGGCACTCCTAGCTGGGATGTTCCTCTACCTCATATCGTTTATAGGTGGTCTCTAACGTGGTTTTAAGATGTTTGAAGAACGGATAATTAAAGAGTTAACAACACTTAAAAACGTAGTTATTTTTAACCATTATAATAAGGATATTCCCGCACATTTCGAACTCGACTCTAGGTCTTTAGACTTCTTAACAGATACTATCATTGAAGACAGACCTAAGACTGTGGCGGTCGTCGTTACAGATAGGAGTAGGCCTACACCAACTAAGGAATTACTCCTTAAGGTCGTTCCAAAATTAAGGGGTAGGGGGCTTAACACCTATGTGGTAGTTGCTACAGGCCTGCATAAAATCAAAGCTGAGGACATTCCTGAAATCGTAGCAGACCTCAACGTAGACGTATTCCTAAATGAACCGGAAGTAGATGATCGTTACGTATACTTAGGAACTACGCCAGGGGGTATCCCAATAAAACTACTTGATAAGGTTGTAAATACTGACTCACTCCTACTTATATGTTCGGTAATACCTCACGTATGGGCTGGCTTCACAGGCGGTTCTAAACTCCTACTGCCAGGGACCTCCGCTCGGGATGTAGTAATAGAACATCATTTAAGATTTTTCAACCATCCTAACGCCTCTCCAGGAATTGTTAAAGATAACCCGTTTAGAAGGGAGATCGACTATGTAGGTAATCTAATCTCAGGTATTGTTAAGGTATATGCGGTGAACGTAGTTGATTGCAACGCATCTATATACGGTACTTTCGGAGAGCTTATGGAGTCGTATACTAGGGCGGTGGAACTGTCAAGGAATATGTATGTGAGGGAGGTAGGTGGGAAATGTGATGTCTTAGTAGTTGATGGAAGGCCATTAAATATGAATCTCTACCAGTCCGTCAAAGCGGTATTTAATAATTTAGGGATTTTAAGTGATGGTGGATTAGCTATATTAGTAAGTAGTTCATTAGGTGAGTGTCCTCAAGAGTTTGTAGATGCGTTAAGATCTGAAGACTTACCGTTAGATGAAGTTGTTAGGAAGGGGGTTGGAGACGTAGTTCCATATCTAGTTGCTTACACTCTGAAGGAAAAGCTACGTGGTAGGAGGTTAGTAATGCTAACTAATAATAGTCGAATATCCTTTAGTAGTGAATCTCTAGTAATTACTAATAGGTATGATTCAGTCTTAGAAGAGTTGAGGAGTCTTTGCGTTTCAGGTCTTAGAGTCTGCGTGGTAGTGGAGGGAGCTAAGTATGTTCATACCAGTCGTAGTATTAGCTACTGATAATGAGCTTCAGACTACTTAATAAGCATCATGTAGTTGAGATTACTATCCCACATGATGTTAGTAAGGCGCCGGCAAAGTTCTTAAGTGTTGGTCTCTCCCTACTGAGTAGTTTAGTAGTTACTTGAGAGAGTACTGGTGTTAGTGCTGTAGCCATAGCTGTTGCTGAAACCCCTAGAGAGCTTATAGAGTATGCGAAGAGGTATGCACCGATGCCGAATCCAAGTACCCCGGTTATGGCGGAGATGGTGACTACGGGCACTACTGCTTCCTTACCTAAGGAACGTTCTAACACGTACCCCAACGCAGTAAATACTAAAGCTGTTGAGGCCAACCTGTAAATAGTTAAGGTTAGGATATCAACGTAGTCTAATGTTAGCTTTATGATGACAGCTCCCGAACTCCACGATAAGGCCGCTATGAATGAGCTAAGCACACCTCTAACGTTTAGCTTACTTACTGAGTTATTACTTGATAAAGCTACCACCACTCCCGTAAAAGCTAATAGCGAACCGAAGATAAGGGTGGTCCTTAAAGACTCACCTAAAATTAATACTGACATAAACTGAGCGATAAAGATGTACGTATAGCTTAGAATAACAGCTAATGAAGCACCCATACTCTGAATAGCCTTAGCGTAGAAAGCATCCCCTAACCCAGGCCCTAAAATACCTGAAACCACTGCTAGTAACAGTACCGGTAAGTCCAACAGACTCATACGAACACCGCTTAACACTAGCATGGGTAGCAACGCAATAGTGGCGAAAGTAGCTCTAAGCGAAGTAAATATGAAAGGCCTCACAAACTCCTTAATCCTAGATATTAAAGCCGGCACTAAACTCCAAATAATTGACGCAACCATGATCGCTACGTAACCATACATCGTCAACTCAATCACAAATGATATAATAATCCCTAGAGTTTAAAAATAATTACCCACCACTTCCAACACACCCAACCCCGAGGCAAGAGCGAGTCGGGATGAAGCTAAAATACCTACATTAGAACTATTGCTTTCAGTCTTTTCTTATTGCTTCACCTACCTATCTCATCATTC
>JAWBQY010000006.1:0-301 GCA_038844925.1 Sulfolobales archaeon | reverse complement strand
GAGTTAAGCGGTAAGATAGTCAGAACCACGAAACTGCAGGTCAGGCAGGAAATAGCTTTCAGTCTTTTCTTATTGCTTCACCAAATGGTCAGGGATCGTTCACCGTGTATGGCTGGAGCGAGATAACGGTTGAGGCTTTCAGTCTTTTCTTATTGCTTCTGACATGATCAATATTATAAATATCATAAATATGATGTGTCTGTAAAACCTTTCAGTCTTTTCTTATTGCTTCCTATTTGAAATACTGACAGTAAATTTAAACGCAGGAGTAAACGAACTAGCTTTCAGTCTTTTCTTATTG
>JAWBQY010000005.1:3864-72511 GCA_038844925.1 Sulfolobales archaeon | reverse complement strand
TTATCCATGCCCAATTAAGTATTAAATGAACTGCCGTTAATACTAAGAATAAAATACTTGCTACTATATGTATGTTCTCCCAGGCACTCCTATTAAGTCCTAAGAACGTATTACTAGTTAGAAATGAGCCGCGGACTTGTCCGTGAGGTAGAACCAGCCAGAGTACGAAGCCCGAGATGTATACCAACACCCCAGTAATGAGTAGAAGAATGAAATTAACATAGCACGCTACGAGTTTAGACTGCTTACTCATACCGTTAAACCTCTAAGTTATAATGCTAGCTAGATTAATAGATTTTGCTATGTTATCATATCTCCCTTCAGGACCTCATATAGGGCATTATGAATATACTATAAATCATAAAACTCTAAACTGCATAATAAATGAAAACATAGAAAATACGATTTATATTAAAGCTTATTTAGTATAGTCTTTATGTGGAGGAGAGTTAGTTGTGGTGAGTACTAAATGAGGGATGAGGCTTTAAGATGGTTTGATGAGGCTCTGTGGGATCTTGATACAGCTAGAATTCTACATAGGGAGAGGAGGTTTAATGCAGCTGTATTCTACTCTCACCAAGCGGCTGAGAAGGCTTGTAAGGCACTTCTTTACAATGTTAATGAGGCTCCGTGGGGGCGTAGTATTAGGGAGCTCCTTACCCGATACTATAATAGGCTTGGTGAGACTCCTCCAAATGACCTTATGACCTATGCGAGGGAATTGGATAGGCACTACATACCGTCTAGGTACCCGAATGCGCATCCAGCTGGAACACCTCATGAAGCCTATGACGAAGAGACTTCAAGAAGGGCTTTAGACGTAGCTGAGAGAGTGATTCAATTTGTCAAAAACGTACTTAGGCTCTGAAGAGTTATCAGAAGTTGTTAAGAGGATTTTAAGCAGTTTTAAAGTATATGCAGTAATACTCTTTGGTTCTCGTGCTAGAGGGGATTACAAGCCGTGGAGCGATTATGATATATTGATAATAGCTGATTTTAGAGAAAGGTACTTAGATAGGATAGGAAATATTTTAGAGTTAGCAGGCAACATAAATATAAACATAGAACCCCACCCATACACTCTTAATGAAGCTATTGAAATGCTTAAGAAGGGGAATCCAATAATTATTGATGCGCTTTCAGAGGGTATAATCCTATATAGTAGGGAGGAATTCAACGAACTTCTCAAACTCTATGAAGAACTTCTAAGAAAAGGGCTTAAAAAATCAGAAACCTCGGTAATTGTGCCACCCACTACCTAAGACAGATAATAGTGATTTATATTACTTAACTATAATGTAGATTTGGGATTTAAGTATGCGGTTTATGTCTTATTTAGTTGGCAATTCTTTTAGACCTCGTTACGGGTTAGTCATATCTGAGGAGTTTCTAGTTGATTTAGAGTCTTTACTAATTAATGAGCTTATTAATGATTTAGGTATGAGTTCAGCAAATGCTGAAGGTCTAGTTAGGTCCATATTTGAGTGTAGGGGTGGTTACGTTATAGAGAGGGTTCAGTTCCTTAAGCCCTTGATCGATAAGGCTTTGAGGAAGATATCCCCATCTAATTTAAATGAGTTCCGTACGATGGGTTTGGTTAGGGGTTTAGATGAGGTAAAGTTCTTACCGCCTGTCCCAGATCCATCGAAAGTTATTGGAATTGGGTTGAATTACGATGAGTATAGGGTTATGTTAGGTTATTTCAAACCTGAGGTCCCACTCTTCTTCTCTAAGCCTGTAAATACCTTAATAGGGCATAAGGACTACATCGTCATACCTAGAGGTGGTAAGTGGCCTGGCACATCATCGAAGATATTATTCCATGAGTATGAGTTTGCAGCCATTATTGGGAGGAGGATGAAAAATATTGATAAGAGTAAGGTCTACGATTACGTATTCGGATTTACATTATTTGGGGATATCACAGCCCACGACATTGAGATGATTCAGCCAGGTCATGTAGTATATCAGCAGAGGTCTAAGTCCTTTGATACCTTCTCACCTATGGGTCCTTGGATAGTTACTATTGATGAGATAAGGGATAAGGGGATCGATGTTAATAATTTAAGAATCCTTAGGAGGAGGAACGGCGTTATTGAAGGTGAATCTAGAACTAGCAACATGGTATTCAAACCTGAAGAGATATTAGAGTTCTTAAGTGAGATTATGACGTTAGAGCCCGGTGATGTTATCTCATTCGGCAGCCCCCCAGCAGGCCCTCCTGAAGGCCTAAAGCCCGGCGATGTAATTGAGGAGGAAGTAGAAAATATAGGGACGTTAGTAAACTTCATTAAGTAGGTAGTTGTCAGTACTTACCATTAAGTTATTTTGACATCCTAGATATGAATTTTCCCTCCAACCCACCTACTACTCGTAGAGTCATTAAGAATTACCATCACAGATGGTAGAGGTCTGCTACGAAAGCCAAATAGTTGAACAAGCTTATAATCCTCCGTCTGAGCTCTTTAGAGCTTATTAAGTCATGTTACAATAGGTTCACGGTGAGTTCAGATAGAGTTCACACACTACCTACATACTAAGGTAGTATTTGGGAAGGGTACGGTAAGTAGGGTTGGAGAGGAAGTTAAGAAGTTAGGTGGTTCTAAGGTACTCTTAGTAACTACTGGTAACTTACTAGAAGTTACTGGGTACTTAGACATCATTTCAAAATCTCTAAACTCAGTAGGTATTAACTACATACTATTCAATGAGGTTGAGGAAAACCCGAGTATTGAGACATGTGAGAAGGGGGCTAAGATCTCTAAGGAGGAAGGTGTTGATGCGATAGTGGCGTTTGGCGGTGGTAGCGCTATGGATGCTGGGAAGGCGATCTCAGTTCTAACATCCTTAGGCGGTAAGGCCAGCGACTACTTCTTCCCTAAAATAGTTGAGGGTCCGACGATTCCAGTCATAGCAATACCTACGACATGCGGTACCGGTGCTGAAGTCACTAGATATGCCATAATAACTGACTTAAGCACTAAGAAGAAGATGACCATGGCTGGACCCTCAGTCCTACCTAAGGTGGCTATAGTAGACCCAGAAGTCCTTAAGAAATTACCTAAGAAATTACTTGCTTGGACATCTCTAGACGCATTATCACATGCTATTGAGGCATATACGTCGAAAGCGTCAACCCCCATATCAGATGGTGTAGCTCTAATAGCGATAGACTACATAATGAGGTATCTACCTAAAGCTTATGAAGGAGATGAAGAGGCTAAGGGTAAGTTACACATAGCAGCTACTCTAGGGGGTATGGCTATAAACGATGCAGGCACCACCTTAATACATGGCGCGGGCTACTACTTAACAACGCATCATAACGTACAGCACGGACTAGCTAACGCGTTATTAATGCCCTTCATACTTGAATATAATCTTAAATACATAGATGAAGGGAAGTTAAACATACTCCTAAGAGTTACTAACACATCATCTATTGAGGGATTCATAAAGATGTTATGTAGGCTTACAGACGCTGTCGGAATACCTGACAGCATTGCTGAAGTAGGTTTTAAGGAAGAGGAGTTAGACGCCATAGCCAGTGATACTATGGGGTATAAGAGGAATATAGGGAATAACCCCTCACCAGTTAATGAGGAAATAGTTAAGAATTTAATACGTAAGGCACTTCTAGGAAGGTCTAAAGTATACGGTAGTTAGGAAAACCGCTCACTTTATTTTAATTACGTTTTTTAAGTTTTTTAAGAGTAGAGGAAGGGCTTGATGATCTTTGAAGTCTTACCCATAGAACTACGTACTCATAGCTTAGTCGAGGTCGTTAAGAACTTACTAGTAGATGTTTTTGAAGCTAGCGTAGTAGTACTACCCTACGTACATGCACCACAAGAATTTGAGAACGTCTATAGAAGGCAGTATGATGGGTTAAAACTCCTTAATTGGTCAAGCAGGCTGAGAACAACTAGTACATCAATATTGGTCGGAGTAGCAGACTTGGATGCCTACGTACCTGGCCTTAACTTCATCTTCGGTATAGCAGATCCTAAGGAAGGTGTTGCCTTAGTATTTCTAAAAAGGTTAAGAGATTCTAACGAGTTAGTAGGGACTAAATATGTGTCAAGGATTAAGAAAGAGGTTTTACATGAGGTAGGCCATGTCCTAGGATTAAGACACTGTAGTAATAGGCGGTGTGTGATGGCATTTAGTAACAGCATATATGACACAGATTTTAAGGAATTTAAATACTGCTATAAATGCTATGACCTACTAATAAGGTTGGGCTACAGAGTCCACCGAACGTACATGCTTGAGCAGTAATTTTGATGTCTGAACCACCTACTTAAACCGGATGTCCGACTAACTTTTCTACTTGCCTCATAGTCTCAGGCTTCGCGTTTAAGTCAACAGTAATTGGTGTTATAGTTATACACTTCTTATTCTCGAAGAAGTATACGTCGGTATCTACCTCAGAGACCCCAGGCTCACTCTGCAACCAATAGCAGAGATGTCCCCTCACATCCCTATCTATCTTATACCTAGCCCTCCACCTAAGCCTAGCTGCTCTAACAACCTTATAACAATTGTTGAAGGAGTCAGCTCTAGGTATGTTTACTGTAAGTACGTCAACCCCTTCCGGGAAGCCCAACCTCTCGATATTCATGAGAAGATTTTTCAGAAATTTTAAGACTATTTCCTGGAGGCGGGGGTCATTAAAATCTGAAAACTCATAAACATCTGCTGAGATAGCTACTGCCGGTATGCCCATTAAGGCAGCCTCTATCGCCAATCCAACAGTACCGCTGTAAAATATGTGCTGTAGTGAGAGGTTCTCCCCAACATTAACACCTGATATAAGTAAGTCAGGCTTAAATCCTAATATCTCGACAGCTAAGTGTAAAGCATCAATAGGACTACCATCCGTTACGAAGACCTCATACCCTAAGTACTTAGTCTTATAGAGCCTTAAAGGCTTATTAAAAGTTATCTCACGACCTGTCGCAGATTTAGGATACTGAGTAGATATTACTAACACCTCATTGCAGATGTCTTTAATAGACTCGTAGATAAGGTAGAGACCCGGACTCAGATAGCTATCATCATTAGATACTAAGACCTTCAAACCGCATCCCACATATTGCTAAGCATCTTAAGAAATTTTAAATTATTAAAAACGTTAGTTGCAGACCTAGACCCATTACTGGTAGTACTAGTTATCTGCTCAATCCTCAACTTCATTAACTTGACCTCCTCCATCTAAAGCATACGTTATTATCTTTAACCACCTCTACTGCAAACCCCACTAAATTATTTATGAAGGACTAACCTCACGGAGCACTCATGAAGCTGAAGTATGTGTGGGAGGTTTAAAGTGCTTAAAGGTTGAAGGATGTATAATAGCTACGTCAAGAGGTTATGAGTCAAAAGAAGGTTGAAAGTCCCCGCATTTAGGTATGGGGTTTACAACAATTACCTTCACTTCCTCACCTGCTTCAATCCCTTCAACGTTTTCTGGAATTACTAGGATGCCGTTACCTTTAATTAAGGTTGAGAGTACTCCAGAGCCGGTAAGTCTTAGTGGTTCAACGTAATATCTCCCATCATCGGAATAGCATACCTTAACTCTGTAGAAGGATCTAAAGCCGACGTCGTTTGCTAATCTTCTAACCATGATCCCGGAAACCTCAGGTCTTGGTAGGTCTTCACCCCCAGTCACGTAGTTTATGAGTGGTTTAAGGAAGACCTCTAATGAGATAAGGCATGCGACTGGTAGTCCGGAGAATAGGAAGATAGGCTTACCCCTCACTACATAAGCACCGGCTGTTCTCCCAGGCCTCATAGCAACGCCGTGGAATATCCTCACAGCCCCTTCTAAAGACTCAACAGCTTCTGGGACTAAGTCCCTACCACCGACTGAAGTACCTCCAGTAATAATCACAGCGTCTGAGAGCTCCAAAGCCTTAGTTAAAGCGTTTTTAATTGCTTCCACATCGTCTGGCAGTATGCCAAACCTTACCGGCGTGATGTTATGATATTTGAGGTAGGCCTCAACTAATAATCCGGTAGAGTTTATTATTCGTCCATGAGTTACCTCATCCCCTAACTCTACTAACTCATTCCCAGTATTTATTATAGAGACCTTCATCTTTCTATACACTTTAACCTTAGTTATGTTTGCAGAGGCTAGTGCTGCAATATGCCATGGCATTATCCGCGTCCCTCTCGTAATGATCACATCACCTTTTCTGAAGTCCTCCCCCGCTCTGGATACGTTAGCGTAGGGATGTACGGACCTCATTATCCTAACCCTACGACCCTCACATACTGCATGTTCAACCGGTACTACAGCATCAGCCCCCTGAGGTAGTTGACCCCCAGTAAATATTAAGTAAGTTTCACCAGGATTGACGGGCTTTAATTTCGATACATCATCGCCGGCTTCTATAGTTCCTAGCAATTCGAAGTATACTGGATTATGGGGTGAGGCACTAGTCGTGGCTGACGACTTCACCGCATATCCGTCGACAGCACTTCTATCAAATGGTGGTATGTCGTTTAATGCATTAACATTTTCAGCACATATGTAATTTAAAGACTCTGTAAGCGGGACTTCAATGACATCTAAGCTAATACTAACATGCTTTAACAGTTTGTTAATAGCTTCATCAACTTTATCAAAAACTTTAAAGCCTGCTAATCTCTCCCTAATACAGACCACCTATCATATTATTAGGTTTGATGTAAATGTTAAATCTTTTAGACTTAGAGTAAGTATTATTAGGAGGGTTCTCAACTCTCTATCGGGGTTTAACTATTAATACATGTTTTAAGAAGGTGTTGACGTCCACACTTCCTAGTATAGCGGTCTTAGTTATAATAGCATTTCACTTCTACTACGTTTATAATTATGCGTTAAGAGTGAATGACTACATATCAGATGAGTGTTGGTATGTGAGTAGTGCTCGAAACATAATTGTTAAGGTGTTTAAGGGCCAACCCTTATACGTAAGTGATGATGGTCTATTAGGGATTAACGTATTAGTTAGTAGTTACTTAGGTACTGAGGGAGTCATTAATGAGATACTAGCTAGTGGTAGAGTAGTTAAGCAGGACTACAGGAATGTGAACATAATTTACGCAGAGGTTAGAGAGTTAGACATAATTCAGAGATTATCAGGAATGCCAAACGTTATAAGTGTAATTCCCGGCTATAGATACCCCGACTCAAGTAGGATTACAGATTACTTAAATACTGAACACCCACCACTTGTTAAGTACTTCATAGCCACGTCAATAGCTGTATGCGGTGATAGACCTATATGCTGGCGGCTACCCTCAATAATAGCTTCATGTGCCATACTGATGATTGTTTACTTAATTGTTAAGTCAGTTGTAGGAGGTGCCGTAGGTAATTATTTAGGGGTTGTAGCAGTTTTAATCACATCTTTAGACACGTTATTTAGGTCTTTAAGTATTGTAGCAATGTTAGACATCTTCACATCTTTATTTACAGTTCTAACACTCTACTTAATAGTTAAGCAGAGGGTTTATGCTGCCGTAGCCGTATTAGGACTAGCATTTATTTCTAAGTATACAGGCCTCTTCGCACTGCCAGCCCTCACGTACTACATGTTTAAGAGGATGGAACCCTTTAAGGCAATCTTATACGTTGTCTGCATCCCAGCACTTATGCTTATCCTCTCCTCAACACCCCTAATCTCCACTCTAGGCTTTCAGCAGTGGTGGTATGAAGCAGTTGAAAATGCTGTTAGATGGCACTTAAGTGTGAAAACCCTATCAGGTCCCCCTACCTCAGCTCCTTGGGAGTGGTTAGTTGGTTTAAACCCATTTATACTTCACTACGAATACGTTAACGGGGAGTTAGTAGCAGATCTAATTGCTAGGGGTAACAACGCTATCTACTTAATCGCTACTGCGTTAACCCTCCTAATCCTACCTGCGTTGAGGAAGTTACCTGATGGAGGTATAACTTTAACCTATACGTGGAGTATCTTCATGATGTACGTCTTCATATGGATTATAGGTAGTAGAACTCAGTACAGTTTCTACATGGTTCAACTAACACCTCTGATTTACACTTCTTTAATGATTCAACTGTTTTGGATTACGTTTGATAAGAACTTCAAAGAGTTGATGAGGATATGGTATGATATGCTCTTAAACATTATTAAGTGGTTGCGGGGGGAGGTCAGAATTAAAGTCCGCGTAATTGTTGAGTAGCTTAAATCTTAGCTACTTAATTATAATTCTTAAAGTAATATTTATTAGCTCTAACGTTCAAAGCTTATGGGCTCTGAGATGGTTAAGAAGTATGTTTTCAGTTTTGAGGAAGGTGATTGGAGGAATAAGAAGTTATTAGGGGGTAAGGGAGCTAGCCTAGCTCAAATGGTTCAGCTAGGGCTTCCAGTCCCGCCGGGGTTTACCATAACTACTGAAGCCTGTAGGGACTTCTACAGCTATGGTGAGGAGGCTATTGAGAAGTTAGTAGTGGAGTTGGAGAAGGGGCCACCACCAGAGGTTAGGGATAGGTTGATTAGTGAGATATGGAGGATCGTTGACAGTCTGCCAATTCCTGAGGGGCTGATGGATCAGGTAAGGGAATACATTAGGAAGTTAGAGGAGGTAAGTGGTAAGAAGTTCGGAGACCCTAATAACCCACTACTCGTCTCTGTAAGGTCTGGAGCGGCAGTATCTATGCCTGGAATGATGGATACAGTCTTAAACTTAGGACTTAATGACGTAGTCGTTAGAGGTCTTGCTAAATTAACTAATAATGAGTGGTTCGCTTATGACGCGTATAGAAGGTTCCTACAGATGTTTGGTAGGATAGTATTAGGTATTAAGGAGGAATTATTTGATGAGGTATTCAAAGAAGTTAAGAGTAAGTACGGTGTGAAGTACGATGTGGAACTCCCTGTAGAAGGTCTTAAAGAAGTTGTTGAGAAGTTTAAAGAAGTTATAAAGAAGGAGTGGGGTGAGTTCCCGCAAGATCCTTGGACGCAGCTCGAATTAGCTATTAAAGCAGTATTTAGGTCTTGGATGAATCCTAGAGCTATATTCTACAGGATGGCTAATAAGATAAGTAAGGAAGAAGCTGACTGCACAGCAGTTAACATCGTTGCAATGGTATTCGGTAATATGGGTTGGGATTCAGGTACGGGGGTCCTATTCACTAGGGATGTTGCTAACGGTGAGAACAGACCGTACGGTGAGTTCCTACCAAATGCTCAGGGTGAGGACGTAGTTGCAGGTATTAGAACCCCCATGCCTTTAGAGAAGCTTAAGGAGTTAATGCCCCACGTATATGACGAACTAATTAAAGCAGGTAAGATCTTAGAGAGGTTGAATAAAGATGTTCAGGATATAGAATTTACTATTGAGAGAGGTAAGCTGTACTTCCTACAGAATAGAGATGCTAAGATGACGCCCTTAGCAAGGGTTAAGACAGCTGTTGACTTAGTAATGGATGGCATACTAACTAAGGAGGAGGCATTACTGAAGGTCAAGCCTGAACATATAATATCACTCCTATATCCGAGGATAGACCCTAAGTATAAAGGAAAACCGATAGCTAAGGGTTTGGGAGCATCACCAGGTGCTGTAAGCGGTCAAGTAGTCTTCCACCCAGACGTCGCAGTTGAGTGGGCTCGAAATGGTAAGAAGGTCATCTTAGTTAGAATTGAGACCAAGCCAGATGACGTCCACGGATTCTACGCTGCTGTAGGCATATTGACAAGTAGGGGTGGTATGACTAGTCACGCAGCAGTTGTTGCTAGAGCGATTGGTAAGTCAGCAGTAGTAGGTGCTGAGGCGATCTCCATAAACTACGACCTCAAGGAGTTTAGAGTCGGCGACGTAGTTGTTAAGGAAGGTGATTGGATCACTATTGATGGGACCTCAGGGGACGTATACCTTGGTAAGGTGCCTACGGTCGAGCCGGAATTAATAAATGAGGTAAACATACTCCTCAGCTGGGCTGATGAGGTAAGGAAGTTAGGTGTTAGGGCTAATGCTGACGTCCCCGAAGACGCTATGATAGCTAGGAAGTTCGGTGCTGAGGGTATAGGCCTACTACGTATTGAGAGGATGTTCAGAAAGCCTGAAAGATTAGAACTTCTTAGGAAGGTAATACTTGCTGAAGACGTTGAGGGTAGGGTTAAGTATTTAGAACCATTAGCTGAGATGATTAAGAAGGACTTTAAGGAAATTCTAGAAATTATGGATGGCTTACCAGTGATTATAAGGCTCATCGACCCACCACTCCATGAATTCCTACCAGCTCCTGAGGAAATACTGAAGGAGTTATATGAGTTAAAGATTAAGGGAGCTAATGAGGAGGCAGTTAAGGAGTTAGAATGGCTGTACAATAGAGTTGTAAAGCTTAAAGAGCATAACCCTATGATGGGTCATAGAGGTGTTAGGGTAGGAGTTACATATCCAGAATTCTACTACTACCTAACTAAGTCTATGGTTGAAGCAGCTGCTGAATTAATTAAGGAGGGGAAGAACCCGATGTTAGAGATAATGATACCTCAAGTAGCTTTAGCCTCTGAAATAAGATACGTTAAAGAGAAAGCCATCCTCCCAGCAATTAAGGATGTTGAATCAAGATACGGGGTCAAGCTATCTGATAAATTGAAGATCGGCACAATGATTGAAACCGTTAGGGCATGTCTAACCGCTGATGAGATTGCTAAAGAAGTAGACTTCTTCAGCTACGGTACGAACGATCTAACACAAGCGACCTTCAGCTTCAGTAGGGATGATATTGAAGGTAAGTTCCTACCGCAGTACATAGAAGCAGGTGTACTGACGTACAACCCATTCGAAACTTTAGATGATAAGGGAGTTGCAAAGCTAATTGAGATAGGAACTAAGTTAGGCAAGTCAGCGAATAAGCAATTAGAGGTAGGTATCTGCGGTGAACATGGTGGTGATCCGAGGTCTATTGAAATACTACATAGGATAGGTCTCGACTACGTGAGTGCATCACCTTATAGAGTAGTTGTTGCTAGGTTAGCAGCAGCTCATGCCGCAATTAAATATAAGGATAATCCAAAACCTTAAACCCTTATTTAAAGTTAGCACCCCTCCCAGATACCAACTCACAATGTTCTCCCCTAATAACTCTAACCACATATAACGATTCAATCTTTATTGTAGAGGGGTTATGGACCAATAGTACAATGTCTTGAGTTCTTGATAATCAATCTTAAATTTTGTTTTAAAATCAAGTAAGTAGGTGCTAAAAGTGGTTGGTATTGAAAATGATTTTTGGAACAATGTAAGGAGGTGGAGTGCTAAGGACGTGTTAGACTATATGCAGAGGGAGAAAGTCAACTGGGTAGACCTACAGTTTACTGATTTATTAGGTGGGTTACACCACGTCACAATAAACACTCAGGAATTTAGTGAAAAGTCTTTCGAGGTAGGTTTCGGTAAGTTAGACGGTAGTAGCGCTAAAGGATTCTCAGAGATTTATGAAAGTGATATGGTTTTAGTACCAGTAGTTAGTACCTTCGGGAAAATACCGTGGAGGAATTCAGTTATTAGGTTTCTTTCTAAGGTTTATGCAGGCTTTGGAGGGAATAGACTCTCTAAGGACCCTAGGTATGTTGCGGAGAGGATTGAGGAGGCCCTGAAAAATGAAGGTTTTAATGCTTACGTCTCATGTGAGTTAGAGTTCTTCATATTCGATAAGGTAGATGTTGATGTTCTAACACCTTACGCAGGTTTAAGTTATAGGGTGTATTCTAAGGAGTCGCCTTGGAGTTATGGAAACGGCTACTTCACTAGGTTGAAGGATAGTTACTACGCAGTAGAACCAGTAGATAAGAATTTAAACGTAAGGGAGGAGGCTGCGGACATATTAGCTAAGTATTTCGGCATATATGTTGAGGCACATCATCATGAGGTAGCGGCTTCAGGTCAAGTAGAAATAAACTTCAAGTATAGTACGCCAACAGATGTGGCTGATAAGGTACAAACTATTAAGTACGTTGTTAAGAACGTAGCAGCTAAACACGGCGTTATAGCTACATTCATGCCTAAACCTATTTACGGTGATAACGGGTCGGGAATGCATGTACATCAAAGCCTATGGAATGGTGGTGGAGTTAACGTCTTCTACGACCCTAATGATAGTTACGCAGAGTTAAGTCAGACCGGTAGGTACTTCATTGGTGGGTTGTTAGAGCATTCTAGAGCTTTAGCAGCTATAGTATCACCAACTACGAATAGTTATAAGAGGTTGGTACCCGGATTTGAAGCACCTATATACTTAGTGTGGAGTAGGTCTAATAGAAGTGCAGCGGTAAGAGTACCACTATACCATAGAGGTGATAATAATGGTAAGAGGATAGAGTACAGGCCTCCGGACCCATCATCAAATCCATACCTAGCAATATCTGCTATACTAGCAGCTGGTTTAGACGGTATTAAGAAGAAGATAGATCCTGGAGACCCCGTAGATGAGAACGTATATCATATGAGTGTTGAGAGGAGGAAGTCCTTAGGCATAAGGGAATTACCTAGGACGTTGTGGGAAGCGTTAGACGAACTCGAATCAGATAACGAATTCTTAAGGTACGCGTTCTCCAAGGAGTTAATAGAGATTTATATCGAACTTAAGAGGGATGAATGCGTTAAGTCTTATTCCTACCCAACACCTATAGAGTTTTACATGTACTTAGATGTTTAGGTAATTTAATATGCCGAAGTATGAGGTCCCACCATACCTGCAGCTCAACCTCAAAAGAACTTCAGAGGATTTAATCAGATACATTCAAACATATGTAGAGAGTTTAGGTGTTAAGGGCGTCATATTAGGTGTGAGTGGTGGGGTTGACTCTGCCTGCGCGGCGGCCTTAGCGGTTAGGGCATTAGGTAGTAAGCGCGTTTACTCCTTAATACTACCTGATAGGGAAAGTAGTAGTAAGGATGTTAGAGACGCTGTCTTAGTTACTGAGGTATTAGGGTTGGAAAACGTCAAACACATCGATATAACTAGTATAGTAGATGTTTTTCTCAGAGCCGTGGGTTCATCATATGAGGATGCTCCTAAACTAGCTAAGGGGAATGTAAAAGCTAGGAGTAGGATGGTACTACTTTACTACTTCGCAAATGCCTATAACCTACTAGTTTTAGGGACTAGCAACCGTAGTGAGTACCTACTAGGATTCTTCACTAAGTGGGGTGACGGCGCAGCAGATATCTACCCACTAATAAACCTCTATAAAACACAGGTTAGACTCCTAGCAGAATACTTAGGAATTCCTGAAGAAATAGCGTGGAAACCCAGCAGTCCCGGATTGTGGGTAGGACATACAGCTAAGGATGAGTTAGGTGCTGAATACGACGTAATAGATAAGGTACTCTACCACCTAATAGACCTGGGACTCGCCCCAGAAGTAGTTGCTAGTAAGATAGGCGTACCGTTAAATATTGTGGCAGGCGTCCTCCAAAGGATTAAGATGACAGAACATAAAAGATTTATAATTCCGTTACCGCCGAAGCCCCACCCACTAATTAACAGACCTTAGTGCCAGGTGCTACAGGCTTTAGTGTCGTAAGGATTACTGGGGTGTCTTCAGGGCCGCAACCAGCAGCAAGTATCATACCATTAGACTCTAACCCCATCATTTTCTTAGGCTTTAAATTAGCTACGACGATAACGTACTTACCTACTAATTCCTTAGGGTCGTAGAACTCTGCAAGCCCAGCTAATATTTGCCTCTCCTCACTTCCAATATCAACAATGATTTTAATTAATTTCTTAGATCCGGGAACTCGTTCAGCATGTTTTACAAGCCCTACACGCAGGTCTACCCGAGCAAACTCATTAATATCTATTAGCTCCATGAGGCCATACCTCTAAAAAGTTCCTACAGAGCCTAATAATATTTTCTTAAAATCTTTATATGTTAGGAGGTAGGGGAACTCTAGGTGGGATCTAAAATCCCTCTTCCTTAAGTTTTATGAGGTCTATTGATTAGTTAAACTTTTAAATCTAATTATGATAGATATATCAAGGCAGGTCAATCACTTGACCAAGGTGGCCGAGTACTTTAAATTCGTAGATTTCGGTGACATTTGTAGGAACTGTACTCTTAACTGCTGTAGGAGGTTCTACGCGGTCTTACTTCCTGAGGAGGAAGGAGAGTATGAAGGTAAGTACTTCACTTTAGAAACCCCCCTAGGACCTGTTAAGTGTTTAGGAGCGCATGGAGGACGCGCCTGCCCATTCTTAAGTCCTGAAGGACTCTGCCTGAACTATGAAAGACGTCCATTTGACTGTAGGGTATGGCCTGTACTTCTGTACTACGACTTCAAAACAAATGAGAAGGTTTTATACTTAGATATGGACTGCCCAGCAGTTGCTGAAGGTAGGGTCAGTCAAAAACTAATTAATGAGATAATTAGTATACTGAAAAACGTTAGGATAGATGATGAGTGGATTAAGAAATTCACTCTAGCTCCATGGCCTAACAACTTAATAGAAATATGTAGGTGGAAGTAGGTAGTAATCTTCTAAACCAATACGTATTTTTCCCCAACCTTACAGCTGGAAAACATCATCCTTTAGAGCGGGAGGAACTTAAAGTCCTTATCAACTGCCTAGCACGTATTCCTAGATAAGTAGTTGAGAGTAGCATTAAAGGTAGCTCAGTAATCAACGTGATAGCTCTATTAAGTAGAGCTATTAAGGTAGCAGATTTAAGCGACGTTCCTAGAAGCTTAAATATCATTATCTGTACTGTCTCGAAAACACCTATATTTCCAGGAGTTACTACTGGTAGTAACCATATGATAACGTATATTGAGTCGAAGACTATTAAAGATGTAAAGATATTTATATCAGTTGACATTAACCTACATAAGTATATCCCATATACTCCGTTGCTAAATTTCTCTGCTAGTATAGTAAGTGACGTAAGTATGAGTGCTAGCCTCCCACTACTAAGCACCTTCCTCATAGACTCTCTATACTTAGCTGAAGGGTCTTGAATTGAGATGTTAAACCTCACTACGAACTTTCCGACAACTTTCTTAAACATTTGAGAAGACGGTAGGAGAAGCATTACAGCATTTAAAACTAATAATCCCACTATAGATGATAGAATAGTTAATGAAATACTTAGGGGGACCTCAATAATGTTTATAGCTATAATCGTAACTACAGCAGTAATCACGCTAAGCAGTAGCCTATGAAGTAGGAGAGCTGATATTACTGCGTCGGGAGCTATGTTCAAAAACTGTGAAGCTAGTAAAACTTTAGCAACTTCTGTAACACCGCCAATCGGTAAGATTACTTCTGTAAGTATAGCTGCTAACGTAATGCCTAAGACCCTAACGGCCGATACATTACTGTGTAAAACCTTAATTAGGAAGTACCACGAGAAAGAATGAAGTAGGAGTGCAAATACGCGGAAGAATACTGTAGGTATTAAGTAATTCAAATTAGATGTAAATAGCATTGGGGATACGTCATCTAAATTTAAATTTAAAGCTATGTATAAGAGAGCCGCATATATGGTAATGATTATTAACACTACCGGCAGCATGTCTTTAGAGATCTTCATTATTCCAGACCCATAGCTAGTATTTAATTAATCATGTCTTTTTAAATGCTTAATTACAATTAAGTTAGTAAGGAATAATACTAGAATTACCACAATTATCATAGTCCTTAGCTTAAGAACCTCATTTAAGGTTGTAGATATAGTGTAATTTAATTGATTAAGAGTGGAATTCAAGTTTTCTAATTCAGACCTAAGCATTTGCACTTCAAAATCTAGGGCACTAAGATTAGATGTTAGGTTTTGAATCTTAAGTGTCGTATTAGTAATTACTGATCTTAAGTCAACATCTGGTAGTGTTATGTTAGTTACCGCTACAGCTGTAGCGTTAATGACGTATCCATCAACCTCAACCTCACCTCTGAATAAAATTACGTAGACACCTGAAGAAGTCGCCGTATATGAGAGCCTGTAAATACCTTCAGCAATTCTACTCATGTCTGAAACCACCATTGGCTGACTACTTAAGAATTGATAGTAGAGCTTACGTGGCTCCCTAACTGTTCCGTTAATTAAGGATATTATGTAGACATCTACAGTTGAGTTAGTATGTTGTGAGGGTGGTGATAAAGCTATTAATGTAAAGCTAGTCTTACCTGGAAGCTCTTCACGTACATATACTTCATCCTTAATAATTATCGGGCCCTCAAAATTCATTATTAATAACTCATGACTTCCCGAACTAATGTAAGGTAGTGAGAGTTTCAGAGACTCATAGCCTAGTAAATTTAGTGGCTTATATGTAAGTAGGTTACTGCCTAGGTATATGAGAACATCTGAAGCCCCTGGAAATCCAAGTAATGTTAATTCTAAGTACTCCCCTCTCGTAACTGTCTTACTTCTAATAACTGCTTTAGGTTTAATAAATATCCTCACACGTCCGTACTCTCCTTCACTAACGGCATGGATTGTATGGTAACCCATATCACTAATTGGGACGCGGACTACTACTTCACTTCCCGACCCTAATTTAAGGTCATCTAAGAAGTAATTCAAATTATGTTTAGATGTTAATAAAATGGTATCGAAGACTTGGACATCCGTAGCGTTTACTTTGACCTCAACTTCATTTAAATCCCTACCTAAGGCTTGAGAAACCGCCTTAACAGCATTAACTATACCCCACCCACACCTACTTAAATCGCATACTTTATCCGCACTTTTATTAAGTATTTCATATACGTCATTAATTGTAGGCTTCCTTCCAACCGTCTTAAACGCTTCTAAAACTAGTGCAGTAACACCACTTACAATAGGTGTTGACGCACTAGTACCTGAGGCTATTACGTAGTAACCACTTACTACGTACGCTCCAGGTATTAGAACTCCTGGTGATGTGAAGTCGGGTTTAACGTAGTTCTTAGGATAGGTACCCCTAAACGGCCACTCATCAGGTGGTGAGGGCCATTCAACAACTTCACTAGAGCTAAAGTCCGCAACTTCATCATCTCTATTGGTGGCTCCAACACCTATCACACCCCAAATATTCCCCGGATTTGAAGTGGTTCCAGGCCCGTCATTCCCTATGGCAGCGATAACTATTATATCCTCCTGAATCAGCCTTGAGATAGGCTTTAAGAAGACATCACTGTAATTACCTGAAGCACCTAGGCTTAAGGAGACTATATTAGGTTTTATCTGCGTCTTAACTCCCGTACATGTGTAAGGCTGTAACACCCATTCAAGACCTGCCAGTAGTTGGGCAGCAGTTCCCTCACCACCGTGTAGTACTAAGCCATGCATGAGTTTTACATTTGGGGCTATACCTATGAACTCACCTGCTATTATAGAACTGACCCACGTGCCATGGAAGTGCGTATCCCTCGGTGTGGAACATACAGGCACCCCCTTACGATTAAATTCTATCCAACCACCCGGATATGTTCTATCTAGTGGGTTAATAGTAATTAACTTCCCCTTCAGCTCCTCATGATCTAATGAGATACCAGTATCTAACACAGCTACTATGACATCAGACCCACTAATATTGTAGAGCTTACTAACAACCTTCCCACCAACTCTAGACCTCCCCCAACTGTAGAGAGCTTCCTCTAACTCACTATCCCCTAGTGTGAGGACCTTAAAATTACTGGTTATTTCAATTCTAACTTTAAAGTTAGGTACTATCCTAACAACTGAGGGTTCCCTAATCAACTTATTGATGACTGTTAAATCACCTACAGCTAAGATCATTCCAAACTCATTAAACACTCTGATAGCGTTAGAGCTTATGAGACTGTAAGTCTTACTTAAGTCATTACTAATTACTAAGAACTCGCTAAAACCGTTTACTAGCAAACTACTTTTTACCCCATCATCAAGCTTACCACTACCCATTCCCTCAACTATTAATGGCTCTAATAGTAGTGTAGTAAGTGAAACAACAATGATTATAAGTAATAACGTACGCTTATATATGGTATCCACCATAGAAATTAGACGTACATACTTTATAAGGTAATATTTACGTAAATGCGTTAGATTAATGTCTAAAACATATGTAGTCTTTTGACGAAAACCATAAAAACCCCATCTCTAAGTATTAAGAGAAGGTTTATGAGATTCTACATATCGGCATGGTGTGCTTACATACCAAGGTACAGGAAGCGTAATGGTAATAGTTTAACTCCAGTATTAGGTCCTGACGAAGATTTAATAACGATGAGTTATGAATCATGTCAAGTGCTAAGGTATAACGGCTATAGTAATTTTAAAGCATTAGTTTACTTGTCAAGTGATAGGACAATCGGTGTTAAGTCAGCATTACTAGCCGACCTACTTAAGCTAAATGATATTAAGAAATACGATATAAGCGATTTATACCATCTAATCAGTTTGGCTGAGGAGATAGTTGAGGAGGGTGATGTCCTAGTAGTTTCTTCGGACTGTAGTGAGGCAGCTGCAGCTGTTTCAATGGTTCTCAGTAAGTCTAAAGGATATGTAGAAGTACTTTCAAGTGAGTCATTAATAAACTCACCGCCTCTACTGCCTAGTAAGGTTGCTAGAAATGACTTCCATGCAGACCTCTACCTCGGCAGGCTATCTAAGTTCTTGAAGAATTTATTAGAGAGGGCTGGGGTTAGGCCTCAGGAAATAAAGTACGTAGCTACGAATCTAAAGGACTTAAGATATTGTTCTAAGATTTTAAAGTCTGTAGGTATTAGCGATGCTTCATTAGAGCCCTCCAAATATGTTAAAACTATAGGTTACTTCGGTACATCACATACACTACTCACTTTAGTTAGGTCTCTCGAGATTTCATCACCAGGCGATCACATACTGCTTTTAGACTTAGATGATAACTTCACTTGTGCGACTTCGTTAATTCTTAAAGTTGTTGAGGACTTACGTCCAATGCGTGGATGTGTTAACTATTTAGATAAGCTTTTAACTAACACTTCAGTAATTACGTTACAATAAGTGTGGTGGCTATAGTGTTTAGGAAGGTATTCGTAGTTGGTTCAGGTATGAGTAACGTTGGTAGGTTCTACGAACGCCCTCTAAGAGACTTAGCTGGTGAAGCACTCTTCAAAGCTATAGATGATGCCAGTAACGTTGTACCGGAATTCATAGTAGTAAGTAATATGTTAAGCAGTCAAGCAGAGCAGGAGAACTTAGCATCACTCGTAGCAGATTACTGCGGTTTAAGAGGTACTTCAGGGTTTAAGGTAGAGGCTGCCTGCGGCTCAGGCGGTGCGGCATTGGTTGCTGGATACGCATTAATATCCTCAGGATTAGCTAACGTTGTAGCTGTAGTAGGGGTCGAGAAATTAAGTGAGAGGACTACACCTGAAGTAGCACGCGGACTTGCCTACGCGGCAGACGCTGACTTCGAAATACCTTACGGAATTAGTTTCTCAGGTCTTAACGCGCTGATAATGCGGTACTATATGAATAAGTATAATGTGGGGAGGGACGATATGTCTGCATGGCCTATATTAATGCATGAAAACGGTTACTACAATCCATACGCACATTTGAAAATGAAGATTACCGCGGAAGACGTCGTTAAATCACCTATAATAGCTGACCCTATAAGACTGCTAGACTCATGCCCGATGAGTGATGGGGCTGCTGCAGTAATTCTAGCTTCTGAGGATGTCGCAAAGAAGTACAACGACACACCGGTTTTAATTGCTGGAATAGGCAACGCATTAGACAGTACTGACATCTCATCTAGATTTGAGTTAGATTCATTCTTAGCGTCGAGGTTATCAGCTGAAAGAGCATTTAAAATGGCTAAGCTATCCCCTAAGGATGTTGATGTGGCAGAACTTCACGATGCTTACTCAATAAACGGTGTGATAACACTTGAAGACGTAGGCTTTGCACCTAAGGGCATGGGGGCTAAATTAGTTGCTGAGGGTAGGTTTAAACCTGGTGATAAACCATCTGTAAACCCGTCAGGAGGTCTGAAGTCTAGAGGTCATCCAGTAGGAGCTACAGGAGTTTACCAAGTATGTGAGGTCGTTATGCAGTTAAGAGGGGATTTCCCAGGAGTTAAAGTTGGCGGTGAGGTCGGCTTAACTCAGAATATCGGCGGTGTAGGCTCAAATATAACTACCATAATACTAAGGAGGTAGTAGTGTATGTCGTTTCAGAGATTATGGAGGTTAAAGGACGTCCTCCTAGACCTAGTAGGTATTAGATGTTTGGACTGCGGATACACGTGCTACCCACCTAAGGCTGCATGCCCTAAGTGCTCCTCAAGGAATGTTGAGAAAACAGCTTTAGGCAACTCAGGGAGGATTCTCTCATATACGGTTGTTAACGTACCTATAGAGGGTTTTGAAAACATGTCACCTTTAGTTATAGCGCTTATTGAAACAAGTAATGGTAAAGTGCTAACACAGCTAACTAACGTAAAGCCTGAAGAGGTCTACATAGGTATGGAGGTAGAAGCCACTATTAGGAGGTCGGCAATGACCTTAGATGGCTACGTACCCTACATAGTTAAATTCAAACCTAAGGGAAGTTAACGCCATCTAATCTTGAAGACGTTGAGTTTGACTGGTATTACTATGTAGGCAGTAATACCTATAACTAACGCTACTGCGAACTCCACAACAGCATTATCTAAACCCCCTATGAAGTCCAGTAGGGCATATCCCGAAGCCAACGTAACTAATGAAAGCGCTGAAGTCCCGAGACGTTTAGTAAAACTCCTACCACTATCTAATGTAAGTTTATGGGCTATCACTCCAGCAACCATTAACCCAGCAATCAACGCTAGTTTAGGGTAGCCTACCACTACTGAGAATATAAGTAGAGATGTAAGTAGGGATAATTTTATGGGGACCTCGTACCTACTTCCGCATTTCTTAAGCGTTACATCTGTAAGGTTTGTTATTAACGGTATTGAATAACCTATGATTAGTGCTACAACAACATCTAAGGGAGTATGCACCCCTAGAGCAATTCTAGAATAAGCAATTAGTATTGGTAGTACTACCATAGTTGTAGCAGTAGTCTTACTGGGGACGTTTAAAGTTAGTGAAGTCCAGAAAGTAGATGATATTTGAGCATGACCGCTTGGGAATGAAGGCCCCTCACCACCAACTAATAACTTAATAAGTGGTGGCAGGGAATGTAGAGCGGTTAAGTGGTCTGCAGGCCTAGGAATATTAAACCAGAACTTAAGTGTTTGATTTAAGTACATAGTGATTAGTAATGTGGTCAATATCTTAATACCTAAATCCCTACGCATTATTACTAGTATGGAGGTTATGAGTAGGTAAATTAATTCATCACCCATGCATGAGAGCGCTATCATCATAAGGCTTAAATCCATAGCAAACATCCTTGAAGGGTTGATACGCCATTAATTTAAAAATTACTTTATACTTAAATATCTTTTTCCGTAGTACGATTTACGGAGGACTAAATGTATAGGCTGAATAATAAGCAGTACTTCATAGTTAATACTTTGAAGGAGTATGCTAATAGGAAAGTTACGCTTGTAGATGTTGAAGAGTTGGCTAGGAGTATGGGTATCAACGCTCAAGACATTATGAGGGATCTTGCCGAACTTGAGATGAAGGGCCTCATAAAAATACACAGATCTATAAAGTACCTCATCAAGCTAAGCGAGTTAGGAGTTAAGTACTTAAGAGAGGGTTTACCAGAGTCTAAGTTGCTTAACATAGTAATCGATCTTTCATTAAGAGGGGTTAGGAAATTAAGGATAGATGAACTGGCAGCAACCTCAAACTTAGAGAGTGAGGAATTCTCAGCTGCCTTAGGAATTCTGAAGAAGTACGGTATAGTAAGTACTAGTAGGAATTATGTGGAGGTCTTATTAGATGAGGTTAAGGTAGGTGTGTTTAGGAAGTATTTAGATGATCTAACCTCATTCCTAAAGATGTTGACCAATGGATTAGTAGTAGAACGCTTAGATGATAACTTAATGAGTGTTAGGAGGAGGGGTTTTATAGACGTAAGCGAGGTTAGGGATTTAAAGGTAGAACTCACTAACACAGCGTTAAACGCACTTAGAGAAGGTTTAATTATTACTAAGGAAGTAGTTACGGTATTAACACCTGATTTAATATCAAGCGGTGGTTGGAGGGAAGTTGAATTTAAGGAATTCGACCTAAGTGTTGAGGTACCACTCATACATCCCAGTAGGAAGCACCCATATGCAGAGTTTTTAAACCATGTTAGAGAGGTTGTAGTTTCAATGGGGTTTGAGGAGATGAGGGGACCTCATGTTGAGTTAGAGTTCTGGAACTTTGACATACTTTACCTACCTCAATACCATCCAGCTCGATCTACGACGGATGTGTACTTCATTAAAAACGTCCCTCCACCGCAATCCGTAGTGGATGCTGGAGTGTTAGATAAGGTTAGGGATGTCCACGAAAGTGGAGGAATAGCTAATTCTACTGGGTGGGGATGTAAGTGGGATCCGAGTAAGGCTTTAAGACTAATACTCCGGACTCATACGACGTCTGTTTCTATGCGTACTATATATGAGAGGGGTGAGGGTGAGTATAGGTGCTTCTCGTTGGATAGGGTGTTCAGACCGGACACGCCGGACCCGACACACCTCATGGAGTTTCACCAACTTGAGGGTATAATAGTTGGTAGGTATGTAGCCTTTAAGCACTTACTAGGCTTCTTTAAGGAATTCGCCAAACGTTTAGGTTTAGGTGAAGTTTTATTTAAACCTGCATACTTCCCATTCACAGAGCCTAGCGTTGAGGGATATGTAAAACACCCAAAGTTAGGGTGGATTGAAGTCTTCCCCGGCGGGATGTTCAGACCTGAGGTTTTAAGACCTCTTAACGTGGTTAGCTGTAACGTAGCTGCTTGGGGGATAGGTATTGATAGGATAGCTATGATGGTCTTGGACGTAGATGATATAAGGGACTTATACACTAATTCCTTAGACGTAATTAGAAAGCTGAGAATACCTAAGACCATGTTGAGTGGTTAGCCATGCCTACAGTTGAGGTCAAAATATCAGATGTCGAACGTATAGCTAAGACGTATATTAGTTATGAAGAACTTGAAAAATACTTAGCCAAGCTTAAATGCGAGCTCGTAGAAGTTAGGGGTGATAAACTAATTTACGAAGCCTCGTACGATAGGCCAGACCTCTTCTCAGCTGAGGGTTTGGGAAGAGCGTTAAGAAACCTTGTAGGGCGTGAGGAGGGGTTTAAAGAATTACCGATTAAGGACTCAGAAGTAGAGGTAATCACTTCTAATAAACCTTCTTACAGACCGTACGTGTTAGGGGCTGTTGTCAAGGGTTTAAACCTAGATGATGAGAGTATATCGCAGTTATTTCAGCTTCAGGAGAAAATACATTTCAGCTACTGTGGTGATAGAGCATTAGTCGCTATTGGCATCCACGACTTCAGCCAGGTGAAACCACCGATATACTATAAAGCTGTAAGCGAGTTTACATTCAAACCATTAGGTTATGAATACTTGATGAGTATTAAGGAGATACTTAATACTGTTGATAAGGGTGTTAAGTATAAACACTTAGTTAGGGAGGGTGAGTACCCACTCTTAATAGATTCTACCGGTACAGTTCTCTCAATGCCCCCTATAATCAATAGCGAGTATACTAGGATAACACCAAATACTAAAGAAGTCTTCATAGATATTACCGGTACTGAATTAGAGCTAATGTTTAGGATTATGAATTTAGTCATAGGTGCCTTAGTTGAGAGGGGAGAGAATGTAGAGGTGTTTAAGGTTAAGGTAGTCGATGGAAGTAACATTATATGGAGTCCTAGATACCATCCAAAGGTAGTTGAATTAAGACTAAGTAATATAAGGAGATTAGTAGGTATTGAATTAACTCAGGATGAAGTAGTGAAATGCTTGAAGACTTCAGGCTTTAACGTAAGGTCAGTGAGTGGTGAGGCCTTCTTCGTTTCAGTACCCCCCTATAGGATTGATGTAATGCAGGAGGTTGATTTAATTGAAGAAGTAGCGATTGCATACGGTTATGAGAGAATAACCAGTGATTTAATCCCACCAACACATCCCGGAGGTATACACCCTCTGGAAAGACTTTCAAAACTCGTTAAAGACTTGATGATCGGGTTAGGGTATAGTGAGGTCGTAAACTTCATGCTAACTGATTCCGAATTCCTAGAAGTTTTAGGAATTAATAATTACGTAGTACTTGAAAACCCTAAAATGAAGGCATACTCAGCTGTTAGGAGTTCTTTAATACCATCACTACTTCAGTCTGTTAAGACCAACCTACCATACTCTAAAAACATTAGACTATTTGAGGTAGGGGATGTAGTCAACCTAAGTAACAACCTAGCTAGCAGTCTCAGGAAGGTTGGAGTAGTAGCTTCTGCTGAGGATGTAACACTAACAGATATGTTAGTAGTACTGAAGTCGTTAATGTACGTATTAGGGGTGAAGTACTCGTTAAGAAAGTGTGTGAACCCTATGATGATTAGCGGTAGGTGCGGTGAGGTCGTCGTAGGCGATTTAACGATTGGAGTGGTCGGGGAAATACATCCGAGAATACTTAATTACTTAGAGATTACGATGCCTGTAGCTGTGATGGAATTAGACATTTCAGCTATTCTCTCACTAATTAACTCTGAAGTCCTTCGAACCTCACCTTCTAATTAATTCCTTAGCCTGAGCTATTAGGTCGTAAGCTAATTTCTCACCGAAGGTAGGTAATCTAGCTAGTCGTGAGGGATCAGCCTTAGCTAAGTCCTCTAAAGTTCTGAATCCGCTCTCCAGTAGTATCCTAGCTCTTACCCTTCCAACGCCCTTCAGTTGAGTTAACTCTAAGACATCTTCCTTAACACCCACATCAATACGTTTGGATAGTACTTCAAATTTCTCTCCATGCCTTTTTAATTGGGCTGTACGGCATATCGCGCTGGCTGCGTGGGCTATCCAACTACTAGTATCTGTTATGGTTAGAAGGTCGCCTAACCCTATATCATACTTCCTTATTATAGAATCCTCGTCGAGCTCATTAATCCAGTCGTTAAGGATTAAAGCTATTTTAAACCCCCTCAACCAATCGTTGTAGTTAACTTCCTTCACAACATTTATATCGGGTATTAAACCTAGGTCGGATAGTGAGAGTGCATCCTCTTCTAACCTGCTGTAACCTGTAATCCTAACTCTGTTAAAGTCGGGTGTGATGGATATTAGGTGAAGGTAGTAGAGGTCTTTAACGTCATCTACGTAGCTTAAATACTTAATGATTATTCTAGCTGTTAGGGGGTCTACATAGAGGTTTGAGACAGTTATACCCAACTCAGTAGGTATGTAGTCCTTACCCTCTAACTTCAACATCCCCATAGAAGCTAATTCATCAATAACCCTATGTATGCTGGACCTACTAACAACAAATACTGGAGAGTTAAAGGCCAGTGTCTTACTGAAAAATCTATCTAACTCTTTTTCATTCCTTACATATCCAGCAGCTATAGAAGCTAGTAGGTGAATCCTTAAAGACCTCATAGTAGTGAGGGCTGATGTAACCTCCTCCACCTTCCCATAAATATACTTCCTACCCTCAGCAGCCGTAGCAACATCTGCTATTACAACCTCACCGTATGGGTCGAATTGAGGCCTACCAGCCCTACCACCCATCTGCTTATACTCCATAATTGATATAGGCTTCATAAAGCCTTCTTCAAACCTCCTAGTATATATTAACACCCTACGGGCTGGGACGTTAATACCAGCAGCTAAGGTCGGAGTCGCGATAACAACTCTGATCAAACCCTTCCTAAATCCCTCCTCAATAACTCTCCTAGCTATTGGTGAAAGACCTGCGTGGTGGTATGAAACACCACAGCATATGAGCTTTGTTAGGGATTCAACCTCACTACGTGATGGGGATTCAGACTTAATCATGTCTATTAGGGGGGTTGGATCTGCTTTTAAAGAATTCTTAACCAATTCTACTAACTTATAAGCAGTCGTTTCTGCCTGCTTCCTAGACTGCTTGAATATCAGTAATTGATAATCCTCATCTAGGGCTTGCCTAACGCAATGAGTTATTAAGTCATTATTAACTACTTCTAACCTACCATCATTAAATTCTATTACATTCCTCCTCCTATCGTAAAAACCTTCAATAAGTTTTACAGGCCTCCAATCACTTACAACTAACTCTGCGTTTAACCACTTAGCTATAGATTCCGGATTCCCTATAGTAGCACTTAAACCAACGATCTGCGCGCCAAGTGTGAGGACTCTAGCGCATATTAGCTCTAGTATAGGTCCTCTATCACTATCCCCGACGTTATGGAGTTCATCAACTACTAAAGTTCTAACCCTACTAAGCCATGTAGGCCTATGTCTTAAAATAGAGTCTAACCTCTCATAAGTGGTAATTAGTATATCATACTTCTTAAGGTATTCCCCAGACTCGTCGTAATCCCCAGTAGATATACCTACCTTAAATCCGTAACTCTCCCAGAACTTAAATTCCTCAAATTTCTCGGAGGCTAACGCCTTAAGCGGTGTTGTGTATATACCTATACCCCCATTTAACGCAGCGTTAACTACTGCTAACTCACCTATCAGTGTTTTCCCACTAGCCGTTGGTGCTACAACTAGTAAATTCCTCCACTTAAGTAGTCCGGCACGTAAGGCATCTGCCTGAGGGGGTGTGAAGTATTTAATACCCTTAGATTTAATACCCTCTAAGACGGTCTTAGGTATGTTAAACTCCTCCACATGTGCGAAGTCGTAGTTCATGCGGTCATCACCTACTATTATAATTAGACTTAAACAGCATCGCATTCAACTTTGATATGACATACTAGCCCTAAATTCTTCGTTAAGATGTTTAATATCTATAAATTTATAGCCATTTAAATACCTTTTTAAGCCCCAAGAAACCCTACTAATACTCCCTCTTAAGGAGTACTTCATGATTGGCACTACCCTCCCCTTCCTAATAGATTCTAAGACATCATCTACGCTGTAGTGGTCAATACTGATAATATTGTAGGAACTCCCGATAAGTTCCCCTACATGAGCATCTGAATTAGATAGTAATGGTATGTCAGTATTTCTGGTTAAGATGTAGGTAATGAGGTTTGAGATCAAATCGCTTGAGCTATTGAATACTTCAATAGCATCCCATAAGTCCGTAGAGATGTTTCCTCTAATACCTAGCCTTAAGACATCGTACGGATGTGCAGGAATTAGAAGGCAGTTATTATCGTTGCATAAGTCAACAATCTCAGATAAGTTAGACGTTATTGCTATTGGTTGGGGGCAGAGTACGAGGACATCACCTAAGTATGTCCTTACTTCAGCGCCGTAGATGAGTAGTTGATACCTCCTATCCACGTACCTACTGGCAATCATACTACCTAGAAACGTGTTATGGTCTGTTATCGAGATAATGCTTATTGACCTATTTCTAGATATTTTAACGACCTCTGACGGATGTAGGGAGCCATCGCTAACTATTGAGTGGATGTGGAGGTCTCCAATTAACTCCAACTTACCGCACCTAAGGGATTCTTAAATAAGTTAAGATGAGGTTTGAATAGCATGTTAATTTAGTATCACCCCACCCATCCTTAACTCCTGAATCTTATATGCTAATACCTCCTGCCTAAGCCAATTACCGAAAACAACTCCCTTCCCTAAAAGCCTCATTAACTTACTTCTAACCACTTCGGGTATAGGTCTTAACCCGTATTTAGCCAGCGGTGTTCCGGGTAGTGGTATATAGTGGTGGAGGTGTATCCTAACACCCCCTAAATCGATGAGTTTTTGAATTAGTTCTAACGTTTTAAGAGAATCTGCTAAGTCTTCATTAGGCAACCCTACTATTAAGTCAGCATCAACTACGAAGCCATAACTCCTTAATAAATTAATAGCATTTAACGCGTCTTCAACTGTATGACCCCTATTTAACTCCTTAAGAACTCTATCAGACCCTGATTGAACACCTATAGATACCTTCCTATTACTTACTACGTCTTTAATTAATTTAATGGTATCCGGCTCTATGAAGTCAGGTCTCATCTCACTAGGGAATGAACCTAGGTATGGCCTACCCCCTAAATCCTTCAATTTTTTAATACCTTCAACAAACTCTGCTAATGCGTTGAAGTTCACCTTAGTACCGCTACCCCCATATGCGAGTATATTAGGTGAGATAAACCTTAAGTCGTTGATACCCCTCTTAATTAACTCTCTACAATACCTTAATACTATATCCAATGATCTATGCCTCATTAACCTGCCAAAGATATAGCTCACCTGGCAGTACTTACATGCATAAGGACACCCCCTACTCACTTCTATAGGGTTGAATAGCCCATACTTAAGTGATATTGGAGGAAACTCATTAAGATTTACCACATGATCATCATACTTAATTAATACTTTATCATCCTCTATATACGCTATGCCCTTTACGTCCTTGAAATCAAGGCCTTCTAATAACTTACTAAGAAATTCTGTGAATGATTTCTCAGCCTCGCCAATAAATACGAAGTCAAATCCTAAACGCTTCAGAGAACCTAAGGGGTCCCCACTTACATGGGGTCCTCCTCCAACTAAGAGCAATCTCCCATTAAGGGAGTCCTTCAACTCCTTTAAACTTTCTAGAAATGGTAACATCTCAGGTAGCTGTGTGGTCATAAGTGAAATGCCTACGATAACCTTATCATAACTTGTTAAGAGGAAATTAACCACCTTATTGAAGTCACCCATCCTAGTTAAGTATATATCTATATCTATCTTGTTGGCCTCAATAGCAGCTATTAACACATGAATGCTATATTTGTTATCCTCTGCATATGGTATGACTAGGCAGTACTTTTTAGAGGAACTCATTAAGATATACCTTTAAAATCTAAGCTTTATACCCTAAGCTGACTCACTATTTAAACATGACTTCAACTCCTTTAAAGTTCTCCCAATGCTTAATAGCTTACTAACTACTTCAGCAGGAGTTTCACCAAGGACTGTTATCATAGCCTCCTTACCGTAATCACCTTTATGGTAGATTACATCTGGTACGTAACCAACCCTCTTAATAGCTTCTTCAACGCCCCAGGGAATGGTAGCTCCTTCAACCCTCTTAACCTCCTGGGGCTCCAAGGCCCTATCGTAGAATGAGACCGTATACCCTAACCTCTCAATAGCTTTAAGTATTAAGTCGTCAAACCTTATATTAGCTATCGACCTGATCTTAGGGTTGTACTCCATGACCTTCATTAAAGCCCTAGCTAAGTGTTTAGAAGCGCCGAACTCAGGCGATGAGGCAGCCTTAACCATGTTACCTACTCTAACGATCCTACCCGGGATGGCGGCAATATCACTTAAACCTCTTACAAACCGCTTAGGTAGTGAGTAAGCTAAATTCATCTGAACCTCAGGTATTAAGTCTACTATTAAATGGGAGTTCTCCTCTATTAAGTTAACTGTACTGGCTAGCTCACTAAGAACTTTAAACTTCTCAGCAAGCATTGTTGAATACCAATACACATCCGGCATGATATGTTCCCCACACCTTAATCCATACTCTACCGACCTCTCAGCAAATTCTAAAGCATTCTTAACCACGTCCTCCAACCTCATCTTACGAGCCAAGCCTAAGGCAGTATAAGTAGCTACTAAGTCCTTAGGAAGTTCTACCTGCTTCCTAAGCTCGAGGTATGTTTCATCATGGTAGATTATATTTACGAAGAGGTTATGTCCTATCTCATGGTTTAATAGTCCAACACCTTTAATGTTTAACATATCTGATAAAGATTTAATGAGGTCGTGAAGAGATTCTAATGGAATACTTAACATCTTAGATAGTTGTTGAGCTTCGGTAGACGTGATGAATAAGATATCTGACATATTGACTAACTTATTAACACTTAATTGTCTTAAATATTCTTTAGTTAAGTATTCAGATGGTCGTCCATTTAGGGTGAGGACCTTAACCTCTAACGTACTTCCATGTTCGTAGATGTAGTTAATGATTGAAGGATCGATACTAGCATTGAGTTTAAGGGTGTTGAGTTTACTTAGGTCTAACGTCTTAAGCTGCTTGATTACCTCCTCAACCTTTACGTTAAGTAGGGTATTACCCTCCCTAACAATTCCGGTGATTATAGGGTAGCACTCAGCTTCAAATAACTTACATAACTCTACATCTAGGTGGATGCCCTCCCTCATAGTTAGGTCAAACTTATTAAGTATAAGTGCTTTCACCCTCATTGCTTACCATGATATTCTTCGTAGGGATGTTAAAAAGTTAGATGTGTATAGGTTTTTTAAGTATAGCTAGTGCGGCTTCCTTAATCCCCTCAGAAATTGTTGGATGTACGTATAGGGTGTTTAAAAGTTCTGCAACATCACCGTTCCTACTTAAAACTAATGATGCTATGTGGATTAGTTCTGAGGCTTCAGGTCCTACCATGTGCATTCCTAGGAGCTTCCCCTTCTTATTAGCTACGATTTTGATGAAGCCCTCATAGGAGTCTAAAGTAAGCGCTCTACCATTAGCTACTAGTGGGAACTTACCTACGAGTACGTCACCCAATTTCCTAGCCTCATCCTCACTCATCCCAACGCTCGCAACTTCTGGATCTGTAAATATCGCTATCGGGATTGCTGAGTAGTTAACCTTCGAATTAAGTCCTAAAGCATTCTCAGCAGCTACCACCCCCTCCTCAAAAGCTGTATATGCTAGGAAGTTTCTACCAACGACATCGCCAGCTGCGTATACGTTGGGTACGTTAGTCATCATACAATCATTGGTCAGTATTTCCCCCCTCTTACCCAACTCAACTCCTAGTACCTCAACCCCTAAATTAACAGTGTTCGGCCTCCTACCGACTGCTAGGACTACCGTATCAGCGGCTAGCCTAACGTTATTGGAGAGATATGCCTCAACACCATCTGAAGTCTTCTCAAATCTATGAACAGAAGTATTAGTGTATATTCGGACCCCCTCCCTAGAGAGTATTTTCTGCAATGTTAGTGCTACCTCACTATCTAAGTTCGGCAGTATGTGTGGCATGATTTCAACGACACTTACATCACTTCCTAAGGTACGGTAGATCTGTGCTAACTCCACTCCGATAGGACCACCTCCAACTATTAGAAGTCTCTGAGGGACTTCATTCATGGTGATAAAGTTGTCACCGCTTACGGCATTAACGTACTCTATCCCAGGTATCTTCAGCTGCGCAGGTAGGGACCCAGTAGCTATTATTAGTTTATCATATCGGAGCTTAACTCCCCCAACATCGACGAATTCCTTGCTAACTATTCTTGCCTCTCCACGTACTAACTGTACGTTAGACTTTCTCAGCAAGTACTCAACACCTTTTGTCAACCTACCCACAATGACGTCTCTGTTAGCGAAGACCTTCTCAACATTAATGCTTAAATCCTCATTTAATATGCCCTTCTTCTTAAGCTGTCTTAACTTCTTTATAGTAGACGTTATAGAGGAAAGAGCTTTAGTCGGTATGCAACCCCTATTAACGCAAACACCGCCGATAGAGTCTTTCTCTACGACAGTAACCTCACCACCTAATTGCGCAGCCCTTATAGCTGCTACGTAGCCGGCAGGTCCTGAACCAATTACAACTACCTTAATAGGTACCCCCTCTAAATAATTCTAAGGCACTCTCCAACTTAGACGTCTTCTTTAATCACCATCTCAGGTTTTTCAAGAAATTCTTTTAAAGTAGCTAGAAATTCCGCACCATGGTAGCCGTCAATTACTCTATGGTCGAATGTGAGGCTGAAAGTACATGTAGGTCTGATCCTTATCTCATTATTAATAACTACTGGTTTATCTACTATCCTACCTACTCCGAGGATAGCTACCTGTGGCGGGTTGATTATCTGAGTGAACGCGTCTACAGAACCTAAGACACCTACATTAGATATTGTGAAAGTACCCTCCATGAGGTCCTTAATGCTTAACTTCCCCTCTCGAGCCCTACTTACCAATTCGTTAAGCTGTAATGCGATCTCACCTAACTTCTTTAGGTTGGCGTTCTTAATTACCGGTGTAACTAAGCCTAACTTACTGCTCTGAACAGCTACGCATATGTTTACATCCTCTATAACCTTAACCTCATCACCATCTATGATTGAGTTAAATATTTGATGATTGTTAATGACGTGTGAAACTATTTTTACCAGTAATGAGGTATAAGTTAGACGTGTGTTATACTTCTCCATAATCACGGGCTCTAACCTCTCCTTCAACTCTTTTAAGCGGCCTACGTCGTACTCGCCGTGAAGTGTTACGTGGACCCCCTCCCTATAACTTTTTGAGAGTCTCTCTGCTATCGTTGCCCTAGGCCACGATCTAAGCGATAAAGTCTTAATTACTTTCATTAATTAACTCCTCATAACCTACCTATTCAATTATAGCTATAGCCTTCCCGACTGGGATGACATCACCTACATTCGCAAGTAATTTCTTAATCACTCCTGACTTAGGTGCTTCTAAGTCAAAGACTACTTTCTCAGCTTCAATTCTCGCAATTACTTCTCCTTCCCTAACAAAATCCCCCTCATTCTTCAACCATTCAACTATCCTCCCCTCCCTCATTTCAGGGTCCATTCTAGGCATTATTACTTCAACCAAGTTCACACCCACTACCATTATAGGGATCTACTTTTTATAGTGATTACCTGCTATGTTTAAGCAGTCTCTTTATAGTATTTATTAACTTCTCTTCATTAGGTAGAGACGCGTTGTACGCCTTAGGTGAGAATGGTGGTGGTATATCCTCAGCAGCTAACCTAACTGCTGGTGCCTTAAGATAGTCGTAAGCCTCCTCCATAGCTATTGCTAATACTTCAGCACCAACACCCGCTGTCTTATGGTCTGCCTCAATCACTACTAAACGTCCGGTCTTCTTAATAGACTCTACTAATGTCTTCTTATCAAAGGGGTTAAGGGTTCTGGGGTCTACAACCTCAACACTTATCCCCTCACTCTCTAATTTCTTAGCTGCTGAGAGTGCTACGTGAACCATGTATGAAATAGCGAATACTGTGACGTCCTTACCCTCCCTCTTAATGTCTGCCTGACCTAAAGGTATGGTGTACTCGTAATCCGGTACAGGGCCTCTCAACCTGTATAGAGCGGCACACTCTATGAATATGTCTGGATTTTCATCCCTTATGGCTGATTTAAGTAACCCCTTAGCATCGTAGGGCGTTGAAGGTACTTCAACATATACTCCAGGGATGTTCATCAGAAATGCTGGGTAGAACTGCGAGTGTTGGGCTGCTGCATATCTGTAGAGTCCGTACTGAGTTCTAATAACGGCTGGTACTTTAAGCTTTCCCCCACTCATAAACCTAATCTTAGGTAAGTGATTAATTACTTGATCCCCAGCACACATTAGGAAGTCCATATACATTATCTCTGCGATAGGCCTCATTCCAGCTATAGCAGCCCCTATAGCAGCCCCCACTATAGCTGTCTCCGATATGGGTGTGTCCCTCACTCTCTCAGGTCCGAATTCCTCATAAAGCCCTTGGGTAACTTTAAAAACACCGCCGATTAACCCTATATCCTCACCCATTAGGAAGACTCTCTCATCTCTTAACATCTCCTCTCTTAATGCTTCTCTTATCGCCTCAGCATATGTTATTTCGCGAACAGCCAACCAACCCTCACCTCACATATACGAATTGCTTGACGAAGTCTAAATCGGGTTCCTCACTCTCCCTAGCAAACCTGACCGCCTCATCAATCTCAAGTGCTACCCTCTCCTCTAACTTACTTAACTCTAACTCAGTAGCTATTCCCTCCTTTAACAACCTCTCCTTTAGAAGCTTTATAGGACATCTCTGCTTCCACATCATGACCTCCTCATCAGGTCTGTACTTACCTAAGTAGTACATTCCATGGTCGAGCCATCTATAGGTTCTAGCCTCAATTAATGTGGGACCTTCCCCCCTCCTAGCCCTCTCAACAGCTTTTAAAGTAACGTCATATACTGCTAATACATCATTGCCGTCAACTACAACACCCGGCATGTTATAAGCTATGGCTCTATCAACTATTTCCTTAGCTGCTACAGACTTGCTGACATGCGTTGATATTGCGTAGAAGTTATTCTCACATACGAAGATTATAGGTAACTTCCAAATAGATGCTAGGTTAAGTGCTTCGTGAAATGCACCGGTATTAGTAGCACCATCGCCGAAGAATGAAACTACAACCCTATCCTCCTTACGCATCTTAAACGCTAGTGCAACACCTACTGCTATAGGTATGTTACCACCAACGATTGCTGAGGAAAATATCACACCAACATCCGGCTCTGTGCTATGCATAGAACCTCCTATACCCTTACAAACACCTGTTTTCTTACCGTAGAGTTCAGCCATTAAATACTTAGGGTCTATGCCTTTAGCTAAGCTATGACCGTGCCCTCTATGAGTACTTAATATGTAGTCATCCCTTCTAAGGGCTGAACACACACCTACTGCAACAGCTTCCTCACCTATATACCCATGAGCTATTCCAGGAATCTCACCAGCCCTATAAAGCTCTACTACCTTCTCTTCAAACCTTCTCACTAAGACCATCTTATAATACATATCAAGGAGTAATTCTTTTTTCAACGAGCTTAAACTCAAACACATCCCTAGAACCAAGTTGGTGTGGCATTTAAAATCTTTACAAACAGCTCTGAATTTACCTCTTAGAAGTTTTATTAGTTCTAATACGACGATCTTCGTGGTGTTTACCTTGAAACTCCAGGGTCGTATCGCCATTATAACAGGTGGTGCTCGAGGTATAGGTAAGGCCATCGCTACAGAATTTATTAAGGAAGGTGCTAAAGTAGTCATCATAGATATTGCTGAGGACGAGTTAGCCAAGACGTACGAAGAGTTAAGTAAGTATGGTGAAGTAACACCGATAAAAGCTGACGTATCTAGGGTTGAGGATGTACGGAAGGCTGTGGATGAGGTAATACGTAAGTATGGTAGGATAGACATCTTAGTGAATAATGCCGGTATATTCTCATCAGCATCTCTTGATGAGATAACTGAGGAACGCTGGGATAGGGTTATGAAGGTTAACTTAACTTCCGCTGTAATGTTCTCTAAGGAGGTCGTTAAGTATATGAAGGAGCAGGGCTTCGGTAAAATAATTAATATGGCCTCACTTGCTGGCCAGGTAGGCGGTATATTTGCCGGAATAGATTACGCGGTTTCTAAAGCAGGCATCATATGTTTAACTAAGGCCTTAGCTAGAAGATTAGCTAAGTACAACATATTAGTCAATGCTGTCGCACCAGGAGTTATAGAAACTCCTATGACTGCACCATGGCCTGAAGAAGTTAAGAGAGGATTTATCCAGAAGATACCTTTAGGTAGGTTGGGTAAACCTGAAGAAGTAGCTAAGTTAGTGCTATTCCTAGCATCCGACGATTCTAACTACATAACCGGTCAAGTCATAAATATTGATGGTGGTATATCCATAGGGCCCTAAAACTTTGGTTTAAAAGGTTATGTTTATATTTTAATTAATTTTTGAATCTATCTTACCATATCCTAAGTGACTTCATCAATATTCTCTCTATAAGCTTTTTACTAACCTCTACGGGACTTTGATTAAGCAGTCTACGCATTAGTAAGGTCTTCTCAGCTATTTGAGGGATGTCTGACTCCTTAATCCCAAGGTCTTCCAACCCGTTCGGACAGTCAAGCCCTAGAAGGAGGTCTTTAACAGCTTCAACTGACTTCATTGCTAACTTCTTCATACTTACCTCGTCATTATAGCCTAGGAGGAGGGCAATCCTAGCTAACTTCTCAGGAACCACATCAATTAATACTTCTAATAATGCTGGAGCGGTAATAGCAGCGCATATGCCGTGTGGTGCGTCTGTAATCCCACCCAACACTAATGATATAGCATGTGATATGTGTGTACCCGCATTGCCTAAAGCTATGCCGGCCATGTAGGATGCTAATGACATACCAAACCTAGCTTCTAGGTCTTGGCCGTTGTGGTAAGCCCTCCTTAAGTACTTCCCAATAAGTTCTATTGACTTCTCGGCAATGCTATCAGTTACTGGGTTAGAACCGACGTAAACAGGTCTTAAATCACTCCTAGGTGGTTTAGGTCTAGTATTATACGGCCTAGATGTATAGGCCTCAATAGCATGCATTAACGCGTCCAACCCTGTAGAAGCAGTAGTTACCTGTGACATGGTGATAGTGTTGAGGGGGTCTACTACAGCTAGGGCTGGTAGTAGGTACTCATGCGTTAATCCAAATTTCAACCCATTTTTAGTGATCGTGAAAACTGCTGTAGGTGTTGTCTCACTACCACTACCAGCTGTTGTCGGTATTGCTATAAGCGGTTTTAAACCTCCTGGGATTGGCTTACCATTACCTACTGGCGGCGGTACGTAGTCTAAGATGTTATTAGTTGGGTAAGTTGTGTAGAGGTTTATCAGCTTTGCAGTATCTATCGAGCTCCCACCGCCGACAGCTATTAAAGCATCAAATTCAAACTCACTCGCATATTTAATTCCTTCCTCAATGGACTCTAAGGTTGGTTCTGGTTCAACACCGTTCCAGACATTTACCTCAATACCTTCTGACTCAACGACCCTCACAATATCTTTAACAATACTTGTCTTTTCGTAGGTGTTCTTACCACATATAAGTAGTGTTTTCGAGACCTTCATCTTTTTTAGGTCGTATCCAAGTTCTTTTGATGCACCAATGCCTATTTTAGCTTGAGACGATCTAATCGTAAATACGGTATCTACCTGACCTAATTCAGGTATCGGTAGTATTAATAACGACCACCTTAACAATTGGTTAGAAACTGCTTAAAAACTTAACTACCATGCAGTGATGTGATACTCCGTTGATTAATCGATAGTATCTGCAATTTATGGATTAGAGCTAATTTAACGTATTACTAATTATAGCTCCCATAATTTCATTACTTCATCGCTTACGTAAACATCGTTGAAAGTAATTACTTCACCCCCCTTTCTAATTAATTTAACTAAGTAATCGCGACGTTCGAGGACTTCACCAATTACTGATGAAGTTATTCCAGCACTTCTTAACCTGCTGAGGGCCTCCCCCATCTTGTTAGCCGGTATTGTTGCTATGAGGGTACCTGAACTTAGGATTTTCAACGGGTCTAACCTTAACGCATTGCAGAAGGCCTCAGTCTCCTCAGCTATCGGTATAGACTCCTCGTAAATTACTATTGACGTGTTGGAAGCGTAAGCCACTTCTAAAACACCTCCAAGTATTCCTCCCTCCGTCGGGTCGTGCATTGAAGTAGGTAACCTACTTTCAGAAAGTATTAATGCGTCCTTAACTACGCTAACATTCTTAATCATACTACGCGCCCTACTTATTAATTCTTTACTAATGCCACGCTCCAGTAGTAGGTCACTGAAGTCGGATGCTAAGATCGCGGTTCCCTCAATTCCTGCAGTCTTAGTCATTAATACAACATCTCCAGGCTTAGCACCACTACTTACGACGTATCTATCCATAGAGGTCGTGCCGATTGAGGTCATAGATATTAGAGGTCTTCTAATACCTGGCGTAAATTCACTATGACCTCCAACAATCATAGCGTTTATCTCTCTAGCAGCTAAGTCCATCTGCTCTGTAATCCTATCCACTAATTCTATGTCGGATTTTTCAGGTAAGTATAATACCGGTAGTAGCCATCGAGGCCTCGCTCCAGAAACAGCTACATCATTTGAGGGTATGTGAACTGCTAACCAACCTAAATATTCGACAGCCCCTGATATGGGATCTACATGAACTACTAATACATTACCATTACCTAAATCTATTACTGCTGCGTCCTCACCTATTGAAGGACCTACTAGAACGCATGGGTCAACCACACCTACCCTACTAAATACGTATTTACGTAAGATCTCAGGGCGGAGTTTCCCAGGTGTCATCATGTATTAACCGTTAGCATATACTTAGAGGGTTGTATAAGTATTTTCTCTAAGTTATTCTAACCAAATATATGTAATATTGAATTTATTATATGTAATATTTATAAATGGTGAAACTGTTAAGAATACTTGGTGGTAATATGAGTTTAGATGAGATTAGTAGGAAGTTAGATGAGTTAGTAAGATATGCTGAAAGCGAGTTTAAAAGAATAAGTAATGAGTTGGAGAACGTTATTAATGAAGCTAAGGTTAAGGGAGACGTGCTAGCATTTAACGCCTCTATTCTAAAGTTGAGGAAGGAAATTAGAGGACTTATTCGTAATTTAAGAGCTCAGTTAAGAGAGATTAGGAGGAGTTCTAAGGAGCTCTCAAAGGATGCTAGGGAGTTAATTATTGAGAGGGTTGAGGAATTTGAGGATGAGGTTAGCTACATGTTTGATGAACTACTAGAGAAGTTAGATGAGGCTAGGGAGTATTTTAAGGGTGGTAGGACCGGACTCCCCATGTTAGTCCCTCCACTTTCCGACATATTTAAGGTTACTACCTCAACTTTAAGTAACTTATCTAAGACTTTAGCAGAGGCGTTTAATGAAGTTAGAGCTGAGGTTGAGAAAGGTATTGTTAAGGATGTTTCAACAGTAGTGTCTGTTAGGGTTTCAGAACATGATTTAAAGATCATTGACCTATTAGTAAATGTAGGAGTGTTTAGGAGTAGGTCTGAAGCTCTCTCATTCTTCATTAAGAAAGGTATTAAAGCTAGTGAAGACATACTTAAAAAGGTTAGGGAGAGAATTGAAGAACTATCTAAACTAGTAAATGAGTTAGAGAGTCAGTCCGGTAAGTCTTAGACATCAAGACCTTCAAGATTTACGTAGCCTTTTCTAAAGTAATGTTTTTCTTCACGGCAGTTAGTAACTAAATCAGCTATATCTCTTAAGTATTTAGGTACGTACCTACCAGTCACTATCGCATGTAATTCACTGCTTCCTGTAAAACTACTTAAGATATTTAGAGCTAGGTCTGCAGGAATTAGACCCATATGTACTGCTAAACCTAACTCGTCAAATACTGTGAGGCTTGGCTGAAATTCCTTAACGAGTTTGGGGTATTCGTAGAGTAGAAATCCCAACCCCTTAGCAATATTTACTGAAGCGGCCTCACTGCCTAGGTCGTTAGGATTTACTAATTCGTCAGTCCCTAAGCAGAACCACTTTACGTTCAACCCGCACTCAGATAACTTTCTATAAAGCCTATATTCACCGCTATTACCTGACTTCATAAACTGCATTACTAAGGCCCTCCCACCATATCCTAAAAATCTGAGTAACGTCCCTAAAGCAGCTGTAGTCTTTCCTTTACCTTTACCGTAAAATACTAAGAGCAACGCTATCACTACTCTAAGCCAACCCTCTTACTGAAGTCGAAGACTGTGAGGCTAACTACCCTACCCGCTTTAATTCTCACAATCACATTACTCTCAGTAAGTATGGATTCGTCCGCATCTTCAACATCGTAACCGAAGTTTATGTAGAGTATGTCGTTTTGCCTATCATATTCAAACCAGATATTCTGTAAGTCACCTATTACTAACTCGTTACTAGTTTCCAAACACACCACCACTACAATTAATAACGAAAAGTTTAAAAGAAAGTGAACGTCATACTATTCTGTGGTGATCTGTATTGCCACGTCGCTACTGATGTCTTGCGAAGATAAATGCATAGATTTATGTTACGATAGGTATGGAGAGGAATTCTATATCTGTTCTGGTGAGTGTTTAAAGATCTGCGTTGAAAAATTTTAAAATGATGTTAGGCTTAAGCCACCTAATGCTCAACTTCTTCTACATTTTTAATTAAGTACCAAGCTCCCAACTACTTAAATACTTTCTTTGCTCCTCACTCAACACGTCTATTGAGATTCCCATACTCATCAACTTTAATCTAGCAATAGCCTCGTCAATCTCATCCGGTAACTTATACACAGAGTTGGCTAACTTTCCATACCTCTCGACTAAGTATTTAATAGCGTATGCTTGGTTTGAGAAGCTTAGGTCCATGACCTCACTCGGATGTCCCTCAGCGGCTACCAGGTTGACTAACCTCCCCTCAGCTAGTAGGTAGACCCTCCTCCCATTACTTAAGAGGTATTCAACTAGATTATCCCTAATAACCCTCCGCTGTTTTGCAGAATTCTCTAAGGATTTTACGTCTATCTCAACATTAAAGTGTCCTGCATTGGCTAGGATCGCTCCATCCTTCATCTTATTAATATGTTCCATTCTAACTACGTTAATATTCCCTGTCGCTGTTACGAATATGTCTCCAACCTCGCACGCCTTATCCATAGGCATTACCTCAAATCCGTCCATCACCGCCTCTAAAGCCCTCACAGCATTTACCTCAGTAATTATTACTCTAGCACCCATCCCACGCAACCTACTGGCTATTCCTCTCCCAACCCATCCATAGCCGGCGACAACAGCTAGTTTTCCCGCTATTAGTATGTTCGTAGCTCTGAGTATCCCGTCAATTGTTGACTGCCCAGTACCATATCTATTGTCAAATAAGTACTTAGTGTAGGAGTCGTTTACAGCTATCACCGGATACCCCAATCTGCCCTCCTTCTCTAACATTCGAAGCCTGTAAACACCAGTAGTTGTTTCCTCAGTACCGCCCATCACCTTAGAAGTCAGACCCTTAGAATGTAAATATGCGTGCAGGTCTGCCCCATCATCAACCACGATTTGAGGACCTACTTCGGATACTTTCTCAATACACCAGTAATACTCCTCTCTCGTCTCACCTCTCCAAGCATAGACGTGCACTCCCTCCTCCGCTAAGGCTGCAGCTACGTCATCCTGAGTTGAGAGTGGATTGCTGCCAGCTAACCACACTTCAGCACCACCTTCTACTAAGGTCTTAACTAATACTGCTGTTTCCTTAGTCACATGGAGAACGGCTGAAATCCTAATACCTTTAAGTGGTTTACTCTTGGAGAATTCCTCCCTAATAATTTTAAGTACAGGCATACGGGTTTCAGCCCACTCGATCTGTGTCTTACCCTTCGAAGCGAGACCTAAGTCCTTCACCTTGAAGTCCATCCAAACCACATGAAATGACTTACAAACAGACTTATTAAATTAAGAGGTCGTAAGTATGACCCATAAGACTGGAGGGTCTCCCACCACCCATGTGGTAGGAGGTCTTCAGGACTGGGTAGTTGCTTAAGACATGAAGTAATTATTAGGTAATACGCTTGATGTAGTTTTCACGAATTCGTCCCACGAATTCATGTACGCTAGCTTTATTTACCCCTACCTATAAATAGATACATGGGTGCATAATATATGGCAGTTGGGTTCTGTGTAAAGTGTAGGAAGAAGGTTGAGATTAAAAACCCCCAAGAAGTTACCCTAAAGAACGGTAGGAAGGCGTTAAAAGGATCATGTCCAACATGCGGTACACCAGTATACGTATTTGTAAAGGCTAAGTAACAGCTATTGAAGAAAGAAAATCGTAAACTAAAATAGATTTTTAAATCTTACAAGGTAATATTTATTAGATGTTATGAACTTCCGACTCTGAATAACGGTGTGATGAAGCCCTGCGAATTTGAAGTACTTAATTATGGATGGATTATATAAGCTTGGAGTGTTAAGAAGCTAATTAAGCAGTAGAGCATATTAAGATGTATTAAACTCCTTTTATAGGAGTTAAATGATATGGAAGCTAAAGATCATGTTGACTATTCTCACCATCACACTATTACTACAGCCCGCTCTACATGCTGAAGTTAATACGTCTAGGACTGAGTATTTATATAGGTTAGGTTCGGAGGGTTATGCATATGTAAGTGTTTTTATAGATGGTGTTAGGGAGGAGGGTATTATCTATGTAAAGGTTGAGGACTCGATAATTGAGGAAAGTATAGTTGCTGTTAATGAGTTCAATGAATTACTCCCAGCTGAATTAGTTGACGGCGATATAGTCATAATCTATAATATAGGTAATTCTGAAAAGGTAATTGTTAATTACGTAGCGAGGGCTGCTACTATAAGAGAGGCGTATATCGATGTTGTCATCAGCCCCGGTGGTCCTTCAAAGGTACTACTCCCCAAGTCTTCAGCATTGCTATATCTTAACGGTTCAGCTGATGTTTCCTTTACGGATACAGCTATAACTTTAACGTATAGTAGAGGTGGTACCTATCTGATATCCTACATCCCATTAACGTTTATCGGGAATACAACGTCACCCATAGTTAACGCTACTGCGGTAGCATTCCCTCCACCCTGGTATCCCATCCCATTATTACTTGGTGCTTCCCTAGCAGGAGTGATTTACTACTTACTTAGACGCCGCAAGCCTAGTGCTGGGGAGGAAGTAGAATTACTGGAATATGATGTTAGGACTTTAAAGTCTGAAATTGATGAAAGGGATATTGAAATACTTAGAGTGGTGTCTACTAAGGAGTTAACCATATCTGGCTTGGCCCGTGAATTAGGTTTAAGTAAGTCTGTAGCCTGGCGACGTATTAGGAAGTTAAGTCATCTTAAACTGATAACCACGACAGACGTTGGTGGGAAGACTTACATTAAGGTAACTCCACTAGGTAGGGAAGTGCTTGAGGGAATTAGTAAAAAGGAGTAAGCTGTAGTTTTAAGTGATTTGATAGTAGTTCTACAAGTCATCCTAACGGTTTTAATGTGAGAAACATTATTGCGATAATGTAAACAATCATTCCTAATACCTCACTCAACGTAAGTTTTTCATTAAGAATTAGCCAGGTCAGTATGGCTACTAATGCAGCGTTAGAAGCACTTATAGCTGTTGCAGGACCCGCCTTACCCGTAGCTACGGCAGCTTTAAGGAAGTACATCCCTACAGCTAATGTGATACCAGCCACTACTGGTATTGTAAAGTACTTAAAATCTAATTTAGATATACTGGGATTTACTAGTGGGTTGATGGAACCGCTAGTAAGAATTAAGAGAAATGCTATCAAGCCAACTAATCCCGTGGAAATCCAAAGCACAGCAGTACCTTCTATTGAGGGTACTCCCTTAATACTAGCTAGCTTAAGTAGGAAATTCGTTACGCCAAACATGATGAATGCACCTAAAGCGTATAGCAGCCATAAATACTCATTATCGCTCACTACTCACACCGTGGTAGGTCTTTAATTTAGGGTTTTTAATTTAACGTTTAGTTATAATTAGTTATAACTTAAAGAAAATAATAGATACTTAGAGAAATACATCACATACTAGCATATTTAAGGCACATAACATAAAATTAGTGGGTGGAGCTACTATAAAATTAGGGAATTTAAGTAGGTATTTATTCGGCCTCCCTACGGGGACTCTCCCCGAAGGCTACGAATTCGGATATCCTAAAGCTACAGTAGCATTAATACTGGCTAACGTAGCGGTTTATATAATATCATCATTAAGTAATATGTTTATGTCTATAGGAGGTTATTGGGTTGAGGTAGGTAGTTACATCCCTATCTTATTAGTTGAAGACCCTACAAACATTTACCGAGTCTTTACATCTATGTTCCTCCACGGTGATATACTGCATATATTCTTCAATATGTACTTCCTCTACATATTTGGTAGGGGTGTGGAGAATTCCTTGGGATCTTTAAGATTTGTAATACTTTACTTTATATCAGGTATACTAGCTACAGTATTCCATACAGCTTTCAGCTACATTCAAGGGCCTTACGCCTTAATGATTCCAGCCTTAGGTGCTTCCGGAGCTATTAGCGGGGTCTTAGCAGCATATTTGATGTTCTACCCAGGTACTTCATTAAGTGCTTGTTGGTTCTTCTTCATATTCCCAGTCTGCTTTACTGTTAGAGCATCGTATTGGCTTATCTTCTGGTTTGCTACTCAAGTAATATACGGATATTCAAGGTTAGGTGCAGCTGTAGCGTTTTTCGCACATGCCGGCGGTTTTGTAGCCGGGATCGCATTACTACCAATCCTCGTTAGGAAGGAAAGACTTGAACTACTTAGGGGTTGGCGTAGTTATGGACATATATTTAACATTATATTTAGAGAGGTAGAAGCTGTAAGGGGCTTAGGGAGGACATCTAAATTACTCCTCTCAGCCTTAATAGCATCCCTAATAGCTGGTTCAGCAGTCATTGCTAGCGATGTTAGTCAACTAACTATATACGTTGCTGGTGTGAGTGGTAGGGCTGTCGGCATAGCTGAGTTGAATGATAGCATAGTATTCACAGTAGTTAATAATAACGTTGAAGTGCAGACCATAACTAATACCTACACTAGAATACTAATTAACAGATTAGTCGGTCTTGACTTAATGATCAATAAGTCAGCATCATCGTCATCACTTGAGCTAATCAACCTAAATACGACTTCTAAGTTGAGGGTGGGGGACTCAGTAGTCAACGTCCCAACATACATAGAGAGTTTAAGACTTAACTACGATGATAACGGAGTCTTAAAAGAAGCTTACGGGAGTTTTAAAACGGTGATAGTGTCCATCATGACTAATACCTACAGATTTGGTGATAGCATTACCTACGAATTTAGGATTAGTGTAGTAGGTTACTACGACGCGTCGAAGATGGTAACATCTACTGCTCTAACCTCCCTAGCAACTTCTACTGTAGCGTTAGCAGTCGTCTTATTTAGAGATAGAGAGTTAACAATAGTTGGTTAGAATTAGAACTCTATATCAGCTGTATTTAATAACCCAATATTCTATTAATTATATCGCCGTACCTGCTGTAGATCTTAATAGCTAATGCCTCCATATGTAAGGCTTTTACGACCTCCTTCAACTCATCCCTACTAATAATCCTGAATTTCAAGTAGGCGATATATGAGGAAGCTACTATTATAAGTGATATTAACCAGTGGATGTTTAGGAGGAAGCAGGCTGCACTCAAAGCTAATGGTATAGCAGTAGTCTTAGCTAGTGAGCCCCACTCTACGTTAAATTTAATGGATTTAATAATGTGTAACGTAGTTAAGAACCCTACGTAACTACCTATGGTGAAGGCAACCGCACTGCCCAACCCTCCATAATCTGGAACTAAGATGTAGTAGAGTATTAGCCTAACTACGCTGATAGCCATGTTAATCATTAAAACCAATAGATACTTCCCGTAGGCATATACTAGACTTCCTATACCTGAAGTAATTGCTAAGGGGATGGAAGAGATTAGTAGGGTAGTCAGTATAGGGGCTGAGTTAAGGTACTCACTACCGAGTAATGAAAGCGGTACCCAAGAGTAAAACATTACGTATATTGCGGGAGGGGCTATGAGGGCTATACTTACCCTCATAACCTGTGATAAAGTCCTCTTCCTTCCATCCTTCATACCGCTAAGGACTGGAAACGTAAGTGATAGGATACTAGCACTAACCATTAAGATCACATTCGCTATGGCTGATGACACGTAGTAATAGCCTGTTTCTAAAGCACCTGAGATCGTGTAGACTGAGAGAACGCCTAATAAACTACCAGCAGACGATATGAGGCCTGGTAGCCATGAAGGCATTCCAGCAGTTAGTACTTCTTTAAGTGCTTTAAAAGAGAAGCACGGTCTGATCGGCACTTCCTTCATAGTCCGTAGGTTAATTATTATTAACCTAACGTAGAGTTGGACTAGATTTCCAATAACCGCACCTACCCATCCTAACCCGTAATACAGTACCAACGTAATCCCGATGGCGAATCTGAAGAATATGCTCAACACTATGGAGGTAAAGATGATTTCAGTCTTAAGCATAGAAGTTATTAGAGATGTAGGTACGGAGTTTAAGCCGGCTATGACCATTAGTGAAGTGAAAATAAGCATGCTGCCTGAGATCCCGCCGAACTCATATCCATAAACACCTAATGAAGTGATCAATAATCCAACTACTACATGTATTAACAGGTTGAATATATAGGAGGTCCAGAAATATGTCTTAAGTCCTTCTCTATCATTACTCCCTAAGCACATACCGAAGAATCTAACAACTCCTGTACCTATACCGAAGCCTAAGAAACTTAATATTAGTCCGGAAAGGCTTGAGATAGCACTCGCAATGCCTATGGCAGTAGGTCCTACTAGTACAGAGACGAGCATCCAGTATATGAAGCCTGCGAAGTTATCGATAATACTACCAAAGTAAAGCCAGAAACCACCTCTTACTATACCACTAATACTGAACTTCCTATGATGTTCCTCCATCTATACCACGTAGTGTTACTTGATTATTACTGAGGAATATAAGTTAGCTGGAAATTAAAGCATTATCAGCGACCTCTTGAGATGAGATACGCATTTAAAGTATCTACGCAGTTAGTTATTTGGGCCTGGAGCACCGAATGCTACTACAGTTGCTGAACGAACTTGCGGACAGTATAACTAATAACTCTAACTTTAGTAGAGCTACTGTAAGACTCACTACTTTGGAAGTATCTCAAGACGTTGAGGTTTTAGATAAACCTAAAGTTATTAGTAGACCTTCAAGACCTTTAGTAAGTGGTGCTGTTGATGCAGCCTCATCTAACATTATGACAAATAACAATGAGGTCGCATTATCAGTAGGCGTTATATGTGCGTCAAAAATTACAGTATACCCCGATGTTATGACATCCGTTACTGAGGCGCCATTTGCTGGAACCTTACTAGGTAGTAGGATGGCCGGAGTTACAGACTCTTACATAATGCTTAACTTAAGATATGCTGACGATCCTAACCTCCCATTAGGTGCTATATCTCATGACGTTAGGATAAACCTAGAGTCCTACATGATTAGTAAGTCTTTAGAAATACTTCAACCTAATACCATATTAATGATTGACGGCCCCATCTACTACCCCTTACACCACCCTAAGATGGTATGCCGTTGGAATGATGAGTTATCTAGGCTTAATGAGTGTAGGACTAAGTTAATTAGGGAAGCATATAGGTACGGTTTACTTCCAGTAAATATAGTTAAGAGGGTTAGGAATTCTTATTACATACCGCCATCGATTTCTAGTGGTGTTTCTGATGTGGAATTCGTTGAGGCTTTAATTAAGGATATGAATGTGAGGTCTAAACCTATTAGAACGCCCATATATTTATACCGACGTGGTGAGGGACCTGCAAGATACTTCACATACGTTGCAGTGCCTAAGTCCTCAATCTATAATACTTACTCAGTATTCCGTATTGAAGTGCTTAAGGAAGTATTTGATGATATGCCGTATGATTTCATGGATGATGTGCTCTCCCACATAGTATTTGAGGCTTACGACTACGGCTTAGACATACCTTATAGGTTAAGCATAGCTGACTCATATAGTAAAGGCGTGCTCAGCAAGATGACTAAGATCTTCGTCAACATGCTCATAATGAGGGGTGTTTCAATACCTTACGAGGCTTTAGAATATGAGTGATGGTTTTAATTCATTAATTGAGTTGCTTAAGGAAAGGTCTTACGAAGCCTTAGCTAAGATCTCAAATGCAGGTAAGGTCGTAGGACGTGTTAGTAGGAGGAGTCCTTCTAAAGTGTCTGATGGTGAGGTTAGAGTAGTTGTTGAGGTAGATCCGTATGTCTACTTCGGCGAAGGACTAACTATAGGTATTGGGGACTACTTAATAGCTGTTGATTTAAAGAGTTTAAAGTATGTTGGGTTGAGGGTTAGGAGTGTTGCGAGGACTGATGCAGCTTCTGAGGTTGAGACCCCATTAAGTCTTGGTTTAGATTACAGAGTTGAGGGTTTAATGACTTATACATTAGTGGAGGCAGAACCCCTTCTAACTGAGGATGGATTACCTGTAGCAACGCCTGTAGAACCTCAATCACCAGTAGCCATACCTACGAACCCCTCACTAGTACAGGTGGTTACTGGCTTACCAACCGATGGTGTTGTAGTAGGTTCTTTAACATCTCCTCAATCACTAACTCCTAGCAGTTTAGTACCCATTAAAATACCGAGATATGAGTTCTTCAAACACCTATTAGTATTGGGGACTACAGGTGCTGGTAAGACGACCTTTATTAAGAACTTAGTCTTCAGTATGTTAAGTAGTTGGGAGGATATCTTCATATCAATAATTGATGCTACTGGAGATTACACTCAAATAGCTTTACCGCCTAATAAAGTGCCGAAGGACTCTGAAATACTTATAAATGGGTTGGACGACCTACTAAGCAAGTATCCTAAATGGGTGACCTACCTAGTACCTCTTAGGAGGAGGTTATACCGTAGCATAGTAGAATTTTCCAATGCGTACATAAGGGATAGGTTTAGCAGGACTTTATCATTATTCCATAACACTCAACTTGACTATAAATTATCGTTGGAGGGTAGGGATCTCGGCATTATTAAGTCGGTCATTGCTACATTAACTTCAGATACATTTAAAGTCAACATCGAGGTCATACCTATTTCATTAAGTTATGTGAGGATGAAGGACCACTTAGACTCACTACCTCTATTCTCACGTCAGGCAAGGCTTTACTTAAGGAACATAATAAATTACCTAGAAGATCAGGCAGGAGGTATCAATAGCTTTACATCACTGTATATGAGGTTTATACAGCTTAAGAAGAGCATTTCCGAGGTCATGAAGTTACATAAGTCGACTCTAGAGAATATAGAGAGGGTTTTTAACTTCTTAGCAAGTTCTGACGATGTTGACGTAGTGGTTGATGGTAATTACCTGGGGATCCCACCGATAGATGTGTTGGTCAAGGAGTGTAGGTGGCCAGTAATCCTAGACTTAGATTATCCGATGGCCAGAGGGTCAAGTACCTTCATAGCTAACTTAATAGCGTATGAGTATCTTAGGTCTTTATACGCCTGGAAGAGGGGTGCACATTCAGGAAGTACGGATAGGCCAGCAATAGTGGTTTTAGATGAGGCGCATAGATTCTTCCCATCTGAGGGGACTTCATATGAGGAGGTTGACATGCTTGCAGACTTCATATCTATGATTGCTAGGTTGGGTAGGGCTAGGGGGTTGGGCTTCATATTCTCCACTCATTCACCGAAGGACGTGCATAAAATTATAACTCAGCTAACTAATACTAAAGTCATCTTCAGAAGTGAGAAGAGCTTCCTAGAACTTGTTGACACACCTAAGGAGTACTTAAGCTATATGTTATTAGCCCCAGATAGGGTAGGCCTGCTTAGAAGTCCGACCATTAGGTCGGGGTACGTATTATTTAAGACTTCAGAACCTCTCTTAGGCCACTACGATATCGGTAGGGCGTTAGTTTGGAGGTGATATCATAGGAAGATGTGGTTTATGTGGTAGGGAGTCTGTAACAGTAAGTGATGTTATAGGCTTATGCTCTGAATGCTTACGTAGAGCTCCGCAATTACCTGAGAGTGTTGTCAGAGCTCATAGAACGGCTCGGAATGTGCTTGGATTGTCACCTACTAAAGCCGAGGCTGGGGAATTTAGATGCGGTCTCTGCATCAATAACTGCTACTTAAGTAGTGATGTATTGGGTTACTGTGGTAACTACCTATATGAAGGAGGTCTCAAACACGTGTTGGGTTCTTACGACGTGTCGTACGGGTCTTGGTACTACGATGTACATCCAACTAACTGTGTGGCATTTCCTGTATGTCCAGCAGTCACAGGTAGGGGCTTTCCTCAATACTCGTTAAGACCTGATGGTGAGGCAGGGTATTACAATCTTGCAGTATTCTATGCAACATGTTCTTTGAATTGCCTCTACTGTCAGAACTGGAGGGGTAGGAGGGAGTCGCTACTCTTCATGCATAGGATGAGTGTGGATGAATTAGTTAAAGCAGCTTTAAATAGTAGGGTTACCTGCATCTGCTACTTTGGGGGAGATCCAACACCAAACGTAATTCATGCGTTGAAGACTTCTAGGGAAGTCCTCAAGAAAGTTGGCGGTAGTAGGATTTTAAGAATATGTTGGGAGACTAACGGTACTTTAAACCCGAAGATCATGGAGGAGGTTACTAAGGTTTCACTTGAGTCAGGAGGTATTGTAAAAATAGACCTTAAGGCTTGGTCACCTAAGATATACCACGCCCTAACAGGTGTTGATGCAGTTGAAAGGGTTAAGGAAAACATTAAATTAGTTTCTACCTACATGAGCCTGAGGGAGGAACCACCGTTATTGGTGGTCAGCATCCTACTCGTTCCAGGTTACGTAGACCTTATAGAGGTTAGAAGTATTGCGGAGTTTCTGGCATCGTTAAATACTGAGATACCGGTTGTCCTCCTAGCCTTCCGTCCTGACTTCATGTTAACTGATTTACCAACTACTAGTAAGGCGCATATGCGTGAATCTATAAGGATTATGCGTGATTTAGGGTTGAGGAATGTATTCGTAGGTAATGAGTGGTTATTAAGCGACCGTTACTAAAACCAGTAGCGTTAATTAACTCGTAGGAATTAAAAGGTAAGGAGGTGTTTAAGGATGTTACCAAAGATTGTGACGCTAAGCCATGGTGGTGGGGGTAAGGAGATGTGGGATATTATTAACGAGCTAATAGTTTCTAAAGTTCCTGAAGGCTTTAAGAGGGTTTTAAATGGGGTTGGTCTTGAGGCGTTGGATGATGGGGTAGCCATTAAAGTTGGTGATGAGTTCGTAGTTGTAAGTATAGATTCGTATACTGTTAAACCTCTCGTCTTCCCAGGAGGTGATTTAGGGAGTTTGGCAGCTTCGGGAACTATTAATGACTTACTTATGATGGGGGCTAGACCTATAGGTTTAGTAGATGCCATAGTTGTTGAAGACGGTATTGAGGTAGGCTTACTAGATAGCTTGGTTAAGTCTTTAGTAAATACAGCTATATCCGAAGGTGTTGCCATATTAGGAGGTGATTTTAAGGTCATGCCTAAAAACGCCTTAGATGGAGTCATAATAACTACGGCTGGTATAGGGATAGCACGTAGGTTAATCGTTGATACTAACATAAGGTCTGGGGATAAGGTAATCGTTACTGGACCTATAGCAGAGCATGGGGCTACTATAATAGCTTCTCAGCTAGGATTGCTTGATAATGTTAAAGGTCTATCAAGCGATGTTAGACCACTATCTAAGTACCTGTTACCCATATTAGACACTTATGGTGAGTATATACACGCTGCTAGAGACCCTACGAGGGGTGGCTTAGCTTCAACACTGAATGAGTGGGTGGTCGGTAAGGAACTCACAATAGTTGTTGAGAGGGGTAGGATACCTATAAGAGATCATGTGAGGAAGTTCTTAGATATGTTGGGGATAGAACCACTTAACGTAGCTTCGGAGGGTATTGCAGTATTAGCCGTAGATCCTGAGGTTGCTGATGAGGTTGTGGAAAAGCTCCGTAGTTTAGGTCTTAGTCATTCCTCAATCATAGGGGAAGTTGTTAAACCGTTCTCAGAGTTGGTAAGAGGTAGGGTTCTTGCTAAAACTGAGGTAGGTGGTTTAACTTTTGTAGAGCCTTCATCCTCCCCAGTACCTAGGATTTGCTGATAGCTTATATTCCTATTCACTACTTAACGTATTTGTGAATATTATGAGTGACTCGTTAACTGGTGTTGGGGCAGCGGTCTTAGCCACTATCTCATGGTCTTTAGCACCTATAGCGATTAAGCAGGGGATTAAATCTGATACGAGTTTAGCTGCTGTGACAGGTATTAGGGGGTTAGCCGCATTCCTAATATTACTACCTCTAACGGTGTCTAGGATATTCGTATGTACGGTAGATTACTACGACGTAGTATTGATATTAGTAAGTGCTATCTTAGTAGGTGTTAGCGATCTCTTCTATATAGAGGCTATTAAAAGGATTGGTAGCTGGAGGGCTATATTAATAGCTTACCAGTATATATTAATAGCTCAGATCTTAGCATTCCTCATACTTAATGAGGTGAGGGGTATTTACGCAGTCTTCTTCACCCCTCTAGCCCTCCTAGGCATCTACGTTGCGTTGAAGGATGAGGGTAGTTCCTCTAAGAGTGTGTCAGCTAACTTCTTAATAGCTTATATACCTGCAATTCTCTGGGGTGTGGCAACAGTTATAAGTCGGTATCTAACTTTTAATGTTGATGCGGTATTAATAGCTTCTTTAAGGTCTTTCTTCATAGCTGTCCTATTCACATTATTAGGTTTTAAACACTTGCATGACTTTAAGTACTTAGGAAAACAGAGTTTCCTATACCTACTCACCTCGGGATTCTTCACACATGTTGGTGGTTTTCTAGTATTTCTATACGCGCTTAAATCTGTAGGTACCTTCGTATCAACCTTGGTAAATTCTGTAGGTCCTTTAATAACTCAGCTTATATCTAAGAAGTTAAGTAATGAGAGGTTAGGTTTGAGGCATTTGATAGGCACATCGATAACTACGTCTTCTGTAGTGTTAGCAGTAGTGTTTAGTGCTTTGAACTTAATTTAACTTTCGTTAATTAATTTAATACTTTGAGTTTACGACTATTAATGTGTTGGTATGTATGGGTATAGAGTTCATAGTGAGTCGTGAGGTTAAGTTATTAGGTATCTCCTCCTACTACGGTTTTGCAGGAGGGGTCGTTGTAGAGAAGGGTAGAGTTGATGTAAGGGAGTACTGTAGGAAGTTAGTCAGTAGCTTATTAAGTTATTATAACGTTGAGAGGGTTAAGGACGTACCTACAATTAGGTCTTATAGGGATATTATGTGGAGGTTGGGGATAGACCCCACTAAGACTAGAGTGAGTAGTGAGGCCTTACTGAGGAGGGTGCTTAAAAGTGGTTCCTTCCCCCACATAAACAACGTTGTTGATGCCTGCAATATAGCTAGTTTAGAGACTTTAATACCTATCAGTGTGTTTGATTTGAGTAGGGTTAGGGGGCCATTAGAACTTCGGTATTCTAAACCTGGTGAGAAGATTGTAGACATTGATGATAATGTGAGGGAGTTGAAGGGATGTGAAATAGTTCTCGCTGACTCGAACTCCATCCTACACCTATATCCCCATAGGGACTCAAAGACAGCCTTAGTGAACTTAAACACTCAGAGCGTATTAGTAGTTGCATATGGTGCTCCAGGTGTTCCTCATCTACTGGTTAAGGAAGCTGTTGAGAGGACTTTAAAGTATTTGTCAATGTTCTGTTATGCTAGGTATTTAAGTGAAGTTTTAAAGGCGGAATAATTACTAGTAAGTGGTTATTTAGGAGGTTGAGACAGTTTGAACATTAAGGTAAGGTATTATGCGTTATTCAGAGAGCTGGTAAGACGTTCCGAGGAGATACTATCCCTACGTGATGATACATCCTTAAAGGAATTACTTAATGAATTAGCTAGGAAGTACCCAAAACTTGGGAGTTTTATAGACTCTGGTGCCTATATAGTCCTACGTAATTCCCACCCAATATCAGATGCGGATTTGAAGACAGCTTTAAAAGAAGGTGATGTTGTAGACTTAATGCCGCCGTCCTCAGGTGGTTCTATAGAGGTTAGACTCCTACGTAAGGATGATAACGTATCACTTGATGAATTGATTAGGGAGGTTAAGACTGTTAACGGGATTGAGACTTCTGGAGCTATAGCTATTTATGTAGGCTTTGTTAAGGGGGTGGTTAACGGTGTGAAGGTTCGTGAGCTGGTATACGAATCTAATGAGGAATTCACGCTAAGAGCTTTAAATAGGATCTTACAGGAGGTAGTAGCTAAGAATGATAGGATTAAAGCCGTTAAGGTCTTACATAGGGTGGGTAGTTATAGGCAGGGAGATGAGGTCTTCTACGTTATTGTGGCAGGTGTTAGTAGGCGTGATGTAATTCCAGCATTAACTGAAATCGTAGAGAGGGTTAAACATGAGACGGGGATATGGAAACTTGAAATAAGGGACGATGGTTCTTACTGGGTCTTAGGCGATGGAGTAAGGGTTAGGAGTGAGGGGTCTAATACTTCATGAAATTATTTAATACGATTGGTAATTAAGCTCTACTTGGAGTTAGCCCGTAATGATCCTCAGGGCTTGGGATGGATACTCACTCAAGCTAACGCTATATCCATCATTCACACTCTCATTACTTAAAAGTGTAGGTAATACTTACGTGAAGAGGTTAGGTCTGTACAGAGGGTTGGCGTTCGAGGATTATTTAAATGGTGTCAAAGTACGTCACAGTGACTACGACTTAAACTATGTGAAGGAGCTCTGCGGGATTGTAGAAGACCCCTTAAATCTAATAAGTCATGTAGACCCTAAATTTAACGATGTATACTACTACTTAATCATGCAGTGGAGGGGGGTCGGACTCTCTACGGCTAGTAAAGACTTCGACTACATATTCATAGCAACATTTCTATCTAAGAGGACGTCCTACCATAGCAACGTTCTATCCTGGATAGATAAGATCTTTAGCATAGTAGATAATGTAGATGAAATATTAAACATTAACGTTTCTGAGATGTTTAAATCACCTCAAACGAAGGAGTTAAATACTGCTCTAAGGAATTACATGTATAATGTTAGACCTTACGTCATTAGAGGTGATGTCGATGCAGTTAGAAATTCCTTATTAGAGGTTAGGGGAGTAGGCCCTAAGATAGTTTACGCATACCTACTACATGCGATGCGGTGCACTGATATAGCCCCAGCAGATACCCACCTAACTTACTTTACTAACAAAGTATTGGGATTAAACGTAGGTCAACCAATTAAGAAGTTATGTTTGAAGTATGAGTGTAGGAACTGCAAACATAATTGCATTGTAGGGTATTTAAAGGAGGTCTTCGGAAGTGCTTTAGGCTACATGCAGACAGTCGTCTACGTACATGTAAAAACTTTATGTAAGAAGGGTAAATGCGATGTCTGCATGCTAAGAACACATAATTTATGTAGGATTTAGACTCAAACATCCTTAACTTTAAGCCCTCTCGATCATAGCGGTAGGCTGACGATTTTCCAACTCTCCATATCTTTAATAACTTTGTTGCTAAAGTTGGTAAAGGGAAACCTCATAATAGTTAGGACTTCCTCACCAGCACTACTACTGATAGTAGCACTCATAGTTATTATGCTATCTACTTACATACTTTCAGGTGGGTTATTAACTACTAAATTATTAGGCATGTATAGTAAGAAGGCTGTGGGTTTCGACATTTGCGATCATCAGACTGTGATGTTGGACGTATGGTGTGATACTTTAATAAATGAGTCGAAGATTGCGAGGGTATGTAACGGCTTAATATGCGTTTCGAAAATCATCTACGAAGATCGCTCCGAACCTCCAGACCTGATATTAGGTAGTAAGTACTTTAGAGGCTTAATAATTGATGAAGTAGATTTAACAAACAATAAAGTTAGTAGGATAGCTGTGGTTAATATAACTACCCGTAATGGAGATATTCAAACACTAAAACTGGAGAAAGATTTAGGAGTATTTAACTACAGTAAATTCTGCCTAGTAAACTACTACGAAGGCGACATAATCCCTGCGGTAAAATACTTATCAAATGGTGTGATTAAGCTGAGAGCTGCGGTCCTAACCTATGAGGACTTAGGCTGCGATTTAGGTAAGTGTGCATACTCCTATTATGTAGTGCCCAGTGGGTCATTACCTAACTCCTATATAGAGGCATTCGATGTTTGGAAATCTATTCTAGAATTAGTATTTAACTATGATACTTCCATAATATTTGTAAATAGCCCGCATTTCAATAATACCTTCCTAATCACTGAGAGTGATAGGATGGTATTAGAAGATGTTCATAGCATTTTGAACTCTTTAAAAGGATTGTTTAACGATGATGTAATAGTAATTATTGAAATTCCAAAACCAGTTGAATTTAATGGGGAGGTATTACTAGCTCTTACCATTGGGAGATACATCTTCTTAAGTTTGAGGAATGCTGACTTAATAATCCATGAAGTAGGTCATACCTTAGGACTACAACATCCTAATATTAGTGATTTTGAGGAGTCATGGGTTTACAGTATCTTCTACGAATCAGTCATGTTGAAGTCTTCTTCAAGTACTTATAAGAAGGTTACTTTAGGTGATTTGGTTGGCTTAGCACGCAGCCTCTATGTACTTGAAGGTGTTAGAGGACGAGAAGAGTTTAATAAGAGGCTAGATAATTTCGGTATTAACGTAGAGAACCTCTGCGTAGTTCTCCCCGTAATGAGGAGGGCTTACCTATCTAAGGACATACCTGAAGTCATATTATCAATTATAATGGACGGCATTGTTAAGTTTAAAGTTGATGTTGATGGAGGGGTAGTTGATTATGAGTTCAATCATAAGTTATTAGAGATGCTTAAAGTGATTAGAGGGAGATGTTGAGTTACTGATTGATGATGTTTAATATGTATGGATTTCTAGTAAGTCCTGATGCTATCATATCAGCAATTCTAAGTGGTTCCGGGTATTGGTTAATGTTCTGAAGGCTTAATAAGATGTTAAGCGCATTAGCATGAGTAGTACCTACACATGATATGAGTAGGGGGCCTTTAGGTGTTATGACTTCAGATGCGTTTCGGTAGCCCCTCTCTATGACCTCATACCTCTCTAGCCAATCATTGAAGTTCCTCATGAGTGCTTCCTTAATTAATTTAAGGTTTAAACTATGTTTGAACACGATTATTACGGGTGTTGAGGTCTCACGGTAGATAGTTTCTGAGTCTACGACGTTAAAACCTGCGTATGTGACTCCGTCGAGAAATATGGCTGAGTGTGTATCGCCTAGAGATTTAACGCATCTGAGCACTGCTTCAGTCCCATCTAAGCCGTCAACTGTTATCGTAGTTAGCCTAACGGCTACTAGGTTTAAACCTTCACATGAGGTTGCAACTAGTAGGGTCTTCCTATCGGATTTTTTATAAGTCGGTGGGAAGTACCCATCATCTACTCCGAAAGTTCTTAATAATGTTTTCAAGCCTTCCTTCCTCCTTCAACACCTTAATTAAGGTATTTAAGTCTACATTGAGGCTTATAATCCTCGTCTTCCCATACCTACCCCTATTAACCACTTTAGCGTTTATTATTCCAAGCATGTCTAACTCACTAATTATGTCGCTAACCCTCCTCTGCGTGACTGGGTCTACGCTTAAATTCCTACATAATTCTCTATATATGTTGTAGACGTCTCCAGTAGTTCTACTATCACCGCCGTCTATGGTTAGTGAGAGTAGTACTAACTTACTATGTAGTGGTAAGGTCTTAATAACTTCAGCAACTCTATCTCTCTCTATTTCCGTCCTAGCCATTAGTACATGCTCCTTAGTAACCTTGCCATCCCCCTTCCTCTCAGCTATCTCACCAGCAACTCTTAACAGGTCTAAAGCCCTCCTAGCATCTCCATGTTCTTTAGCAGCTATCGACGCGCATAGTGAAATAACGCCTTCATCAAGTACCTCGGGTCTGAAGGCTTTAACAGCCCTACGTGAGAGTATGTCTTCGAGCTGGAGTGCGTCATATGGTGGGAAGATAACCTCCTCCTCGCCGAGGCTTGACTTAACCCTGGGGTCCAACCTCTCAATAAAGTTAACATCGTTAGTTATACCAACTATTGTTACCTTCCCTTTCTTAAGCTCTTCGTTAACTCTAGTCAACCTGTAAAGTAGTTCATCACCGCATTTCTTCACAAGCGAGTCAACCTCATCTAAGATCACAACCAACGGTACCCCCATACCATCTAAGGCTAACACAATCCTTCTGAAAACCTCTGAAGTTGAAAGCCCCGTAAACGGTATCTTAATACCTACAGAGTCGGCCAACCTAGCTAAGACCCTATACGTAGTGTCATCATACCTGCAGTTAATATAGCTGTACTTAAAAGACCTCCCAAACTTATTAGTATATTCTTCAAACTTCATTAAGACGTATTTAACAACTGCTGTTTTCCCGGTCCCAGTCAACCCGTAGATGAATATATTACTTGGCCTCTCACCTCTGAAGATAGGAGCTAGTATAGAACTTATCTTACTTATCTGCTCATCCCTATGCGGCAATTCATTAGGTATGTAATCCGGCCTTAAAACTTCCCTATCATTAAATATCTTAGACGTTAAACTCCTCTCAACAATTCTCTTAAACATATCATCAATGCCCAATCACACCAACCTCACTAATTAAATCTACTTAAGCAGTAAATAAGATAAGATTAACTTCCCTAGAATTGGGAATAACTTTTAAGAATTTAAGCTTCGTAGTAGTCAGTACTACTTATTGCTCTCAGCCCTCCATGCGTTGATATCCTCTCGTTGTCATCAACATTAGCTAGTTCTCACTCAACTCTCATTACTGCTTAAGTTAGGATTTGCTTGCCATGGATTTAAAATTACCGCGTGGTTGTCCATCATGCTTGCTGAGGGTATTTATAGAACGAGTTAGTATTAAATTATGTTAAACAGAATTTACTGGTATCTCATGCAGTTTGCAGTAGGTTATTGGTTTGCATATAGGTGTGAAGGCCTACGTAGGCAACCGTATAATGAGAGCGTTGAGTGGTGTTTACTATGTATGCACTCGTAACGCTTGTACTACTCTCTCTTGGTGTGGTATTTGCCTTAATTATGCGTAGGGTTAATATGCCAGAAGTCTCAGGATATATTGCTGGTGGGTTTGTTGCAGCCTTCCTGATGACTCACTTAAGTGTGGATGTGGTCGAGGCAACTAAGTTTATAGATCCATTGAAGTGGTTCGGCCTCATACTCTTCGTCTTTGAAGTTAGTGCGTCATTAGAGTTTAAGAAGCTCTCAAAGGCTGTTAATAAGGCATTAGCCGTGGAGATTCTGTCATACGTTACTATATGGCTTCTAAGCAGTGTTATTGCCTTGCTGTTTGACATGGACACGCTCAGTAGGTTAGCGATCTTCATGATGATGATTAACAGTTCTACCGCAGCAATCGCTACCATTAGGTCTAAAGGTCCTACTTCCTCGCAGGGCTTCCTAGAAGGATTAGCTACTAATGCAGTAGTTCAGACTAGTCTTGAGGACTTCGTTCAGTTTATGTTATTTACCGTGTTCATGTCTATGGGCTTCGTATTAGTCCATCCTGCAGAAGCGCTTTGGCTAATTCTCGGCTTGGTAGCAACAGCATCCCTCTTCGTATTAGCTTCAAGGTTCGTACTTAAACCAATCCTAACGAGCCCTCTCGCACAGGAGAAGGAAAGTAAGTTCTTCCTCTCGATCACCATAGCCATACTGTTCGCCACACTCGCTAGGTTCGTCGGTCTACCAGAACTCTTCGGTGCCTTCATAGGTGGTGTTGTTTTTGCCTACTTCCACAGCGTGTCCGACATCTCTGACCTACTTAAAGGTCCTAGAGATGTAGGTCTACTCCTCTACTTCACGAGCTTAGGCCTACAGTTGTATCTAGACATAACTACAGGTGTTGCTGAACCCTTAATAATTGGTTTAGGACTCCTCATAGGTTTAACTGCTACGGCAGCCAGAATGGTCGGAATATTTCTAGGATGCGGGCTCTCAGGTGTAGGTCTGAGGAACAGCATAATTTTAGCTCTACTTCTATCGCCGCTTAGTGAGATGGGTATAATACTAACGGACTCGCTGGCTACGACAGGGGTAGTAGCTAGGGATATGGTCTCAGTATCGGTAATATCCGTCGTAGTGTCATTGATATTCTTTAGCCTCGCCTTCCCTAATGGGTTAAAGATGCTTGATAGAATAGAGTCCGCCATTCCACGTAAAGTAGTAGTACTATTTGAGACGCTTTCTGAAAGGTACGTGAAGCGTGTAGAATTTACAGTAGCTCTCCTATCACCTATAGTCAAGTTCTCAATAGTCCTTCTAGCAGTTTCATATTTAAATACAATTTCAGTAGACCTTATTAGACCTTTAGGGCTTCCGAGCTATGTGGACGTTATTATTGGCGTGGTTAGTATGATTGTGATTTCAGTAGCACTTGCATTAACTCTTAGGAAGATTTATAGGATCGTACTAACCTCAGCCTTACGCAGTATAAGGAGTTTAAGAGAGCTCGTGTCAAGACTGCTAGATATAGTCATAGGCGGGCTGGCAACTACCTTCCAGATAATCATAGTGTTTGAGACTATAATAAGATTAGAAGTACTGGAATCTATCTACGAATTATCTGCAATAATTATAAGTATTGCAATAGTCCTCACGACAGTTTACGAAATACATAGGTACTTAAAACGATCCGCTGCTCCAACTTAACAACTACTTCGAGAGGTGAATGATGGTTAAAGCTGAGGTACGCACTCGCTCCCCCATCCCAAGGTTTTGTAGGCTTCCTCAGGATTGTTCATCACGGTTCCCCCGAACTCCTCCCCCGGACTGCCGTAGGTCTTCGGGAACTCGGTATTACTGAAACGTTTGGAAGCTCATGGATTTATAAGTTCTACGAGCCGTACTCCTATTATGTCAAAGTTTTGAAAGCCTAGAAAGACCTACAAAAACTTAAAGAAAACAGCTGCCAAAACTCTCTAATCATGAATGGCGGCAGACTTCCAACATGAAGTAAATAACATGTCGTAGTGGTTTCAAATACGGGTTTAGAGGTCGTAATTACGGCTGTTTTAAGGAGGGAAAAGGCCTAGCCGACGGCTGAGTTGGTTATTAGTGGTCTGAACTTAAGTCCGTAGTATATCAGCCCGCTGGGGTCTTCAGACTTCAACCTCCTTAAAACTGCCTCAACTCTTAAGCCTTGACGCACTTCAGATTGGCTTACATCTACTACCTCACCAATGACTATGGGTCCCTCGTCCAATCTTATTAAAGCTATGATCTTCGGTAGGTTTTCCTCACTTCCCTCAATTCTGTAATAGCTGATGGTATAGCTTACTACTTCACCGAGTCCTACTGAGTTCGTAGTCCTAACATTACGTGACTTGCAGTACGGGCATATAGGTCTCCTGGGGTATGACTTCCTACCACATTCTAAGCACTCGGTAATCCTAATAGAGTAGTAGTCAAATCTCCTCCTCCAAAACCTAGGTATTGATAGCTTCACTACCTACACCTCCTAACAACTACTACTGCTGAATTTAAGTCTAAGGCTGACATACTGTGTGCTAACCCCCACGTAACGTTACGTCTAACATCGCCTAACCCTTCTGTCAGAATTTTAAATATTTCTGCGACTTGGTAGACGCCTGTAGCGCCGATAGGGTGCCCCCTTGCCTTCAATCCACCGCTTAAGTTTACATTATTTAAGTCGTTGATGACTTCAGGAGCTTTACCCCTCCTAACCAGTCCTAACTCTTCGATTATTAGGTATCCAAGTATGCTGTATGAGTCGTGTATTTCTAAAACAGCATCATTAATATCTACTTTACATTCCTTTACTAACCTACTGAAGAGGAGTTTAGTAGCCGGTAATTCGAGTATGTTATCTCTTAAGTTAAGCGGTAGTGCGGTTGCCTGGAATACTGCCTCAATCTCGACGTAGTCGCTATTTGATATTAAGCCATCATTACTTGTGAGTAGTATAGCCGCTGCTCCATCACCTATTGGAAACGAATCAAGCAGTCTTAACGGGTCGGAGAGTACTTGACTATTAACTACTTGCTCTTTAGTTACAGTGAATTTTAACTGAGCGTAGGGGTTCCTAACAGCATTGCTGTGCATTTTTACAGACCAACTGCTTAAGTCCTCCCTGCTATACCTGTATCTCTCCATATATTCCTTCATGAGGAAGGCTGCTTCGTTAACTAACGCGAAATCATATATGGATTCAACCTCATAGTCAAGTAATTTAGTTAGATGTTTATTAATGGCGGTGGTTGGATATTCACTACTCTTTTCAACGCCTATGACGAGGACTGATGAGGCTAGTCCAGACTTAATTAGGGCGTAGGCATGCGCAATAGCTGCTAAACCGCTTGACTCACCGGTTTCAATTCTTAATGCAGGCTTAGGTGTGAGGCCTAACTCCTGAGTTAAAATTGTGGAGATGTCAAGTTGATCTAGCATTGAATCGCTAAATACGTTTGACACTATAACGTAGTCTATGTTGTTTAAACCGTCATTGCTTAAATTCCTAGAGATTTCATCCACAACATCGAATGCTAACTCCTTATATGATTTAGTGAAATACCTGCTAACCCTAATCATAGATGCTGATGCGATGTACACCTTCCTACAGGCCATGCTCATATCCTCTCCAACAATTTTCTATACTTCGCATAAGCATCATATCCAATGTATATCTTATTGTTTAGCATGTCAGTAACCTTTAACGCGTTGTTAACCCTAGTTAACAACTTATCAGTAGTTACGATGCTGAATGAGTCGCTGCCTGCCCCACTCCCAAACGTTGCTAGTAATATCCTCTGCCCAGGTTTAGCCTCCTCTAAAACCTTAGCTAAGCCTAATAATGCTGAAGCATTATACGTATTACCAATCCAAGGGTTCACCAGTCCTGGAAGTATTTTATCTTTCGGGAATCCTAACTCAGCCCCCACTCTTAGTGGGAACCTACCATTTGGTTGGTGGAATATTGCGTAGTCGAAGTCTTCAGGTCTAAGACCTAGCTCACTCATCAAGCCTTTTACAGAATTGACTATGTGGTTGAAGTAAGCTGGCTCATCAGTAAATACCTCACCGTGAAGTGGGTACGGCGATCCATCCCTCCTCCAAAAGTCTGGGGTATCACTCGTATACGTATACGAGCCCTCAAAGTATGCAACACCTTCATCCTTAGGACCTATGATGTAGGCAGCAGCCCCTGAAGCTGCGGTAAGCTCTAAGACGTCTCCAGGATTAGCTTGAGCAGTATCAGAACCAACTACTAAGGAGTACTTAATCATACCGCTGGACACTAAACCTATTGAAATTCTAATCCCCTCACCAGCAGCTCTGCAAGCAAACTCCATATCAGATGCTAATTTCTTGTTAGGCAGTCCTAACGCATCACCTATTATAGTTGCGCTTGGTTTGACTGCATAGGGCTTAGACTCAGTTCCAAGGAAAATAGCTCCCAACTCACCTACATTTATACCTGCCCTCATAATGGCTGAACGAGCTGCATACCAACCCATAGTAGTTGCGTCCTCATCTACGTTAGCTACGGCCTTCTCCTCAATATTTAATGACTTAACTAATAGCTGATCAAAACCCCATAACCTAGCAATATCTGATACTTTAATCCTAAACCTAGGGATGTAAGCCCCCCAACTAATAATACCTACGGATACCCCACCAACCACTAAGACACCATTAAAGTAAGGTAGTCTAATATTTTATAGCTAACCTTCCTCAGGGAAAACCCTCTACGAAGTACTGAGCTTTTAAGGATTTGACCCCCTCCACCCTTGGGGATGAGGCTTTCCGATGTGGGGGATGTCATCAAAAACTTTAAACGTTTGATAAAGGAATTAAAGTAGTAGATGATGAGGTGGGCAGCCTTAGAGATTCGGTGAAGACCACAACTCACTCTGATATAAATTAAAAATTATGTAATCTCCCTAATGCAGGAGATTTCCTTTAAGTTCTCGTAGATGTTGTTAACAGCTCTGTAGACCTCCTCCTCACTCTTAGCTCCGGTTATCACCATTTTCCCACTACTAAAGATCAGTAGTACTACTCTAGGGTCATCCATCCTGTGGATTAGTCCTGGAAATTGCTCCGGCTCATACATCGTGTTTTTAAGAAGGTATGCCGCTTTCTCTAAGTTGACCTCGGCGTTGAGATTAGCTGATGCAACTATGTTTTGGATCTGAATCTTAGGTTTACCGATGATTATTATTCCATACTTGGTTAAGGTCTTTATTATCTTTTTAAACCCCTTAATTAATTCTTGAGTACTCTTAGCCCCTGTGACAACCATCTTACCGGAGTTGAATATTAGGGCTGTAAGTCTAGGTCCCTCCAACCTCATGATAAGACCTGGAAACTCGTCAGGTTCGTACTCTATGTTCGGCACGTTCCTACCTATTAAATTTAGATCTAACTCCTGCTCGAGACTTACCGTAGCAACTATATTCTCAATCCTAATTAAAGGGTTTAATCCCACATCAAACCCTTTTAAAAGGTTTAAAAAGGGTTTTTAAACTATGCTCACTATCAGTAAGATATGTCGTATAAGTCTTTAAGGGCTGGTAGCTCTAGAATACCTACTTCCTCGTCTACTACTACAGGTCTTAAATTCTCCAGAGATGTCTGCTCCTTAAGTATTGGCGATAGGTACGTGTTCCTATCTAATGTTACCTTACTACCTGTCTGGTAAGCCCCTACGGCAGGTAATGTTATTAGTTGTAGGCCATTAAATAACTCACCGACTAAGAAGCATTGAAATCTACCAATACTTCCTAAGGAGTCGCGTAACGTAATCGCTGGATGCTCATGCCCTATGACTACGTATTTCGCATGGACGTCTTCCGGTAATTTATTATGGCCGTGGACTATTAGAAAGTCACCAATACTCAACTTGTCAGTTAGTGTGAAGTTGTACTTACGGGTAAGTACTGAGAGGTAGTTATCGTGGTTACCTCTAACAACTATGAACTCCTCAACCCTGCTTAACACATACTTTATTACCTCATTTAACTCTATTCTCTCTATTCTACCCAACTCGTTAAACTTATGCTTAAAATCGCCAACAATTGTTAGGACCTTAACATCAACTGAGTTGAAGACCTCCTCAAGTATGTTCATTAACTTCTTTTTCTGAAAGCGCGGTATGTAAACCCCCTTCTCAGCCATCTCTTCCTCAAAACCTATGTGGGTATCAGCTAATAATACCATCCTATACTTCCTTAAGTAAATTACTGGTAGCTCGTTAACTACGTCAACACCACTTACTAGTTCGAAGCCCACCTAACCATCCGAGAATTAAACCTCTACTAAATTTATAACTTATGAATACGCCTATGTATCTTGATGATGAAGCTTACAAGGTATGAAGTACGTGATTTATGAACCCGCGTCTGATGAGGACTAATTGCTAGTATTTAGTCAATACTTGGCTTCTAGAATTGTTTAAAGGCCTCCAGAAAACTCTACTACTGTGCCGTTAATGTAGGTCCCACTACATATTAAGTACCTTACTAGGTCAGCAATTTCTTCAGGTTCTGCCGCCCTCTTTGCCGGGACGGAGTCCTCCACACACTTAACTAATTGAGGTGTTAACTTCCTACTTCCAACCCAGCCTGGTGCTATGCCTACCACCCTAACCTTAGGGGCTAGCTCACTTGCTAAGTACTTAGTTAACTGTATGAGGCCTGCCTTAGATATAATGTAGGGTAGTGATGGTTTAAGACATTCATATACTTTCTGACCCCTCAGAGGTGTTAGGCATATTAAGTTTACTATAATGCCTCCACGACTGTAAAACATTGAAGTACCTATCTCCTTAGAGATTAACATGGATGAAATTAAATTTACGTTTAATACCTTATTGATTAAGTCTACATCTACAGCCTGTAGTGGGGTGTCGTCGTAGACCCCAGCACTATTTATTAAGACGTCTATTACATCGTACCTCGTTTTTAAATATTTTATGAAGTCTAACACGTTGTCAAGCCTGCTGAAGTCGTATCTAACCAGGTCTACATACGTCTTTACCCTCAACTCGTTAGCTAGTCTTACAGCACTTTCTTCGGATTTATTGTAGTGTAGTATTAGTCTAGCTCCCTCGCCCCCTAATTTAGCGGCAATCGCACTCCCTATGAGGCCGCTGGCCCCCGTAATCACTACGGTCTTACCCTTAAGGCAGTCTTCAAACATTTAGATCGCCGAGCTTATTCAAAGCTGTTAGGAGTATTAACCCGTAGATAGGTGCTGTGAGGGGGTCTGTCTTAACTCTTAACTCACATACGTCTGCGATATTACTTAGTTTGAGGTTTCTTACCTCCTTAACGGAGAACTCCTCAACATCTGTTGATATTAGTAGTACTTTCTTTACATACCTAACATAGTGTTTAACATTGTATAGCGTTATTAAGTAGCGGGGCACTGGCGAATTATAATGGTATGCTACGTATTCAGCTGGGCCTAACATACTTGGTGTGGAGGAAATGATGAAGGGTTCTTTAGCAAACTCTCTTACCTCTAATAACTTACTCATATACCCAGCTATTAAGTCCTTTAACACGGGCTTTAAGTTAGTTAACTCATACCATAGCCTATAGCCCCTAACGCCAGACCTATTTAAGAACTCACTAACGGCTAACCCAATTAGTATGTGTTGTTGTAGGAGGTCAGGAGTTAAAACAGTGATGAGTAAGTCATCGCGGACCCTAGCCTTAACCGCGTCAGATAATGGTGTGAAGCTAAGGAGCATTACCTCATAGTCAGTAAGGTTTAACTGGTCTAACACCCTAATTAAGGAGGAATCCCCGCCATTACTGATTATTAAAACCCTACGAATCCCTCCCTCACAGTAGGGGGCTACGTAATAAGTCATAGCCTCAGGCTCTACAGCATATGCATTAATACTGGTTAAAGACCTCAGCAGAAGAAATAAGTAATTAGCTGGTGAGACATACATACCAGTATAAGTAATCAGCATATCACTACCACCCCTAAGAAAGCTTACTAACCGTTTCACACCTTCTGAATTAAGAACACTATAAGTAGAATCCAAATAACTACTTAGAAAATTACTTAACAAATCTACCGTGTCAGATCCGTAAACACCCACTGCAGAGACCCATTAATAAATTAAAATAAAACACAATTATATAGGAAATATATGGAAATACTAACATTAAACCTTTTAGCCCAGTTCACATACTTTTAGTGGGCGGGGGTGCCCGAGCTAGGTCAAAGGGGTCGGGCTTAGGCCCCGATGGTGTAGACCTGCGTGGGTTCGAATCCCACCCCCCGCACCATAGGAGCCTTCTCATCACTTTATCTACTGGGAGTTTAGGCAGTACTTTACGCTTACCTTGTTCTAGGTATTCTTTAATTATTCCGTGATTCTTCTCTGGAACTCTCACGTCCTTGATGCAGAGGTCTCATCAATAGTTCATTACTGATATTAGTTTAAGCTTACCTCCTTACAATCGTTTTAAGTCGGGCAATATCTAGCTGAGAATTCTCAGCTATGATTGATGGGAGTTACTCTTATAGTCTTTACTAAGCTTGAATATCATTAATAGTTGTCTGAAGAATTCGTTAATGCCGTTTACAACGCCCTTAGAGGTTAGAGTGTCTAATACTGCAGTCCAATCTACCTTAATTATTATGTATGAAAATAGTAGGGTTATTACTACATAAACCGGTAATAAGAATGTGAACTCCATGACCTGCTCTTTAATTAAGTGTGAGTAGAACACTATTACGGAGGTAAGTACGGTTTTACCAGATAGAACTGCTATTAAGTATTTAGGTATGCTATATCTGGTCATCCCCATCGGGATGTACAGAACGTCATCCGGTAATGGAAGTGATGCGAATAGGAAGATAGCTAGGAATAAACTCTTACCTGCTATCCTATTAAATAATTCTAAGTTCTTCAACGTCTTCTGAGAGAGACCCAGCCTGAAAAGACTCCCGATGGAGTAGATTATAAGCTTACCTACAGTAGCACCTAATGCTGATATTAAAGCAAGCAATAATTTAGTGGTTAGGTCTTGAATGAATACGGAGTAAGCCATTATAATTGCTAAATACGGAAGTGCAACAAATGGTATGGAGTTAGCTACTAAGCTAATTATAAACATGCCTAACATACCCATAGAAATTCCTGCGGGTCCTCTGAAGAAGACCAGCAATTCATCTAACCATTGAAGCATACTTACCTCATACCTTAACACTCTTAAGTCTTACCTAATAAATTATAGAGTAGTAGTTATGAATGATACTTTAAGGTATTTAGGAGATGAAGTGATTAGGTGTGTAAACTGTGGTAGCCCGAACTTCAAGGTATCCTTATACATATATAGAGCGCCCTACATCGGCAACATACTCATAGAACATGGTATTTGCCCTCAATGTAATTATAAGAAAACTGATGTCTCAATGATAGATTCCGACCAACCTAAAACTATAAAAGCAGTTGTTAAATCTCCTAATGACTTAAATGCCGTAGTTGTTAAGTCATCTACTGCGACAATTATAATACCTGAGTTGGGTGTTGAGGTATTCCCAGGGGTTAACGCTTACGGCTATTTAACAACTATTGAGGGTATCTTAGAAAGGGTGTTGGAGGTCATTCCACAGGATTGTAAGGAGAGGAGGGAGTGTGTTGAGAAGGTAGAGCTAATTAAAAATGCTATGAATGGTTTAATACGCTTTACGCTTATCATTAAAGACCCCTCAGGTAGGAGTGCTATAATCGGCGATAACTTAGAATTAGTAGTTGAGGAAGGAGTGGATACCGAGTAACTATCCTTACTCATCTACTAGGATACTTGATAATAACTCTTAGATCACTCAACCTTTACCTCAATACCACCCTTACCCTTCTTCTCAGATTTTTCCAATACTACTTCAAGTACGCCGTTCCTATAAACAGCCTTGGCAGTCTCAGGTTTAACCTTAGCCGGGAGTTTAACCTCCTTATAGTACTTCCTATTAGTGTCTGTACCCTGAATTGTGAGGGTATCCTCAGTTGCCTTAACCTTTACTTTCTCTTTCTCAACGCCAGGCATTTCAGCAACTACTTTAACGGTATCCTCCTCCTCAATAACATCTACTAAAGGCTCTATCTCCTCAGCTATTCTCGGCCTACTCCCAATCCTCCTCACATTACCGAATTCCTCAATCTTAGGCTTACCATCAGGACCTACTGTTATCCTAAAACCATACACGTAT
>JAWBQY010000005.1:0-3854 GCA_038844925.1 Sulfolobales archaeon | reverse complement strand
AAACGTCCTAAACATCTCTTCAAACTCTCTCTCAAATTCCCTCATAAACTCATCAAATATATCGAAAATACTCTTCCTCCTCCTTCTTTCGCTCACTACGTATCACCAAACATATTACTAATGTAGTTAGTTATAAGCCTTTAATACTCTACCTAGTAGTAAGATGCTAAGACCACCCTCCCCTTAGTACTCATAGAGTTCTTCACAACGTCAACAACGTCTGGATCTACGTATGAAGCCCTCATAACATCACTAACTATGCTGATATCCAAACACTCTAATGTGAAAATACTTGCAAACTTATTTAATATTGTTACGTTACAATCTTCGAGAAAATCAAGGACGAACTTATAGGAAGTCCTAACTCGAGGGCCTAAAGGACTGGAAACATGTGAAAACCACACTCCTTCTCACCCTTAACTACTATAAACAGTTATTAATAAATGATGTGTAGGTTGTTAAGCTTTGTCTTAATAGTTAGTGGAAGGTCATCCGTAGATGGTACTCAAAGCTTCAGTAGGTGAAGTACATAGTTAGGATTGAGCTGGTTAAGTGTAGTGTCATAAAGTATAGGAGGGAGATAGTCCAGACCTGGCTGAACACTTGGATAGTCAAGCCTAGGGTTTCTTAACCCTCTCGGGCGTCGGGGCAGGCCTCGACACCCCAGTAAGGTGCTGTTCACGTTTTTACTGTAGAGGTCTGGGTCCTTTGCTCTATATATAATACCTTTCCCTATAATGTTATATTTATTGTATATCGTATTTATTTTCTTTTTCCCTCTTGTTCTTCTCTTTTTGCTAGTTACCTGACCAAATAAGTAGTTGAAGTAACCAACCGAAAAGCGATTGAATGTAGAGCAACTTAAAGGGGTTGGGAGAAAAATTTTGGTTATCTAGAACAGGTTACAGGTAATCAGAACAAAAACGGTTTACCTCGATGTCGAGGGCTATCTCGGTACTACCACTTCTGGGTTAAGGATAAACAGTTAGGGCATGTGTAGTACATCCACCTCTTTGTGTACCAGGTGTATCCGCATCTTGGGCAGGTTACCCAAACACCTTCCTTTTCTGACATGTTTACACCAAATGTTACCTCTACTGCTATCCTCATAAACTTTTCCCACTCCTATCCAACAGCTGGTGTGCAGGTGTCTAGACTAGCAATAGTATGTTCAGGGTGTGGAGGTACAGGTGCGTCATCATGCCTCGAAAACTTTTTCTTACAGATCCAGGTTGCAGACGGCAGACGAAACTCTGTAATATACTATTTTAGTATATTATATTAGAACCTGAAAAAGTAGCTGGACTCGTTCTAGGTGTACACGTGTTGTGTACCTAAGGTTGTGAAGGTCTTCCTATCTCCTTCCTTCTCAAGGGGTAGGGGGCTAGGTGATGGACTAACACCACAGAAAAGAAGTCTACACAATAATTATAGCAGAAGGGTAAACATTACCTGATATAAACCAATATGAAGCCCGAAACAGTTGCATGAGGCTTATGGAACCTGCTATAGTTAGTTAATGGGCGGAAACATTTTTTATTAAAGTAAGTTCTACCATAATCTACGGGTATACTTATGTCAGTTGATGTTTACGTTGTTTTAAGACGTAATAGTGAGTTAGGAGATACTGTCTTAAGGATTATGTGGTCAGCAGCTATGAAAATATTTAAGGACTACGGTGTTGAGGTATACGTAGTCCCATTAATTACCAATGAGAAAGGTAGGGATGTTTCAGTAATAATTAATGGGTTTGAAGTACGTGTAGATAGGTTAACATCAGTTAACGATGCTGTAGATCTAATCCTCACATACCTTACGGTTAAGAGTGATGTTAGTCCAACGTACGCTTTAGGTGTCTACATCGATAGGGATGACTCCCTATTAGATGCTAACGTAGTTTAATATCTCATCTATGCTCATCTCTTTCCAAGTACCTAATCTCCCAATGAGTTCTACGTTAAAGTCCTTCAAAGTTCCCACCACCTCCCCAACCTCAGGACCTACAGTACCTAACAACCCATATTTCTCAAATATTAGTTTATGGCATAAGAACCTCATATCTTGAAACCCTAATTTTCTAACGTCCTTTAACAACCTATCAACATATTCGCCCTTATAGTTTCTGTAAGGCCTCTTTATAGAAGTTATCGAGTAGACTAACACGTAGTCAGATAGTAAGTCCTCCTTAAAAAGTCTTAACGGAATTAGCACTACCGTATGAGGTATTATGTTAGACTTACCTACGTATATGACTGTGTATTCCTCTATCTTATACTCAGCTAACGCTATCTCTACCAGCAGACTTACATAATTTAATTCAACTAGTGGTAGAGTCTTACCAGAATTCAAAACGGCCTTCCCCATCACATAAGGTAGTGGAAGAGAACTCACTAACTTACAGTAATCTATAGTACCATATCTTAGGAACCTTACCTTCCTGCTACTTAATTCTGCCCTACTCAGAATGTCGTAGACTCTCTCATTAGTGACCCTACTCCTTAACTCTTTAAACATTCCGTTGAAGAATTTTTTAGGTATCTTGCCACCGATAGAAAGTTCTAATAGCCAATTCCGTTGTACGTCAGTATTTCTGGAGACCCTAACATTATATGAGGACTCACTACCTATGAATACTGCAGCTGGCTTTACAGAAATTAATTCTAGTTTAGGTAAGCCTGGAAGATTTTTACTTAGCATAGGAACTCTATCAAATTCCATCCCACATACTTCAATGCCGCCTAGCAGGCTGCCACGTTCCCACAAATCAGCTATTAAGTCCTGGGGGTGGGGTTCTTTAATCATCGCTATAAGTGTTGATAGGCTCTCACCTAGGTAGACCTTCCTCCTCATTCCTCCTCCTCTTCTTCCTCACCTTCTTCTTCCTCACCATACCTCTCTATCCTAAACCTAAGACTCTTTAGGTTCTTGTGGCTTCTCATATGATATACTAGGTCCCTAGGACTGAAGAAAGTAGTAATATTCTCCTTGATCTTAGAGGTCGACCTACCTTCAGGACAGTACTCATCAACGTTCTCACATAGTGGGCATAGTATAAGTCCCGAAACTTCATCCTCACAAGTTATTATCTCAATACCATCTACTAGGTATTTCCTCCTAATCCAATGAGGCTCCCAAAATAGCGACAATTGCCAACCACCAAATACTACTTACGCATCTGACTAATCTTAAATATTATAGCCTTCCTAATGAAATCACTCCTACTAGCAAACTCGCAACGTCTCTTAAGTATTATGTAGTCTATCTTAGCTAAGGTATCATAATCTAACTTAATTGATAACGTCTTAGAACTGCTGTGGGGTTCGTCATCAAAGTCCTTAGCTAATAATTCATTATGGTTCAAGTAAACAACACCTACAGTATTAACTTAGTTGCGATATAAATTTATTTACCATTTAAGACCCTCCCACCTAATATCTTAAATTATTGATGAACACAATCCACGCTCAATTCATTAATTCAGTAACGTATTATTATACCATGTATTTAAATTTAGGGCTTAACTCTTCTAGTCCTTACTCTTTAGGTACTTCTTCCTCCATGACTCAATGATGGAATAAGCAGTTCTAACAACTTGTGTTAATCTTCTAATGTTTTTACATATGGGCTGTTTTCTTTTTGATGTTTAATTGTGTTGTTCGTATGCTTTGCGGCTGTTCACGGTCTTCGTCCTGGAGGTGTTTGAGTGCTATTAGGTATGCTGACGCTGTGTGCCTGTCTAAGCCGTACTTCTTCGTTACGAAGCAGTGCTCATGCTTATAAGTCTTTACTTAGATGATAATATTGGTAGGGATGAACTTGATGAGCATGGCGAGGGTAACTCTCGTGCACCCTGC
>JAWBQY010000004.1:6862-88257 GCA_038844925.1 Sulfolobales archaeon | reverse complement strand
ATGCTTCATGCTCAAGTAACTTATACCTCCCCTCCTCCTTAGCATTATTAATTATCCTCCTAACAAGATCCGAACTCATTAATTCTACACCGTTACAAACTCACTATTAAGTATTTAAACATTATACTACTCAAGTACTGGAAGTAGGAAAACCTACAAACACTCATTCTAACTAAATAATTTGAAATAGTGAGATCTTAGTAAGTATTAAGGAGTGCATCCTATCAATATCTAAACCTACGTTCCCTTCTAAACCGTATGCTTTAATTAAGTCGTCAATACGTTCAGTATTAAATCTCTGAAGGAGTTGAGATGGACTTACTTCAGAGCCGTTGATAATGGGGGGTTTACCCATATTCCCAACATCTTTACACACCCTCACTAGTAAGTAGCTACTTGAGCTAACATTCTTAAGTATGGTGATGATATCATTTATCTGCCTATTAGAGAAGAGTCTTAGTAGAAACTCGATGTATGGCTTCCTACTCACATTTCTCCCCTCCTCAAATGCCTTGAAGGTAAGGAATGATGCTAGTAGGAGTTGCTTATCAGATAGGACAAGTACTGACGGCAGTACCTGCGTAATACATCCATTAACCTGCAATTTATCTATATCCCTTATAAGTGTTAGTGCGTCATTAGAAGATATTTCAAATACCTCTAACTCTATCTTACTAAGATCCTCACATAATTTACGCCATACCCCCTCAACACCAACTACTTCTGAACCTCCATGACTTATGGGTATGAACGTAATTCTATCTCCATCTCTAACTTCATAATCGTACCCTCCAACAATCATAAAGTCAGCATCATTTACAAATATTAAATACGACGTGTTTAACGACCCATCACTACTCACTGCCGAGGATATTTTAGGGTAGTTACTCAATAGGTAGAGAAGTAAATCCCTCAACCTATACGTCTTCGAACCTTCTAAATATACTTCAACTCTATCAACACCTAACTCACGGCGTAGAACACCTAGAAATTCTACAATTACCTTCAAAATCATTGACCCTGAGCTTGAGCAGTACTACTTAACCTCAATCTAGCCAGACGTGTTAAATACCCCGCAATCTGATTCCTCAGCTTCTTAGACCTCACGTAAACAACACTCTTCACTAACTCCTTATTCGAGTTAAAATCCGTAGTAACCTTATCAGGATACTGCTCAAGTAGTTTTTCAGCCACCCTCTTCACAGCCGACGTTCTCACCTTACCCAACACTGACCCCTAAGACAAGAGTTTAATACACCACCTTAAATATGTTTATTAACACCATATTAAGAACGCATTTACAGTAAGTTAGGAAAATAAAGCCAATGGCTATGAGCGCCCTACATATTGCCCAAAACTACTGCTAGGAAAACTCCGCTCAATAGTTGCTACATTAGTAAATTCCTCATGCATTGATAGTAGACGCTCAGCCTACATAGAATCAAGTCGAGACCATTTAAGTAGTACCTCACATCTTAAAATTAGGGTTATGAAACGTACTGCTCTCGATTTGAATTATATGATTAATTATGAAGATTTATAATTAATGTATAGACTATGTTTATGGTGATGATTTGATTAAGTTAGAGGGTATCATTCCACCACTTCCGACACCCTTTAATGCTGAGGACGAATTCGATGAGTCATTGCTTAAGGGTCTAATTGATTGGTATTTAAGTATTGGTGTTAACGGTATTGCAGTATGCGGTAGTACTGGTGAGGGTTACGCATTAACCCTCGATGAATATTTAAGAGTTTGCAAAACTGCTGTTAAGTATGTTGGTGGTAGGGTACCGGTAATTGCTGGAGTCATAGTTAATTCTCTCAAGCAGGCCTTAGCATACGGTAAGTCAGCTAAGGACGTCGGTGTTGACGCATTAATGGTTACACCGCCTTATTATATCTTCACTCCTAGTGAGGAGGGTCTATACCACTATTTTAAAACTCTGGCAGAGAAACTTGAGATGCCCTTAATTATTTATAACGTAGTACCTCATATTCCAGTACGGCTGGAGGTCTTGACCAGATTAGTTAGTGATGTTAAGTACTTAGTAGGTATTAAGCAGAGTAGAGGTGATATTAGCGGGTTAGCAGATATCATCAAGGCCGTAGGGGATAAAATCTCAGTTATGTCAGCTATTGATGACTTACTATACCCAAGCTTCGTACTAGGTGCTAGGGGTGCATTAGCAGCTATATGTACAGTAGTACCGGACCTATGCCTTAAGCTATATGAGTGTGTAAGGCTTGGTAATTTGAGTAACGCGTTAAACATACATAATAGGTTACTAACTGTTTGGAGAGCTGTAGGACAGCAGGATATGCCTGCTAGAGTTAAGGTAGCACTCAAGTTAAGGGGTATTGAGGCAGGAGAGCCAAGAAGCCCACTACTACCGGTGTCTAAAATCGTTGAGGAAGAAATTAGGAAAGCACTTAAAGAAGCCGGAGTCCTCAAATAAACATTATTTTACTCAGATCGCTGTATATGCTATGCCTCTTAAATATAAAAGCAGGTACCTATATGCTTATGTTGGTATACTTAGGAAAGCTCCCTAGATCTAATGAAGGACTTCTCTATATGGAGGGCGAAACAATTCTTAATGATACTGAGAGGTTCTTAGCAAGAGAAAGGCTTTAAAAGAAAAAGCTGAAGAACATTAACACATCTTTTAAATACCCCTAATAGTGACGCAGACGCAGGACCAATACAGGGGAACAGAGAATGATGCAATGAAGCTAACCTACATTATAGGAGCTGAACCTCCCAGAGCTTCACAGTCCTACAGTTCTCTAACTCAGAAACTGTCATAAGGAAGCAAATCCAAGCTAATTGTCTAACATTCCCCTCACCTTCGATAAATAATGTATGTAAAAATACGCTAGTATGGTATTTCCTTTACTATCATTACGATCTGACGGTGTCTCCATGGTTTGCAGTATTGTTGGCATTATTCATTAAAATTTATATAGAAGTCACTGAAATAGAATTCAAGGGATTAGAGTATGAGTCAGAGTGGTCAGGCTGTAGGGGCTATAGGACCTACGGGAATACCTGTTCTAATACTTAAAGAAGGTAGTAGTAGGACTACTGGAGCTGATGCTTTAAGAGCCAATATGATGGCTGCTGTGACTATTGCTGAGATGTTGAGGACTACTTACGGGCCTAGAGGTATGGATAAGATGTTGGTTGATACGTTAGGTGATGTAACGATAACTAATGATGGAGCAACAATATTAGATAAGATGGACGTACAGCACCCAGCGGCTAAGATGTTGGTTCAGATAGCTAAGGGTCAGGACGACGAAGTTGGTGATGGGACTAAGACCGCTGTGATATTCGCAGGTGAGTTATTGAAGAATGCTGCAGAACTACTTGCTAAGGATGTACACCCAACAATCATAATTAATGGGTATAAGAAGGCGTTAGAAGAAGCTATAAGTTACGCAAATAAAATTGCTAAGCCTGTAAACATAGATGATGAGGAGCTACTAGCACGTATAGCATCAACTGCATTGACTAGTAAGGCAGTACACGGGGTTAGAGACTTATTCTCTAAGATTGCTGTTAAAGCTGTTAAGCAGGTTGCCGAATTAAGAGGTGATAAGTGGTACGTAGACCTAGACAACATACAGATAATTAAGAAGCATGGTGCGTCATTAGCTGATTCTCAATTAGTCTACGGCGTAGTCCTAGATAAAGAGGTAGTCCACCCAGGCATGCCTAAAAGAGTGGAGAAATAGAAAAACCTGAAATAGATGCTGAGATAAGGATAAACGACCCACTTCAGATGAGGAAATTTATTGAGGAGAAGGAAAACATCCTTAAGGACATGGTTGATAAGTTAGTTGCTGTCGGTGCTAACGTAGTCATATGCCAGAAAGGAATTGACGACGTAGCTCAACACTTCCTAGCAAAGAAGGGAATACTAGCAGTTAGAAGAGTTAAAAGATCAGACATGGAGAAATTAGAAAGAGCGACTGGAGGGAGGATAGTAAGCAACATAGAAGACCTAAGTGAGAAGGACTTAGGATACGCCGAACTAGTAGAGGAGAGGAAGGTAGGTGAGGATAAGATGGTATTCGTCGAAGGTACTAAGAATCCGAGGGCTGTGAGCATAGTGATTAGAGGCGGTTTAGAGAGGGTTGTTGATGAGGCAGAGAGGTCGTTTAGAGATGCCCTATGCGTCGTAGCCGACGTAATTAAGATGCCTTTAATAACGTATGGCGGTGGGGCATTTGAGATGGAAGTAGCTTCATATATTAGAGACTTAGCAACTAAGGTGGGTGGTAAGGAACAACTAGCTGTTGAGGCATTCGCAAGATCCTTAGAAGGTATTGTCATAGCTCTAATTGAGAACGCAGGTCTAGACCCAGTAGACTATGTGATGAAGCTTAGAGCATCTCATAAGAAGGAAGATGGCTACAAATACGGCGTTAACGTATTCACTGGGGAGATAGCTGATATGAGTCAACTAGGTGTTATAGAGCCATTAGCTGTTAAGGTTAATGCTTTGAAGGCTGGCACGGAGGCTGCTGCAATGATCTTAAGGATTGATGACGTTATAGCAGCTGCTAGGTCTAAAGAGGCTGGGAAGAAACCTGGAGAGACTGGGAAGAAAGAAGAAGAGAAAGAGTAGGAATTTTTAAATAACTTTTAAATAACTTTATAAGTCACGTATTTTTACCTCGACATTAAATTAACTGATTTTTAATTTTTCAGTACGTTGTATTCTTAAAAATCTCTCTAAGGATTACTGAGGCGTAGGAACCCCTAGGTAGTGTGAACTCAATCCAAACGCCGTTGGGGGTGGGTCTTAAAGTCAGGTTGCTGACCTTAAATGTGGACTCCCTCACATACGCCTTACCAGTAACCCTTAACTCTCTAACTATAAAGTCCTCGCAGGTTATGCCTTCGGAATTCATGACCTCATAAACTAATGAAGTGCAAATACCTTCATACACCTTCATATTACTACCTGGAACTACTAATGTCTCACACACATCCCTAACACCTTCAACACTGCCTAAAGCTCTTAAAGCATTACTTAAAGCTTTATTAAATAGGTAGGACTGATAAGCCTCCACGTAGAACGACCTAACCTCCATAGGTAGTGAGTTAAGAGCTCTTAAAGGCTCGTTATGCATCATCATTGACTTACATACTCTACGCTCTATCCAGTAAGTAGGTGGGAATAACTTAAAAGCCCTACCATAGTTACCTAATTCAAACTCTTCTCTAGCTACTACTACGTCCTCACTTTCCGAAGGGTATGGAGAGCCGGCAATAAGTCTGATCGCCTCATCCCATTCACCCCTCACAATAGCCCTACCTACGAGGTGGGTTATAGGTCTAATAGTACCAAATCTCTGGTAGCCGTAGTAATTCGGTAAGACTGTAGAGTGAAGCACGCTTATAGTACTGCGTAATTCCTCTATGTTAACTTCTCGGAAATCTTTAAACGATAGGAATATTTTGAAGAAATTGCCTAGTAGGTAGCCCCTCCTAATAGGGTAATTGAGGAATTTATAGAAGCATAATTTTAAAGGTCCTAGAGAGTACTGACTCTTCAACCCTACCTTCCTTAAATGCTTAAGGCTTAATGAGATGAATTGACATGAATGGCTGTCACTATCCTTCAGACCCGCATATCCTATACTAACTCCGAAGAAATTCTTAAGTAACTGAATGCCGTAGAATGCGTCAACCCCTTCCTTACACATCACGTAACATGCGTAGCCTTCAACTACTTCCCTACTTAATTCGTTCGTAACGCATAATTCAGGGGTTGCCTTCACCCCATCTAACGAAATTTCGAAGACTTCGAAGGTTTTTGGAGACTTCTTAAATTCTAAGAGATTACTTAAATTTAGTTTATCGCATACGTAGTAGTTCATACCTAAAGACTTATCCAGTGTTGAGGCCTCAATCACTGAGATCACTTAAAGTAATTTGAAATTCCCAGCGACCTTATCAATTAGGTTGGAAGGTGCTGGGCCGACCCCCAAAGCCGTTAAAGTATTTGGGGGTAGCTCTGTTCTCCCAGCATCGTATATTAAGGAAGTGGGTAGTCCCAACATGCTAAACTCCTCATACGTTTTAAGGAGTTCTGCTTCAGACTCACACGCAAGTACTACCTTCTTCTGACCCTGCTCAACCCATGAGTACACCCACTCAGGCCTAACTCTTAAAGTCTTCAATACCGCATCTACTGCAGCGTGAGCTACTTGAACTGCTAATTTACCCTTACTCATACGTATGTCCTTCCTCACGATGATTATTTGCTTATACTCCTCCACGTCCATCCTTTAAACAGACTGGGAGGAATTCTTATAAATACTATCTAAACCGCTTACGACGGCCTCTACGATTGATGACTTACAGGATGATATACATTCTACGTAGCACTTACTCTTAAAGTTACCTTCTGAAGAACACTTCGATGCACACTTATGGTCGCATATAGCGGTATCAGGTTCTAATATGTAGTAAGTCCTACCCCCGTCGAGCTCACTTATCCTAACCAACCTAACCACGTTAGCAGACTTCAGTAGGTTAACTACTTCAGGGTATAGAGTCCTTTGAAATATGAAGAAGTTGAAAACCCTTAAAGACTTAACAATCCTAGCGATTAATTCATCATTTACTAATGAGTGCATACCTCTTCACCGGGATCTTAAGCTGAGAACACACACATCTAATTAGGTCTACAGCCACCCCATCACTACATACTAAGACCCTAACCTTAAGCTTTCTGTAAACAGCCCTACACAACATTGTGCCGTCGGAATTAAATACCAATACCTCACCCTTAACCCTACCCCTCAAACCCCTAACAAATCTTAACTGAACTGCGAAATAACCCTTAGGTACTTCAACATAGTGTTCAAATGCCTCACCATTCACGTAAACAGGCTTAACACTCCTTAAGTCTTTAGGAGTAACCTCCAACTTCCTACACTTGTCATCAACAACTACGTAAAAACTTCTAAACATGTGCTTACCACTATTACTCTTAGACCTCTCCACATAGAGTTTAATCATTAGATGAGACCACCGTTAAAGCATGTCGCTAAACTAAGAATAGTTATGGAAAGAGGATTAAAATACTTAATAAAGCTAATGTACGACTTACTGATTTAACAAGTATCGAGTAATTCCTAGTGGGGTTTTTACGTTTAGAATTAACTACCCGTACTATTAGGGGTTCAGCTCTGATGTAGGTTTATGTAAGTTGATGTCATTGCCTCATCTCTTGTTCCCCTGCATTCCGCTCGGGTTCTCATCGGGCTTGGGGGCGTTCAGGGTGACCCCAGGCACCCCACATCTTGAGTACCTGTAGAACAGGTTTACGCATGCAACCACGTCTCTATCACCTGTGAATCCACATCTAGTGCACTTTAACACTCTACCACCGCTGTCCTTTAACCTGCTTCCACATCTCGGACATGTTGATGATGTCTTCATTGGGTTAATGTATCTAGCTACAAATCCTCTTTCTAAAGCCTCATAGCTTATGGTGAACTGCATCCTCCTGTAGAACCATAAAGATAGCTTCTTGTTGAATGAGTTACTTCTATTCACGTTACTCCTAAGTTTATTCAAGTTCTCTAAGACTACGATAGAGCTATACCTACTAGCAAGTTCCGCTATAGAGTCTCCAATCTTGTGAGCATAGTCCCAAGCTATGCTCCTTATTCTCTCTCCATGTCTTTTAATCGCTCTTCTAACTCCTCTGATGAACCTCCATGATCTAGAGTACCTTCGTTGAATCCTCTTGGTCCATATCCTATGCGTCAACATCCTCTTGAGAGGTGTCTCGTACCGCTTTAGCTTCAGCAACTCCCCACCTAGTGCGAAAACAGCTAGAGTAACGTTGTCGAAGTTCACGTCTATGGTCACGACGGTTCTAGTTCTCCTCGGTTCAACCGCTCTCCTGAAGTATACTGCTACATAGATTCCGTCTTCAACTATCTTTACAGCTATTTCGTAGTTGCTCCAAGCTCTGAACTTTTCTACTCTCTCTCAGTAGATGTCGACAGTTTTAACTTAACCTCTCTGTCTCCATGTAGCTTCAGAACAAGCGTTCTGCTCTCCAGGTCCAGCTTGTAATCGTACTTGTCCAATCTAGCTGTCAGTCTCCTGAGAACCGGTTTTCTACCGTTGTTTCGCTTGCAAGCTTTAACCACTGCTTTAGCGTAGATGTAGATCTGCTTCGCGTGGTGTGCTCTGAAACCATGCTTCCTCAATTCCGAGTAGAACATTCCGTGCAGAGTTTTGATCGAAGGCACCTTGTTTAAACTCCACAGCTTGTTCACAACGAGCTGTACAGCATCACGGTACAGTTTCAGGAACTCGACCAGAACAGGGTAATCATCGCTACTCTCGGGGAGAGCCTTCATCTTAAGAGCCTCGACGAGCTCTCCCTCCCTCATCGAGAAGCTCCACCACTACTCAGCATAGACATAGGGGTTTATAAGGCTTTCTATCAGTTTTACTTATGGGTGATAGATTGGCTGACAAGTTCTACTTCGTTAAGTGTAGTGTTATAAGGTACAGGTACGGTGCACCAGTACTCTACCCGCTTGGAAGAGACAAAGAGAAGATCAAGCACCTACACGGAAAAGAAGTCTACGCGCTGATCATAGCAGAAGAATAACATCACCTGATACGAACCTATATGAAACCCGAAACAGTTGCGTGAGGCTGAAGCCTCAGTAAACTCAAGCACCAACTTTAGGTGAAACCTACCTACTCCCTCCGCACTCCACCTAATAAAAAGCGTAGAGTTGTAAAAACCCTCTGAAATGTTTAGAGGGACGTCGTAACCAGGTATTAACATCATAATCCTATAGCAGTAGTCTCCAATACTCACTAGGCAAGGCATTAGGATCCTATGGCTGTAATTACTAGACTCTAAGAACAACTCACCATTTAAAATAAGTGTGAAATTCCCTTCATAACCGACTAATTTACTCCTAACGATCACATTACCTGTAGGGATGTAAATCCTACCTAAACTTACTAACTTCTCACCCATCCTACTACTTACGTTAAGCTCAACATCCACTACCCTAATACTTGGCCCAACACTAACTACTCCATTCAAATTAACCTCTAATAAATTCCTCACGTAAAGCGCCGTAGGTATTAAAGCACTAGCAACTGTTAACACAGCCAATATAATGTACATGGAAGACCTCCTCCCCATCAAACCACCAAATACTTACATACTTGAATAACTATAACTCTAATCACTAAACAATACTGTACAAGAAGTCAAATGAAATCAGTCTTTGGCGGGCCCGCCGGGATTTGAACCCGGGATCTCCGGCTCCGCAGGCCGGCGCCTTATCCTGGCTAGGCCACGGGCCCTTAGGAAGTCCTACGGCTTCATTATGCTATTTGTGTGGAGGTTTAATAAAGTAATATTGGTATTATATTAATTCGGTAGGTGTTAGAGAGTTAGTATGAGTAGGGGTAAGTATAGGAGTTTACTTCAGTATGTGGATGGCAACTCCGGTAACGATAGGGTAGTTAGATTTTGCTTTGACTCCCTTAGGGTGAAGGTTTTAAAGAGGTGTGAGGGGGAGCGTAGAGTAGTCCTACACTCGAATAAGTGTGAAGTTGTGAGGGAGGTTAGTGAGTCATTCCTGTTAGGTTCCTACTATTCTGGTGAGTTGGGGAGGGCTTACCTTAAATTTTACGATGACTCTAACGATAAGGTGTATATATGGTATGATTCCCTAGGTCATAAGCCTTACTTTATAACAGACCTCCCCCCAGATAAGGTCTTAAGTAATAAGGGGATAACGTCGGATAAGTCGTTCCACGGTGTTGAAGTAGTTGAGAAGGTTGACCTGCTTAGCGGTAGGAAGGTAATGCTTACGAAGATTATTGTAAAAGACCCCCAAGCAGTGCCTCGTCTGAGGGAATTAGTACCTAAGGCGTGGGAAGCTAGGATAAAATACCATGACAACTACTTATTCGACATAGGATTAATACCAGGTATGATGTACACCATACGTGAAGGGAAGATACAGCAAGTCGGTTTAAGCCTGAATGAAGAGTTAATTAATAACATCACCAAGCACTTCAGAGATGAAGGCCCTGAGGTACTTAAACTAGCACTTACTATGACACCTATCTACGAGTTAAGACCTCCTAGGATTAGAAGGCTGGCCATCGATATAGAAGTATTCACACCATATAGGAGTAGGGTGCCCAACCCTGAGGAAGCCTCATACCCCATAATAAGTATTGCCCTAACCTCTAACGACGGACTTCAGAAGATACTCACCCTATGGAGGCCTAATGTAGAATTCGGCGACGTACGCGACCTACCGAATGACGCCATTATTGAGTTCTTCGACTCTGAGGAGGCTATGATTAAAGAACTCTTCAGAGTAGTTAATGACTACCCACTAATAATAACGTTCAACGGTGATAACTTCGACCTACACTACTTAATGAATAGGGCCTTACTACTAGGCATAGATGTTGATTCAATACCCTTCGAAGTTGTGAGGGATTTCATAGGGGTTAAACACGGATTCCACATAGACCTCTATAAGTTCTTCAGCATAGAGGCCATTCAAAACTACGCATTCGAAGGCAGGTATAAGGAGAAGACGTTAGACGCCATCGCAAGTGCTTTAATAGGGGTCTCTAAGATCGAAGTAGACGCATTTGTAAGCGATTTACCACTCACTAAACTAATCGCATATAACTTCAGAGATTCCTGGCTGACCCTCAACCTCACAACGTTTGACGACGAACTCGTCTGGAAGCTAATAGTACTGATATCACGGCTGGCTAAGATGAGTATTGAAGATGTAACTAGGAGGAAGGTATCAGCATGGATTAAAAACCTCATGTTCTGGGAGCATAGACGTAAAGGCTACCTAATACCTAATCAGGAAGACCTACTAAACATTAAGGGTAGGGTAGTAACAGCAGCTAAGATAGGGGGTAAGAGGTATGCAGGAGCCATAGTCATTGACCCAATACCAGGTGTGTACTTCAACGTAGTTGTTGCGGACTTCGCATCACTATACCCAAGCATAATAAAGAAGTGGAACATAAGCTATGAAACCATAGACCCGCCGGAAAATCAATGCACGAAGTTGTATGAAATTAAAGATGAGAAAGGAGATACGATCCACAGAGTATGTGCAGACACTGTCGGAATAACAGCTCAGATCGTAGGAATATTAAGAGACTTCAGGGTTAAAATCTATAAGAAGTTATCTAAATCCCCCCACATTAAACAAGAACTTAAGAGTTGGTATGAAGTAGTTCAAAGAGCTATGAAGGTCTACATAAACGCTAGCTACGGAGTCTTCGGACATGCTAAGTTCCCCTTCTACACACCATCAGCTGCTGAGTCCGTAACAGCTATAGGTAGGTATGTTATATCAGCAACTATAGCTAAGGCTAGGGAGCTAGGTCTTAAAGTCCTCTACGGAGATACCGACTCCCTCTTCCTCTGGAACCCTGAGGAAGAATCCCTTCAAAAACTTAAGGACTGGGTTGCAAGTAACTTCGGCTTAGACTTAGAACTAGATAAGACCTATAAGTTCGTAGCCTTCGCCTTAAAGAAGAATTACCTAGGCCTCCAAGAAGGTGGGGGTATAGATGTTAAAGGCTTGATGGGTAAGAAGAGAAACGTCCCTAAAATACTTCAGGAAACATTCATAGATGTTGTTAACGCCTTATCAAAACTTAGCAACACACCTGAAAGTATGGAGAGTGTTAAAGAATTCTTAAGACTTAAGGTACACGACCTCTACGTAAAGTTGAAGGAAAGGTCCTTCACCTTAGACGAAGTAGCATATAGGACTACGTTAAATAAAGACCCATCAGAATACGTTAAAACCACACCCCAGCACGTGAAGGCAGCACACCAATTAATCAACAACGGCATAAATATAACTCGGGGTGATGTCATACTCTACGTAAAGGTTAGATCTAAGGATAAAGTCAAGCCGATTCAACTGGCTAAGGTTGATGACATCGATATCGACTCATACCTTGACTACGTTAAATCAATATTAGAACAGGTTTTAATACCCTTCAGCATTACATGGGATGACATCGCCGGTACGGTCAAACTTGAAACATTTATGAAATAGTTTTAGTGTTTTGTGTGGCGGGCCCGCCGGGATTTGAACCCGGGACCTACGGGTTAAGAGCCTCAGCCCACTGGGTCCGCCGCTCTACCTGGCTGAGCTACGGGCCCTACGTACTACAAATATTAAGTTACTGAGTTAATTTAAATTTTATTTCATGCGGAGAATCAGCACATCATCCCATCATCACCTATTAGACTACGTCGGCATCATCATCTTAACCGATCTAAAATAATGAGGTAGTCTTACAGCCACCTCAAAGAATACTGAGGTATGAGTCTTATAAGCCTTCATCTCCATTAAACGTTATTTCAGATATAAAAATTGAAGCTACGATAAGAAGTCTGGGAACTCAGCTAGGTCTATTATCGGTATGGAGAGATAGCTAGGTTTAATGCCCCTACTAACCTCCACTCTTTCACCAGTCTCATCACTCTTAATCAGTATGTAATTCCCTTCAGCCAAACCATGCTCATCAACGTAGTAGTAGAGTAGTGGAACTCCATGTAGGTTAAAGTAGTCTCTGAAAACAGCTAATAAGCCGTAGACAACCTTCTCACCATCCCTAATCCTAATCACGTAAGTTGGTTGGCCTAAAGCTATTACAGAAGCAGCCATTCTAGCCAAATCGTTTAACGACTTAACACGTAGCTTAATCACCTTTCTAAGCTCACTCACGTGATACCACCTAAGTATTAATAGCTCCACCATTAATATTTAAAATGTCCACATAATGCTTTAAACATGGTGTGTAAGTTTTGAGTAGGTTTGAGATTCGGTGGCATGGTAGGGGTGGGCAGGGCATTGTAACAGCTGCTGACTTAACGGCCACAGCAGCTATTAAGTCCGGCTTCTACGCACAGTCAATACCGACTTTCGGTACTGAGAGGAGGGGTGCCCCAGTCATAGCTTATAATAGGATTGACCGTCAGCAGATCTTCGAAAGATCGCCTGTTGTTGAGCCAGACGCCGTAGTCGTAGCAGACCCGCACCTACTTGCAAATCCTAAACCACTAGGTGCTGGTCTAAAAAGTGGTGGTTACTTAATAGTTAATACTGCTAAGTCAGCTGGTGAGGTTAGGGAAGTCTTTAAGAGGGATGATATTAAAGTAGCTGTCGTCAACGCTACTAAGCTAGCAATGGATGTCCTCAAAGCACCAATCGTTAACACGGCTATGGTTGGCGCTCTAGTAGCTACTACAAAAATACTCACATTAGAATCAGTTATAGATGCTGTTAAGGATAGATTCCCACCTAGGCTAGTAGACCCTAACGTACAGCTTATTAAGCAGGCCTACGAACTCGTAAAGGTGGAGTAAGATGAGCCTACCTGGATGGAGGAAACTACCCATAGGCGTAGTGATACTAACACCTGGTAACAGTGTTGAGTATAAGACCGGTGAGTGGCGGACTTTAAGACCCGAGATCGACCAAGAAAGATGTATTAGATGTAGGACGTGTTGGATGTTCTGCCCTGAAGGCACTATACTTGAGGTGGAGGAACCTTATAAGACTAAGGCTGGTAGGGAGTATAAAATTACCTATAAGGTTGACTACGACCACTGCAAAGGATGCGGTATATGTGCTAATGAGTGTCCGGTTAAGGCAATAAAAATGGTTGAAGAGGTGATCTAGATGGGTAAAGTACTCCCACTAGGAGGAAATTACGCAGTAGCCTACGCAGTTAAAGCATGTAAGCCGGATGTCATAACAGCATATCCGATCTCACCGCAGACAACCATTGTTGAAAGGTTAAGTGAGTTCGTAGCTAATGGTGAATTAGACGCTGAATTCCTGCACGTAGAGTCCGAGCACTCAGCATTAAGCGTTGCTATCGGTGCTGCAGCAGTTGGTGCTAGGACTTACTCCGCAACATGCTCTCAGGGCCTAGCATTAATGAACGAATTACTTTACATAATGTCCTACATCAGACTCCCTATGACATTAACAATAGTTGCTAGAGCTTTATCAGCACCTATAAACATATGGAACGACCACAGCGACTTCATGTCAGTAATGGATGCTGGTTGGATCATGATGATGTCAGCTTCCAACCAAGAAGCTTATGATGAAATACTCCTAGCGTATAGGATTGCTGAAGATCCTAGAGTGCTATTACCGGTAATAACCTCTATGGATGGATACATACAGAGCCATGTAGTAGAACCAGTCGAGATAGTTGATGATGAGGAAGCGTTAAGCTTCGCACCAAAGAGGAAGACGTGGGTAACCTTAGACCCCGACAAACCAGTCACTATGGGTCCTGTAGGAGATCCTAGCTGGTACTTCGAGTTCAAACGCCAGTTATGGGAGGCTATGAAGGAGGCTAGGACTGTATTTGATGAAGCTACAGCCGAATTTGCTAAGAAATTCGGTAGGAGTTACTCAGCAATTGAGACTTACATGTTAGATGACGCCGAAGTAGCGATAGTCGGTATGGGTAGCTTCATGGGGACTATTAGAGCCTACATAGATAGGGCTAGGAGGGACGGCATTAAAGTAGGTGCGTTAAGAGTTAAACTCTTCAGACCATTCCCAAGCGAGGACATAGTCAAAGCGTTAAGTAATGTTAAGTTAGTAGGCGTTATGGATAGGGCCCTAGTCCCAGGCTCACCTACTGGCGGGGTATTACACAGCGACGTAGCATGCGCTATTAAACAGGCAGGACTAGATGTGAGGACATTAGGATATATAGCTGGGTTAGGTGGTAGGTTGCTAACTATGGATAACGTAAAGCAAATGATTGACATACTACTTAAGTATAAGGATGTGAAGGAAGTTCCTAAGGAGCCCTTCTTTATCGGGGTGAGAGAATGAGTAAACCCCTAACTGTTTGGGACCTACCTAAAGAGGAATACCTAGCGCCAGGACATAGGATGTGTCAAGGATGTGCAGCAGCAGTAATATTTAGACACGTACTTAAAGCAGCAGGTAAAGACGTCATAATATCAATGCCTACATGCTGCGGTGAGATCACATCAACCGTATACCCACAAACAGCGTGGAGAGTGCCGTGGATACATGTAGCATTTGAGAATGCAGCCGCCGTCGCATCAGGCATTTCTGCAGCTATTGAAGCCTTAAAGAGGAAGGGTGAAATACCTAAGGACAAAGATATAAAGGTCATCGCAATAGGCGGTGATGGCGGTACATTCGATATAGGCTTCCAAGCACTTTCAGGCACCCTCGAGAGAGGTGATAACGTCCTCTACATATGCTACGATAACGAAGCCTACATGAATACAGGTATTCAGAGGAGTGGTGCAACACCTCTCGGCGCTTGGACGACGACAACCCCAGTAGGTAAGGTATGGCGTGGTGAGTGGAGGCCTAAGAAGAGGAAGGACCTAGTAGCAGTAGCAATAGCTCATAACGTACCTTACGCAGCGACAGCCAACCCAGCATTCCCCATAGATCTATACTCAAAGGTTAAGAAGGCGCTATCGATTAGAGGGCCTAAATTAATACACGTTCTAAGTAGCTGTGTGCCTGGATGGAGGATCGAACCGGAGAAATCCATAGAGGTAGCAAGACTGGCAGTACTGACTGGTATGTGGATTAATTACGAATATGAGAACGGTATTTACAGAGTAACGACACCGGTACCTAAGAGGAAACCTGTTAAGGAGTACTTAAGAATGCAGGGAAGGTTCAGACACCTAACTGATGAGGACATTAAGAAGATACAGGAGTTAGTAGACGCTGAGGTTGAGAGGATCAATAAGTTAGTTGGTAAGGAAGTAATAGGCCCTGTCGAAGGGTAAGAACTAAGCAACTAAAAACTTAATAATATTTTTTAAGTACTTAATCACTAATTCATTTGCTTCAACCTTCCTCTTAACAATATCAACAACGAAAACACCTGGTTCGAAACTACTATATATGTCTACCAACTCACCACTACTGCTAACTAGTAGCGTAGGGGCTAAGCTAACTCCGTCCTCCATATAACTACCTAAGTTGACGATTGGTATGGAATTCTCAACGGCCCTAGCTATCAAAAGAGATTTAAGGATCTCATCCTCAACAGCTTTTAACCCCGGCAGTTGTATCGATAAGATCACATCAGAACCTAAGTAATTACATAACCTTGAAACCTCAGGTACGTTGATATCAGAACCTATTACTGGGCATAGCTTAATACCACAAACATCTAGGACTTCTACCTCCCTACCAGGACTTATAATTATATTTAAATCACTCTCACCGAATACCTTCCTAACATTATGCGTCTTCCCTTGAGGTGTTATAAGAGTTGAAGCTAGGTACTTCCTACTACCAGCTCTGTAAATTATTGGTGAGATTAGAAAATACATTAAAACCTTATTACTTAAATCTAAGAGTTTATTGAGTAGATCCGTTGTTGATGACTCATAGGTAGAGAATTTCTTAGACCCCTTCAACACATCTATAAGTGGGTGTAGAGGTGCTGGCATCACAACGAGTTGAGCGCCCTTACCCTTAGAATTAACTACGAATTCCTCAACACTTTTTAAAAATTCCTTAACACTGACACCCACATTTACGTGTAGTACTGCTACTGATAATTCGCTATTCACGCTAACACCTTAATTAATTTATGATTACGTAACTCATCATATAATTCGTTAAGTACGTCCATATAGTTAACATCACCGTTTTCAACCATATCCATCTTCCTTTCTAATTCCTTAGTCCTACTCTCAGATACTAACGGGTCGAATAGGTCTACAAGATAGTAATACACCTTAGTACCTAACTGCGTAGGTATTAAGTACCCCCTCTTCCTACTCTCTATTACGTAATTACGCTTAAATAACGTTTCAAGAATCTTAGCGTAAGTACTCGGCCTACCTATACCTTCCTCCTTCATCCTACTTATCAAGCTCGCCTGAGTCAGTAATTGCGTAGTACTCCTCACCACTACCTTAAAGTCCCCCTTAAGGACTTCGTAGGTCTCCTCACGCAATGGACTACTGACCTTGAAGTACCTGTAGAACTTTGTAAACCCGTCGAAGACTACCTCTACAATACCTTCTAATTCTATGGGTGTATCACTAACCTTTAAGTCCCTACCATCGTTAAGAATTATTGAGATTTCTAATAATGCCTTCTGCTTCTTAACAATTGCCGGCTTCGACTGACTAGCTATAAACCTATTAAACACTAAGTTGTAGATGCTTAAATGCTTCCTACTCAACTTTACCGTAGGCTCTAAGACGCCCTCACTTATCAACCTAAATATGGTTTCAGCATCTGCAGGTCTTGTAGGCCTTATACATTCGTGGGCTCCCTCATGACTCCACACCCTAGGTGTGAAGTACTTAACGGCATCAACACCCAATGTAGTATTTAAGTATTCCCTTGCTATCGAAATACCAGTATCTGAAACTCTAGTACTATCAGTCCTGTGGTAGGTTATGAAGCCTGTCTCAAATAAGTCCTGTAAGAGTTCCATCGCCTGAGGCACAGGTATATGCAGTAGTGATGCTATATCTGAGAGTAACGTATCAGTAGTATAAGGTGGTAGCGGCCCTACCTCCTCCACACTCTCATCAATCTTAAGAACTCTGACCAATACCCTACTTACATCGCTATCGCTAATGTATTCTAAATCCTTAGGTAACGGTATGCTTAAGTGAACCCCGCTTAAATTTAAAGTTAAGAACTTCTTCCTACTGCTTAAGTAGTCCTCGTAATGTTTAACCACCCACCCAAGTACAGGTGTCTGAACCCTCCCAGCACTTAAATTCCTGTTAAATCCCTCACTACATTTGGGGTCTGAAGACAGTCTTCGATTTTCCCTACAGTACTTCCTCCAGAAATCTGTTTGTAAGAGGTAGGAAAGTGAGAAGCCTAACCACCTATCCTCAACCCTACGGACGACTTGCGCTCTAACTAAGTTTAAGTTTAAATCCCTAGGCGTGCTCAGCGCGTGGAGTATTGCCTTCCTAGTAACTTCATGGAATTCAACCCTCTTTATACTCCTAGCATAAGGTCTTAATAGTGCGTATATGTCGTAACCTATCTTCTCACCCTCAGTATCCGGATCCGTTCCGATGAGAACCTCATCAACCTCGTATGCTATACCCCTCATAGAGTTTATAACAGATCTTGCATCTCTAATCATTCGAGAGCCGCATATAGGGCACTTATCAGCAGATTCTGTGAATTGATACCCACATTTAAGACACCTCTTTATAGATGAATACACCGGCACGAATCTAAACCTACTGCCTACCTCCTCATATGCTACCCCGTAAACGTTTTCCAAATCAGTTAGGCGGTTTATTATGTCGAATACGTGCCCTCCAGTAGCAGTTATCAGTAAGACGTACCTACCGAGACTTACTTCATAAACCCTCAACCCACCATAATCACGGAGGCTTGGCTTGCCGAAAAACCTCGCTATAGTTCTCGCCTTATTAGGCGATTCAACTACGAGTAAAATAGTTGTAGGTTGTGAGAACTCCCTACCTAACTTACCGATCTCCGACCAACTCAATAAACCACTCTTTAAGGACTTTATTAACTCCCTATCAAGGTCTATCTCCTTAGTCAACTTATCTAAATCCGTAGCCCTCAGGTCTTTAAACTCAAACCCATCAACTAACCACTTAGCCTTAGACTCCAACCCTTTAAGTAGTCTTAAATCATCGACAACTACTACTGAAAGCCCCCTACTAATACCTCCTGGGAACAGCCTTGAGGTCCTCCCACTAGCCTGTATGTACGTAGCAACATCGGGTAGTAATACGTATAGACTACCTCCCTCCTCAACAACTGAGACCTCACTATGCCTCTTAAGTTCCTCGATAAAGTCCCCCCTAGCTAAGTACTTCCGAAGTTTGTCATACGCCCTCATCAGGTCTTTCTCCAAAGCATTTTCAGCATTCCTAATACCGGCCAATACTTCCCTAGCCTTAACCAACGCCTCTGGGTACGCACGGGTAAGCCTCCTCCTTAGTAGTAGTATTAACCTATCAAGCTCTTCCCTCTCCTCCCTCTCTTTAACTATACCACGCACTACTGTGAGAAGCCTTAGAACATCGCGAGGACCTAATTCAGTAGTCCTTAAAGGAACCTTATGCCGTGGAACCCCTACAAATACCACGTATCTTATTACCTCAGGAAGGTCTATACCTCTAACTAATACTCCATAGTACGTTGCAACCCCTACTAAAACCGATACCTCCCCATCGATGAATTCGTTTATCACCTTAACGTTCTTACTGTGTAATGCCTCAGACCTCACTCCATTCCTATTTAAAACATCAGCTATATGTTCAGCATATTCTACCCCCTTATCCACAGGTACGTATACTAAGCCACCGCCTCCAAGCCTTTTCACAACATCCACAACACATTCCTCAACCCCACTACCTTCTAAGGGGATGAGGAAAGAATCGTAAACATTTCTTAAGAATTCAGGTCTAGCCCCTATGTCAAACCCTAGTAGTTCTCTAAACAGCTTTACCCTAATACCTCTCGGATTACCTGTAGCGCTTGCTATTACAACCACACTATCATTCTTCAACCTCTTACTCAGTAATACTTCCTCAATCTTAGATAGGTCCTCTTCAGCCTCCTTAGTCCCTGCACCCATCCGAAGCCTTAAAGCCTTCAACGCTAGCTCAATATCTGAATCTTCATACCCAGCCAACTTTATAATTAAGTCTACAGCCTTAGAGCCCCTTAAGACTGCATCAACATCATCAACGAATATGAACTTAAATCTATGTCTTAAAACCTTATCGTAGTTTCTCATTAAGTATCTAGAAGTTGTTACTAAGATATGAAACCCGCTTTCATCATCTAACGCCTCCTCCCTTAAAATACGTTCCCTCTTAGGTATTTTCGAATGGATAACTACGTACTTAACGTCAAAACTGCCAGACTTCTCAACATATTCTTTAAGCTTTCTCTCAATCTGTAATGCTAACATAGTTGTAGGTACAATAATATAAGACTTAAACCCCTTAGTAGCGTAGTATATAGCCACTATGAGGCCGAAAGTGGTTTTACCTATTCCAGTAGGGGCTATCATAGCAAAAGACGCATTCCTAACTAGTCTGCGAAGCCACATTACTTGAATACTCCAAGGCTTACTCCCAACACACCTTTCGAAAAATTTAGCCATCTCCTTAACTTCTTCATCATCTTCATATAACTTTCTTAACTCCTTAAGCGTCCCTAATCTCTCCATCAACTTAATAACTCCTTCAAGACCGACCTCACCACCTAACTCAGGTAAGCACGACGTACACGGCAATGCCTTCACTAACCTATGATCGCTTATAGCACCCCCACAATTAGGACATGCATCAAGATACATGCCCACATCAGCAACTCTCACTTCATTATGAGCTACGACCATCACCCCTATCCTAAGTTAAACTAACGTAAATACTACTTAAAATATTAATAAAACATGCGATCTCTAATAGAGGTAACGCTAAGCTCCACCTCAGTGAAGAGAAGATTCCTCACCGATCACGAGACCGTCGTTACATCATCTAAAGTAATTATCGAGTAGTAAAAATAACTGTATCTACCGTCCCTATTATTTTTAACTACTCAGAAGAAGTAAGAAGTAGGAAATATGATGAGTTTAGAGGTAATGAGTGGTGATTAAACCTGTCTCATCTGATGTTATAATTTATATATACCTATAGTACTGATAATTAAACTCCATCCCCTAAGATGAGGGAAGTCCTTCATTCCTTTAGTGCAGAACTTTCAATCGTAAAACGTTTAAGATTTATTAAGGCTTTAAGATATTCTAACTTCATGAAGTATTGACTAGCAAGATAGGTGTTGCAGAGATCAGAAGTTTTATATGTTTCAGCTGTTCTTAGTTTGTGGGTATCTCTTTGAGTAGTTATGCAGGCCGTGTACTCGACATCGACTTAAGTTATAGTAAGGTTAGTACGTATAAGATTGATGAGAAGATACTTAAAAAGTTCATCGGTGGCAAGGGGTTGGGGGCTAAGCTACTCATCGATAATTTAGGCGTCGGTGTGAGCCCCCTAAGTCCTGAAAACATCCTCATATTTGCTACAGGTCCTTTAACTGGTACTGGAGCGCCAACAGCTAGTAGGTTCGTAGTCGTAACTAAATCACCGCTGACTGGTTTATTTACTGACTCACATGTAGGTGGTTCTGCAGGTCCGGAAATAAAGAAAGCTGGATACGACGCTATAATAGTTAGGGGTAAGGCCCAACATCCGGTGTATATCTGGGTGGATGACGAGTCCGTCGAAATTAGAGATGCGTCAAAGCTGTGGGGCTTAACGGTAAGTAAGACTGTAGATGCTGTAAGGGCTTTAACAGATCCTAAAGCTCATGTAGGTGTTATAGGCCCCGCCGGTGAGAGATTGGTTAAGTACGCATGTATAGTGTTTGATAAGGAGGAGGAAAGGAATGGAATAGCTGCTAGGGGAGGGCCGGGAGCTGTCATGGGTTCTAAAAACTTAAAGGCAATAGCTATTAAGGGTTCACATAAGGTAGGGGTAGCCAATCCTGAAGGGTTTCAGAAGGCTGTAGCAGACGCTCTCAAATCAATTAACGAGAATCCCTTCATACCGTTTAGAAGGAAGTACGGCACGGCTTACTGGGTCAAACCAATGAACGAACATGCGATAATACCCTCACTTAATTTCCAGAGAGGTTCTTTAGAAGGTGCTGAAAAACTCTACGCAGACTATATGCGAAGCACATGCGTAGTTAAAGACATAGCATGTCATAACTGCCCAATAATTTGCAGTAAGTTGAGTAGGGTTCTCGTAGATGGTGAGGAAATCTACGTGAGGGGGCCTGAGTATGAGACTATAGCTTTGTTAGGAACTAATAATGGCATTAAAGACATATCCGAGGTTGCTAGGGCTGTCTACCTATGCAATGAGTTAGGCTTAGATGCTATTTCAACAGGTAATGTTATCGGGTGGGTCATGGAGTGCTGTGAGAGAGGTATCATAAAGCCTGAGGAGTGTGAGGGACTTAACATAAAGTTCGGCGACCCAGTAGTTCAGAGGGAGCTTATAAGGAGGATTGGCTTTAGGGAGGGTTGGCTGGGTAACTTACTTGCTGAAGGTGTTGCTAGAGCATCTAAGATCATTGGTAAGGGTTCTGAGAGGTTTGCAATGCATGTTAAGGGTTTAGAAATACCTGGCTACGATCCTAGGAGTTCTAACGGGATGGCATTAGCTTACGCTACAGCTGATAGAGGTGCGTGCCATCAGAGAGCTTGGACTACTAGAGCTGAGATTGAAGGTAGAATACCCAGATTCTCTATTGAGGGTAAGGCTAAATTCGTGAAAGAAGTACAAGATGAGAGAGCTGCTGCATTCTCATTAGTCATCTGCGACTTCGCCCCAATACCAGTAGTTGAAATGCTAAACAACGCTACAGGCTTCGACTACACAGTAGAGGAATACTTGAAATGCGGTGAGAGGATATGGAACCTAATTAGAGTATTCAACTGTAGAGAAGGTGTGAGCAGGAAGGATGACACACTACCACCTAGGGTGTTTGAAGACCCGTTACCTGATGAAGCTGCTAAGGGCGTCTTACTAACTAGGGAAGACTTTAACAAGATGCTAGACGAGTACTACATGCTTAGGGGTTGGGACGCGAATGGAATACCAACTAGGGAGAAACTACGTGAGCTAGGTCTAGAGGACCTGACAATCTATATCTAATGCCAAGTACAGCTTTTTAGGAGGATTCAACGCCAAGGGCTGTTTTCTTTTTGATGTTTAATTGTGTTGTTTACGTGCTTTGCGGCTGTTCACGGTCTTCGTTCTAGAGGTGTTTGAGTGCTATTAGGTATTGCTGACGCTGTATGCCTGTCTAAGCCGTACTTCTTCGTTACGAAGCAGTGCTCATGCTTATAAGTCTTTACTTAGATGATAATATTGGTAGGGATGAACTTGATGAGCATGGCGAGGGTAACTCTCGTGCACCCTGCTTCGCCGCAGGGAGCTGGATGAACCGCGGGCAACCGCTGAAGACACACTCCCGCAGGTGGGGCAGGGGAAGAACAAGCCGTTGAGAGGTAGATGGCTGGAAGGCTGGATATAAAAGAGCATGAAAACCTATGAACAGCCATCTACCGAGAAACGGTTATTAACCCTACCTAAGAAATATGAAGAATACTAACTTAGAAGATGAGGAATAACCTTTAAAGTTATAAGTTTTAGAGTACTGTATTGTTGGGTTTAGCCATGTCTTTATGCCAGATAGTACACCCCAATGCGAAGACATTTATAACTTTATTACATGTCCTGAGTAATATTGCAGATGAAGCTGAGTTAGTAGTTAGTAATGATGGAATTACCTTAAGGGCGTTAGACCCTGCTAGAATATCCTTTGTGGAAATAGTAATGCCGTCATCAACGTTCATAGAGTACACGGTCTCTAAAGAGCTGTCCATAGGGTTAAATCTAAGCGCCTTAGTAAGGAGTGTGCCGAAGCCTAAGAAGAGCGATAAAGTAACACTCATAGCTGATGAGGAGTTCTACGAGTTCATCTTAGAAGGTGTTATAAAGAGGAGGTATAAATTTAGGTCTATTGAGGTATCATCATCAGAAGTACCTGAACTAGACTTAGACTTTAAGGTAAGAGCCGCCGTACTCTCAACAGCGTTGAGAGATGCTATTAAAGAATTAGAAGGTAGTGAGGGTATAGAATTTATAGCTGAATCAGCCGAGCTCTTAATGCTTAGAGCATCTGACTTAAACGCTCAAGCTAAGTTATCTAAGACTAGCGGTTCGTTAATAGAGTTAGAGGTTAAAGAACCGTCGAAAAGTACCTACGATACTGACTACTTAACTAAGATTGTCGACCTTCTAAACATTTCAGACATACTCGAATTGAATTACGGAAACGGGCTACCCATATCAATGAGTTTTAAACTAGTTGATGATACTAAAATTAAATATTTATTAGCTCCAAAAGCATAATATGGTATAAATTTTTAAGGTCTTAAATACATTATTCCACGGAGTAATTATGTCTGCAATAGATGAGTTAGACCCCATAGATAGGGAGTTACTTAAGATTCTGCAGGATAATGCAGACTTAACATATGCAGATATAGGTAAGCTCTTAAACTTAAGTCCATCAACAGTTTACATGAGGATTAAGAGGCTTAAGGATAAAGGTTTGATAAAGAGAATTGTAGCTGAAGTAGATCCTGCTAAGTTGGGCTTTAGGCTAAGGGCTTTAATATTTCTTGATATAGATATAAAGAAATACTCCAAAGTTGTTGATATAATAAAAGGACTCCAACAGGTTAAGGCGGTTTACGACGTAACTGGTGAGTGGGCACTAATCTTAGAAGTCTTAGTAAGAGATCATAAGGAACTCTCAGACCTACTAGACATGATAGGCAATGTTGAAGGTGTCTACTCAACATCAACTATGGTTGTTTTAAGAACTATTAAAGAAGAGCGTAAAGTATCATTATGAGCCATGAAATTAAGCCACTATACGGTCAGGGAACTTTCGTAGTATGTGAGAATGGGTATATAACACAGGAGGTAGTCTTCGACTATATCGATGAAGGACTCCACTACTGGAACCTGCTAAGCCATGAAGACAGATTAAACGAAGAATTAAATAGCATAGTCGATAACATGCAGTCATTTATAGATGAGGAAGTTGTTAAGATCAATGGTAAAAGGGTGTTCCCTAAAATCAACGGTGTCGACCTCGGTTTCAGAGGCCTTGAGAGCAGACCCTACATAAAATTCTATATAAGTTTTAAGGGTGAGTTAAGACGTGGTCTGAACGTTTACGAAGACTTATACGAACCAGAGTACGTCGAATACGACTACACCGTAACATGGATATTTACCGGTAACCTTAAGGTTTTAAGGGCATACTTCGGGGTAGAGTATGACGTATTAGCTGACGGTAAGATAATCATTTTCTCAATGCCTAAGGGTTCTAACACTCCGGGATATGAGAAGATAGAGTTTAAACTTTAAGTCTGCCTTAGCAAACCTCTTCACTTCCTTCCCTTACATTATCGTCTAACCTTACTAACGACATCTGCCATCACCTACTCTTGCTGACCTCCTTCATTAAGACTTACCTTCCCGAGGTTCTGCCTTCTTACATTAAGATTCTTTAACATTCTCTTATAGTATGTGAGTGGGTTCTTAACACCGCATTCAGCTACACACATACCTAAACTCTTCATCTTATCGCAACTGTACATTAAGTACTTTTTCTTAGAACCTCTCAGCCCTGCTAAGTGTTCGACTTGATATCTAGTCATTTTCTCGTTAAAGTCGGGGGCATGTCTGAAGAGATCTACTACTTGCTCAACATCAACTCCAATATTTATTAAGTAAGCAGCTAATGCGAATCTTTGATGATGTGCTAAGCTTTCATTCCTTCGTAAAGCGTCAATAATGTTCTTAATGCAGGGAGGGTAAGCATCCTCAACAACCTGGCTGGACACATTCAACGAAGATTCGTAAGACTTATCCGTATCCTGTGTTTGAGCAGGTAACTCCTCCCTTAACCTTCTTATGACGTCGCTAATCCTTCCCTCAAGTCTAACATTACTTAAGTCAGGTACGGAGTTCAATAACCTATACTTAATAAACTCCTGAAGAAGTCTTGAAACCTCCTTCTTACTTAGGTAAACATAGCCCATTTTAACGTATTGATTAACTAACTTCCACTTAGGTTCTGTCGTTAGCTTAGAAATCCCCATAAGGTACGTAGTTACTGGAACCCTAAATTGAAGACAGTGCACTACTGGCTTCGAAGTAATAGCATCATAGCCGATCACAATACGCTCCCCACACATGTCGTGTGGGCCGCCTAAGAACTCTAATCGAATCCCAAAGGCATTAGCTACTTTAATAACGTTTTCCTCAGAATCCCCAAGTAAGTACTCATAAGATCTCTTAGCCTCAGCATCTACGTACTTATACAGATGCCACCTACCGAGGGCGGAGGCCAGCACTAACCCTATATAAAATGCTGAAAGCTCCGCTTCCTCAGAAGTGGTTGGCACGTACTTCATATTCTTTAATGCCGACCTAACCCTACTAATAGCTCGTTCTACATGGTCCTGCCTACTATGTTCTAACAGATAGGTTATTGGTACATATCCAACGTAATTTCTCTTAAGGTATTCATTAAATGATGTGATGAAGGGGTATTTAACATATAACGATAGCTTCCGAATCGAAGTAATTCCCCTCATAGCTTTCTAAGAATAATTTATTAATGAGATATATAAAACAACATCTAGGTGTTTTAAATGAATTTCAGTAAGTGGGTAGTGACGTCAGCGTGGCCCTACATAAACACAGTACCCCATCTAGGTAACATGATCGGTAGCGTGCTGTCAGCTGACGTATTTGCTAGGTATTTAAGACTACGTGGCTATGATGTAGTACTAGTCAGCGGTAGTGATGAACATGGGACGGTTATAGAGGTAGAGGCTAGGAGGAAAGGTATAGAGCCTCAGGAATTGACGGATAAGTCGCATGAGTATGTTAGTAAGTTATTCCATGAGTGGTGTATATCATTTGACAACTACACCAGGACTGAGAGCGAAGTGCATAAAGAATTCGTAAGTAGTTTAATGCTGAAAATGTATGAGAGAGGTTTTATAGAGGTTAAGGAGCAGGTAATGCCCTTCTGCAACCTAGATAAGATATACTTACCCGATAGATTTATTGTTGGGATATGCCCTCACTGCGGGTATGAGGATGCTAGAGGCGACCAATGCGATAGTTGTGGTAAGCTGTTAAGTCCTGAAGAGCTAGTATCACCTAAATGTGTTTTCTGCTTAAGCAGACCTATCTTCAGAAAAACTAAACACTGGTTCTTCAGGTTAGACAAGGTGGAGGAATTAATTAAGGATTGGTTGGACAGGCATGAATTACTCGACGACAACGTTAAGAACTACGCCACCGCTTGGATTAGGATGGGGTTAAAACCTAGGTCCTTAACGAGGGATAATAAATGGGGGATTAAAGCACCATTCCCAGACGCTGAAGATAAGACCATATATGTTTGGTTTGAGGCCCTACTAGGCTATATATCAGCTACTATAGAGTTCTTCAGGAGGGCCGGCCATGAGGATAAGTGGCGTGAGTACTGGTTTAATAGTAGCTCAGGCACGGCATACTTCATAGGTAAGGATAACATCCCCTTCCACGCTATTATACTGCCGGCGATGTTACTAGCAAGTGGTGAGGGCTATAACCTACCCACCATAATATCAGCAACTGAGTACTTAATGTTTGAGGGGCAGAAATTCAGTAAGAGTAGGAGGATCGGTGTTTGGATAGATGAGGCATTGGAGATAGTGCCAAATCCTGATTACTGGCGTTTTGCGTTGATTAGGATGAGACCCGAAGGTAGGGATACCAACTTCTCATGGACTGAATTTGTGAGGATTATTAACGACGAGTTAAACGATGACATCGGAAACTACATCCATAGGGTGTTAACACTTATCAGTAAGTTCTACGGTGGGGTAGTACCAACACCTTCTAAGTACTCGGCCATTGATTACGAATTCAGAGATAAGATTACAGCATCACTACGTAAGTACTGTGAGTATATGAATGTAGCTAAGATGAAGGCAGCATCAGACGTTATATTAGAACTTGCTAGGTCTGGAAATCAGTACTTAAACGTTAAAGAGCCTTGGGCTAAAGTAAAGTCAGATGTTGAGGATGCATCAACAACTCTGTACTTAGGATTTATCAGCGTATATTACCTGGGTTTAATGCTATCACCTATAACGCCTAACTCAGCAGAAAAGCTATTTAAGATGTTAAACCTAAGTATTGATAAATTAAAACTACATTGCGATGAAACACCACCGCAGATGGCTCAACATAAAATAGGCAGGCCCGAACCGCTCTTCAAGAAATTAGATAGCAACTTCCTAAAGAATATAGACGCCATAATTAGTGAGGCAAGACATAAAGCACAGCTGAAGAGACCTGACGTACTTAAATGGTAGATTTGTACCCTGCCCGGCTGACCACTATCACTTAGTCCGTTACGGACAATCAAGTGGTGTGTGGGGGCAGGGCCATTTCTATAAGCTATTTCAAACAGTAAAAACTAATCGTTACAACGTCATGAAGTACTGTATTAGAGTTCCTGCCTTTCTCCTCAACTCACTGAGTTGAGGTGGGTATAGGTAGAGGTTTCCTCCCTCATAAGTTATGCCCAGGATTTTAGATATGAGTGAGGCGGCATATCTATCCCTGACCAGGGCTACTGTTCCATTCATATCGACTCTTAACTCAAGCATTATGGGTAGGAATAGGTTGTTTAACTCTTCATCACTTACTAACCTTAGAATACCCTCTAACTCCTCCTTCCTGAACATATGCAGACTGCCATCTGAACATATTACATGAGGGTATTCCTCCTTAAGTAGTTCGGCTAATTTCTTCCTCTTCATAGGTAAGTACTTATTAACTATTCTTAACTCGTGAGTTAGGTACCTTTCTAAGTAGTCGTCAAAATCGTACTCAGGCAATTCCCCCAGCCCTTAACTCCAGAAGTTCTTTTATCCTCTTCATCCTAGCTTTATTCTCCCTCTCTCTTTCCTCAAACTTCCCTTGCAGGTATTTAATAGTATTTAAGATACGGGGTATTAAGAAGTATTCAAGGGCGTTAGCCCTTCTCTTAGTACGTGCTACTTCATTACCTATCAACCTTATACTTTCCTCGATTTCTGCTAGCTTTACAACTAATTTGAGGGTTTCTTCATAACACTTAATAGATAGTTCACTTGATACTGCAGCGCTAATGTAGTTACTTGCCACCGCACTACCCGTCTCAACTTCATAGAATGGTAGTTTAACACCTGCGAAGATCCTTGAACCAACGACTAATGACTTAGTAGTATGCCTCCTAACTATGTAAGACTCAACAACATCTACGGTATGGGTTAGGTAGCTCTTCATCGTTAGTTCCTGACATTCACATAACTTCTTATGAAGTTCTTCACGTACGTTTATAGCCTCTCTAACAAGTGATATCAACTCCTGTGACAGTATTACCAACCTATCCTTCAGTATCTTATGTAACCTCCTCGCAATGGCTAACCTCCTTCTAAGCCTTATCAACTCAATCTTAGTGGGTCTAGATATCTTAAGTAATTGCTGAGACATCAACACACCTAGAACTTATGACCTATACTTCGGATGGTATTTCCGTATGTAGCTTATACTTATAAGTTTTAACTCCTCCTCAGGCAGCGTAGCAAGTAAGTCCCAACCTATATTAAGCGTCTCCTCTATAGACCTCCTTTCAAACTCACCTTGATTTATAAACTTCCTCTCAAAGAGGTCTGCGAAGTTTAAATACCTCCTATCCCTATCACTAAGCGATTCACTACCGACTATAGCTGTAAGCTCTCTTAAATATTGCCCCTCGGCGTAGGCCGATATTAACTGCATGAAGACTTGGTAGTGGTCCTCCCTAGTCTTCCCAGGTCCGACACCATCTTTCATCAACCTAGAAAGCGATAAGAGAACGTCTACCGGTGGGTACACACCCTTCCTAAATAGGTCTCTTGAGAGAACTATCTGACCCTCCGTTATATACCCAGTTAAGTCCGGTATTGGATGCGTTATATCATCATCAGGCATAGTGAGTATAGGCATCTGGGTCACTGAGCCCTTCTTACCGCTTATCCTGCCAGCCCTCTCATATATGGTAGCTAGGTCTGTATACATGTATCCTGGGTAGCCACGCCTCCCAGGAACTTCCTCACGCGCTGCGCTCAACTCACGTAACGCCTCACAGTAATTCGTTATATCAACCATTAAGACCAGTACGTGTGTGTCGTACCTCCACGCTAAGAATTCAGCGATAGTTAAGGCAACTCTAGGAGTCGCTATCCTCTCTATAGTAGGAGCTGAAGCAGTATTAATAATTGAAACTACGTTCTCCACCGACGAAGACTTCTTTAAAGTATTTATGAAGTAGTATGCGTCTTCGTAGGTCACACCTATTGCTGCAAACACCACAGCAAAACGCTCCTCAGAACCTCTAACCCTAGCCTGCCTAACTATCTGAGTCGCTATCCTATTATGAGGTAGTCCAGCACCGCTGAAGATAGGTAATTTCTGACCCCTCACTATGGACAGCAAGCCATCAATTACCGATATACCAGTCTCTATAAATTCTGAGGGGGGTAGCCTACTAGCCGGGTTTATAGGCATCCCATTAATATCTAGGAAGTCTTCAGGGACTATCCCAGGACCTCCATCTATAGGCCTACCCAGACCGTCTAATATCCTACCAAACATATCAATAGATACAGGTATTCTGAGAGATTCACCTTTAAATCTGACCTTAGACGTCTTAACGTTAACCTCACTAACACCTCCAAACACCTGAATTACCGTAACATCTCTAGATACGTCGATTACCTGCCCTAACCTTGACTCCCCACTCTCTAATAAGACCTCAACTATCTCACCATAACTTACGCCTGGGATAGACTTCACGAATAGTAAGGACCCCTTAGCACTTAAAACCTTTCTCAACTCCTTAACGGATAACGTATGAGTCAACCAATCACCTCAATCAATTTACTTATAGACTCTTCAATCTCATTAACTACTTCACTGTAGAACTTACTAAACTCCTTAGGATCTTCTTCCTTCATCCTAGCAATTTTAGCTCTAACAGGTAATCCCTTAATACTGCTTAAAGGCACGCCCCGTAGGAGGGCGTCGTAGGCTTTCTTATAGAACCTAACTATTATATCCATCATTAATAACGTTTTCTCAGGAGGTGAGTATGAATCTACTGGATGGTAAGCACTTTGCTGTAGGAAGTCCTCCCTAATCATCCTGGAGACCTCAAGTACGAGTTTATCTTCCTCAGGCAATGCGTCAGGACCAACTAAACGTACTATCTCCATTAACTCAGCCTCCTTTTGAAGTAGTCTGAGGAACTCCCTCCTCAACTCACTCCAAGCATTATTAAGCTTCGACCACCATGTACTAACGTTGTCAACGTAGAGAGAGTAGCTTAATAACCAGCTAACCGATGGGAAATGCCTCCTATTAGCTAATGATACATCTAAAGCTATTAGAGTGCCTATATACCTCAACGTATTCTGCGTCACCGGTTCACTAAAATCAGCTCCTGGAGGTGAGACAGCCCCCACTATAGTTAAGGAACCATACCTTTTCGGATTCCCAATACATTCTACCCGCCCAGACCTCTCGTAGAATTGAGCAAGCCTAGAGCCTAAGTATGCTGGGAAGCCCTCCTCCCCCGGCATTTCCTCCATCCTAGCACTTATTTCACGCATTGCTTCAGCCCACCTAGACGTCGAATCAGCAACTAATAGAACGTCATAACCCATATCTCTGAAGTACTCCCCTAATGTAGCACCTAAGAAGACGCTCGTCTCCCGAGCCGCTACAGGCATATTCGAAGTATTAGCTATGAATACTGCCTTCTCATATAACGGCCTCCCCGAGACCGGGTCAACTAACTTTCTAAAGCTATGTAATGCGTCAGCCATCTCATTACCCCTCTCACCACAACCAACGTATATGTTCACATTAGTCCTACTCCACTTCGTTAGCGTCTGCAACAGGACAGTATTATGATATATTACTGGAATATCCCCACCGACAAAATTATGTACACTATCAACTACTAAGTCGTAGACATCACCCTCATATTTTAAGACCCTAACATCTTTAACCATATCTAAAGCCACATACGTTGACGTATCAACCACGTCTTCAAACCCTTCTAAGAATGTTAGCGGTTTAGCACTAACATCATAACTAACTAACCCGTAAGTTACCCGATCAGCATGTACTAATGCTTGAAGGTTATAACCTACACCACTACCACTAAGCTCTTGGTCAGACATACCTGAGAACCCTGCAGTCTTTAGCACTATCTCATCAGAGCCCCTACCTAATAATACCTTAACGCAGAACCTCCTCAACTCATTCGGTTCACATATGTATATGTAGTTAAGTTCGTCCTGGTCTCTAAACTCCGCAGAGTACTTTATCCCCAACTTTAACATTAAATATGCAAGGCCTCGCAATAGCTTAGGAGACTTAACTACTAACCTCACACGGCCTTCGTCGAAGGAACCGCATCCTAAGTAAAGACCTCTAATAAATGCTGAGACAACCCTCTCTGGAGATTTCATTATCACCTCAGGGACTTCTAAATCATTTAAGGCCTCATTAAATGAAGCTCCTAACGCTTTAAACACCTTAACAAGTAGTGGTGAGTGAATCTTAACATGGTAAGCTCTTCCAGAAGTCTCCTCCCTACATCTGAGGTTGAAAATCCTTGAAACCAGGCTTATATATCTCTGCACTACTCTAATATCGTTACTGTAGAACATGACATCATCACCTGAGATAGAGCCACTAGATAGTAGTAGTCCGAGAAGTTCTGCGAGGTCTTCATCAACCTTATCAGGTATGCTTAACTTCTGCTTACCCCTTCTAACACCTAAAATTTTAGGTAGCCCTAAGTCAGGGTAAGCTTTAATGAGGACTTCCACGAGCTTTAGAGGTATAGCCTTAGTACGTGAGTTCATTAAGTTCTTAATAGTCTTTAAATCGATGTTAGAAGCCTTACTTAAAGCTTCTAATTCCTCCCTACTTAAACCTTTCAACAAATTTCTAACCCTCTCATTATATTCGTAATCCCTACTACATACCTCAGGATCTGATAACAACCACTGCAGAGGTATCCCAACATACTCGCTGGCTACGGGGACGTACCTAGGCACTACTAAGTATGTGCCTGGACTCACGTTCTGAGCGTCTATAAAGGTGAGATTACCGTAATGGTCGAGGACTGGTAATTTATGTTCTGGGGTTACCTTCAACACCCTCCCAGAGGATGTCCTTAACTCTACGATCGATGATGTAAACCCTCTGTATATATGCGTTGCTTTAAACACCCTTAACTCCACACCATCAAAACCTATAACGTCTAGGGGCTCGTCTAACTCTACGACTTCTTCATACTCATTAATTCTTAACTTCTTACCTCTAGCCTCCCTATAAATCTCATCAATACTTTTCAAACTCCAATCCGCTAGAAGTACAGGGGTTCCAGGCAGTACGCACTTACCACTACCGAACCCTCCTGGAACTGCTGCCTTACCTCCTACTGCTATGGGGAAGAGGGCGTCGAGGACCCTCGTACCAGTTACTAAGAGCTCAGTAGGCTCTAACCTCTTAATGTACGGTCTTGCCTTCCTAATAGGCCATTCCTGAAACATTTTAATATTGAAGACCTCACCACCCCTTTCAACCCTAGCCACAACCTCATCAACGCTGTAATCACCATCAGCTACTAACTCCTTCAAATAACCTGAGACGTTGGGCGGGACCATGATCTTATGCGTTATTAGTGGGGTTTCATCAACATATCCTAAAATGTCATTAGGACCTACTTTAGCACCTACCTCTAACCCCCTCTCCCTCCTGAAAAACCATTTAACATTTCTAGGAAGTGATGGTAGTTTAACACCCCTCCTGACAAAAGGACCTATAAGTACTTCTAACTCTGACAGCGGTCTCTGAAGTCCGTCGAAGACCTTGCCTATGAGTCCAGGACCTAATTCAGCTGAGAGTAACTTCCCACTACCCTCTACAGGGTCGCCTACACTTAAGCCTGAAGTATCCTCGTAGACCTGTATGAATGCCTTATCACCCTGAATACCTATGATCTCACCTACCAATGACTCAGCACCTATGTACACTACTTCATAGATCATCGAACCACTCATATTCTCAGCAACTACTAAAGGTCCTGAAACCCTCCAAACCCTACCAACAACCACTAACTACACCTCCAGCGATATACCTATATAATGCCTAAGCAGTTGAAGATAATAATCTTTAACTTTAAACTTCTCTGAAGTCCTTAAGTCCGGTAGGTATAGTATCTTCAACCCTTCTAAGGTGCTGGAGACTTCGCCCACCACTTCTCTGAGGACGTCCTGCACTATAACTAACCCCACACCCTCATTAGGTAGCGTCTCTAAGAAATCCTTCACAACCTTCCTCAGCTCAGTGACATCTACGTTTAAATCTACGACCAAAGCCTTAGCCACACCTAACAATCTAATACTACGTATGTAGAGTTCGTCACCGACAGCCGCTATACCTAACCTCTTAATAGTAGCTACCATATACGTCGACCAATGCCTTCAATGACTTCTTAACGTATGTAGGTTCTAAACCATTCGTAAACAAGTAGATAATGTAAGATAGGGTTAAAGCCTCCCACTCCTTCATCAACATATAACATAATACAATGTCGTAACTTAAAGGGCTGTACTTAAGGATTGAGACCATGTGTAGGTATCTAAACACATTACTCATATAGTCATAAGAATCAATACTTAACTTCCTAACTACATGCTTGTATGAGGCGTAGTCATAACGCTTAGACAGCTCACTAATATCCTCCCCTAAGACTAGCTTACGCTTAAGCATAACGTCAAATTCGTGGAAGCCTTTTAAAATACGTAACACGTACTGCAGGTTTATAGAGTCCTTCAACCTACTAGCTACTAAGATTAAGTAGTCCCAATAGTACTTATTAAGTTCTCCTTCCAACGAGTCTACATCTACATCCTCTAACTTCGAATTAACATAGCGGTATAATACCTCAGTTATTAATGAATTATTAAAATCTCTACAACATCTTACCACATTAATTACGTCCTCAACACTACTAGAGCTTAATAACCCCTCATCTAAACATTTAAATACGTGTTTAGGTCTTACAACACCACCTACTTGCAGGTATTTAATACTTCTAATTAGTGCTGATATCGCATACTTAGTTAAGTATGTCTTAACAAATTCTACTAATTCTGCTGAAGCTCTGTCAAGAATGCCTAATAATTCACTAATCCAACACCTACTTAATTCGTTAAATATTAACTCGATATCTAACCCCTTCTCTAACTTGATGTTCCTATACGCACATTTGACTACGTCATAATCATTGACAATTGTTAAAACATCGTTTAACTCAGTTAATTCTGACTCAATGACCTTCCTAATATCTCCAATGCCTAGTACTTTAAGACATCTTAACTTTAATTCACATAGGGCTGAGAAATCACCTACCCTCAAGTACGTACCTCCTTAAAGACAGTCCTATGCAGTTTACCTACGATTATGTTTAAACCTCTCTCAACCCTCGTTAGGTATGTATTATCTACTGATACGCTACCGTCGTAGCTCTCAACGATGAGGCCCCCGAGATACTTATCATCTAATGCCTTAACCTCAACTACCTTCTCTAAACCCTCCTCAACTAATATCTCCTTAATTAGCTCTAAGTCAGTACTAGTAACATGTACAACTAGCTTTTCAAATTCTTTGAAGGCTTCATAACTTAGTGACTCCTTAAGTAGGTTCTTTAAGGATTGCCTCCTCACCCCTCTGTCTACGTTTTTTAATCTCTCAATCACAGCCCTCCTTACATCGTTTAATATCTCATTCTTCAAAGCTAGTAACTCCATATTTAATTTAAAGACTTCATCACTATATGCCTTCTCATAATCGCTTCTTAACGCTTTATACCGCCTTTCGACCTCCTCCCTCACTTTTTCCTCATACTCTCTTGAAGCACTAGCTAGTAGTTCCTTTGCCCTAAGCTCGGCGTTCCTCACTATCTCATTAGCTTTTTCCCTAGCCTTAGACAGTATGCCCTCTCTTAAGGCGTCAATACCCATCATCAAACCCCTAAATCGTGAGACCTGAAACCATTAACACTAATATTAAGCCGAATACCATTCCGAGAATACCGAACAACTCTTCATATGCAGCTAAAATCAACGTTGAGGTTAGTATCTTACCCTTAGTTTTAGGTAGCTCTAAAATACCTTGCATACATACAACTCCTTGGTAAAGCGCTGAAAATGTCTCAGCTATAAATACCATTAATCCAATCCCAGTTATAGCTAGGGCCTTAAGCAGTGTTAACTGTATCGTGGGGAGGACGATCATTAAAGTATAGAACGTGAATATGAAGCCGTAGAACGTTTGAGTCATAGGTAGTGTTGAAAGTAGTAGTACATACTTAAATTGCTCAGGCTCTTCAGCAAGTACGGAAAGACCTGCAGGGGCTGCCTTACTTATTCCTGCAGTAGACCCTAATACACCGCCAGCAACGCCTAAGGTCGCACCGAAAGATGCCAGAGCTGTTAACGCATCCATCAAACCACCAGCTAATTAACTAAATAGAAATTAAAAACCTTAAATTACATATAGTAATACTTTAAGCTTGCAACCTTGACTGGAGTTCCTTCTTAAACGTCTCTAAATCCATACTATCCCTATACCTCGGCAATTCTACTAAGACCACCTTACCCCTATAAATACCTCTTAAAACCTCCTTCTCTCTATACCTATAAACATCTATTACGTTGAAACCTAGCTTCCGAGCTTCTAATAAATACCTACTCAACCTCATAGGCATCACCCATAGCTTAACATTAAGGTGAGGTAAAAACCTTTTATTAAGGTGGGGCCGCGGCCGGGATTTGAACCCGGGACCTCGGGATCTCCACCTCTTCAGGAGCCCACAGTCCCGCGCTCTTCCAGGCTGAGCTACCGCGGCCGCAATCTACACTACATACTTAAGTACAGTTCTTAAAACTTTTATCTTAATAGTTAAGAAGGGGTTAGACTGTTTTTCTTTGTGGAAGCTTATAGACTAGTTAGTTATATAATAATGCTTGAAGGTAGGTCTCCAGCTTTAATGAAGTCTCAGCAATCATCGGGGATGGATACATCCATCCCTTAAGGAGGTCTTAACAGAACTATCAACGCAGTCATCAACGACCTCAGGAAGAGTGACTAAGTGTTGATGGAGGAGCCCTTACCCAGAGAAACCAAGATAACCTAGATCGAAGACATAAGTAGCTACATTTAGATGGAGTTATTTAATGTGTGAATTCTTACGAAGAAATTTAAACTATATATGCGTCGTTAGGTTAGTGTAGGTAGTGATGTGGAGATGAGTAATGTTAAAGTCGTTGGGGAGGATGTCTACGTACCTGACTCTACAGTAATTATTAACGGTGTCTTACGTAGGTTAGTAAGTGATGGGAAGTTATCAGGTAGGTTAGTAATCTGCCGTGAACTCATCGAGTACTTTGAGAGTTTGGCTAATGAGGGTAGGAGCCTCGGTTTTATAGGGCTTGAAGAGCTACGTATGATTAGAGCTTTAAGTAGTAAGCGGGAGATTAACATTGATTACTTAGCAATTAATAAAAAGTTCGATAATGTTGATACTGCGATACTGGAATTTACATATGATTTAGGTGGTACTTTAATAACCTCAAGTAAGGTTCAAGCACTTGCTGCTGATGTATTAGGGATTAAGGCATACTATATAGCCTCATCATATGGTATGAGTTTAGTTCTAGATAAATACTTTGATAAGGATACTATGAGCGTACATCTTAAGGAGGGTGTTCGACCGCTGGCTAAGAAGGGAAGGCCTGGGAATTGGTACTTAGTTGAGTTGGATTCAAACCCGCTAACCAGGGATGATATAGAGCTAATTGCTAATGAGGTTATGGAGCTTGCTAGGAATACCCCAAACGGTATTATCGAGATTGATAGGTTGGGGTCGACGATAGTCCAACTAGGTGATTACAGGGTCATCATAACCAGACCGCCAATGAGTAGTGGTTGGGAGATTACCGCAGTTAAACCTTTAGCAAGGCCTAAACTTGAGGATTACAACCTGCCTGAAAAGTTGTTAAGGAGATTTGAGGAGAGGGCTGAGGGGATACTCATAGCAGGTGCGCCTGGTATGGGTAAGACAACCTTCGCTCAGGCATTAGCTGAGTACTACTTGAGGGGTAGGAAGGTGGTAAAGACTATAGAATCTCCTAGGGATATGAGGCTACCGCCGCAGGTAACGCAGTATTCTAAAGTTTACGCATCACCTGACGAGTTGCATGACGTATTACTGCTTAGTAGGCCTGACTACACAGTATTTGATGAGATGAGAACTGATGATGATTTTAAACTATACGTAGATTTACGTCTTGCCGGTATTGGAATGATTGGAGTAGTCCATGCGACAACACCTATAGACGCCTTGCAGAGGTTTATTAGGAGGGTTGACTTAGGCATGATACCCAGCATAATAGATACTGTAGTATTCATAGATAAGGGTGAGGTCAGTAAGGTCTACGTAGTAGGTATGACGGTTAAACTACCTACAGGCCTTAAAGAAGTCGATCTAGCACGTCCAGTCGTTGAGGTAAGGGACTTCCTAACAGATGAGTTGGAGTATGAGATCTACACATTCGGCGAGCAAACAGTAGTAGTACCTATTAAGGGGTTAGTGAGGACTAATATTGAACGTAGGTTGAAGAACGTTATAATGAAGGACCTACCGTCGGCTGAGGTTAAGGTTAACGGTAAATTAATAACTGTATACGTACCTAAGGATGAGTTAAAGCATCTGAGGAAAGTTGCTAAGAAGTTGAAGAAGTTAGAACATGAATACGGTGTTGAAATAGAGGTTAAGGTTATTGAATGACTGTAAATTATAAGATAGTTAAGGAGTCCTTACAATCCTCTACCAATCTAAGCAGTCTGAGTGATAGGGTTTGGGAGTCCCTCCATGAGAGGAGGGTTTTAAGACTAACCTGCGGTGAGACCTACTTCTGGATCTTCAGTAGTAGGGAGAGGGACTACTTAATAATCCCTAAGGTGTACTGCAGCTGTATGGACTTTGAATTAAACGTTATTATGAGGGGCTCTAAGAAATACTGCTACCACCTAATAACTCAATACATCGCTGAGGTTAGGGGGATGTTCAGAGAGTTAAGAATTAATGATGAATTACTTAGGGATGTGATTATAGAGGTCTTATACGTAGGTAGGAGTAATACCTTAAGAAAACTAATGATGCAGTAAAAACAGTTATATAAGCTTTAAAACACCAGTATTACGGTGTGTTAATGGGGAGAAGAAGTAGGAAGAGGTATAAGAAGGTAGCGCCGATTTTAAGAAAACCTCCAACTAGGTTTCAATGCCCTACATGCGGCTTAATGACGTTAACAGTCAATATCGATCGGGAGGGAGGTAACGCTACTATAACATGTAGTAATCAGAAATGCGGTCTTAGAGCAATCCTGAAAAACATACCTAGAATTTACCAAGAGGTAGATGTCTATGCGAAATTTCTTGATAAATTCACTGAGGGTAGTATAGAAGTAGTGTACAGTAAGGGTGTGAGTGAGGATGAGGTGGAGGGGTAAGGTAAACGAATACATAGAGAGTAAGATAAAGAAGGATGAGTTAGTACACCTATCCCTAATAGACCCAGCCAAGGTCTACGACCTGAAGACGCTATCAGGAATAGCTAAGAGATTAGTATCTGCTGGTACTGACGCATTCCTAGTAGGTGGTAGTATAGGGGTTTCAGAGTCAGATGTAGACTCTGTAGTAGCAGTCCTCGAAGAGCTTGACAGACCTGTAATCCTCTTTCCCGGAAACGTTAACGGACTCTCAAGAACTGCTGATGCAGTACTATTTATGAGCCTATTAAACTCAGACGACCCCTACTACATCATAGGCGCTCAAGTAATCGGCGCACCCATAATTAAGAAGTACGGTTTAGAACCACTACCCACAGCATACATAGTGATTGGCTATGGAGGAACTGCAGGATTCATAGGTAAGGCAAGACCCCTACCAATAGAAAAACCTGAAATAGGTGTAGCATATGCGCTAGCGGCAGAGTACCTAGGCATGAAGTACATATACCTGGAAGCCGGCTCCGGAAGCCCCCAACCAATAACCCCTCAATACATTAAACACGTAAGTTCAAACACTGAAAAAGCCTACATAATAATAGGCGGAGGTATAAGAAAACCAGAAGATATTATCAAATTAGCTGATGCTGGAGCACACATCATAGTCACTGGGAACATAATTGAAGACGACTTAGCAAGAGCTGAGGAACTAATAATGACGGCAAAGAAGTACAGATAATAAACCCTTTATAAACTTTACTGTTTTAACACCTCATATCTAATTACAAGACGGATTAAGACCTCCCTCACATATCTTAAATTGGATAGCACATGAGACTATTAAGTAGAGGACTAACTAAGATAACAGCTAGCCTAGCATTACTTATAGTAATGATCACTACGTCAGTAATTACATGGTCATTAATAACAGCTGCTGGAGAACAAACCTATACTGTAAGTCAAGGTACGATAAGGTTAGAGGCAGTAATGTATGACCCAGAGAAAAATGAACTAATCCTCAACCTCAGACTGACTGAAGGCAATTACGGACATCTTAACATATCACTGTATAGAAGTAGAAGTAATGTCGAACCACCATGTAAACTCGTAATTAATGATGTGATATATAATAAGAATTTAAATCTAAACATACTAACGATTTATCTAAAGCTGAACGAAGAACTTACTAACGGCGACTACTACTTAAGGTTAGAAGTTCAGAATAAACTCTTAGGATATAAATTTAGCTTATAAAAATATTACTATTTAGAACCAGTTAGAAGGAGTCGTCGTTGACACGGTCCCCTCTTAATGGGAGGATTTTTGCAGCAATTAAACCTATTATCACTATTTTCACAGCTATAGGAAGTATAGGTGATGTAAGCAGTTTTAACTTTAATTCCATTTTGTCCATTAGGACTACCCCGTACGTACTTCCTAATACAATTTTATTTAAATTATCTGATATTCTTTAACTCACTATTTTGGAAATATTAATAAGATCTCGTGTTTAATAATTATATTGATGATTTTCAAAGTAAAAGACTTCAGCGATGAGATGAATGAGGTGAGAAGACTTTCTGATGCCTTTTATAGGAGTTTAGACTTCTCTCTAGCTAGTTTTATAGAACATATACTCTCATATGAGTATTTGCCCACAAAATCTGAAATAGCTAAAAATTTAGGCATACCATCATATACTCTATCACGTAAATTAGGATTGCTTAAGAGGTTAGGAGTGGCTTTCAGTATTGACGTCGACTTCCTCGCGATTGGGTTAAGGAGGTTAATAATAATAGTAAATGAGTCTTTAGAGTTAAACTCTGTTTTAGAAGATGATGTTATCGGGAGGTTTATAGCATTTTACGCACCCATTTTACTACCTTTTCAAGGAACCCTGCTCTCTTACTACTTGCCTGAGACTATTAATGTTAAGGATATTGTCTCAAGATTTAATAATGTGGTCTTATTTGATGTTATCCACAAATCCCTCTATTCGAAGGCTAAGTTAACCTATCATTATGATTTCAGTAAGAAATTGTTTAAAATTAATTGGGATAGACTATATGAGTTAGTCTATAGGACAGATATTCCATATAAGGAAATAGACTTAAGTTTATATAGGAGTGTTAGATTTGACTTACTTGACTTACTTATCATTAAGGAGTTAGAGAAAGATCCCTTCAATCATGCCATGAATATTAGTAAGGAATTAGGTGTGAATTACTCAAAAGTCCTTAGACATTACAACTTACACGTTAGTAAGATCGTTAAGGGTTTTAAATTAAGACTTATACCTTTACCCCCCGAAAATTCTCTCTACCTCCTCATAAGGGTTGAGGGTGATTATGGACTGCTATGTAAGTTAGCTAATGCACTTTCAGAACTTATCTTTATTGCAGGTATTTACCTATCTTTTAAAGGTGTTATGTATCTTCTTACGGTAGTAAATTCCGAAACACTTAATGGCTTACTTAATTATTTGAAAAGCTTTAAAGTTAGCTATACTACTTACCTCCTCGATAGGTCTCGTAGGGCACGTTATACCATACCATATACTGAGTACTCTAGGTTTTTAAGAGGTTGGAAGACCATAGAAATGTAATCGTTATCACTCTTAGGGTTGTTTAGCTGAGGTATTTCTTCTTAAAGCATGTTTCAACATCTATGTCTAGTAGGTTGGCTATGGATATAAGCCATGCGAATACGTCTGCAATTTCTTCCTCAATTTTTGTTCTGTTATTTGATAGTAATGCATCAGCTAATTCACCTACTTCTTCTACGAACCATGTGAAGGTGGCGTGGAGCCCTCTAGCACTATCTTTCTCATAGTAGTATTTTTTAATGATTTCTTGGACCTTAGCTATGGTTAAACTCATAGTGCTCACTAAGATGGTTTCTTACTACATGTTTAACAATTTTTAAGTGTATTGGATTATTAGGACTTCACATCATAGCAATTCATAATTGCCGAAATGGTTTTAAGATGTGGTAGGTAATTAGTTGTAGGTGTTAGGATGTCTAGTAGGAAGAAGAGAGTTGCGGGACCTCAGTCAGCAGCTGGTTTGGTTAGGTTCTTTGAGGATGTTGAATCTAAGTTCATAATATCGCCTATTACTTTATTGATTTTGGCCACGGTGTTTATATCGATAGTAGTTGCTATGAACTTACTAATTAAGTGAACTTAAGTACTAGTTCCCAGGTATCGTCGACGAGCTTCTCAAACATTTTTAAATCACTTTCACTTAGATTTTTAAACCTGCCTTGAATGCTTAGGTAGTCTTTAACTGGTTTTCTCTTACTTCTATCGACGTATACATTGCTCGGTGGGTTCAACCTCAACTTACGTTGTTCGGCTTCGAAGAGTATCCAAGCACCTACCTCAACTGCTAGTTTAGCAACTTCAACCGTCCTAGACGGGTCGAAGCGCCAGCCCGTAGGGCATGGTGCGTGTAGGTGTATGTACTTAAAGCCCTTGATCGTAGATGCCTTCCTCAACTTATTGATGAAGTCTAAGGGAAATGCTATGCTTGCTGTAGCTACGTAAGGTATCTTATGTAGTAGCATTATTAGTGGTACCTCCTTCTTACCCTCCCTCTTACCAGTCACTGTGGTTGATGTCCAAGCTCCGTAAGGGGTTAGAGAACTTCGTTGGATCCCTGTATTCATATACGCTTCGTTATCTACGCATATGTATATTAGGTCGTCATTTCTTTCAGCACTACCTGATAGTGATGCGAATCCTATATCTGCTGTTGCGCCATCACCAGCCCACACAACAGGTATTCCATTAACATTCAATAAATCTCTAATACTTGCTATCCCTGAAGCCACAGCAGCTGATGATGCGAATGGTACGTTGACCACCCTCATAGCTATACTACTCTTAGGTATCGCACCCTGAATTATTGATGAGCAGCCGGCTGGAATTACTAGGACCGCATCCTTACCTAATGCCATACCAACATATCTCAATCCCAACGTTTCCGGACAGCCGGGGCATGCCGTATGTCCTGGTAAGACGTATTTCTCCCTACTTAAATCCTGAATTTTAGTAATCACTACGATCACCCTCCTAAAATCCATTCAGAGATGTTTTCGACGTAGCCACGCTCCTCAACTTCCTCGATGAATTTTAGAACAGCTTCTCTAACATCGTTAGGTCCTACATCAACACCAGCCAGACCTGCCACCACCCCCTTAACTACAGCTCTACTATTTAACCTATAGGCCCTGGCTAATACCTCAGTATGTAGATGTCCTAGAGAACCTAGCGATATAGACCTATCGAAGACTAAGACACCCCTAACACTACTCACAGCTTTTACCACATCTTCATCTGGGAATGGTCTGAAGAACCTTATCTTAAGCAGACCTACATCATAGCCGTAATCTCTTAATTCATCACACACGTCCTTCATAGTACCTACCCAACCACCCATAGCGACTATTAAGTATTTACTATCATCACACCTATAACATTCTGTTAGACCGCCGTAACTCCGCCCAGTTAGTTTCTCATACTCCCTATCAACTTTTTTAATGACTTCCTTAGCGCTCTCCATAGACAGCTGCATATCATACCTCATCATAGCAGCATCCTTAGCACTTGCTAAATTCCCCATGGTTAGTATATCATCTAAACACATGTTGTAGGGTTGTGACCTAGGTTTAAGAAACGATTTAACTAAGTCGTCATCTGGTACGTCAACAGGTTCTGAGGTATGGCTTAGTAAGAATCCGTCGAAGCCTAATATGCCTGGCAGGTATACTGCCTCATCCTCTGTAATCCTGTATAACTGTATGATCGTATCTAATATTTCCTGATTATTTTCAGCTAAAGCCATTAACCAACCGCAGTCCCTCTGATCCATAAAGTCTGTATGTTCGTTCCATATGTTCCAAGGCGGTCCTATAGCTCTAGTAACTACTGCTAAAACCATAGGTATCCTACTACCTGCAACCCACCAAAGCATTTCATGCATGAAGAGTAGTCCGTGAGATGATGTTGCTGTGAATACCCTAGCCCCACATAATGCTGCTCCATAAGCAGCTGCTAGAGCACTAAACTCAGACTCAACTCTTATTAATCTCCCCCTCATCAACTTCAGATCTACGAACTCACTTAATCTCTCAACAATAGTTGTTTGAGGTGTTATGGGGTAAGCCGTTATTAAGTCAACATCTGATAGTCTAACAGCTTCTGCAACTGCTTGATTACCTGTTAAAACCTTAATTACTATGATGTATCACCTCACTCTTCAACCATTGTGATCGCCTTAACCGGACATGTATTAGAGCATATACCGCATCCCTTACAGTAGTTGTAGTCGACTTCTACATATTTATCAGGACTTTCTAAGATGTTAATTGATGAGTCTGGACAGTAAAGCCAGCATAACCCACATCTAATACACTTACCGTTGTCCACCACAGGTTTCTTAAACCTCCAGTAACCGGTCCTACCCCCAACACCTACCTCAGGTTTTGAGATAGGTAGTCTATGGTGGTTAGTCAGCCTCCAACACCTCCTCATAGGCTATCTTAATGGCCTTTATGTTAAGTTCTAATAACTCACCATATAGGTACTCCTTAACACTACTAATTAGGTGGTCTACCCCCACAATGTTAGTAGCTTTTGAAAAAGCACCTAACATTGGCATGTTAACTAAGGACCAACCACTGAAGATCAGACCTAGCCTCCTAACTATATCATCAGCGTTAACGTAGAAGACTCTATACCTCTCAGACCTCCTAATCTTAAACGGTGTGTTAATGATTACAGACCCACCATCCTTAACGTTTTGATCGATGTTGATAATATCGCATAACTTACGATCTAATATTATAGCTATATCTGGTCGGATACTAGCATATCTAGACCTTATCCTTTCCTTTGAAACCCTAACATATGCTGTGACAGGCGCTCCTCTACGTTCAGCACCGAAGAACGGGTATGCCTGACCCCATAACCCAGCCATGCACGCGGCTCTAACTAAGACATTAGCAGCAGTTACAACTCCCTGACCCCCCCTACCGTACAACACTATATCAATTTCCTTACGGTTATTAACTACAAATGCTTCAACACCATCTATAATTAAACTAATTAAAGTAATAAATGATGGTTTACTTAAAAATTAATTGTATGTTTAAACATGTTAATTTTACTTAAAAGTTTAAGTTTATTAATCAGCATAATAATGTAGGAACTGATGTCTGTGATACCATCATCAGATGAGATAAGGAGGATGAGATTAGCTGCAGGACTAACACAGAAAGAACTAGCTAAACTAGCAGGTGTTAGCCAATCGTTAATAGCTAGGATTGAGAAAGGAAGTGTTAACCCAAGAATGAATACGTTAAAGAAGATCTTAGATGCTATTAGTAAGACGTCAAAAACTAATGAAACTGTAGAGAAGATCATGACAACACCTGTAATATCAGTCTACGTCGACACACCACTATCTCAAATAATAGATATTATGGATTCTAAAGGCATATCACAAGTCCCAGTACTAGATAAGAATAACAGAATTGTAGGCATGATATATGAATCAACACTAGTAAAACTACTGAGAAAGAAGAAAGACTTAAGGAAATTAATAGCATTAGACGCTATTGAACCACCCCCACCACAAGTACCTAAAGAAACCCCAATCTCATTAGTTGAATCACTCTTACTTATCTACCCAGCAATATTAGTAGTTGATAAGGATGGTGTGAAAGGAATAACGACTAAGATAGACTTAATAAGATATTATATAAAATCATCAAACATGATGTCACAATCCTAACTGACGTTGTCGAAGTGGGATTTAAATCCCACTCCATATGAAATAGAGGGGTCCGCAAAATACGAATTATTAATCCATTACAGAGAGACCCCCTAATTTCATATGGAATAAGTATCTAAATGCTATGATAATCGCATAGCAAATGTTATGAGAAAGTTTGTATAATGAATATATGCGATATAGAATAATCGAATTATAACTCAGATACTAAATCTAAGTATAGGCATGAATGTTATTCCATACGAAATTAGGGGGTGTCAGTCTATAGCTTACGTTAACGTACTGTTCACAGATATCTATGATTAGTAATGGTCTAAGTGGGTATAAGGTGGGATGCATATGAAATAGAGGGGTTTTTACACACATCATGCTCCTAACATATCATTACTCTGGGTGAGATAGTATTTACGAGTACATACCATGATAAGAAATCAATAGAGGAGAAGAGGAGATTATATAGGAGTTGAGGGCTGTTCATATTTAGTGACTTTTGTACATTTCTAACTTAAAGTGATATCATCTCTACAATACTTCTAAGTACCCTAACCTATGTTATAGTGTCTATACTGTATTTGCAATAGTTATTTTATTTTCATAGAATCCACCTACCAGTGGGTTTTGTAAAGATACATTGCTTCTCCCTACCATACCTGCATGGCGGTTTTGTTAGGTGTTTTAATGTCCTTGTCTTCGTTACGTATAGCTTATCTACGTTTTCAACTTCTTTAATGATTTCTTTGTTTAAGTCTCTTGATTTGAAGCCGCATGACTCACATTTAAATCCTTTGTTAGTCCCTGCGGATTTCATACGTTTACCGCAGTTAGGGCATTTAGGGTTACGTATATATGTGCGGGTCTTCTTCTTTATGCGGATCTTCTCTACATTTATCACGTTTGTAAAGTTGCTCCACATTTTTACTGAACCGCATATGATTACTTCATCATCTTCATTTAACTCACTAGCTATCCCTGATAGCGATGTTTCCTTATAGAATGCTGAGTATATGGGGGGTTCATCACTTATTTTTATGAGGACATCACCACCTCTTAATCTCATGGGTTTCGATCTTACAGAAGTTTCTATACATAGAGTTCTGTAAGTCCGCACTTCATCTAATCTTCTACTAATTAGGTGTGCATCAGTACCTTGATTAGTTCTGAAAACCATATAACCACTATAAGCCTCACATATGCTTAACTCGTTGAAGTATTTTATAAGTACCTCAGGGTCCTCCCCCCTAATACCGAGGAGTACGGGATTACTACCATGCGGTGTTATAAGTACTACATTATCCTCATGGTCATAGTTGTTGAAGACGTAATCCCTATACTTTAAATCTACCTCCCTAACGGAATTGCTGTCTACGCATCTTTCATCACTACCTACTGTGCTACGGTAAGCTATTAACTCATAAGTACAGTCTGAGCCTTGAATCCATCCAATAGCTGCGAGAGCTCCTATAACACCTCTACTCATTCCTAGAGGAAGTTTTAAACTACTTACCTGACCTACAACATTCTTCACATAATCAATATGTACGAAATCTGTTAATGCCTTTACGTACAACCTATTAAGCGCTTCAGGAATCTCACCTACTACGATGGCTAGGCCCGGCTCACAACCACTTCTAACCTCATAGTTTGATAAGTACTCATCTAACATCTTCATTATTAGGTTAGTTATAAACTCCTCCTCACTATCTAAGGCAGATATCCTTAATACTACCGCACCATTTCCCCTAGTCCTAAACGGTATTGAAGGATTCAACCTAACTAAATTTGGGTAGTCTACAAACTCCACATTCATGGATTTTAATAATTCCTTAGCTAAGATGTATGCAAAGTGTGTTGTACATCCATCGAAGTGGGAATCTATATCATCAAGTCCTACATGAAGTATTAATCTACGCTTACTATCACGCATTTAGTATCATCTAAATCACTTACGGGTCCTACCCTCAACAACAATCATGGTAAGTGTAGACCTAACCTTAGGTATCTTCCTTATCTTACTTGAGATTATGTCCTTGAGTTCCTCAGTAGTTGGAGCGCTCACCTTAACTACTAGGTCGTAAACACCATAGACAACATACGCCTCCGTTATACCCTCTATAGATGACAGCAAATTAAGGACCTCCTCCTCAGAACCTATGTCTGTATTTACCAGAACTATAGCTTCAGGCATTAAACCCCCATATAAATTGCGATTATATGTTTATAAGTTTTTAAATAATTTAGGGGTTAGATGGTTAAGTTATTCGTCATTAGCTACGGACACGACGACCCTAAGAAGTGTTCAGCCCTAAAAATGGTTAGACTAGGCTATGCCGTTAGAATAGGCAGTATACGTTTACTACCTAAGAACTGCTTGATCTTAAACCCCCTCTCCAACACCTTACTAACACCTTCAGACAGTGTACTCATAGGTAAGTACGGTCTCGCAGTTATAGATGTTTCATGGGAGGAAGGGCTAGAAGTGCTTAAGAGGTTAAGCACTTATAGAAGACCTCAGAGAGTACTACCATTACTATTTGCTGGAAACCCTATCAACTACGCAGTCGCAACAAAGTTAAGTAGCCTGGAAGCAGTAGCAGCCGCACTATACATAACTGGGTTTAAGGAACTCTCACTTAAGATACTATCAATAATTAAGTGGGGACACACGTTCTACGAACTAAATAAAGACCTACTGGAACAGTATTCGAAGTGCGTATCAGTCGATGAAGTAATGAAGATCCAAGACGAAGTCCTCAGAAAACTAAGGTAAGTAATTAAAACTTATCAACTCTAATACTGTTAAGAATAATGCGGTCCGGAGCTGGCTGGTGGTTACGGGGGCACCCCCTGAGGAAACTCCGTCCTCCGCACGGCACCGGGACCCCGTAAGGGGTGCGGGGAGACCCGCGGCAACGGCACAGAAACGACACGCCCGCATTAAATGTCTATGATGCGGTGAGGGTTGGGTAGTAATACCCAACCAGTAACCCGCTGAGTATGGTGTAGGGTGCGTTGAAACGGCCGACCCCCGGGGAGTAAGGCCAAGCAGCATCGATGAATGCCGTGTGAGATGCGGGTAGGCCGCTAAGCCTAATACCACCGTAGTACAGAAGACGGGTTATAGCCGGCACCGGACCGCATAATAGCATCCCAGCATTTGCACATCCCTTGACTTTAGCGAGTGATTTAAACATTTGTAATACGGGCCGATATTTATCCCTGAGCTATACTTCAACCCTGAATTAGGTATCTTACTCTTAGGAAATTAATTCTTAAGTAATTTAACACTAAATATGATGCGTACCTCCTTTAACATTAAACTCCTAGTATCATCAACATATATAAACTCACTACTAATTTAATCTCGGTGTATGATAGTAGTGTATAGATTCGTAAGCTATGGGTGTATGTATGAGTGATCAGACCTTAATTCTAATTAAAACACTTAATCAATTGCCGTACTCAGCGGTGATATATTGACTAAGTACAGGAACTATAAAAACGTATACGACGTTAATGTAAAGAGGTTCAGTATATACAACAATACCGCCGTGAGTAAGGAGGAAGTAAATATAGGTGATGAGATTGATGTCTTAGTGAGGGAGATTGATGAGAGTGGTAGGGGTGTGGGGTTCTACAAAGGTTATAAGGTCCTAATACCTAAGGGGTTTACAAATGAGAGGGTTAGGGTTAGGATCGTGAAGATCGTTGATGAAGGCCTGCAGGGTGTTATAGTCCACAGATACGACTCTAAAGGTTAAGGTTAACCTACTTAAAGATTAGTTTTAAGGAGGAATACGAATTAATATAAATTTAAGAAATATTAATTAACAAGGTATGAGTAGATGTCATCTCAAGTACTTGCCGAGCTATTATGGGTTGAGAAGTACAGACCGAAGACACTCTCTGAAATCGTTAATCAGGAAGACGTAGTTAGGAGGTTGCAGCAGTTCATTAAGGAGAGGAATATGCCTCATCTACTATTTGCTGGACCTCCGGGAACCGGTAAAACTACAGCTGCTCACGCGCTTGCACACGACCTCTACGGACCTGACTACAGGATGTATATGTTAGAGCTTAACGCTTCCGACGAACGCGGTATTGACGTCATTAGGGGTAAGGTTAAAGAATTTTCTAGGAGTAGACTACCGACTAACATACCGTTTAAGATAGTACTACTTGACGAATCTGATAATATGACTGCAGACGCTCAGCAGGCGCTTAGGAGGCTTATGGAGATGTACGTTGACGTCACTCGATTTATCTTAATAGCAAATTACCCGAGTAAGATCATAGAACCCATACAGTCTAGATGCGCTGTATTTAGATTCATACCACTTAGGAAGGAAGACGTTGTTAAGAGGTTGAGGTGGATTTGTATGAATGAAGGCATTAAATGTGATGAGGAGGCTTTAGAAGTTATTCATGACATCTCAGAAGGTGATATGAGGAAGTCGATAAACATATTGCAGGCATCAGCAAGTATAGGTGATGTTAACGTATCAAACGTATTTAAAGTTGTTGGGTTAGCACATCCAAGAGAAGTTAGGGAGATGATACAACTAGCTCTGGAAGGTAAGTTTATAGAGGCTAGGGATAGACTACGTGAGCTCATGATCACCTACGGCATCTCAGGTACTGACATAATCAAGCAGATACATAGGGAGTTGTTCGGGTCGGAGCTAGCAATACCTGAGTCACTAAGGGTTGAAATAGCTGATTACTTAGGTGAGATACAGTTTAGGTTGGTTGAGGGTGCTGACGAAGAGATCCAGTTAAATGCTTTAATAGCTAGGTTAGCCTTGCTTGGGAGGGCTGCTAAGACTGTAAAGACTGCGAAGTAATGGTGTTAGGACTTTGAGGAAATTACCTTGGGTGATAAAATACAGGCCTAAGAAGCTAGATGATGTTATCAATCAGGAGAAGGCTAAAGAAGAGCTTACCAAGTGGATAGAATTATGGTTTAAGAAAATACCTGAGGAGAGGGCAGTACTTCTCTACGGACCGCCTGGATGTGGGAAGACTAGTCTGATAGAAGCATTGGCGAGGGAGTATGGATTAGAACTCATCGAGATGAATGCCAGCGATTATAGGAGGAAGGTCGACTTAGATAGAATAGCTAGGGTCGCCGCACTTCAGAAAAGTATTACCGGGAGGTTTAAGCTAATACTACTAGATGAGGTTGACGGTATATCTGGGACGGCTGATATTGGAGCTCTAGAAACTATCTTAGATATAATCCAAGTTACTATGAACCCGATCGCGATGACGGCTAACGACCCATGGGACCCTAGGTTAAGGCCTTTAAGAGATGCTGTGAAGTTAGTTGAGTTTAGAGGACTTACTAAAACAGATGTTAGGAAAGTCCTCAAAAGGATATGTAATGATGAGGGATTAGTATGCGATGAAGATGCTATAGACTTCATCGCTGAGAGATGTGAGGGCGACCTAAGATCAGCTATCAACGACTTAGAAGCAGTTGCTGAAGGATATGGCAGGGTCACCTTAGAATTAGTTAAAAACCTACTTAGGCAGAGGGATAGGGACTACCAGCCCTTTGAAGTTGTTAGAAGGATATTCATATCTAAGTACGCATGGCAGGCTAAGCAAGCTGCACAACAAACAGATCTAACACCTGATGAATTAATTCAGTGGATTAATGAGAACTTACCTAGGCAGATCTCAGACCCTGAGGATCTATGGCATGCTTATGAATACCTTTCAAAGGCTGACGTATACTTAGGTAGGATCGTTAAGACAGGTAGTTGGGACTTACTCTCCTACGCTGTAGATTTGATGTCTGCCGGAGTCTCTCTGTCCATAGTTAACGATGTTAAAAGTAAGTATAGGTGGGTTAAGTATAACTTCCCTCAGAATGTGTTAATAACTGCTAAAACTAAGGAGGTAAGACAATTGAGAGAAGAGCTTGCTGAAGTACTAGCTAAACATTTAAATATTTCTAAAGCTGTTGCTAGGACGGATGTCATACCATATCTTAGGGTTATTTTTAATACTAACGTGGAGGCTGCGGCTAAGCTAGCGTTAGGTTTAAACCTATCGGAGAGTATGGTTAAGTACATATCACAACAGAACGCATCTAAGATAGTAGAATTGATGAATAAGCTTAGAACAGAGTCTAGTAGGAAGGTTGAAAGGCCTAAGCAGGAGAGGGTTAGTGAGAGAAGACGGGATACTAGAGGTAAACCTGGGACGTTAGATAGCTACTTTACTAGTAAGTCCTAACTACCTTCATTTAAAACTCTTAACATATCCTCTATATACCTTACGCGTGGGTTAATCCAATTAGGTCTGTAGATCTTAACCCTACCTAAGTTTATTTCCTCGATAATATTGCACGATTTTAAGTAATTGATGTGTTTAGAAACTAAGGTGTAATTTAACCCGGTTTCCCTAACTATAGATGTTAAGTTTATCTCCCCGTGGAGTAGTATCGTCTTAAGTACCTTAACCCTACCCTTGCTGGAGAATATGTCCTCAAGACTCATTAACCACCACTACCCTCATATGCTGCCTTAACCTTAAGCAATTCATCTATCTTAGACTTAATAACAGTTAGAGGCATTAGACTTACTGATATGTAAGTACTCCTCCCCCTCCTCCCCTTCAACGATGTTGAGGAGATGAGGATCCCTAACTTCTTTAAATTTATTATATATTCGTAAAGTTTTGTATGCTTTCTAGGCTCGACATCATACTCCTCACATAGCCTATGGTAGATCTCCTCAACTACGCCAGTATTTACGTATGGCTCCCCACTCTCCATTAAAGCTATGACTATAGCCTTCAAAGTAAGTAGTTCATGGAAGCTTAAGTATGGTAGCGTATCGTTTAACATTACCACACTTGGTTCAACTACTGAGCAGGCCTTCCTAACATGGTCTAACGAGATACTCATAGCGCCTTCCCTCTCGGCAGTCTCACCAGCTATTAAGAGTATTTCGAGGGCGGCTCTCGCACTTCCAGGACCACCCTTATCACTACCTATAGCATCAGATATGTAGCGAAGGATGTCGTCGGAGACAGCACCTTCAAATATAGATTCCTCAGCTCTAAACTTAAGTATGTCGTATAATTCATACGACTTGTAGGGATTGAACATCACTAAGTTTTTCATTAAATATGACTCTGTCGTCGGGTCTAACATTGATAGTGATGTAGCAGACTTACTTACAAATATGAAGTTTAGTCTCTTAACCTTATCTGGAAACTCATCATATACTCTGACCAAGAAGTAGACAGCATCACTTCCAGCAACGTTGATAAAGTAATCAAATTCGTCTAAAGTGGCTATCACGTATATGTTCTCACTATCTATTAAGTCTAACATGTAGTTGAGGACCTCCCTTACTGATAGACCTCTTTGAGGTATGGGGAGTCTTAACTGCTTCACAACCTCATTCACAACTTCAAATAACGTACGGTCTCTGTGGCAGTTTACATGGACGTAACTTATGTTTAATCCCCTCTTCCTAGCTATTTGAGTAAACTCCTTACCGAATATCCTGACAGTAGCGGTCTTACCAGTACCGATACCACCTACGACTAAAGCCTTATGGCTTATGGCACCAGGTGTTAAGAGCATAGGCTTGAATATATTTGTCAATGCTTTTAGTTCGTTCTCCCTATGTGGTAGGGAACTCGGCAGGTACTCAGGGTATAGTTTCTCCTTACTCTTAAATAATGAGATCCTATTTAATTCACTTTCAATTATGTTACGAATCTCACTCAATAATTTCACCTAACTCAACTACTATAATTAATATCTTCGGTAATACTATATTAGTCTTACAGCTTAAAGTCCCGTTCCAAGGGCGGAGGAGGGGTAAGGTATTCCAAATATAGGTAAAGTGGAAAACGTATGGAGTGGTAGTTGATAAAAGCTTAGATATTGGGGGGAGTACTACTTTTTCTTAGGCTTTGGACCTCTAACTCTTTCGGCTTTAGTCGGTTTTACCGGTGGTTTAGCGTACGTAGTCTTAATTTCGTTGATTCTCTCCTCAAGTTCTCTTTTTAGTTTATCCGCAATGAACCTACCGGTGAAGTAGTCAGCCTTAACAGCTATGGCTAACTTGGTGGCTAGGGACCTAGCTATCTTACCTCTCTGCCATCTAGGTGCTTTATGGATCTCAGGGTACTGGAAGATAACCCCGTGTTTTGGTGGTTTGCCACCAGTTCTTAATGCTCTGAATAAGGCTTTCTCAGCACCTAAGACCTGTATAGTGCTGGCAGGTAGCTTAGCCAGGGTTTCCAGACTTCCTGACAGGCTTAGTAGTCTAGCGCCTAGTAAGGGTCCTACGAGCTCTGTAGTATTAGGTGCGACTTCCTTCATAACGGAGCTTAAGTATGATGTTAACTCATCACGCAGTCTATCAAGTTCTATCATAATATTAGCTAGGGTCTGTATAGGTTCTATGTCGTGGTTTGAGAGTTCAGCCCCCATACTCCTCTCTGAAACACTTATGATGCGTTTTATCTTCCCCTCACTGAAGCCTAATTTCTTCAGTCCCTTCTCATCAATATAATCCCTACTACCTAACTCAGCTACTATCCTAGCGTAGTCTATATGCTCTTTAATTATGTCGTCTAATTCTGGGAAGTGTATGCTATACCACTCCCTAAGCCTTGATGCAAATAAGTTGAAGACCTTATCTATATCATCTATCGCTCTGATGGCTTGAACTGCTAGTAAATCCCTCTTCTGAGCCACCTTCCTCAGCTTACTCCTAGTTACTGCCAACGAAAGAGTGTGTAGGAAGTCGTAGTACTCATCTACGGATTTTATGAAGCCTAACTCAACAGCATATCTAGGTAATTCATCCTTAAACTTCAGTAAGACCTCATTATCGTATTCTAACACGGTCTTAAATCCAGCATCGCTTAAGTATTTAACATAACCCTCGATATCTACGACGACTTCTAAGCCCCTACCGTAATTACCTACTAATTCATCCACTAACTTCAAAAACTCATCAGTTGGTAGACCCTCCTCAAGCTTTAAAGCCCTTTCAACTAATCTGTTAATATCGTTAGGCGCTACCACCCTACTTATTACGTTGCCATTTGAATCTATAGCGAATGCGCCGACTACGACATCAGTGAGAAATATCTTCATCATACTAGCACCTTTGATTAACTACGCTAGCAAATTTAAAAACATATTTACGTTTTAATTGAGAGTAGAGGCTATTTTAAGGAGTGTTAAGACACGGGCTAATGGAGAAAACTTATAAATTTAAAAATGTGAGAAGCTAGTTCTTGAGGGTAATAGGTTAATGGGGATCACCAAAGCTGATAATCCTTTCAGGACCTTGAAGACAGCTATAAGTAAGAATGTGTTGGTGAAGGTTAAGGACGGATACGAATACGTAGGTAAGTTAGTTATGGTTGATTTAACGATGAACGTCGTTTTAAACGATTGTATGGAGTACTCTGATGATGGTAAGTCCCCTATAGCTAAGTACGGTACTGTCTTCATAAGGGGTAGCCAGATACTGTACATAGCGATTGACTATAGTGCTGGGTAGCAGTACCTATCTAGGCTGAGTATAATATCTTAATGCTAAATTACTCACAGTAATATAATTGACTTTAATTGTTTGTTAAAGTTAATAATCGCATACAAAATCAATTTAAGGGGTATGGTGAATGTCGGCGAGTATAGTAGTTGAGAGATTGAGGTTCGTACCTATAGAAGAGCAGAGCGTTGAATTAGTTGAGAGGAAGGGTTTAGGCCACCCAGACTACATAGCAGATGCCGTAGCAGAGGCATCAAGTGTAACACTATCTAAATACTATCTTAAGAAGTATGGTGTAATACTCCATCATAATTTAGATAAAGTCCTCTTAGTAGGTGGGCAGTCAGCCCCTAGATTCGGCGGTGGTGAGGTACTACACCCAATATACATAATAGTGGCTGGTAGGGGTACTGAGGTCGTCATCACTAATGAAAACTCCTTAGACTATGTACCCATGGGCACTATAGTAGTTGAGGCTGTTAAGGAGTGGTTAAGGAAGAATTTTAGATTCTTAGACCCTGAGAAACATGTAGTAGTGGATTATAAGATTAGGAGCGGTAGTGTAGACCTAGTGCAGACGTATAAGTTAGGGCTTAAAGCCATACCGCTTTCTAATGATACTAGCTTCGGGGTTAGTTACGCACCGCTCTCAACGCTTGAGAAATTAGTATACAGTGTTGAGAGGTACTTAAACAGCAGGGATTTGAAGAAGGTACTACCTGAAGTGGGGGAGGATATTAAGGTTATGGGTTTGAGGATAGGCAGTAAGATCAAGTTGACGATAGCTGCAGCCATGATCTCAGGTTTAATACCTGACTTAAGCCACTATATCTCAGTTAAGGAGGAGGTAGCTAATAGGGTTGCTGACCTAGCTGCTAAGATAGCAGCTGGATACGATGTTGATGTATATGTTAATACCGCTGATAGACCTGAAAAGGGTGTCATATACCTCTCAGTGACTGGGACCTCTGCGGAACACGGGGATGACGGTGCTACTGGAAGGGGGAATAGGGTTAATGGTTTAATAACACCTCTAAGGCCTATGAGTCTCGAAGCAACGGCTGGTAAGAACCCTGTAAGTCATGTCGGTAAGTTATATAACATTCTAGCTAAGCATCTCTGCGATAAGGTAATTAATGAAGTACCTAAGGTTAGGGAGGTCTACATGGAGATCTTAAGCCAGATTGGTAGACCTATCAACGAGCCCTTAGTAGCAGTCGTTAAGTTAGTTGTTGATGATGATACGAGTTTTCAGGCAGTTAAATCCGATGTTGAGGAGTTAGTTAGAAATGAATTAAACAATATAACTAAGCTTACCGAATTAATAATCAGGGAAGAGGTTAGCATGTTTTAAGGTAGATGATGTTTGAAACCGGGCCTGAGAATAATGAGATGATGATGGGTCGGTTTACTGATCGTAAAGTCAACGTAATTTAAAGTAATGTGATACTACATAATATGGAGTTGGTAAATTAGTCCTCCGCAGGGGGTAAGGTGCCTAGAAAGAAGCGGAAGGAAGGTGCAGAAGGTGAAGGTAAAGCTAGTAGTGTTAAGGAGTTAATTAAAGAAGGTGTGGGGGGTAGGGGTGGAGTTAAGACTAAGAAGGAGGTCGATATAGATGCTTGGTTGGATAGAAATGTAGATGAATTGGTAAGTTCTTTAGGGCTAGACATTCTAGGTCTGAGTAGGGAGGAGTACTTAGAAGTACTTAAACACCCTGTGGAATTACTCTACGGTTCACCTACATCGAAACCAGACGTTCAGACAATGGTTAAAAGGTTTAGAAGGTTTGCAGATAATGTATATCCCCTCATAGCATTAGCATTGTTAAACATTAGGGAGGAATTAGGCCCCGAGCATGTTGACTTCGTAACTAGTAATGTTGGTAGGGCTATTTTAAGCGTTGCACCAAGACTTTATAAGGAGGTAGTCAGGCTGGGTAGGGAGGACACCCTACCACTTCTTAGGAGGTTATGGAGGGTTGCTTGGATAGAGCAGCGCTCGAAGACGTTACCAACTACATGTCCTAAGTGTTTATTTAATTCATTGGTTAAGGATATGAGTTGCTTAGTATGCGGAGCTGTGATTAGTGAGAAGTCCTTAAAAGAATTTCTAGGTTTTAGTGATATGCTTAAGAACTACGTGCAATCACTACCTTGCAGTGAGTTAAACCAACTACTTAGATATGATTACGTAGTTATTAACGGTAACGGTATTAAACATCCGGGGGATGTGAGGGAGGAGGGGATCGACATAGAGGTGTTGTTAGATGAAAACGATAAAACATTAATTAAGGACATCTACAGAAAATTATGTGAGGAAGGAGTAAGTCTTGAGAATACTTCATGACGTCGATGAATTCAGAAGGATAATCACAGTAAACGACATAGTACTTGTAGGGTTTGTAGGCCGTGATCTCACAACTAGGAACTACATGGTAAACCTCCTCCAAAAGCTTGAGTCGAGGGTCGGACACTTGGTGGACTTCATACTGTTCGATGTTGATAAAGCCTCTAACGCTACGTTCAAGGATGATGAGGGTATTAACACATTACCGCTAATAAGGTTGTACTTTAAGGGTAAGAACGTGTTAGAGCAGGAGGACTGCTTTAGGGATATAGAAGTAGACTACTACGTCTTAAAAGTGAGTATGAAGAGCATACTACAAGAACATGGTATTAGACTTACCTTTAGGTTGAGGACTTAATTTTTGACCGCCCTTCAATAAGGTATTGACGGACTTCAGTAGTGTTTGAGTTAGTTCTGGATTATTATAGCTGAGGTTTTCAATCATTTCCTTAACGATGTAGTAATCCTCACGTAGATGTTTTCTATTACCCTCAACACTTAAAATTAGATTATCTAATGTTAGGTCATAAATACCTCTCACATACGAGAATACGTATACATCGTAAATAGGGATGTTATAGAAGGGTATGACATATATGTGTGTTCCCTTCTTAAATGATGGTAAGAGTAGTGCTGAGTCTAAATCACCATTTAATAATGAATTTAAGATTACCTCATTCACGTCATTCAATGTTAGTGGGAGTGCTACCACACCTACATCTAAGTCTAAACTCGTACATACTGCCTCTAGATAGTGATTAAGCATTTCAGGTGTAGCATCTTTTAAATCATCATCACTTTCTACTAACTCTACCCCTTCAACCCCTAGCCTACCTTTAATTAAGTCAACTACTCCCTCAACGACGTCTTTAAATCGCTTCTTATAAGCTACTAAAGCTATAACTTTACATCCATACTTCCTCTCAACCTTATTTAAACAGTAGAGCATTGTAAGACTGGTTATAAGTCTCTCAGGTATTATGAGGGATGATACGCTCATCCCTGGACGTAGTTTCTCAACACCTCTCAACGTCCTCTTAATAGCTTTAATTAATGACTTCTCAAAGCAGAAACTACATAACCTCTCTCCTGAAGACCTTCTTAGGTAAACGGCTTTCCTCCTACCGCATGATGTGCATAGAATTTGTGAGTTATACTTCAAGTCTGTCAAGACGTTCCTCCCTAAGTAAAGCTCTTAACTTAGTTATTAACTCGTTAAAAGAGTTCTCATCAACTTCTTCCTCAAGTATTCCAAGTAACTCCATGATGTAGGGGTTTAAGTAGTCTGGACCCTCAATAAGCCCTACCCTTAAATTCCTTGCAAAAGCTGAGATGAATGCCTGATCCCCCACCCTACGGTATTTGAGAAATGCTAATAAACCGGTAATAAATGCTATGAAGAGATTAGCCTTATCAACATCCCCTAGAGCTATGTAATCTTCGTAGACTTTCATAACAGTTTCTAAGTCTAATTTCATGCTAACACCGTGGAATTTAATTATGTGAGGTTTTTAATCCTATTCACACTACGTACTTACCCACGGTCGTGGGGTTTGGCTGGATTGGTTGGGATGTTCATTAAAGTTTATATAGAAGTCACTGAAATAGAATTCAAGGGATTAGAGTATGACTGCACTATATGGTATACCTGTTGTGATATTGAAGGAGGGTACGTCAAGAACTCATGGTAGGGACGCGTTGAGAAATAACATAATAGCGGCTAGGGCGTTAGCTGAGGTGTTGAAAACTAGCTTAGGTCCTAAAGGACTCGATAAAATGCTTGTTGATAGTTTCGGTGATATAACCGTTACTAATGATGGTGCTGCAATAGTTAAGGAGATGGAGGTTCAGCATCCAGCAGCTAAGCTATTAGTTGAGACTGCTAAGGCTGTTGATGCTGAAGTAGGTGATGGTACTACATCAGCCGTGGTTTTAGCTGGTGCCTTACTAAGTAAGGCAGAAGCTTTACTAGACCAGAACATCCATCCAACTATAATTATTGAAGGTTATAAGAAGGCAGCTGCTAAAGCGTTAGAAATACTTGATGAGATAGCTGTTAAGTTAAATGTAGAAGGTATTGAGAACCCGGAAGTCCTAGCTAAGGTAAAACCTGAATTAGCTAAGGTCCTCTACACAACTCTAGCTAGTAAGTACTTAGCAACTCCGGACATGATGGATAAATTAATCGATATGGTGATATCAGCTGCAGTAGTAGCTGCTGAGAAGAAAGGTGATGGAACGTATGAAGTGAGGTTAGATAACGTTAAGATCGAGAAGAAGAAAGGTGCGTCATTAGCTGATTCTCAATTAGTCTACGGCGTAGTCCTAGATAAAGAGGTAGTCCACCCAGGCATGCCTAAAAGAGTGGAGAAAGCTAAAATCGCATTAATAGACGCACCACTAGAAATAGAAAAACCTGAAATAACTGCTAAAATCAATATAACATCACCTGAGCAGATTAGGTCATTCTTAGATGAAGAAGCTAAAATGCTTAAAGACATGGTCGATAAGATAGTTGCTGTCGGTGCTAACGTAGTCATATGCCAGAAAGGAATTGACGACGTAGCCCAACACTTCCTAGCAAAGAAGGGAATACTAGCAGTTAGAAGAGTTAAAAGATCAGACATGGAGAAATTAGAAAGAGCGACTGGAGGGAGGATAGTTACTAGTATTAGAGATCTGAGTGAGAAGGACTTAGGATACGCCGAACTAGTAGAGGAGAGAAGGGTAGGTAATGATAAGATGGTATTCGTCGAAGGGTGTAAGAATCCTAAAGCTGTTACGATATTAGTGAGAGGCGCTAACGACATGGTTGTTGATGAGGCGGAAAGAAGCCTTAACGACGCATTACACTCTATGAGGAACATATTAAGAGATCCTAAGCTGGTTGCAGGGGGTGCTGCACCGGAGATAGAAATTGCATTAAGATTAAGGAAGTATGCTGAAAGCGTTGGAGGTAAGGAGCAACTAGCGATTCAGTCATTTGCTGACGCTTTAGAGGAGATAGCTGTGGTGCTAGCCTCAACTGCCGGTATGGATACCTTAGAAACGCTTATGGAGCTAAGAAAGCTGCATAGTGACGGTAAGGTATACTCAGGTATTGATGTATTGAATGGTAAGGTAGCTGAGAACATGTTATCAATTAACGTAGCAGAACCAGTCATAGTTAAGAAGCAGGTAATTAAGGCTGCAACAGAGGCGGCAGCAGCAGTGCTTAAAGTCGATGATATAATAGCTGCATCACCTATGAAGAAGGAGGAAGGTAAGGGCGAAAAGAAGGGAGAGGCTGGCGAGGAGGAAAAAGGTAAGTTCGATTTTGACTAGCTATTAGGTCATCCGGGCTAGTAGTTCAGGTAATTACATACATGGATAATAAATGTTTTTTATCTTTTAATGTAATTCTCTACTTGCGGTGTTAAGTACATGCAGACAATATCAGAGAGGCTGAAAGAACTTACAGGAGTTAAGATAGGGCCGCCTAAACTCACAAGATATGAGAAAGCACGTATAATTAGTGCGAGAGCTCTTCAACTATCTTTAGGGGCACCTCCCTTAATCGACGTAAGTAATCTCCCTAAGGATAATATCGTAATAGCTTTTGAGGAGCTTAAGAGGGGGGTACTACCAATTACTATAATTAGGGTTAAACCAAATGGTGAGAAGGAGTTAATACCTGTTAAAAAGCTTTTAGAGCTTGAGGAGAAGTTCTACAAGACTGCGGAGGGTTAGGCCTAAAATACTTAGATGGTGTCCTCATCTTGAATGGTGTTGAAAGCAATGTTGTAGAGCTTTCCTCAACAATAAGTAAGTTCTTCAACGTAGTTGAAAGCTTCAGGAATGAAACCTTCGTAGAGTACGTGGTTATTTCTAGTAAGGGGGATATAAACACATCTTTTAATGAATTATATGATGAATTAGTCACTCGGAGTTATTATCCAATACTGTATAACGCTGGGGAAGTAACCGTTCTAAGGATTATAAATGGTAGGAGATCCCGTACCAACATATTCAAAGTCCCTTCCATACTCTTTAGCTTGACGCTACTTTCCGTATTGATAACTGGTTACTTCGTATCAAGGAATTTCTACAATAATTTAAACATGTTGGTAGGTAGTGGGGTCAGCCAAAGTAGTATTATCTATGAGATGGTGCTCTTCACTCTGAGTGTGCTCTTCCCTCTAACAATGCATGAACTCGGCCATTTAATCATGGTTAAGAAGTCTAACATTCCAGCATCTTACCCAGTCTTCATACCGGCGCCCTTTATCTCACCTTTAGGTACGTTTGGAGCTATCGTTAAGATGGAGTTTCTGCCGAAGAATCTAATAAGTTTATTAAAGCTAGGTATTTCAGGACCTCTCTTCGGATTCATCACATCATTAACGCTCTTCATAATTAACTACTTACTATCACCTAAGCTTCCAGTAGAGGCTGTGCTAACAGCTTTAAGTGAGGGTGTGTTAAGGTATGTGGAGATAGTTCCACTATCTGCCTACTTCATCATGAACTTAAGTAGGACTCCCTCCGAGGTAGGACTCGTAACAATACTTAACCCTGCAGCTTACGCATCCCTAATAATGATTTTAATACATTTTATTAACTTACTCCCTATAGGGCAGTTAGATGGGGGGCATGTGATTAGGGGAGTAACATCTGTTAAGACGCATTCTATGGTAAGTATCATTACTACGTTAGTCATGGTGATCTCCTCCCTATACTCTGCGGTGTTTTTCGGAGGTACTCTCATATGGTTAGGTGTGTTTTCAGTATTAGCGCTTATCATCTCAGGGTTTAGACCTCATATCGGGGCAGCTAATATGTTAAATACCTCAGTACCACGTAATTTTAAGATTAAGGTTATCCTCACCTATGTCGCACTCCTCATCCTCTCAATGCCAATACCTCTTATAGGTTAGTAATTATGGAGGTAGACCTTAAAGGATATACACTTATAATTGCTGAGAAGCCTAGGGCTGCTGCTAAGATCGCAGCCGCCTTAGGCTTAAGTAGGAAGTATAGTGAGTTCGGAATTCCCTACTGGGTTGGTAGGGTGGGGAGTAAATTAGTAGTTGTAGTAGGTAGTGCGGGACATCTATTTACGCTTTCAAGTAGTGAGGCGGGCTACCCAGTATTCAATTATAAGTGGGTACCTAGATGGGTTGAAGACCGTGAATCGAAGTTCTTAATAAATTACTTTAAACTAATAAGTAAGCTCTTTAAGAATGCTTCCGAATACGTCAACGCATGCGACTACGATATAGAAGGCTCTGTAATAGGTTATATGATAATATCTAATTTCGGAGATCTTAAGAAGGCTAAGAGGATGAAGTTTTCAAGTCTGACCTTAGAAGAATTAAGACATGCTTACAATGATTTAAGACCTCTTGATTTGGATATGATTGAAGCAGGCTTATGTAGACACGAGCTCGACTGGTTGTGGGGTATTAACGTTAGTAGGGCTTTATCAGATGTTTTTGGGAGAGCTTATAGGAAGAGACTTATTTTAAGTGCTGGGAGGGTTCAATCACCAACTCTAGTCGAGGTAGTTAATAATTACTTAAGTGTAAGTACCTTCGTACCTGATGTGAGGTTCTCCTTGAGGATTAAGGTAGATGTTAATGGTAGGAGGTACGTCTTAGAGAACTTATTTGACTCGTTCGACGATTTAAATCTAGTTAAATCTTTAGCAGAGCGTGTAAGGAAGGCTGGAGAGTTAAGGGTTGCTGAATCAGAAGTGCGGGATATCTACGTAGACCCACTACCACCATTCAACTTGCCGGACCTTCAGTACGAGGCATCTAAGATTTACGGATACTCACCATCTAAGACCCTTTCAATAGCTGAGGAACTCTACTTGGAATCATTGATAAGCTATCCAAGAACTAACAGTCAGAAAATCCCTAAAACCTTAAACAATAGGGAGATAATATCAAATATAGCTAGGATTGAGGAATACTCAGAGCTTGCTAAGGAACTACTTTCTAAGAAATTGTTAACACCTATTGAGGGTAAAAAGGACGACCCAGCACACCCAGCTATATACCCTACAGGCTACCTACCGACGAGGGGTTTGAAAACCGATGCGATTAGAATTTATGACTTAATAGTGAGGAGGTATTTAGCATCTTTTGCTGAGCCAGTCCATCTAAGGAGGGTTAAGAACGTAATCGTTTTCGATAACTATAGGTTCTCATTAAGTGGTTCTAAGATAATAAGTACTGGTTGGCTAAGGTATTATCCATTTGTGAAATTTACTGTAAAGGAAGTACCGCTACTTAAGGCTGGAGATGTGGTTAAGGTGGTTGAAGTTAAGGTGTTAAATACCTACAGCCAACCACCTCAAAGGTATACTAAGACATCAATACTTAAGTGGATGGAGTCTGTAGGAATAGGTACTGAGGCTACGAGGGCGGAGATCATAGAAAACTTATTTAAGAGGGAGTACTTGAAGACTTCCTCAAAACATGTAGATGTGACGGATCTAGGACTTCAAGTAGTTAAAGCTTTAAATAAATTCTTCGCAGACTTAACAAGTGTAGAATTAACTAGGAAGTTTGAATCACTTCTAAATGATATTATTAAGGGGAAAGCTACTAGGGCATTGATAATTTCTGAAGCTAAGCAATTACTTAAGAATAAATTAGAGAGCTTTAAAGAAATTATAAATAGGGAGGGTGGTGAGGAGTTCTTTAAGATTATAGGAGTTGGTAACGAAGTAAAGTGCTGTATATGTGGGAGAGGTAGCTACGCACTCATAGACAACTTACAACTATGCGAACTTCACTCAATGGCCTACCAAAATCTAAAGTACCGATACGGAGTGTGGAGGCAGAGATTAGGGGTTGATTGGAATGAATACCTAAGAAGGATAAGTAAGGTTAAGTGTTTAGGGAAATACTCCAGAGACGTAGTTAATTACTTAATAAAACTAACAATGAAGTAAGCCTATGAAGACTTAAGATTAATAAGGGGTTTAAACTATTTCTATGATAATAACACTTTAAAGTTGTGGTCAAGGTATTAGAACGGCTATAGCTATTAGTGCCATACCTATTACTGCTAAGGCTAATGTGAATTCTCTAACCTTTAAGTTTATTAACCACTTACCAAGTAGGAGGATACCCTTACTGATATATATGAATGCTACTAATCCAACTAATATGAAGCCTATAATGGCTAGTACTTCAGAATTCGTTTTAATAGCTATAATCCAATCAAATAATCCGGCAATCTTTGATAGTGCTTCAACACCCATGTCAACACCAAGCTTCTCCTAACCCTTCATATATTTAAAAGAATGTGGACTAAATAACTATGCCCTAGAATTAGAATTATCATATGCTAGTCTTTGAGATATGGAAGTGCTTACTTGCTTGTTTAATTGGAGCCGGGGGCGGGATTCGAACCCGCGTGTAAACGGGTTTCCAACAATCACTGCAGCCCGCCGCCTTAGACCGCTCGGCCACCCCGGCTCTAAAATGTAAGAGGTACGGAAATTTTTAAATCTTTTAAGTTGTCAGACTTAATTTCAGCTTATAACCTCTTTACATTACGTAGTAGTGGGGTAATTATTTGGGGTATGATAGGCATGTTTTAAGAAACGTACTTTTAAAGCTTAGGGATTCAGGAGTTGACGGTGTTTTAATCGGTAGTACTGTACTGCTACTACATTTAGATTCTCACGAGTTTGAGGATGATATAGATATCTTCGTCACTAACTTCAGCCCCTACATGGATGAAGACATCGTTAGGAGTATTAGCGCTAAGCTTGGCTGTGAGTTATCGCAGAATGAGTGGGGCACTCCAGCCCTTTACTGCATGTTTAACGATAGCGAAGTAGTTATAGAGCTTCATGAAAATGTTTTAGATCTCTACGTACCAGAAAGTATAATAAAGTCGGCTAAGGAGGTTAAGTTGATGGATGTTAGAGTTAAGTGTATAAGTGTTGAGGACTATGTAGTTCTGAAGGCACATGCCGGTCGGGATCACGACCTAGAAGATCTAAGCGTGATAGCAGACTTAGTTAAGAGTGGTAAGTTAAAATTAGATATTAACATGATTAAGGAGAGATTTAAGAACGAATTTCCAGAGGAGGAAAGACTCCTACTAAGTAGGCTTAAGATGGCTGGATTTAAAGTATAGTCTCAGCCGCCATGGAGGTGTTTCATTCTTAATCATCTCATATTTGATTAAATGTTTTGAACGTATTCATTCCCTCACACTAAAGATATGTAGAGTGTGAGGAAACCAAGACGTAGACAGCCCTAGACCCCAGCACATATTCCATCTATGAATGCTTCATATGTGTGGTAGTGCAAGAAGCCTTAGCGATAGGGATTGAGAAGTTCCCGCAACCATTTGTTGGGAAATTATGTTAGCCCTTCTTACCTCCGAATCTCTTCTTCGGTCTTAAATTCTTACTCTTACATCTACGGCATTTAACAGCACCTGGGGGATTTACAGCACCACACTTCCTACAAATCATTTTATTAAGTAGTCTTTCCTCAACTATCTTACTCTTAACTGGGTCTGAAATAGGCATTCGTATCCACCTTAGTATTACCTTTATAACTTTAGTTAGTAAGTGGTTTAAATATCTTTAAATAAGCTTCCAACTTAATCACGTATTTAGGTAAAATAACACGTTGACCCTATCGCTCTTAGTAAAAACTTATATATTTGAGTATGTAGTTAGGTGTGAGTGATTTAAATGTTTGAAGAAGAGTGGTGGGAAGAGGAAGAAGAGGAGGAATGGTGGGAGGAGGAAGAGGAGGAGTGGGAGGAGGAAGAGTGGTAGGTTAAGAGAATTCAGATCCTTTTTAACATTCGTTAATTATTTCTATAATAAATAAATCGTTTTAGAATTCAATCAGTGGTGATTATTTAATGCCATTCGAAGTCCAAGCCGTCACCACTCATCATCTATCACTTATATTTTATAGCTATTTATAAGTTGTTACGGTGGTAGTGATGGTTAGAATAGCAGTAATAGATTACGATTTATGCAGACCGGATAAATGTAGCTTAGAGTGTGTTAGATTCTGCCCTATTAATAGGTCGGGCTCTAAAGCTATTGAATTGTCTGAGGTTAAAGGCGGTAAACCAATTATTTATGAGTTAGTATGTGTTGGTTGCGGTATATGTGTTAGGAAATGTCCCTATAAAGCAATCACAGTTACCAACCTCCCAGACGAGATTGAGAAGAGATTGGTTCATAGGTATGGTGTGAATTCATTTAAGCTCTACGGACTCCCAACACCGATAGGTGGTAAGGTATTAGGTGTGGTCGGTAAGAACGGTATCGGTAAGACCACAGCTGTTAAGATACTCTCCGGCGAACTCATACCTAACTTAGGTAATTTAGATGTAACACCTTCGTGGGATCCCGTCTTAAAGTTCTACAGGGGGAGTGAGATGTATCAATATCTAAGTAAGTTAGTTGATAAGAAGTTGCGGGTAGTTCATAAGATACAGCACGTGGATTTAATTAGGAAGTATGTGAAGGGCTTCGTTAAAGATATAATTAGTAGGATTGATGAGAAGGGTATGGCTAATGAGATACGTAAATACGTAAACCTGGATAGTTGCTGGGATAGTAGCGTAGCGACGTTAAGCGGCGGTGAATTACAGAAATTCGCCATAGCAGCCGCACTATTGCGAGATGCTGATGTCTTCTTCTTCGACGAACCTTCAAGCTATCTCGACGTTCATGAAAGGCTGAAAATTTCAAGAGCTATTAGAGAGTTCACTAAGAATAAGTATGTCATAGTCGTCGAGCACGACCTAACCATACTCGACTACGTCTCCGATTACGTATCAATAGTCTACGGCGACCCAGGAGTCTTCGGTATTTTCTCTAAGGTCTACTCAGTAGGTTCCGGTGTGAATAACTTCTTAATCGGCTACCTACCCTCTGAGAACATGAGGATTCGAGCAGAGCCTATAATCTTCAATAAGTTTGGTAGAGGGGTTGTAGAGGGGGTTGAGGAGAAATTCATAAGATGGCCTAATCTAAGGAAGGTCCTTAACGGATTTGAATTAAGTGTTGAGGCAGGCGATGCAAGTAAGGGTGAGGTTTTAGGTTTGGTAGGGCCTAACGCTATAGGCAAAACAACATTTATAAGGCTCTTAGCCGGTGAGTTAGAACCTGATGAAGGTTATCTAACACTCAACACACTTAGAATCAGTCATAAGCCTCAGTACGTTAAAACTGAGTTATTTGAATGGAGTAGCGTTGAGGAGGCTTTTAAAGAACTCTGCAAATCATCGCAACTAGCCTGTAGTGATTGGTTTCAAAACGATGTTATTAAGAGGTTAAACCTCCATAAACTCTTCCTAAGGGGTATTAACGAATTAAGTGGTGGTGAGTTGCAGAAATTCGCCATAGCTGTCGCCCTAGCTAGGGATGCTGACATCTACTTATTGGATGAGCCGTCAGCCTTCATAGACGTTGATGAAAGACTCACTGTATGTAAAGCGATAAAGAAAGTAGTTGAGGTTAGAAAGGCAGTAGCCTTCGTCGTAGACCACGACTTAACAGTAATAGACAACATTGCCGACAGGGTCGTAGTGTTTAAAGGTATCCCAGGAGTCTCCGGTAGGGCGTTAAGTCCGGCAAGCCTTAAACACGGTATGAACACATTCCTTAAAGACTTAGACATTACCTTTAGAAGAGACCGTAAGACAGGAAGACCTCGAATAAATAAACCATACAGCTACTTAGACAGATACCAGAAATCTATCGGTGAGTACTTCTACGAAGCCCTAGTAGAAGAACCTGAAGAGGGGTAGCCTCACGCAACTGTTTCGGGTTTCATAAAGGTTATAGTTTGATATAAGTTGCTTTATCGAAGGACGAGCCTACCCATAATGTAGGTACGTGGTGAAGACCTGAGTGGGTGGGCATTCAAATCCAGGATGTGGGGGTTTCCCCACAGTGATGAACTAGATGAGGGTGAGCTGTGGGCCGGGGTTACCCTGAACGGGTTGAGACCAATGAGATGGGCATTGATGAAAGGGTGCTGAGGTCTGTGAAGCCGAGGGTTGACATCAAAATGAAACCAGAACCCCATCTCTCCCAGTACAGCGTAGGGACCTCTCTTACGCTTTAAAGTATCTATACCTATGACTATTATGGTGGTTGAGAAATAGTAGTGTGTAGTAGTTGCGGTGTTAGTAACGCAGTAATACTGCAGAGACATAGTGGGAGGTTATTATGTAGTAAGTGCTTTATGGAGGATATAAGGTCACGTGTGTTAGGTGAGGTGCGTAAGTATGATATGTTCCGCCCTAATGATAGGTTACTTTTAGCGGTTTCCGGCGGTAAGGATAGCTTCGTCCTCTTCGACATAATTTCAGGAATTCATGAGTCAGGTAGGTTAGGAGTTATCACAGTATCTGAGGGTATTGAAGGTTATAGTAGGGAGGAGGATATAGCATGGGTATTAAGTCGGAGTAGGGAGTTAGGTATAGACTGCATTAAGACCTCGTTTAGAGATGTTGTAGGCCACGATCTTAAGGACTTAGTAAGTATGTCAGTTAAGTCTGACTTGAATGTTAGTCCATGCACTTTCTGCGGTATGATTAGGAGGAGGATAGTGAATAAGTATGCTAGGGAGTTAGGATATGATAAAGTAGTAACGGCTCATAACTTAGATGATGAATCACAGACAGCATTTATAAATTTATTAAGGGGTGATTTAAATAGACTCCTACAATCACATCCCAGAGGGCCTAAGTTAAGTGAGTTATTTGTTAGAAGGGTAAAACCGCTTAGGAAGGTGTACGAGTGGGAATGCGCTCTCTACGCATATTTAAACGGTTTTAAGTTCCAGGAAGTTGAATGTCCCTACATAGTTAGTAGGCCTACTCTAAGGGCTAAAGTAAGAGAGTATTTATACAGGCTTGAGGCGGTAAGGCCTGGCACGCTTCTAAGATTCCTTAACTTCGTAGATGAGCTAATGATCAATTATACTGGTAATGTCGATATACTACCACACTTACCTACATGTAAGGTTTGCGGAGAACCTACAGCATATAATAGAAGTATATGTAAGACCTGCGAACTACTTACTAAGGTAGGTGTCCTTAAGTGAGGGTTTGTAGGGATTTATGGGCTAAGAAGAAAGAAGTAATGCTTAAGAGGTTGTTAGAAGACCTCCACATAGGTTACTTGGATGAGGGTATATCAGACCTCCTTCTGGAGATATTTAAGAGGGAGGACTCATTCACTATAAGCTCATGTAGTGGTAGGATAGTATTCATCGATGCGCAACTACCGTGGGTAAGGAAGATGTCAACAGTAGTCTTTAAGAAGCATGCACCAATAACAATTGAAGAATTTTTAGAGATTACTGAGAAGCCCGTGTTAAGTAAGTTATGGGTAATCGTCACTGGACCCATACTCCACCTATCTACAGCTACTTTAAAAGAAGCACGCACGCTTATCTCAGCCGGCAGGGCTGCAGGATTTAAGCACAGCGGTATTATAAGTTTTAGAAAGGACGGCATCGTGTTAGAATTGAGGAGTGGTATAGGACTTACATACCCTGTCAAAGTAGGTAGTAAATTATTGGTGAGTCACGAGGGCATTGCTGATGTCGTAAGCACATGTAATGAAGTGCTGATGAAGGGTAAGGAAAGATTAAGACGCCTTAAGGAAGTAATCACAAACCTTAGAGACCGAAACATTAACTAAGACCTTAACCACAAAGTAGATCGAAGCCGGCTGTATCAAAACTATTACTGACCTCCTCACAGCTGTAGTTTAGAGGTGGTATAGTTGGGATGTTAGATAAGGAGTGTTGATAAAATTTTAAGCGCATCTTTAATGTTTAAGTTTAATGGGTTGATTAAATACCTATCGTAGTCTAAGATGTGAACTTCATCTACTTCTAAGTCTATAAGCTTCATAATGAAGTTACTTAAGCTGTGGAATTTCCTAATTATATATTTCCTTAGCATGTGCTGTACGTTTAGAGTTTTTATCAAGCCTGATGACTTACTTCTATACTTCTTTAAGACGTTGTCGGGCGTGTTAGCCTTTAACGATTCTTCCAATGCTCTCACCTGCCTGGATATGCTGTAGATGCCACCACCGCTCAAGGGCTTTACAACTGAGACTGCATCACCGATACCTACGAAGTTTTTAAGTGTTTGCTTGCATGGAGTTGAAGTGGGTATCAACCCACCGAAGACCTCTTCAACCACTAAGTCGTTGACTTCTAACATTCTAGTCAGGTAAGTCTTCATCAGGTGGTTCAACCTAACATAACTTACATAACGGTCTGCTAATCCAAATATTAATCGACGTTCATTAACTGGTACAACCCACCCAAAGAATTCCTTACTAACATCATTACCGAAAATTACGTAAGGACTCTCCAACACATTCCTACACCTAATAAGGGCTTGAAGCCCTACAAGGTAGGTACGTCCCCCGCACATCCCAGAAGCCCTCGTGAGTGTAGCCCTAGCACCTTCAGCAATAATTATAACGTCGTACTTCTTAGTAAGCCCGCCCTTCACGGCTAGTGAGGTTTCACTAAGGTCTATTGAAGTAACTTTTAAGCCTAGATGGAGCATCCCCCCACGACATTGGAATTCATCGCTTAAATACCTCTCAAGGCTAGGCCTATCAACTAGGTAGATAGTATTTCTAAACTTAAGTTCTAACTCTTTATTAGGTCTTGAGGAATGAATTAATGTATATTCCCTAAAAGCGTTTAACACGTAGTTCTTAGCACCACAACCTAAGTGGCTAAGGACTTCATCACTGATTAAGCCAGTACAGTGTTTAGGGTAGCCAACCAACACGTGCTCCTCGTATAGGTCTGCATCAACACTCCCAAGGATTTTAACACCGCTGAGAAGTCCTCCAATCCCACCACCTATAATGCCTACCCTCATCCCAATCAAAAATTACTAAATTTTAATACTTTAAGCGTTTTACTATCGTTTAGGAATGAGGAGTGAGTAATTGTCCAAAAAACATGCTAAACGGTCCGTGCGGTGGGTATAGAGGTACTCAATGTGAGGTTAGGGGGGAGTGTGTCTGGGTTAAAGTGTATATAAGTTTACATGATCATAGTAGGCGTTACGAAGTATTCACTAAGGTGAATTTAAAGCCTTACTTTAAGTTGAGGAGTTACTACCCACCCAGTAGAAGGGCTCTCTCAAAGTTCATGACCCTACTTAATAGGGGTAAGGCAGTTGTTTACGAGGTCTTCAGCCAACCACTTACTCAGGACATACCAAACTTACTTAACATGTTAAGCAAGCTGTCCGACTACGTAGATGTTTACACAATAGTAGATTCGCCTATGGGCTTAAAGACTTACGACCAACTAGCTCTAGCCTTATTGATTAAGAACTACTTAAAAGAGCATGACGTGATGATCAACATAGCCTCACGTAATAAATCAGTAGATGAGGTAACTTCATACCTACTCACAACGCTAAACTGTGATATACGTAATTACTTAATAGTAACTGGTGATTGGCCTAAAAAACATGTAAACACGTTCTTCGAAGTAGATTCAACACAGCTTGTATATTTGAGCAGAATACTAAGTGATTTAGGTATTGACTACAGCGGAAGGCAGGTTAACTTAGGCAGTAGGCCAGCGCACATAGGGGTAGTTGCAAACCAATATAGTAACTACTTAGATTTAGAGGTATTGAGGTGTGTGAGGAAGTTAAAAGCTGGTGCAGAATTCATAGTAACGCAGCCGGTCTACGATGTTGATAGGTTTAAAAAATTTGCGAGGTCTTTAAGGAATTACGACCAAGATGCTAAGCTATTAGCTACTTACGCCGTAATCGACGACGTTGAGAGGCTGAATATACTTAAAGCCTTAGGAATAGTTCTAGATGAATTAGAAAGAGAGCGTATAATAAACCTCCTAAGAAGTAATGACGTGATAGATGCTAATGAAATAATGTTTAAGGAGGTTTTAGAGGGGGTTAAAGACTTAAGCAGCGGCTTCTACATCTCCACCTACGGGAATAATGAGGTAACCTTAAAATTCCTAAAACGCGTTAGAACTCATATAATGAGTTTGTAGCGGTGTTGGGGAAGAGCTAATCATTGACTCACCCCAATCACCGCGGGGTTGGAGGGCCTTCAATCCACTCTTCCGCAGACCCTCCTTAACTAAGAGTTTATTTTGAGGTTAATAAACTCTTACATTAATAACTTCCATACAATATTAAATAAGGTGATGAAGAAAGTAAAAATCCTTTAAGTTTGGTGTAAGGACCTATCAACGACTTTATAATCACACCTCCCAGCCTTTAATGCCTTCGCTATATACTTAAACGAACTCTCAGGGTCTGTATGTAAGCCGCAGGAATAGACGTCAACTGTTGCAAAGCCGTACTCAGGCCATGTATGTATTGTTATATGAGACTCTAAAATTATGGCTACGACGCTTACCCCCGGCTCTATCTTCCAACTCTTAACATCTAACAATGTCATATTACCTTCCTTAGCTGCGTTAACAACAACTTTAGTTAGGTACTCAGGGTCTGATAAAAGATTGGGGTCACACTCATATAAGTTACCGTAGACATGCTTACCAATAACTTTGTAGGTAATTTGCACACCTTCATACCTTGGTAAAGCATGTACTTCCACCATTGGCCCTCCAACCCCCCTACTTATGAGGGACTTAAACCTTTTAAACTTAACCCCACCTCATTACGTTCCTAGCTCGTATGAGTTGCTAAGTATGAGGGGAATCTTCTAAACATTTCTGCTTATGGAGGTATACGTACAACTACTGCTAACATTTTTTAAGCACTCACTTCTTTAGGGGTATAGATGAGTATAGTAGATTTTGTTAAGGACTTAACGGTTCAGGTAGTCACGATTTCCTGGTTTATATTCCTATTAGCATGGTTTGTTGGTTGGGCTCTGAAGGGGTCCCCAGTACCTTTCTACAGGTTGAAGAGGACGGGGCAGTCGTTGATTGAGGATGCAATCATAGCTGCGTTTTGGTTGGCCTTAGGTAGTTCGATATTCTCACTAATTTCCTACATATCTTCAAATATTGCGCAGCCGATGCCACCACCACCTAGGCCGTAGGTGGAATCATTAAATGAGTAGTGATGACTTACTACTAATAGCCTTTAACCTAGCATTGCTAACCTACAACCTAGGTGTGGTACTTTATTCGTTACCGATTCCGTTAAAATCTGTTAAAAGATGGGGGGCAAACCTAATAGTTGACGGTATCTCGACAACGGTATTGATATCGTGCTTTACGCTGATTTTAAGCCTAATAACCTTTCTGCAAAATTTGTTGGGTGCTGATTGGGGTAATTACTTCTCATGGATTGGTGGTAGGATGGCGTTGGTCTTCTCCGCATTTTCCGCATTGACCTATATGTCAGGTATATTAAAGTACCCCTACACCTTCTTCCTCTCATCACCAATTAATGTAGTTCTTGGCTACCTATCAGCAACTATCTCAGCCCTCAGATTATTGATATTCTTAGGCTCGTTCATACTAAACTATTATAGGTACTTGATGTTGCTTGGGGTAGTTCTTTACTCACTTCCTATGCGTGTAGGTAAGAATTCTGGAGCATATCTAATAGCTATGTCCTTAGTCCTGTATGTAGGGCTTCCCTTAATGCCGGTTTTCGTAGAAGGCTTTCAAACATCACTCATTAATGTAGGGTTGGAAAACCCTGAGATTTCAGGATACGTATTAGACGTGTTGGGGAATCCCGTCCCCAACGCAGTAATCAACCTATACGAAGATGGTGAGTTGAAGGGAATCATCCTAACAAGTAGCTCAGGAAGGTATAACCTAGGAGGAGGGTATGACCTACTTCCTAAGGAATTTAACTACGAGGTGGAATTAGAGCTTTACGGTTTTTCATTCACTACAGTACCTAACGTCATAAGAAGTGATGTATGTAATTCCACACGAACCTGCAATTTAAATATAACAGCCCCGGGAATTCTAACTACAGCATATGGTAGGTTATTAATACCACTGCCGTTAGATGCCATAATTACTAGTACGGTATTAGGGAATAATACAGTCAGACTAACCCTAATCTACAATTCTAATCACTCTCACAATAAGCTCTTACTAGTATATCCTGAGAGTACTATCATTCAGTACCTAGCCGTTGATGGAGTAGCAACCCATTGCGGAGTAATTAATAATTTCAACTGGTACGGAATTCAGGTAAACATATGCGAGGTAGTAGTAAGTAGTACCACAGCGCAAGTCGAAATTAACTATGAGTCACTACGTGCTGAAAGACCATCAATTAGTGAGAGGAGGATTATAGCCGTAGACGATGTAAACAGCATCTTAATGAATGCCATATCCTTAGGAGTAGCGTTTATTTTCTCATTAGTCTTCCTTCCATCCCTATACATAACCTTACTACTATCGATATCAGCTTCAGTAGCTAGATTATTAGGTGGTAGGGGGTTACCAATTAAGATAACGTAGGCGGTCCTTATGAGTAGACGTACACTCTGTTTGGTACTCATTTTAGGAGTCGGGTTAGTGATGATAACATCAGCATCTCCCACACTTAAGGTTGTAACGTTATTAGTCTTAAGTATAACTCTTGCATATGAGTTCGTAAGAAGTCTGCAGCAACGTGCTTAGGAAAGGATATACTACTTAAATTCTAGAACGTCTACTTTATACCATATTGCCCTGCCATCAATAAGCTTTTCTACCTCATCCTTAAAGTTACCTTCAATTTCTATGAAGTAAAGCCCGTTAACCACTCTACTCTTACTGAACGTGAGGACCTTATACCTCGCTGATATTTCCTCACGTAAGTTATTAGCTACTACCTCATCATACGTTACATATATAATTGAGGTCTTTACGTATCCCTTATGTCCGGGAATCATTGAAACACCTAATTTAAGTAGTCAGTAACTTCCTATATAATATTTTAAACCACTTCAACTCGTCTTTGAAGACTTCCTCCAAGTCTATATCACCACTACTTAATAACTTAGACGAGTTTTCAACAACCCAGTCACAAGCTGTTGAGACATGAATATCACCAGTCCTCAAATTCAGGAGTAGTGGGTAGATCTTACAGGAGAGAGGCTTCTTCGAATGTATTGTGCAACTACTATTTCCTATATCGTAGAACGGGCAGAACCCTCTAATCACCCATCTGAAGAGGCCGTTGCCTAAGTCGGTAAATATTAAATCTACGTTAAGTTTAGCAGCCTCTAATTTAAGGATGCTGACCTCATCCTCAAGTAATATAGGTGTTTCCTCCTCAGATACGAAGAAGCAGCAGTGTATACAACGGTAGCATTTAAATCTTAAGCCATCACTCATAAAATAACTACCGACATAGAAATTCTAAGAGGACTGAGCAGCCATCCTCTAACTTTAAGGCCTCCCTTAGATATTTATCAGAAATTAATTCAACAACTGTTTTAGGGTTTTTAGTTCTGAAAGGTCTTAGAACTACAGCTTCTTCTGACGCACCGTTACACGTGTTAATAACCCTACAACGCCAGTAGTAGAAACCGCCATATGTTCCCCCCTCAACGTATATGTCATCAACTACTTCCGGGCTACAGATAGCAATTAATTCATCAACACTTAAATTATTTAAGGATATGTTTAATGTTCCGTGAAACGGTCTAACCTTTAAGATCTTAGTAAGTAATTCACTGTAAATAGGCATGCTTACGTACTTCCTCCCCTCACCCCTACCTGAGACCACTACCCCCTCAACTCTTAACATTACGATCTCCTAAATTTCCTAGATATCGCATCAGCTATATAAGTAGGTTCTGGCAGGTAGTGGGATTTAAAGAGGCGGGGTATGAGGTTCTTTAAAGATTCTATCGATATTTTATGTCCTATAGAGATGTAGAGTTTCTTGCCTAAGCGTTCGTAGACTAAGCCCCCTACCTTGTTGTTGACGATGATGTACTCCACACCGTCAGAACCTCTTACCACACTACCGTATAGTAAATTCTTAGCTACCCCTATAGTCGGCCTATCTAATACTAACCCCACATGCGAAGCTACGCCGAATTCCCTGGGATGTGTGACGCCATGCCCGTCAACTACTATTAAGTCTGCCTCACAGTTAAGTTTCTCATACGCCCTAATCATCAACGGTGCCTCCCTAAAGGCTAGTAAGCCCGGTATGTATGGTACTTCTACAACCCCCTTTACGACGGCATACTTTTTAAGGTTTAGCTGTGGGAAGTCCAGGAGGACGGCTGCAGCAACCCCAACATCCTTAGAGTACGAGATATCCAGCCCTACTACGTTATTAATGCTCTCTAAGCTGTAAGTCCTATCTACTTTCTTAGCTAGTAATTTCTGCGACTCCTTAGCTCTCTCAACGTTAAAGTACTTCGACGTGGTTAGACTACCTGGTAGAATTTCTCATAGGCCTTATTAGCACTTATGACCGCTACATCTACGCCGTCACCTGATACTGCATCCCTAGAAATAGCAGCTTTAACAGCTTTAACAGCTAAGTTCTCAGCCACTTCTAAGCTTAAGTTATTCTTATACTCGCTCTCAATAACACCTATAGCTATCGGTGCACCTGTGCCGACAGCTGCGTAGTCATCCTCTATGAGTGAGCCTAACGGGTCCATGATGAAGATGTGGGGACCTCCATCATCAACACCGCCGAAGATGACTTCAGATAGGAAGGGCATGTACTTATATTGATATAGTATGATTGACAGTAGCTTAGCTGCTGTTCTAACGTTCATAGCTCTAGAAGTCTCTAACTCGTATCGATGTATCTCAACACTCATTAACCTACTTATAGTTTGAATATCTGCGAAGAGGCCGGCACACGCCAATCCAAACCTATTCTTAATGAGGAAAACCTTCTTACCAACCCTACTTAATACGTAGCCGCCGTACGCCACCCTCTTCTCAGCTGCTAGGACAACGCCCTCGCTAACTTTAAGACCGACCGCAGTAGCGCCAGTCCCTACCTCCCTATACGCCATATACTACCGACCAATTGATCATGTTTTTCAGGAATATAAGGTTTAACAACAGATTTAGGTAGGAGGTAAGTAAGTGAAGGTTAACACTATTAGGAATGAGTTAAACAGGGCGTACTGGCAGAGCAGTTCCGAACGGCGTAAGTACTCAGTATTAGTTGTAGATAGGTTAAGTGAGAGTGGTTTTAAGGAGTACTCTTTAGGGGATGATGTGAAGATCCTAAATGATAGGTTAGTAGTGGGTAATACCGTAATACCGTTCCATAGGGTGATAGCTATATTAAGAGATGGTGAAGTTATTTGGAGGAGGGATGCGTTACAGAAAAAATAAGACGTACGAGCATACCTACCTTTAACGATGTTAGGGAGTACGTCCTCAAAATATGTTCATCTAATGTGGGAGTACCTAAAGGTGTGAGGAGGAAGTACGTATTCATATATACTGCTAAAATAGATAAGATATGTAATTACTTGAAGAAGGTGCTACTAAATAATTTAGAAGTACTAAGCAAACTTCCCGTTGAGGGCTTCTACCTAGAAATAATTAGGTTGGCTGGTATTGATAACTACGTCGAATGCGTTAATAGTTTATATGGGAAGTTAAGGGTTATTGATAGACTTTCAAATCATTATAGGGTTAAGGTAAAATCCTCATTAGATATCAAGGAGGCTAGGACGTTATTTAGAGAGTATGTCGGTAGGGTGCTCTCAATTATTAGAAGGTCTGAAGATAAATTAAACATGGTTAGAGAGGCTGTGAGGACGCTTTCTAAGACGCCATGTTTTGAGGACCTCCCAACAATCGTAGTTGCCGGTATGCCTCAAACGGGTAAGTCAACCCTAGTTGGTAGGATTTCATCAGCAAAGCCTAAGGTATCATCATTTCCATTCACGACTAAGGACGTCATACTGGGGCATACCGTGGTGGAAGGGATTAAACTTCAAATCGTTGACACTCCGGGGATTCTAGACAGACCTATTAGTGAATTAAACGTTATTGAACAGAAAGCATACGTAGCTATAAAATACTTAGCGGATTTAATCCTATTCTTAATAGACCCCCTAGAAACTTACTACAGCTTACAAAGCCAGCTTAACCTACTTTCAAACATTGTTAAAGAATTTGGGATTAATAAGGTATTAGTCCTCATCAATAAGATAGATGCGGCTAGCCCAGAGAAGATAGTACATGTTAGAGAACTAATACGTAAGGAATTTAATGAGATAGCATCATACTGTATTAGCGCCTTACATGGAATAGGACTACAAGAAGTGATTAACGACGTATTAAGACATTTAGGATTGATGGACAGATCCTGCAAGTTTCACGAAGTTTAGAACTGAAGAATCCCCTTTCAAAAGACGGAAAGGTAATTAAGAGTATTGCTAAATTAATAATGAGTAATGTGATGAGTACCTCCGGAACTGATGTTAAATGATGTTAAGGCATTTGCCTGAAGTTTTCTTAGCGTTCATCAAATATTTTAAATTCTGTAGTAAGGGCTTAAGTAGATGATGAGGGTTAAAAGCTATGAACGGTGATTAGTGACTGGGTTCTGAAGAATGATCTCATAGCTTTTTAATATGGATGTGGATGTCTAGTATTACTATTACTTAATAGTCTTTAGCATTTTAATTGCATGGTTAAAATTCTGATTGTCATTAATTGACGTCATGGAGGGTTTATATAGTCATTTTTAAAGTATTTCTTTACATATTTTAAAGGAAATTTTTATTTGTGATAATCATCATACTTTAAAGGTTTTACATAACTTTTAAACAATGATTAACCATTACTATCATGGTGATATAGACTATGTCGAAGAAGCCGCCTGTAAAAGTTAAAGACCCTACCACAGGTAAAGAAGTTCAGCTATCACCTGATAAGGTATGGACTTTAGCTCCTAAGGGTAGGAAGGGAGTTAAGATAGGTCTCTTCAAGAGTCCTGAGTCAGGTAAGTATTTCAGGGCTAAAGTCCCAGATGACTACCCAGTCTAACATCCTGAGCTACCGTAATTATAGGTAGGCGGTTTAATAGGGGTATTAAAATAAAAATTAAAATAAAACCTATTTTTTACCATGAAACCTTCTGTGCGGGGTTTAGAATTGAAGGTCATGATCGTCTCAGACACTCATGATAACCTTTTAATAATTGATAGATTAACTTCCTACGCATCAAAACTTGATGTTGGGTTACTACTACATTTAGGTGATTATGTATCTCCTTTCACGTTGAGAAAGATATTGAATACCAATATAAGATTTCTAGGCATATTTGGCAATAATGATGGAGATAAAGTACTAATGCTCAAGGTCTTAGGTACTTCAGGTGAGTTGTACGAACCTCCTGTAGAAGTTAATATCGATAGTTTGAAGGTTCTAATGATACATGGTTATGGCTCTAAGGAGTTGACGGAGAGGTTTGTAAACTCCTTAGCTTTAAGTAATTACTACGACCTAATAATGTATGGGCATACACACAGCCCTAAGGTTGAGAAAGTGGGTAGGACAGTTATACTCAATCCTGGCGCCCTATCCGGATATTTAACAGAGTTACCTACTTTAGCGCTCCTCAATACCGATGAGTTTAGGTTATCAATAATTGATGCCCTGTCCAATAGCGTTGTTAGGGAATTTAATTTTAAGATTGTCTAAGTGCTGATTGCTTAAACTTTTAAAAGTTTAATTAACCTCCTACCTATACTTACTGGAGAGTGTTGGGAGATTATGGTTAGATGCCCTAAGTGTGGTTCAGATGTTAAGCCTGAAAAAACTTGGCAGTTAATATCCCCTCTGCCAGACTCTGAGGGTAGGATAACTATAACTATCATGGGTTCATTTAACTGTAACAATTGTGGATATAGGTGGAGGGGTGTTGCAAGTAAGATAAAGACTGGTGGGGATGAGGTTGAAGTTGAGGGAAGTACTTCTAAGAAAGTATTAAGAAGTGAAAAACGTGAGAAGGAGAAACGTGTGGGTCAGGTAATAGAAGTAGATTTAAGTGATTTAGACCTAGAAGAGTGACTTAATAGAAATGAAGTATAGATTACTAACAATTATAGGTAGAATCATAGGTAACCTTATAGTAGTACTGTTATTAATGACCATCCTACTAAACGTTTTCGGACTCATAGTTTTAGGAACAGTTGAAGGTCCTAGCATGGAACCGCTCTTCCAGACAGGTGATTTAGTAGTGATAATTAAATCCGATGAGATTAATGTAGGAGATATAATAATATTTAAGAAGAAAGCAGGAGATGGATTCATAATCCATAGAGTTATTGAAATACGTAATATCAGCAAC
>JAWBQY010000004.1:0-6795 GCA_038844925.1 Sulfolobales archaeon | reverse complement strand
TTATACTATGTAACTAAGGGGGACAATAACGTCTTACCAGACTACCAGGAATTCGAAGTAGCGGGGGTTCCGAGCCATAGGGTAATAGGGAAGGTTTTAGAAATAAATGGTTTACCACTTAAGATCCCCTTAATAGGGTATTTACCGCTTATGGCACGTAAGTTATTCTCGTAGTGGATTTTAACTAAGACTTACAGTAATGAGGGGGTCCCACCGCTCGTCGTTGATGAAGCTTAGGTCATATGGAATTGCTTTCCTTAATAATTCTCTCATTCCTATACTCTCTCACTATGTCTAGAAGTTTTTCATAGCTTAACTCAACCTTCCTCCTATTCCTCATACGTATTTCCTCTTCAATCTTTGGGAATTCAGCTATTACTGAAGCAGGTATTAATACTAAGTTATCAGAAACCTCTAAGAATTCATCACATCGATTTACTACTAACTCATATCTATCTAAGATGTCTAATGGTACTTCAGCAGACTTAGGTATTACCATTTTTAGTTTTAAGTCCTTTATAGTCTTTAAAACTCCATCCTTAACCTCACGTAATTCACCTACGAAGACTACCTCACCCTCACGTAATGTACCCACATCCTGCGCTGACCTAATAAGTTCCTCCACCGTTAACCTACGAAGATATCTGACTAATACGTAATTACCGGTGAAGATCGAGTGGAATAAACTCCTATAGCGGTCTAATAGCTTAGTAGCACTTAATAACTGCTCCTCCAACTTACTTACATGTTCATTAAGCCTTCTTAACCTATACTTTAATTCTGAAACCTCCCTATCCTTTGCTACTTCAGCATCGAATTCTGCAGTCCTTAAGGCTAATTCCGTCTCTAATTCAGAGACACGTCTCTCCAACTCCTTAATCCGCTCCCTCAATACGTCGCGTTCTTTAGATATTTTCTCAACCTGATTTAGGAGCTCTCTATCCTTCTTACTTACTTCCTCACTAGCTAATAGTTTTATAACACGTACTAAATCACCCCTACCGTAGGGACCCTCCCTACTTACGTAATCGTTTATTACTTCTTCAATAACGTCAGCAATGCTTCTACCCTTAACTATCTCAGCCTTATACTTCTGTAATTTTGAAACCGATAGTCCGATCTCACCAAGTTTTAGAGCGAGCTGTCGGAACTTATCCTCAAATTCTTTATATACTTTAATACAGGAGGCTAGGGCGTCCCTCTCATGGGTTGTCCTCGTATTCAACCCATACTGTAGCAAGTAATCATAGACTAGTGCATCCTTCTCACTACTACTTAAACTCTTCGTCGGGTAGTATAACATAACGTTTAAGTTAGCAGCTATCTTCTCAACCATCTCTGGAGGTGGGTTTTTATCGGTGGCGACTAGTACCGGCGTACCATACTTAAGAACTGTTTGAATTATCTCCTCCCTATCTAAGTTTCTACCACTAATGATAAGTAATGGTCTGAGGTCGAGGTCAACTATAGCTACCATTTCAACTCCAGGATCTACACCAACTATGAGGAATCTATCAACACGTGTATTATTGAATAATACGTCAATAAATTTCTTCTTAATTACCGGCTTAACCTTTATGTTAACGTCATACCCTCTTACAGACCTTAAGATTTGAGTAAGCTCATATCTCGGGGCGTAGACGATAAATAACGCACGGTCAATACCCCCTTCACTCTTCCTGAAGGTTAAATCGTAATCTATACCCCTCTTATCTAATTCTTCTTTAAATTTCTTAGTAGCGCTTAATACTGAAGTCCTTAAGCCTCTCTTAAATCTATCTGAGCTAGAACCTCCTGACCCAGGAACCCTCCCCCTACTTATTACCACCCTAACCTTATCTTCGAACAGCTTCAACGTCGTACCGTAACCCTTACTAGAAAGTATTGCTAATACCTCAGCTGTTTTCTGCGGTGATAGCTTACCCTGCTCGAGCTGTATACCTGCCTTAATGGCTAGTTTACGTAAGTCTATTAACTCATTATCATTTAAGGTTACTTGAACTACTTTACACTCTGGGGGAAGTAGTTGAAGGATTTTAATAAGGTTCTTCTTAGTCCCCCCTAATTCCATGATATTATCTAAGGCTATGAGCTTAGGCCTAAACTCCCATAAAAGCCTAATCATCCTGCTTAAACTTACGCTTTCATAGAGTGTTAGCTCATCACCTCTTAATACTGCTAATGCATAAGTATAATCACTTAATTTCGCGCCCGATGTAATGACGTCAACACCAACTATCACGTCAGACTGCTCGCCCACCCCTAATTACCCCTAAGCCAGCACTAATCTAAGAAAACTTACGTAACACAGTTAATAACTTATGAGTGTCTCCCCATGCTCAGAAGTCTGAGTGAAGTATGCATGGGTAGATAGTCATTAAGTTTTATATATCTTCATACCTATCTTAACGGTAGGTGTGTAGATGCCGACGCACGGCTCAATGACTAAAGCTGGTAAGGTGAGGAGTGCAACTCCTAAAATACCTCCAAAACCTAAGAGGAACTTAGTTCCTAGGGTTAGGAATAGGAGGGAGTTTTGGATTAGGAAGAGGAAGGAGTCAGGACTGCCGGTACCCACAGTAGTACCACCGTCTTCAGTACCTAGGAAGAGTAAGTAAATTAGAAATCTAGTTTTTAGGTGGTATTACGGTTAAGGATTTAAAGCCTGGAGACCTAGTCAGGATTATCAAGGATGGACAGGTAATTGAAGGAATTCTAATGCCTTCAACTGAGTTAAGCTCTAAGGACGGCGTAGTTATTGTAAAACTTGCTAACGGGTATAACGTAGGTATATCAATTATAGGTGCTCATATCGAGGTTATTAAGGAAAACTACGCTAGGGTGGAGGTCCCCGAAGGTGGGGGTATTACTACATATGTCGAGGGTCAGGGAGGTAAATTAATCTCCATAGTAAGTACTGGCGGTACCATAGTCAGTAAAGTGGAATATGAGACCGGTGCTGTAAGGCCTGCACTAACCGCTGATGATTTAATAGACTTCGTCCCGGAAATTAGGGAGATGGGTAGTATTGAGGTAGTAGACCTTTACAGACTGCTAAGTGAGAACATGACCCCAGATCATTGGACGTCGATAGCTAAGGCAGTCTGGGGGAAGTTAGTTGGAGGTTCCGACGGCGTTATAGTCACACATGGTACTGATACATTATCCTACACGTCTTCAGCATTAGCATTTGCTTTGAGGAACTTACCAATGCCTGTAGTGTTGGTAGGTTCTCAAAGAAGTAGCGATAGACCTAGCTCTGACTCAGCATTAAATCTTCTCGCATCAGCCATCATAGCTCTTAACGCACCCTTCGGGGAGGTAGTCGTAGCCATGCATGGAAGCATCTCCGATACTTACATCTTAGCATGCAGGGGTGTTAAGGTTAGGAAGATGCATTCTAGTAGGAGGGATGCATTCCAACCAGTAAATGATATACCGTTGGCTAAGGTCGTCTTCCCGGATAGGAAGTTAGTAATGATTAGCAGTAAGTACTTAAGCAGGTGTAGGAGGGAGGACCTAATCTTAATGCCTAATTTCGAGAGGAAGGTGGCGATCGTTAAAGCATACCCCGGATTAGACCCCGAAATTATAGACTTCCTAGTTGATAGGGGGTTTAAGGGCATCGTGTTAGAGGGTACGGGATTAGGGCATGTGAATGAGGCATGTATACCATCTGTAAGGAGGGCGGTGGAGGAGGGGGTGGTCGTTGTGATGGCAACTCAGACGATATTCGGCAGAGTTAATATGAACGTCTACACAACTGGTAGGAAGCTCCTAATGGCGGGGGTATTACCAGCCTCTGATATGCTGGCTGAGACTGCATACGTAAAGCTTTCATGGCTACTAGCTAATTTTAATGATTTATCTGAAGTCAAAAAACTGTTTGTGAAGAATATAGTCTACGAGATAAACGAAGTTCACGAGGATTACATCTACCCTAGGTGGTATCATGGAGATAGACTACAATGAGGTAGGACTTCAAGTAGGTTTGGAAATCCACCAGCAATTAGATACTAGTAGTAAGTTATTCTGTAAATGTCCTACAAAGCTTTTCGAAGGTTCTGATGAAGGCGTTTCTAAGGTGGAGAGATACTTACGTATAGCTAGGAGTGAGACTGGAGAGGTCGACCCAGCAGCCCTCTACGAATACATGAAAGGGAGGAGGATAATTTACTTAGCGCCTAAGGGGCACGTATGTGCTGTCGAGCTTGATGAAGAACCTCCCCACGAATTAAATAGGGAGGCATTAAGCATAGCGTTAGGTATTTCCCTAGGATTTAAATCTAAGATAGTTGATGAGGTATACGTTATGAGGAAGATCGTTGTAGATGGCTCTAATACTACTGGATTTCAAAGAACTGCTATCATCGCTTTAGGCGGCGAGTTATTAGATGAGGAAGGCGTTGTGAGGATACAGACCATATGCTTAGAGGAGGATGCTGCTAGGAAGGTGAGGGATTTAGATGGTTCAGTAATCTATAATTTAGACCGTCTAGGCATCCCACTCATCGAGATCTCCACAGCACCGGATATTAGAACACCTGAACAAGCCCTCAGAGTCGCTTCTAGGATAGGCTTAATGCTCAGACTTACTGGTAAGGTTAAGAGAGGCTTAGGAACTATTAGGCAGGACATCAACGTATCAATTAAGGGGGGAGCTAAGATAGAGATTAAAGGTATTCAAAATCTTGAATTGATAGATAGGGTAGTAAGGTATGAGGTCTTAAGGCAGTTAAACCTTCTGAAAATAAGGGATGAAGCTCTCGCAAGGGGTGTTAAGGAGGAAGAACTAGATAAGGTCTCAGATGTCACCAACGTTTTTAAGAACTCTAAAAGTAGGTTAATATCGACTAATTTAAAGGCTGGTAATAAGGTATACGCATGTGTTTTAAAGGGGTTTAAAGGGCTATTGAAGTTTGAGGTACAGCCTGGTAGGAGGTTTGGTACAGAGTTAGCTGATTATGCACGTGAGTGGGGAGGTGTTGCAGGTATCATACACACTGATGAATTGCCTGGGTATGGTATAAGTGCTGATGAGGTTAAAGAACTTTACAATTTCTTAGGCGCTGATGATGAGAGAGACGCCATCGTACTTATAGTAGGACCTGAAGATAAGTGCATTAGAGCCATGAAGGCAGTCGTAGGTAGGGTTAAAGAGGCATTGCGTGGGGTTCCAAGGGAGACTAGGGTAGCTAATGATGACGGAACTACTAGGTATATGAGACCGCAACCAGGTGCTGCTAGAATGTACCCTGAGACGGACATACCACCGGTAAGAATTGATGAGAGTTTAATTAAGGAAGCGCTTAAATATGTTCCAAGAGACCCTACAGCAGTTTACGAAGAATTAATTAATAAGTACTCCCTAAGCCCTGAGCTAGGTAGGCAACTACTCAGAAGTCCATACATCATCTACTTCTACGACCTGGTGCGGGAGTTTTCAAGTGAAGAGGTAACACCGCAGTACATAGCATCACTCCTAACAGTTCAGATCAAAGGCCTTAAAGCTGAGGGGGTCCCCGTAGAGAACATCACATCGGACGTTATTAGAGAGGTACTTACTGCATTGAGAAACGGGAACTTATCTAAGGACGGAGTAGTCGAGGTACTACGAGAGTATGCGTTAGACCCTAAGAAATCTATTGATGAATTAGTAAGGAAATACGCAAAGAAGGATGTAGTGGAGGTTGCTAGATCAATAGCTTACATCTTAGAAGCTAACCGCGATGAACTCCTCAGGAAGAGGGATAAGGCATTCAACATCGCTATGGGTCTAGTTATGAAGGAATTACGCGGTAAGGTTGATGGTAAGGTAGTAGCAGAGCTGGTTAGGAAGAAACTTAACGAATTAGGAATTACGTAAACGTTTAATTACTTGGATTTAACTCTATATTAAAAGAGAATTATTAAAAAGAATTTAAGTTATTCAGAGGCTTCTATAAATATAATGTTCTCTGAAGGTACTCCGAAATCATTTATTAATATATTCCTTACCTTAGCTCTATGGTCTCCTTGAAGTTCGACATGACCGTCTTTTACAGTACCACCAGTGGCTAACTTACTCTTAAGGTGTGATGCTACCTTCCATAAATCAAATACTGTCTGGTCTAGTCCTTCAATAATTGTAACCTCCTTACCGAATTTCCGCTTCTCAACTTTAATCTTCACAACCTGTTGCTCAGCACCTAATTGAACACATAACTCAGGTGGTAGACCGCCGCATAAAGCTTCTATATCAACCTTACTATTTCTTCCTTTCATCTCACACCCTTACAATAAGGAACTTCCACATTGACGTTAATAAGCTTTTATCATCTCAATAAAACTCTCTACTCAGCCTTTACCCTCTTCCAAACATCCTTCCTAATCTTAACTATAACTCTTGACGAGCAGTAAGGACAACTAATCCTCTCAATTAACTCGATCTCCTTATTAGAAAAAGTCCTCCCACATATCCAACACTTATAGAGTATTTCCCCACTCACACATCATCACTAATCTAAGAGACATTTAAAACATTTAAAAATTATTTTTAGATATGCATCGCTTAAAATGCATTAGAGCTAATACGTAAGGGGTTTGGGTTTCATGTTGGTTGATGTTGTTTGATCTTGACCCTTGGTTTCATCGACCTTGGGGCACCTTTCATCGGTGCCCATGTCATCGGTCTCCACCCGTTCAGGGTAACCCCGACCCACAGCTCCTCTTCATCTAGCTCTGGTTCATTGCTGTGGGGAAACCCCCACATCTTGGCTTTGAGTACTCATCCACTTAGGTCTTTACCGTACACCC
>JAWBQY010000003.1:41551-105523 GCA_038844925.1 Sulfolobales archaeon | reverse complement strand
AGGTTTTAGAAGCTAGTGGGCATGTAAAACACTTTACCGACCCAATAGTTGAGTGTTTAAAGTGTGGTAGGAAGTTTAGGGCTGACCAACTAGTTGAGGAATCCTTAAACGTTAAGGTTGAGGGGATGGGTATTGATGAAATAAGTAAGATTATAATTGAGGGGGGAGTTAAATGTCCAGTATGTGGTGGTGATTTAAGTAACGTCCGCTTATTCAACCTACTATTCACAACAACTATAGGCCCCTACTCGCAGGATGTAGGTTATTTAAGACCTGAGTCAGCTCAAGGTATATTTACATCATTTAAACGTGTTTACGAAGCGTTTAGGGAGAGGTTACCGATAGGTATAGCTCAGATCGGTAGGGTCGCACGTAATGAGATCTCACCTAGGCAGGGCATGGTTCGGCTTAGGGAGTTCACTATAATGGAGGTAGAGTTTTTCTTCGACCCTGAGAATCCTTCATGTGAATTACTAGATAGGTGTGAGGGTAGGTTAAGAATACTCACAGCTGATGCGAGGTCTAAAGGTGTGGATAAACCCATTGAATTAGGGGTTAAGGAAGCATTAGAGAATGGAGTTATTAAAACGCCTTGGACTGCTTATTGGATGTGTGTGGCGAGGGACTTCATCATCGATTTAGGAATCTCTGAAGATCGTATGTACTTTGAAGAAAAACTACCCCACGAGAAAGCACATTACTCAGCTCAAACCTTCGACCAATTAGTTAGGATTAGTAGGTGGGGGTGGATTGAGGTTTCAGGACATGCCTATAGGACGGACTACGATTTATCAATGCATATGAAGTATAGTGGTCAGGACTTCAGAGTATTTAAGAGGTATGAAGAACCAATCATAGTTAAGACTCAGAAAGTAGTCATTAATAAGGCATTGATAGGTAGGATGTTTAAAGAGAAGTCTTCAGAAGTTATAAACGCTATATCATCTACTGATGTCAACACCTTAAGATCACTCCTCATGAGTGGTGAGGAATACATAAAGATTGGGGATTACTTAATACCTAAGAACGCTATCACAATTCAGGAAGTATCTGAGAAGGTAAGTGGGAAGCATATACTACCGCATGTTGTTGAGCCATCCTTCGGTGCTGAGAGGCTATTACTAGTAGTTCTCGATAACTCATATACTGAGGAAGATGGTAGGGTAGTTCTAAGACTACCGAGGAGTTTAGCACCCATTCAAGTAGCTGTTTACCCATTAGTCAACGATGATGCCTTAGAGATGAGGGCTAAGCAAATATATAGGGAATTAGTCAATAGCGGGCTTTACGTAATCTACGATGACTCCGGGTCTATTGGTAGGAGATATGCTAGGGCTGATGAGATAGGAGTACCGATAGCAGTAACTGTCGACCACCAAACATTAGAGGACTCCACGGTAACCCTACGTGATAGGGACTCTAAGGTTCAAATCAGGGTTAGGGAGAGTGAAGTAGTTAGTAAGGTATTAAGCTTCTTAACAAGTCATCTAACCATAACACAGCTCCAACAGCCTTAACCACCAATAACGTAGGATTAAGTTCTAAACAGACCCTACGGCTTCTTTACCGACCGAATTAATACACTACCGAAGGAACATTACCTTTAAATAAAGCTAGGGAGAGTCCGGTTATGAAAAATTTAAAATATAGTGGTAAAGGTATTGTTAGATGCCGCCGTAGCTCAGCGGGTGGACTTTCGGTAGGTACTACCGAAACACTAAGCGCCGCCCTGGTAAGGCGGAGGTCCCGGGTTCAAATCCCGGCGGCGGCTCCATAAAACCTAGTTGTTAGAATGGTAAGTGGTTTCGAAAGGGTTTGAAGGTTTAGAATTTTATCTTGGCGGTGTTGATGACCTATCTGAGTAATTAACCTTAAATGTCTTTGGTTTTAGGACGGATAGTATGTATTCGAATGCAGTCCACGGATCGCTTTTCTCACCGCATGTGTATATATCTACTGTTGCGTATCTGTATTCAACCCATGTATGTAATGCTATGTGAGACTCTACGATGAGAGCTAGTACTGAGACCCCTCCTTTAGTGCCTTCTACCTTCCACGACTTTACCTCAACTAATGTCATATTGGCTAGGCGGGCGGCGTCCTTAATTAAGTTTTTAAGGAGGTCTTCATCACCGATGATGTTAGGGTCTAAGTCGTAGAGGTTTGCAAATATGTGCTTGCCGATGATTCCCTCTAGGTTTGGTACATATTCATTTACCCTGATGATTTGGGTTTGAGCCATCTTTCTATTATATCCTCCTAATCAATGCTTTGTGAAAAAAGACACTTATAAACTTAACGTATATTAGAAATTACTACGCAACACCTCAATCCATACATACACACTACTGCATAACCACCTCGGATTTGATAATATACGTATTACCTAACTGCTTACGTACCGTACCTCTTTAGCAAAGCTATTGAGGAGCGACTTCCTAACTTCGTCTAAGAATCCAAACTCACTTACAACAGCCTTATATAGTCGACGTATGTGTACTTCACTAATGTTTAACTCACGGCTTAACTTCTTGACGTCCAACTCCTCATCCAAGAGCGAGCTTAAGGCGATCTTAGCTAGAGCTACTTTAGCCCTATCAGTTCTTGACGCCAGCCTAGGGTACTTCACCATTAAATCTAAAACTAACCTTACATACTCATCCGAAGCAAACTTATCGAGATCTACGTTAGGTTTCTTAAACACCTTTACTAGTGGTGAACGACCTAGTGAATACTCCTTAAACACTTCATTATCTACTACTAAACCGTATTCAGACGCCTTCCTCACCAACTTTAGGTACATTCTTGTGTGCTTACTTAAAGATATGCCGTGGTCAACACCCCTAGAACGCCTAATCATCCAATCTTCCTGCAAGTTAAAAGGAGTGTGCGGCTGATATATCAAATCTATTACCGTACCGCAATCACCACATACTATACACCCCCTCTCATAGTCCCACACCACATTTACTGAGTTGCAGTAAGTGCACTGCGTGGGGACCACCGTGGTAGCAGCCGATTAAGACTTCTTAATAACGTAGCTGTAGTATTATACCTCTGGGTGTGTGAGTTGGGTGAAAGTAATGTCGTTATAGGCTTCTTAGTAAACCCGGTGGCTGGTATGGGGGGTAGCGTTGGTTTGAAGGGGACTGATGGGGACCTCTACATGGAGGCTGTAAGAAGGGGGGGTAAGCCCGTAGCCCCCCACAGAGCTCTTAGATTCCTTAAGAAGTTGAAGGAACGGCTAAATGAGTTAAAGTTTGTAGTCCCGCCTAAAAGCATGGGTTGGGAATACGTTAAAGAATTCTTCAAATCTGCTAAAGTATTAGACGTAGATATTGGGGAACGGACTTCTAGGTTAGATACCCTCCGCTCATGCGAGTTAATGATTAAGGAGGGGGTAGACCTAGTAGTCTTCGTGGGGGGTGACGGTACTGCTAGAGATGTATTCGATGTGGTGGGTACGTCGACCCCCATGCTAGGCGTACCTTCAGGTGTTAAGATGTATTCAGGGGTTTTCGCATTAAATCCTGAAGCAGCTGCTGAAATAACAGCTTCATACGTTGGCGGGACAGCTCGTATAGAACTGGGTGAGATAGCTGATGTTGATGAAGGATCTCTAAAAGATGATGTAATTAAGGTTAGGGTCTACGGTATAGCTAAAGTCCCTCAATGCGGGGAGTTACTAGTACCCTCTAAAGACTTTACTAGTAGTTCCGATGTCGATAAAGAGGAAATAGCTGAGTACGTAGTTGAAACCCTAATAAAGCCAGATACGCTTTACTTACTAGGTCCTGGATCAACTATTAAGGCTGTAGCCGATAGGTTAGGGATTAATAAGACGTTATTAGGCGTTGATGCGGTATATAACGGGAAGTTAGTCGGTAAGGACTTAACTGAGGAGGGAATACTTAAACTACTTAAAGTCTACCGAAACGCTAAGGTATTACTAACCCCTATAGGTAGGCAGGGCTTCATACTCGGTAGAGGTAATCAGCAAATATCACCTACAGTGTTGAGGATTTTAGGAAAGTCAAACATAATCGTAGTAGCAACACGTAGCAAAGTTCTCGACCTAAAATACCTGAGGGTTGATACGGGGGACCCCGTGCTTGATAAAGAATTCGAAGGATACATAAGGGTTATAGTAGGTTATAATGAGGAAGTAGTTATGAAGGTCTTAAGCTTTACCTAATTACTTACTCAATACCTCCCTACTCAATCTACTTAAGAATTTATAGGTTGGCGCCCTAGTTAGCGGGTGGTTAGCAAGTCCTAAGTCTAACCTACCGATAGATGTGTTCTCAGGACATCCCTTCAGTTTTGCTGGGTCTTTATACGCATCTTCAACTATACTCCTATACAGTTCAGCATACATCTCTATGTTTTCCTTAGTCTCAGTCTCAGTAAATTCAACCATATGCGCCTCCTTAACTATTAACGGGAAGTAAATTGTCGGTGCGTGAACACCCCGGTCTAATAATGCCTTAGCAACGTCTTCAGCGCTAACCCCTGTATCCCTAAGCAAGTCCTCAAAGCTTAAGACTACTTCATGCTTTCTAAACCTACCCCTGCCGTAGGGGATTGAAATCCCCCTCACACCTTCAACTAACTTTATAAAGTAGTTAGTATTTAGTACTGCTACTTCGCAGACCTCCCTTATATTAGGCCCTAGAGTTAGTATGTATATGAAGGCCTTAACCAATGGTATTACATTACCGTAGAATTGTGAGACCCTCCCAATACTCCTCCTCCTACCGTAGTTGAAGAAGTATTTAACCCCGTCGAAACCCACCGTAGGTACTGGTAGGTAGTCAACTAATTCCCCCTTAGCACATACGACCCCAGCCCCCGGACCCCCACTACCATGTGGTGCTCCGAAAGTTTTATGTATGTTTAGATGGACTATGTCGAAGCCCATATCACCAGGTCTCACAATACCTAATATACCGTTTAAGTTAGCGCCGTCGTAGTAGAGGAGCCCGCCCGACCCATGCACCAAATCAGCTATTTCAACTATCCTGCTCTCAAAAATTCCTAAGGTGTTAGGGTTGGTTAGCATAATGCCTGCAGTCCTCCTGCTTAAGACACTTTTAAGTGCGTCAATATCAACCTCCCCAGAATCCGAGGTGGGTATTCTAACGACCTTAAGTCCGGCCATAGCAGCACTTGCTGGATTACTCCCATGAGCGTTATCAGGTATTATCATCTCATCCCTAAACGACTCACCCCTATCTAAGTGGTATTTCTTAATCATTAGAGCTCCGGTTAGCTCTCCTGAAGCGCCGGCAGGAGGTTGGAGGCAGCATTCATCCATACCTGTAATCTCAGCTAACCACTTCTGAAGTAAGTACATGACTGCTAGAATTCCTTGGACTGTATCCTCGTCCTGATATGGATGTAGGTCTGTTACGTATTCATCATTAGCTAGTTCCTCACATATCTTAGGATTGTACTTCATGGTGCAGGAACCTAATGGCACCGGCCCTAAGTCCACTCCATAACTCATCTGGCTTAACCTCATGAAGTGTCTTACAACCTCAACCTCAGAGATGTTTGGGATTTGAGGTGGTTCTGACCTGAGAATATCTTTCGGCAGTAAGCCCTCTATGCTACCGACTTCTTCAGCAAACTCAGCAACATCTCCGAAGTAGTACGTAGGTTTTCCATACTTGCTTAACTCGAATAACGGTTTTTCACCCCAACTGGCCTGCCTCCACATTAACGACCACCTAATATGTGTTGAATGCTTGAGGCGAGTAAATCTATGTCAGACTTACTGTGAAGTTCTGTGAAGCACATTATGCATGCCTCACCGAGTTCTGGGAAATACGTACCTACGTACTTACCTCCTAGTACCCCAACTTCAAGTAATTTACGGTGTACCTCACTATAGCGTACTTTCCTAAAAGCTACTGTAACTTCCCTGAAGTACTTACCCTCAGGGAATACTGGTACTTCAACACCTTCAATACTTGAAAGCTTCTTAATAGCGTAATAAGTCCTAAGCAGTATTGACTCACCAAGCCTTCTAATACCCTCAGACCCTAGTAGGCTTAAGTAAACAGCTGATGCGATCGCCATTAAAGAACTATTTGTCGTGATGTTAGAAGTAGCTCTCTCCCTCCTTATATGTTGCTCTCTTGTTTGAAGTATCATCGCATACCCTAACCTATTACTAACGTCTAAGGTAGCACCTATCAACCTACCTGGTAGTTGGTTAATAATCTTCTCATCCTTAATACCTAAAATACCGGCTGAAGGACCGCCGAAATTCATCCCAAGCCCTAAGGACTGCGCATCCCCTACCACTATATCAGCTCCTAACTTACCCGGGGCTTCTAAAACACCTAGGGATATTGGTAGGGCGTTAACTATTACCATCGCATCATACCTATGGGCTAAGTCTGCTAGCTCCCTTAACTCCATCTCAATACATCCGAAGTAGTTAGGCGTTTCTACGTACACCGAGCTTACATCACCTTCTCTAAGCTTAGCCTCCAATTCGTTAATACTTACACAACCCGTTAAGCGATTATAACCTACTCTCTCAATAGTTACCCCCATACCAAGAGACCAAGTGTTAATAACTTCGTAAACCTCTGGATTTACGTTCAACGGTATTAAAACCCTCCTCTTCTTATTAACCCTTACAGCCATCCTAATAGCTTCAGCAGCAGCTGTACTACCATTATACATGGAGGCGTTGACTACGTCAACTCCGTATAGCTCAGCAATTAAGCTTTGATACTCGAATAACGCCTGTAGAACCCCCTGTGAGATTTCCGGCTGATAGGGCGTATAAGCCGTGTAGAACTCACCCCTACTAATGATATTCTTTACTACTGCCGGTACGTAATGCGCGCAAACACCGCCACCGGTAAAGGGTGGTGGGTCTCTAAACACCCTATTCTTAGAGATTAAATTCTTAAAATACCGTTTAACCTCTAACTCACTTAAAGGTCTCCCTAAACCTACATTTAACTCCCTACTAACTATTAAGTCTCTAGGGACGTCGTTAAATAACTCTAAGATGTCGTTAACACCTATACGGTCCATTAACAACTTCTTAATAGCGGGGGAGGAGTTAGGTATCCAATGATGGGGCAATTTAAATCCTATTAATTTAAAATTAGTAGTACTTAATAATTTTCAAGCAATTAAGTCGTTGTGGTTTGAATGAAGTATTCCCCACTAATAGATGTTGAAAAAGCCTACGGCGCTAATTTAGGGCAATTTGCTGGTTGGCTAACACCTCTAGACTTCGGAGACCCGGTTAATGAGTGTAGGGAGGTTAGGAATAATGTCGGTGTTTTTAACGTAAGCCATATGGGTAGGTTGCTCATTAAGGGTAGTAAGTCCTACGAATTCCTCCAAAAACTGGTTACTAAAGACTTAAGCAAGCTGAGGTCTGGTGATATGAGTGGGCCTGCATTAATACTGAATAAGTTCGGCGGAATTAAAGATGATGTAATGATCTATAAATTAAGTGATGATGAGTGGTTAATGGTGTGTAACGCTGTTAATAAGGATAAAGACGTCCGGTGGATGTTAGCTATGAGGGAGGAACTCGGCATATCGAGTAATGACCTAATCATTGAGGACCTAACAGATAATTCGGTGTTAATAGCTGTTCAAGGACCTAAATCACTTGAAGTGCTTGAGTCTTTAGGTATTAAGGAGTTGGGCAGTCTTAAACTATTAAACTTTGTCTTAAGTGTTAAGGTCCGTGATGCTGAGGCGTTCTTAGTGAGCCGTAGTGGTTGGACTGGGGAGGAGGTAAGGTCATACGGGTTTGAGATATGGTCCGATATTTCAAATGGTGTTAAGATTTATAGTGAGCTCCTTAGGGCTGGGGCTAGACCAGCTGGTCTCGTAGCACGTGATATACTGAGAACTGAGATGGGCTACGTACTCTACGGCAATGATATTAGCGAGGATGTTAACCCTATCGAAGCTAGGTATTGGATAGCTCTTACAAGGGGGAAGGAAGAATGCATCGGCTGTCAAGAAGTTTGGCGTAGGTATGAGGGTGGTGTGAGTAGGTTGAGGTTAGGTTTTAAGTTGAAGAGGGATGTTAAAGTAATACCTAGGCATGGGTATAAGATCTTAGCTGGTGATGAGGTCGTAGGAGAGGTAACGAGTGGTGCTTACTCCCCAACAATTGAGAGGTGTGTGGGGATGGGGTACGTTAAAACCTCACACGCGTACCTGGGGTACAGTTTAGATATGTATGTTAGGGATAGAAGATATGAGATTAAAATATCTGATTTCCCACTTATTTAGAGGTGTTAGGTTACGAGTAGTGATTACATAGTAGTTAAGACTTCATTAGGTGAGTACCTAGTCAAGGTTGGCGGTATTAAGTATAGCGAGAGTGATGAGTGGGTTAGAATTGAGGGGAATATCGCCGTAGTAGGTGTGAGTGATTATGCGCAGAAAAAACTGAGGCAGATAGTCAACGTAGAATTACCTGAGGTTGGTAGGTATGTAAGTAAGGGTGAGAGCGTAGCTATTATAGAGTCTGTAAAGGCTGTTAGCGATGTGTACTCACCACTAAGCGGTAAGGTCGTAGAGGTTAATAATTCATTAACGCTGCACCCAGAGCTAATTAATACAGATCCGTACTCTGAGGGTTGGCTATTCAAAATTGAGGTACTAAGGCCTGAGGAGCTTAACGAGCTGTTAGGACCTGAGGAATATGCGGATAAGATTATTAGGAGTGAAAAATAGGATGCCTTTAAAACTACCCCCTAGGGTTAAGGTTTTAGAGGCTTTGGGGTGCGTAGCTGACGGTAGGGTGAGAATCGTAAGTGATAGTGAGGCTGAAATAACCTCATCAGTCGGTGATAGAGTGTATAATGTTAGATTAGATTTAAACACACGTAGAGTCTTCAGTAATGATAATGGAACACTGTACAGAAATTACGTGGGGTACCCTATAATATCTTTCTTAATGGTTAAGGGCATACTACCATATGATGAGAGGGTAGCTAACGCCTTAAGAGGGATTAACTGGCGTAAAGTTAATGAGGAGTTTAAGAATTACTCTCTAGTTGAGACATATATTAAGGACTTACTCAAAGCTAAAGGTATTGAGGAATCATACGTTGATAGATTAATTGAAGACGTCTTAAGTAAGTTAAAGACGCTTTCACTTTCTAAAATGTGAGCAGAAGTGAATAGTAGGATTAGTATGTTTCTGAGGGCCGTAGCGTATGAGTAGGAATTACGTAGTACTGAAGGACGGCTACCAACTAATCATGGAGCTTTTCCTTCCCTATAGGCTTAGGATTTATGAATACAACTCACAGATTAAAAACACTGGCTACTACCTAAAACCCGTACATGTAGTAGTTAAAAAAGAGTTAAATCTAAAATACCTATACTTCGGAAGATATTGGTATAGAATTGCTAAAGGACCCAACGGCAAAATCAAATGGATATATGTAGGTAAGGAAAAACCCGACCCAAACCTACCGGAACCGCCTCTAAACCCCTTCGAAGGTCTCAAAATAATAGCAAGCAACGACGACATAATAGTTGACGAATACGTCTACAAAACTCTAAGCACAATAATTAATAAGAAGACCACATAACATAAACCTGTTGAGTCCTACATACTGCGATGACAACCATTATCACTTTTATTCAGTACGTTAATCCCACATAAGAACCCACCCAACTCATGAAATATAAAATTTAAAAGGGTCGGCCCAACCACGTATACGTTCTCTATAAACGTTGGAAATGATGGTTTAAGAACTAATGCAGTCATTAAGTCTGGAGCCGCCGGCGGGATTCGAACCCGCGACTTCCGGCTTACAAGGCCGGCGCTCTACCAGGCTGAGCTACGGCGGCTTCCCGTAATTTTTTAGGTTAAGTATTTTTAAGTATTTCTTATTTTCATAAAGATTTATAAGGAATTGAACGTAAAATTTAAAAAGGTAGTAAAGTTTAAAAGCGTTGCTTATATGAGGTGAAGTTTATGTCCGAGAAGGTTGTAGACTCTAAATGTCCACCTGATAAAATAATTTACGATGAGAGTAGAGGTGAGTATATCTGTTTAAATACTGGTGAGGTTATTGAGGAGAGGGTTATAGATCAGGGTCCTGAGTGGAGGGCTTTCACACCTGAGGAGAGGGATAAGAGAAGTAGGACTGGCTCACCTCTATCGCCTACTATCCATGATGGGGGTTTGTCAACGGTTATTGATTGGAGGGATAGAGATGCTATGGGTAAGAGATTAGAGCTTAAGAGGAGGTTGGAGGTTATGAGGTGGAGGAAGTGGCAGATAAGGACTAGGATTCAAGATAGTATTGATAGGAATATAACGCAAGCAGCTGCAGAGCTTGAGAGAATTGCCGATCAGTTAGGTCTTCCTAGGGCTGTTAAAGAGCATGCTGCATCTATTTATAGGAAAGCTGTTGAGAGAGGTGCTGTGAGGGGTAGGGCTATAGAATCCATAGTCGCTGCCGCATTATATGTTGCCTGTAGAGTCTATAAGATACCTAGAACCTTAGACGAGATATCACAGTTTACTAAGACTAGTAAGAAGGAGGTCGCTAGATGTTATAGGTTGTTGGTCAGGGAGTTAAGCATTAAGATACCTATATCAGATCCCGCCGACTTCGTACCTAGGATTGCTTCAGCTCTAGGACTAAGCGGTAGCGTTGTTAAAAAGGCTATAGACATACTGGAGGAGGCGAAGGAGGCGGGTCTAACTGCTGGTAAAGATCCTGCCGGGCTAGCAGCCGCCGCAGTATATATAGCGGCTCAAATGCTTGATGAAAGACGTACTCAGAAGGACGTAGCCCAAGTAGCTGGAGTTACAGAAGTAACCGTCAGGAATAGGTATAAAGAGCTGACTACGTATTTGAAGATAGACGTACCTCAGTAGGTTCATGACCTACTGGTGCTTTAATGTCAACACCATTTGACATTGTAAATAACGTACTACCCTACATTAAAGCATTAATTGCCTGGAATTTAAGTAATAGGGGTTTAAGCCAAAGACAGATCGCTAAATCACTATATGTTTCACAAGCACTAATATCGAAATACCTATCAAAACCGCCGCAATACTATATAAGTAAGCTTAAGTGGTTAGGACTTAATGAAGATGAGGTAAATAACGTAGTTGAAGTAGTAACTAACTACATTGTAGGGAGGAGACCTCATGACGCTACATCATATCTAACGATATTCCTACTAACTAAACTTAAAGATGGGAGACTCTGTAAGGCGCATAAACTCTTAATCCAAGGACTTGCGAACTGCAATATATGCTACTACCTAACTCCAGGAGTTAGCGATGAAATAATTCAAAGAGTTAAATACGTTTTAGAGAATTTAGAAGCAATACGAAATGTAGGAGCATTAGTCCCTGAGGTCGGAATGAACATAGTTGAAGCCAGACCTAATGCAAGGTCTACTTCCGAAGTAGTTGGGATCCCCGGCCGTGTGGTCAAAGTATTTAATACGATTAAAGCGGTCTCAGAACCTACCTACGGTAGTAGTAGGTTCATGGCATCCGTACTATTAGAAGTCATGAAGTACTTCCCGAACATTAAGAGCGCAGCAAACATAAAGTATTCGAAAGAGATTGAAGATAGTATAAGGAAACTCAAATTGAATACTACGACAATAGGACCTTACGAAAACAGATCTATTGAGACCGTAGTTACTTTAATCTCTAATGAATTGAAGAAAATGAAGACACCTCCAGACGCGATTATAGACTTAGGGCCGCCAGGATTTGAACACCTCATCTACATACTTGCTGAAGACTCCATTAAACTACTTGAAAAACTTAGACTCATCACATCAGTAATTCAAGGCTAGTGGGCCCGCGGGGATTCGAACCCCGGACCACCGGGTTATGAGCCCGGCGCTCTACCTGGCTGAGCTACGGGCCCTAAGTAATTAATTAATATTTACACCTTTTAAATTTTAGAGTGTTTTAGCTAAATGGAGATAAAATTTATTTTACCCTTCTTACGTATTAAAGTGAGGTAGTTAATATGGCTGTAAAGGTTAGTGTAAATCAAGATACATGCATAGCGTGCGGTGTTTGTTACTCTCTATGCCCTCAAGTCTTTGAGGCCGGTGGAGATGGTAAGTCACAGATAGTAGCTCAATATAGGGTAGGGGGTAAAGCAACTGAGGGGGAGGTAGAAGAATCACTAAAAGACTGTGTGGAGACTGCTAAGAACTCATGCCCAACTTTCTCAATAATTACAAGCTAGCTTAGATAGGCTGAGAATGTAAATCAAGGATTTTTATCCCTACCAACAACACCTAATAATTGTAGCTGTTTCGAGTTCCATTATATAAGAGTACAGGTAATTAGTTGGAGTGGCTTAGATTACTTAATGTGGGTTGGTCGCTAGCATGGAAGATCCGTTACTAACAAACGCTATAATCGCTTAGAAGTTCTTACGCACATTCCAGCATTAGAGAGCTGGTTTCCAATTATAGGTTAAGAAAAATATTTTAAATCGGACTTCAGGGATTATATTTTAATCCTCATTAGCCTTCCTTCGTACATTGCCTCAACTACTTTAAGTACTCTCTCCTTAGTAAGTTCTATAGGGCTGTTAGGTCTTGGCCACTCCTTCACACTTCTCTCTGCTAGGGTTTCTAGTTCTGACTTCGAAACACCTATATCTCTAAGACTTAACGGTACGTCTAAGTCCTCAACTAATTTCCAAGTAGCTCTTACAGCTTCTTCAGCAGCCTCCTTCACCTTCAGCTTAGTTGTATCTACACCAGCAGCACTAGCTATTGCAGCTAATTTCTCCGGTACTGCGGGTAGGTAGAACTCCATAATATAGGGTAGTACCATACCGCAAGCCGTTCCATGATGTACTTTAAATTGAGGTCCGAAGGTCTGTGAAATACTATGCCCTAATATCGCCCTTCCAATGTTTAATGGCGCGCCAGCGGAGGTAGCAGCTAATGACATGAAGTACCTTGCCTCAAAGTCGTTACCCCTATAGTAAGCCCTCCTCAAATACTTGAACACCAGCTCCACTGTTACGAGACCCAATGCATCGGACATGGGTGTCGCATCTAGGGATATCATACCCTCTACCGCATGGCTTAGTGCATCAAGCCCTGTACCAGCAGTAACTTTAGGAGGTAACGTATACGTAAATACCGGGTCTACTACTGCTATGTCAGGAATCACGTTATACCCGTTAATCCCTACTTTACCAACACCCCTAGTAAATACTGTAAACCTACTTACCTCGGATGCCGTACCAGCAGTAGTCGGCAATGCTATAATAGGTGTTAGCCTCTTAGGTATTTTATCCATGCCTATGAACTCCTCAACATCTCTATCCGGGTTGTCCTTAGCTGCAGCACTAACCTTAGCTATATCTAAAGTAGAACCACCACCAATACCTATTACAGCTTTAAAACCTTCCTTCCTCACGTAAGCAACAGCTCTTTTCAAACACTCAATACTTGGCTCGTACTCCACATCTGTATATATATCAACAACGTAGCCATTCTCCTCTAAAGCCTTAATGGTCTTAAGAGGATGTTCTAATCCCTTAATAGCTGGGTCTAAGACCAGGAAAATCTTAGAACCCTTCTCAACACCCAGTAATTGAAGCTCGTTATGCAGTTTTAAGGCGCCATTAACCTCAAACACCACTCTCTTAGGCATGTAGAAGAACGTTGGAGACGTGATTAACTTATACGCAGAGTATATCAAGGTTTAACCACCACATTATGAATTTACTGGATATAATATAAATATTATGAGCTTAAATCTTTCTAGAATCTCATAGTTATTTCATATTTGCTTAGTAGTTCTTTCAACCTACTTATCTGCACTTCATCTATAGCATATATAGTTAAAGCACATTCGTAGACCTCACCGTATAGGCAGTTTAGAGATATTATCTCATAACCACCCTCACTACATATCGTTATTACCTCCTGCAGGTCTTTAATCTCTTTAAGTTTGATAATAACTTCGACTGCTATACCCTCGCCCCTACCTTTGAACAGCGGTTTTAGGACTATTTGCTTTTTCTCAGAATCTACTATGATTTCGAAGTATGTACCCAGACCTATACCTAAGGGCTCTCTTATATGTTGCGGTATTGTTACCCTGCCCTTGCTGTCTATCTTAACAATACTCCTCATGACCTACTACCAAAAGGTGTTGAAGTTTAGTTAAAACTCCTTACCTAGAACTAAGTGCTATCCTCTCTACTTCTTCCTTCTTAGCAACTGCGTAGCTCTTAGGGTCGTTATTAGCTGCTGCTATTAATTCGTCAGCTAAGCACTCCTCAATAGACTTTTGACTCTTAAACGATGCTAGCCTGGCACCGTCGACTAAGTTCTTCAATGCTATGTCAACCCTCCTCTGAGGTGAGACATCAACAGCTACGTGGTATATTATACCTCCATACATAATTCTAGTTGTTTCCTCCCGTGGAGCTGCGTTCTCCACAGCCCTTACGAGTACTTGGAGGGGATTCTCACCTGTTTTAATATTTATCAATTCGAAGGCAGTTTTAACAATGTTATAAGCTAGGTGCTTCTTACCGGTATTCCTACCAGGCCTCATAAGCTTATTAATCAGTCTTTCAACGATAGGTACTTCTGCCTTACCGAACCTCCTATGCTCGTGTCTCCCACCAGTATGCGGTAGGTAAACAGGCTTTAAAGATATGTACTTCTTAAGGCTTGGGTCTCTAACTATAACCCCTTCATACCCCCACTTACCAAATAGTAGGAAGAGTGATGGTGATGGGTTAGTAACATCTAATTGATTACTCATATAGACTTACCCCTAACTACCTAACGGGTTTTTGCTTCTTACCCTTTAACAACTCAGTTAGTGAAACTCCATTAACTGCTATGACTTTATATCTAACCCCTGGTAAATCACCCATGGACTTACCCCTAGTACCACCTATACCTGCGATTAATACCTCATCATGCTCATCTATAAATGTTATACCACCGTCATACGGTACGAATGCTGTTACCACCTTACCGTTCTTAACTAATTGTACTCTCACACACTTTCTAAGGGCTGAATTTGGCTGACGTGACTCCACACCAACCTTTTCTAGAACTATACCCCTAGCCATGGGAGAACCTTCTAGAGGGTCGTACTTCTCCTTAATCTTCATTACCCTAACCCTAAACTCCCTCTGACTCCACCTAAATTTAAGCCTCTTCATTGCTAGCTTCCTAGCTGCGTAGAGACCGCTTGGTGCTTTCTTACCAGGCATTCCTAACTACCTTTAGGACTTCTTACTACTGTCTTTAAAAAGGTTATTAAACGATGCTAATGGTCTCAATATCATAGTACCTCTTCAATACTAGTTTAGCCTTAGTCACGTTCCTACCGTCCTTACCGATAGCAATCCCCTTATCCTTAGGGTCTACGGTTACGTACAGTATCTTCTTACCATTTAATGATGTCACCAACCTTATGTTTAAAACTCTTGCAGGTAGGAAGATGTTGCGGACCAGGTCTTCGAGATTATCCGCATATTCGATTACTTCAATCCTCTTACCTAAGATCTTAGAGAGTCTCTTAACGTTTACACCACCCTTACCTACTGCTAGTCCTGCATGCCCAGGTGAGACTATGTATATTATCGTATTGCTCTCCTCATCAACTATGCAGTCATTTACCGTAACTCCTGTAAGGTCCTGAAGCAATGCTATATACCTTAATTCCTCAGAGGTTATTTTAACTTCAGGCAAAGCCTCTCACCCCGAACGTGTGAGGTCTAACAACCTACTACTCCCCAGGTCTAATATAGCGATAACCGTTACTGGGAAGGGCTTACCGCATACTAAGCCTAAATCCCTACTACTCCCTGAGAAGTTTATTACTGGTATATTGCTCAGGCTGGCATACCTTCTGATATCATCGTCATAGTTTTTAGGTATCTTACTAGCTACTACGACTGCCTTAGCTTTACCCATTAGGACCGCCTTTAAAGACCTATTAAAACCTAATACCGCCTTACCAGTTTTTAACACGTTTTTTATCTCATTTTCTAATTCTCTTGATATGGATGACATATACCACCACCTTATTTAGGTTTAGCTAATGTTGGGTTCATAGCCAGGTTGACTAGATTCGTACCTATAGGGACTAGTTGCCCTATTATAACATTTTCTGCAACACCTTTAAGCTCATCTACCTCACCTCTAGCCGCTGCATCAAATAAGTGCTTCACAGTTACCTCGAAGGACGCCCTAGCTAAAACGCTAGTTTTCTCACCAGCTATGCCATGCCTACCGATCTGCTTCACAGAACCTGTTAAAGTCATCATATCAGCAATTAACATTACATGCCTCATATCAACGTCTAATCCCTGCTCCTCAAGGACGTTATGGATTTCGTTAATTAGAGCCTGCCTAGCGGCCTCTATACCGAGCACGTTTTCAACCTCGTAAATACTGTTGGTAAACACCCTCCTATAATCAACTCCATCTACTTTAAGCACTGCCTCTAGATTAGTACCATCAGTTATTAACACGTACTCATTACCCCTCCGCTGAACTATAACCCTATTAATCCCTTTAATACCTTTTAACTTGATCTTCAGTATCCTATCACGTAATTTTTGAATCTTCATGAAGTCGTAATTTGGCGGTACCTCAATGTAGATCCTGTTCTCATTACTTTCATCAACACTTACCTTCTGAGAAATAGCTTTAACCTTACTCAACGCTTTAACTACGTCGTTAGTAGTAATGCCCTTATCCCTCATCATCTCAGGGTCTAAGTCAATCGTTATGGAGGAGGTGATGAGGTCTATATCAACCCTAGCAACTACGTTTTCAAGTCTCGTCGCCTCTATCCTTCTAGCAACCTCTAACGCCTTCTCCCTCTCATACCTATGCTCCTCATCTAAGTATATAACCATTATAGGAGTTTCAGGGAGTTTCCTAGCATCTACCAATTCAATAAGTCTTGGTAACCCTAATGTGACGTTTAACTCTCTAACACCAGCGTAGTGGAAGGTCCGTAAGGTCATCTGAGTGCCTGGCTCACCAACAGATTGCGCGGCTACAGTACCTATAGGCTCACCAGGCTCTACTAAGGCATTTAAATACTCATTAACTGTTAGGTGAACTATCCTACTCAACTCCTCCTTAGTTAGTGGTATCTGCCTCACCTTCTCGTAAAGTTCGTTAAATATCTTAGGTGGGAGGACCTGCTTAGCCGGTCTTAACACTTCAAGTAGTTCTTCTTCGGTAATGTTCATAACCTCCACCCAACAACTCTCTCAATAATTCTCTCTATATTAACAGCATTTCCGTAGGAGGACTTACTAGGGTCAACACCGTCATCTCCGTAGAGGAACTGAACAACAGAGTTGTTTGGAGTCCTCACAGTTAAGTCGTAGTCTACCCTAAGGTCCTGTAAAGCGTTAATAAGCCTTCTCTGCATGTAACCACTCTGCGAAGTCCTCACCGCAGTATCCACCAGTCCTTCACGCCCTCCAGCAGCATGGAAGAATACTTCTATAGGTGTTAACCCCTTAACGAAGGAATTCCTTATAAACCCTCTAGCCTCGGGACCTATATCACCTGGCTTAAAGTGCGGTAGCGTCCTATCATCATATCCTCTCCTAATCCTCTCACCCCTGACTGATTGCTGTCCGAGGAGTGCTGCCATCTGAGTTATATTTAATATGTTACCCCTCGCACCAGTCCTAGCCATAATGAACACGTTGTTAAATGGATCTAAGTACTGAGTAGCTATTTCACCGGCAGTATCCCTAGCGTCGGCTAATACCTCCATAATCTTAATCTCAAGTGATTCTTCAATAGTCCTCCCAGGAATAGGTTCTAACTCACCCCTCCTGAACTGCTCGACGAGTTCGAATACCTTCCTTTTAGCATCTTCAACGACTCTACTGATCTCCTCCATAGCCTTAGCCGGAGGTGTTACGTCGTTTAACGTCATCGTAAACCCACGCATCTCAATGAACCTTAAGAACATCTTAAAGATGTTGTCCATAAACTTCCTACCAAAACTATTGCCGTATTCCTTAGTAATCCAGTGGAGTAAACTCTCTGGTTGTTGAGAGCCTAAAGTCTTCTTATCTAAAACGCCCATCAATAACTTACCCATCTTAATAACTACGTAGGAGTCCCAGAAGCACTCATAATCATCACATCTTAGAGGTCCTGCAGAGATGTTAGCCTTACCTCTAAAGTTGAAGTCCGCCGGTAGGAGAAGACTTATGATCTGCTTCCCACTCCACAACACCTTCGGTGAGAGGACTGCTGGCTCCGGTATAGGTCCCTCATAACCGGATACTGCGAGTAGGTCAGATACTTGCTCCTTAGTCAGCAACGTCGTTTTAGATGAGAGTAGGTATGCACCACTTATATAGTCCTGAATACCACCTATTATAGGTCCTCCATACCTAGGTGATAGTATATGCTCCTGAACGAGTAGTAGCACCCTTGCCTCAGCCCTAGCCTCCTCACTTTGAGGGACATGTAGGTTCATTTCATCACCGTCAAAGTCCGCATTATATGGAGGACAGACAGCTAGGTGTAGTCTGAAGGTCCTACCTGGTAATACCTTAACTATGTGTGCCATTATCGACATCCTATGTAGTGAGGGCTGCCTGTTAAACAATACTATATCGCCATCCTTTAAATGCCTCTCGACGATGTAGCCAGGCTTTAAGTTCTCAGCAATCGCTTTTAAATCCTTAATATACCTTAAATCTATCCTCCTTCCGCTGGGGTCTATTACGTAGTTAGCTCCAGGGTGTTTGTAAGGACCGTTTAACACATGCATTCTTAACTCATCAACATTCCAACGCGTAACCCTCTCAGGTATTGTCAGCACTTTAGCTACTTCTTCAGGAACTCCGACCTCATTGATGCTTAAATTAGGATCGGGGCTTATAACAGTTCTAGCAGAGAAGTCTACACGCTTTCCTGATAAATTACCTCTAAACCTTCCCTCCTTCCCCCTAAGCCTTTGGGCTAAGGTCCTTAAAGCCCTTCCAGACCTATGCTTAGCTGGTGGGACCCCGGGGACTTCGTTATCGAAGTATGTCGTAACATGGTATTGGAGGAGGTCCCACAAGTCCTCCACAATTACTTCAGGGGCGCCTGCATTTATACTCTCCCTTAACCTATCATTAGTCCTAATAATGTCTACAAGCTTATGAGTTAGGTCGTCCTCAGACCTGATACCAGTCTCCAAAAGTATTGAAGGTCTAACACTTATCGGTGGTATTGGAAGTACCGTTATAACCATCCACTCGGGTCTGGCAAGCTCTGGATCATAACCAATGAGCTTTAAGTCCTTATCACTAACTCTCTCCAATCTAGCTCTAATGTCAGTGGGCCAAAGCCTTCTAGGACCTTCAACCCCCTCCTCTATAAAGGATGTAGGCTTCTCTAACTTAATTTTGAACTGCCTACTACCACAGTGTGGACACTCCATAACCTTTATGGCTTTCCTTTTAACATAGTCTGTAAGTCCTCTAGCTAGTAGAGGCCATCTACCCTCAAGCCTCTTAAGCAGGTCTAAATACTTATTCAACTCTTCCTCAGGGATCTTCAACCTACCGCAATGTCTGCACGTAGCCCTTAAGATATCGTATATATGTTTGACGAAGCCTACGTGAATTACAGGTTTAGCAAGTTCTAAATGTCCGAAATGCCCTGGACATGCAATTATTGAGTTCCCACATGTAACGCATTTCTGACCTGGTTCGATGACACCTAAGCGTGGGTCCATTATACCCCCTTCAAATGGTAGTCCATCCTCATCGTAAACGTCTGCAGTCACGATAGCAGTAACGGATATCTTCCTAATAATTTCAGGTGAGAGTAAACCAAATTTAATTCCTTTAATGACCTTCTCCTCACTCATACTACCTCACCTCGTACTTACTCCCTAAGATTATCTTAGGATAGATCAACATGCTCATCAACTCATGAAGTAATAACTTAAATGCGTAGGAGATTGTAACTGGGGATAACTTACCTTTCTCACCGTGGATTGGGCAGATATACCTACCCTTCCTCCTATCGTACCATCCTATCAAACCACACTCCTCACACACGTAGATTAGGGTCTTATCCGAACTCTCAGTAAGTCTCTCCCTAAGCAATGCCGCAGCTCCGTGACCTATTATACAGTCCCTCTCCATCTCACCAAATCTTAAACCGCCCTCCCTAGCCCTACCCTCAGTAGGCTGTCTAGTCAGTATTTGAACCGGCCCTCTAGGCCTTGCATGTATCTTATCAGCAACCATGTGATGTAATCTCTGATAGTAAACTATACCTATAAATACTGGTGTGTGGATGAGCTCACCAGTCCTACCATCATACATGGGCTCCGTCCCATCTGCTGGGTACCCACGAATTACTAATTCCTTACTAAGACTCTCAACCTTCTCACCATAGAATGGTGTACCATCAACAAACCTACCGCTTAAGGCGGCTACCTTACCAGCTATAGACTCTATTAACTGCCCTATAGTCATTCTAGACGGCAGTGCGTGGGGATTTATCACGAGGTCTGGCGTCACTCCATCATATGTGTACGGCATATCATACTGAGGAACTGCTAATCCTATAACACCTTTCTGGCCGTGTCTTGAGGCGAACTTATCACCTATCTCAGGAATTCTGAGGTCTCTGACCCTAACCCTAACTAACTTATTCCCCTCCCCACTAACAGTTATCACGACGGAATCGACAATACCTTTCTCACCATACCTTAAGGTTAACGATGTATCCCTCCTAGAACCTCCCGCAATGCCGAACTCCTTATACTCTTCAAGGAATCTTGGCGGTGATGTCTTACCTACTAGGGCATGACCTCCTAAAACCTCAACTTCAGGCGCTATAATACCGTCCTCATCAAGTAATGCGTAATTATCCCTCCCCCTATACCCCCTAACATTTGAGTCCGGTATTTCAATCTTATCCTCCTGACCTCCTAAATACTTCCTCTCCTCGGTAGAGTACTCCCTGAAGAACGTAGACCTGGCTAAACCCCTCTCAACAGATGATTTATTAATTATTAAGGCGTCCTCCATATTATAACCAGTATATGAGAGTATTGCCACCACGAAGTTCTGCCCAGACGGTCTATCATTATAGCCTAGGACGTCCATAAATCTAGTCTGCACTAAAGGCTTCTGTGGGTAGTGGAGGAAGTGACCCCTACTATCAAACCTTAACTGGAAGTTAGTTGCGTAAATACCTACTGCCTGCTTAGCCATTGCTGATTGGTACGAATTCCTAGGCGATTGATTATGCTCTGGATAAGGTATGATAGCCGCTGTAATCCCAAGAATTGACGGCGTCCACAGCTCTAGGTGGGTATGTTCTTTAGTTACGTTATTAATATCCAACGCTATATATGCGTTACCCTCCTCCTCAGCGTCTAAGTACTCTATGTAGCCTAATCTAACTAAATCTGAAAAGGTGTACTTCCCCTTCCTGACCTTATTGATGACTTCAGAATCTAGTTTAACTTTCCCGTCCTCCACGACTAGTAGAGGTCTTCTAACCCTGCCTGAGTCACAGTTTACGTAAACCTCATTAATGTACTGAGTACGTTTGTACGCTACGTTCACTTCATGATGTATTAAACCAGCCCTTCTCTTCCTCCTTATCTCATTGACTAACTCACTAGCATCACTACGTGGGTAGTACCCGATTAACGTCCCGTTTAAGAAAACCTTAGCGTAATTTAACACTTCACGCTGTAATTCTTGATTACCGCTTACAAGTTCTTCGTAGACCTTAGTTATAGGTATTACCCCTAAATTATATAGCAATCTTTCTACTTCAGATTCATCAATTCCTACCGATATGTAGGAAGCTAGAGCTAAGTTCTTCACAAGTCCGCAGTTAGGTCCTTCAGGAGTTTCAAACGGGCACATCCTACCCCACTGTGTAGGATGTAGGTCTCTAGCCTCGAAGTGTGGTTGACCCCTACTCAGCGGTGCTACTACTCTCCTTAAATGACTGTGGAGTGATATCCAATTAGTTCTATCAATTATCTGGCTAACCCCTGTCCTCCCACCAACCCAATTACCAGTAGCTAACGCCTGCCTAATCCTCTCAGTAATTAAGTCAGGTCTTACAAGGGCAGCTAGGTTGATCCTCCTACCCTTAACCCTAGCTTTCTCTAACTGGTATTTGAAGTCCTTAAGGAATTGCCTGAAAGCTACTCTAAATAGCTGTGCCAGTAAATCACCTGCTAGTCTTAACCTCCTATTAGCGTAGTTATCTTTATCGTCAGGCTCCCTCCTACCTAGGACTAACTCCAATAATTTATTAGCAACGTATCCTAAGTAAAGTGCTTTCCTTAACCTCGCCTCAGGTGTTGAACCACCTAAATGTCGTAGGAAGTAAGTATCTATTATCTGCCTAGCCCTCTCTATCCTAGCCTCCCTTGCTTGACCGATAGCCACCCTGGAACCTATGTAGTCTAAAGCATCTTCAACTGTCGTCACCTCAGATGCTTGAATAATGGACGGTATTAACTCCTTCTGAATTTCTGGGTCGAGTGAGACTGCAAACATTATATCCCTATCGCTCTCTAAGCCTAAAGCCCTCATCATGATGACGAATGGTATCTTACCTGGAATTGGTGGGAAGTTAAGAACTAGGGTTGAGTCCTTCAACCTATCTAAGATTATTGGAACTCTATAACCAGCCGCTGCTGAGATGACCTTAGCTGTGTGGGTGATGTTAGTTCCCTCCTTGGCGAAGTCGACGAAGACTCTATTCGGTGCTAAGTCCTCCTGAGTCACTATGACTTTTTCAGAACCGTTGATTATGAAGTACCCTCCAGGGTCCCTCCAATCCTCACCTAACTTTATGAGTTCCTCCTTACTCTTCCTTGAGAGTGGGTCCTTAACGGATTTAACCATTATCGGTAACTCACCAACGAATACGTTCTGAACTGATACCTCAATACCGTTTTCAACTAAACTCATAGTTAAGTATATCGGGGCTGAGTACGTTAGATTTCTAATCCTACATAAAAGCGGTGAGACCTCAACGAGAGTGCCTTCAACCTCCCTGAATTGAGGTTCACCAACCTCTACATCCTTTATAACTACGTAGACGTTGGGGTCTGAGGTAGGGATGATGTTATTCTCCTTAACTATTTCCTTAATACCCTTCAACACAAACGAATTAAAAGAGTCTAAGTGCTGCCTAACTAATCCTTTCTCGTTGATGAATGCCTCCATCAACGTCCATAGATCGTCGTATGTTATCTCTCCCACTCTCTCACCCACTCACCACAAACCTATAAGCTATAGACTCACCAGCCGTTGGCGACTTCCTAATAATCCTAACAATATCACCAGGCTTAACCCCTAACTCCCTAGCCACAGGATCTGAAGCCCTAATCCACGGAAGCTGTTCAGGCCTAATACCGAGACTCCTTAACAACTCAACTACCTCCTCCGTACTTAATACTTCATGTTTAGGTACTAATTCATGCTCTAATATATTAATCTTCTTCTTTATAGGCTTCCCACTCATTTTTACTACATCTCCACGTAAACATTAGATTCATAAGTAGTAGGTGTTCTGAATTAATTTAAGCTTTAAGGATAAAAAATTTTCACCTACAACCTGAGGAACTTAAGAAGGGTAAGCCACTTACATTCAAACTAGTATTTTTAAATCCAGGTTGTATCTGAATATGTAGGTGGGCCCGTAGCTCAGCCAGGTAGAGCGGCGGGCTTTTAACCCGTAGACGGAGACCGGCCGGCGGAGGTCCCGGGTTCAAATCCCGGCGGGCCCGCCACACAAAACACTAAAATCGCTACTGGCCCATCCATATAGTGCTTGGGTACTTTACCGTGAAAATATAAGACTACATGTCTGGTATTATTTGGTATGATCTACCATGTCAGAACTTACTAGAGATTTGAAGGAAGTCCTCAGTAAGTTAGCTAATATTAAGTACTTATCACCGGATTTTAAGGTTACCGTAACTTTAAGTTACCCATATCTTGAGGGGGTTGATGAGTCGGTGTTGGAAGACCTTATAAGGAATGAATTAGTGGTTAGGAAGGTTGTCGATGTCGTTATAGCATGTGCTAAGTGCGGTTCTCTTTCCATATCAACTAAGTATGCATGTCCAGCATGTTCCAGTGTGAATATGATTAAGTCTAGGCTAATCCAACATGTTAGTTGCGGATATACGGATAGTGAGGTTAAGTTCCCGAGGAAGGAAAATGGCGTTCTAATATGCCCGAAATGTGGCGCTGGAATAAGTGATGAGAGGGAATTAAAGGTCTACGCTACGTTTTTCGAATGCGTACTATGCCATTTTAAGACCTCATCACCGGATATCATACATAAGTGCCATAACTGTGGGAATATCTTCAAGCCGGCTGACGCTCTATTAAGACCTCTATACATGTATGAGTTGAGTAATAAGGGCCGGGAACTTCTTAAGTAGTAAATACCTCTCATTAAAATGTGGAGTATTTGATGGAGGCCTCATAGGAGATTTACGACTACTGCAGGTAGTATGTGTATTAGAGTTGAGTTTAAGGTCGTTATTGCTAGAACGTATGGGAAGGCTCTAAGGATGCTGCCTTCAGTAGCCTTACCATATGAAATACCGGATACTGAGGAAATCGCTATAGACGTATAGTAAAGTAACGTGTATATGAGCTCTACATCTGGTTTAATGATAAAGGGCAATTCAGATTTTGTTAGGGAATTCAACATTAGAACTAGGAAGGCTACTGTAAAGTCATATACTATTACAATCATTATTAGTAGTACTAAATACTGCTTAAACATTCTCTTCCTATAGTCTCGATACGTGTGGAAGTAGCTTAATATGTTGGAAGCCTTCTCCACAACGTCTACTGACCTACCACCACTCCTCATAGCTACTGAAAGGATCCTTAAGACGTATCCGTACTCGTGGTTAACCTCCTTTAACACCATATTTACTGCATCATCGAAACTTACCCCCAAACTAATCATAGTGTCTAATCTATCGACCACATCCTTAAAATACCCTACTAAGCCATCCTTAGCAAGTCTAATAGCTTCGTAAAGTGTGACGCCTGACTTAAGATAAGCAGCAATTCTATTAATAAAGCTACCTACTTGAGCATCAACGGACTTATACTTCACCACATCAGGTAAGGTTGCTAGAGTTAGCAAACTGTAAAGTATTAGTAGAGTTATTGAAATCATAGTAGTGTAGGAATATCCGTAGGGGATTACGAGGAATGATATCACGTAGAACTTAACCCATCCAACCATAATTAAGTAATATACAACAGAAGTAAGTACTATTAAGTATGCAGAAGTTATTAATACCACTTTAGTCTTCCAGGTTAAAGTCATATGTAAACACTACTCATTAAGTAGTCTACTAATATGTAGTACATTATAGATGATGCTGGAACTAACACTAATGACGTTATAACTAGGAGTAAGTAAGGACTCGCAACACCTGAAGGTAATAACGAAGTAGTTGATGAGATGATTGAGATAATTAGTGGGAAAATAAGTGCTATAGCGATAAATGCCTCAGACAACATGCTCATGAAGTTAACTACTTCTTCAACTCTCGCACGAAGGGTTGTAAAGTAATTCTCTATTAAGTAGTTAACCGCTGATAGTGGGTCACGACCGCTTCTCACAATACTCCCTATAATCATTAAAAGTGATGCTAAAGACCTGCAAGGAGTTATTAAGATTAAGTAACTTGTAATATCATCTAAACTCTTACCCAGGTAGAGTCCGTTACTGATCTGGTCTAATTCCACTTTAAACTCCTTTAAGTCCTCGAAGTTATTAAGTTCGAGTAATGCCTTAGTCGGACCTAGACCTGACACAACTAACGATGAGAAGATGTAGAGGAGTGTAGGGTACTTAGCTTCCAACTTATAACCCCTATTTGCATGCAATAACTTAGGAAGTATTAGCACTGCTAATATGAATAAAGAAGTCATTAAAAACAGCACAATTAGTGTTATGGTGATACTTTCTAATAATCCTAGGTTTAATATCTGAATAGTGATTACGGCAGAGGCCGTAGATGTTAATACTAGTGAGAGAGTGTAGAGCTTAATTGAAATCTCAAAATACCTACTTAGTGAGGGAGCTATTCCAGACCCAACTACGTACCTCTCCAACCTGCTGAAGCGCTCAGCAAGCCTAACAGCTAGCTTACTAGGATATTGCATAAGCGCCTACCTCAGACTCAGCGATTGAGTAAACCGTCAACCAGTTCCTCATATACTCTCTAACAATATTCTGAAGCTCTCCAACTCCAGCTCTGCGTTTTGCAGCCCACTTCATAATAGTAGCCCTTCTCAGCAAGTCATTAAATACTTCGTAGTAATCAACTTGCTTTTTCTCAGCTATTAATTTAATTACGTGGCTATAGCCGGAGAACTTTATGATGTCCTTATCCCTACTCCATTTAAAAGGTGTGCCTAGCATTAATTCACCTGTTCGGGGATTTAATCCCTCCACCTCTCTTATCTCTATGACCCTCCTACCCAGTACTTTTTCACTTACTTCAACCCTCCCTAAGCAGACGTATGCCCTAACCAGCTGTAGAAGGTTTTTAGGTATGTTGAAAGGTTCGGCAAGGAGTCTCTGTATAACCGATTCTACGTCCTCAGCATGTATTGTGGCTAAGCCGCCGTGACCTAAGCTAATAGCTTGGAAGAACGTATATGCTTCCTCACCCCTAATCTCACCGACTATTATGACGTCAGGTCTCTGCCGTAAAGCACTTTTAAGCAATTCATATAGTGTTATATTCGTGACTCCAGCCTCAGCACTTAACCTAGTAACTAATGATACCCAATTCTCACGTCCCATTAGGTTTAACTCCGGGCTTTCCTCCACGGTAACTACTTTGACCTCTGGAGGTATTAATAATGCCATCGCGTTGAGTAATGTGGTCTTACCTGAAGCTGTCGGCCCTACTATGAGGACGCTCTGTAAGTTCTCCACTAAGATCCATAAATACGCTGCAACTAATGGATCTAAAGTGCCTAGAGCGATGAGTTGGGGGAGTGTGAAGGGTTCGGATTTAAATTTCCTTACTGTGAAGGTAGGACCCCTCCTTGAGACTACGTCGATAACTATATGAACTCTATAACCCTCAGGCATTAGCATACCTTCAACTATCGGTTTAGCTATACTGACTTCTAAACCGGCTTTGAAGGCAAGCCTATTTACAAGATGTTCTAAAGCTTTTAAGTCGTTAATAACTATGTTAGTCTTCAACCATTCGTACATGTTGTGAAATACGTATATAGGTATGTTGACACCACTGCAAACTATGTCCTCCAGCTTAGCGTCTCTTATTAACGGATCTAATATGGAGTAACCTATTAAGTCCCTAGCCACATAGTATGAGATCTTATCTACTACTACCTCGTCGAGAGGTTTAATGCCTAGAGAGCCGTCCTTAATAAACCTCTTAACGCTATCTATACCACTTTCAATGTTGCTTAGTTCCTTTAAGGACTTACTCACTGACTTACTTTCAAATACTCTCCTCTTAACGGAGTTGACTAATGAGAGCTCATACTGAGTTAGGGTGGGTTCTATGACTTCATATACTTTTTGACCGGATGTGTCAATATATATTAAAGCGTATGAGTAGTTTCTAAGTAGTGGGTAGAAGTCGATGATGTTAGATATGGAGGGCTTGCTAACTATGTTTTGCGGACTACCGCTGTAGATGGGGTTGGAAACCTCCTTAGACTTCTTCGTAAACAACTTGAACATTTAACCCCCCTTAAGTTACTGCGAAGACGTATGAGGCCTCATACCCTTTAGCAGTAGTTACCTTGGCTATGTACACGCCTTTAGGTAGTATGGTCTTTAACTCAACAGCAATCTCAATTACACTACCGCCCTTGACCTGAAAAGACATTAGATTATGGGCTAGTGCCAACCCTGAAGTACCATTAATAATATAGCATGATCCAATCTTAATGTCGTTATCCATTAAATTCCTGACGTAGACTCTCACAATATTCCCCTCCACACTTACAGCCTCAATCCTCACCCTCTCAGTTAGGAAGGGTACTTCGGAGGGGGTTTGTGAGACCATTGAAGAAGTCCAAGTCCACAGGATTACGGAGGTAGCTATGGATATAAGTATTAATAAAACTGTTGCAATTAGAGGTGACACACCCTTCACTAAAGTGCACCAAAAATTAATGTATTTGAATAATTTAATCTTATCCTAACTACACCCATGTAAATTCCTTAAAAATCACCCCATTTGATAACACTTCATAACTTAGTAGTAGCTCTGCGACACCTCCCCTCACTAAAATTAGCTTAACTAACCTAGAAATAGTCTTAAGCGAGGATGAATCCTCCACAACTCTCAACCTGACTATTAGATCTGCATTATATGCTATCGGTTTATAATGCTCCTCATCTACTTGGATAGTTACTACCGACCTTACTGAAGGGTCCCTTCTCATTAGAACCTTACGATAGTCTTCAATATATGAGGGATTGCCATCAAGGACTGTATAAATTAGATTATTATCCTCCTTCAACAACTTCTCTAGAGTTATTAATCCCTCACTTAATTCATCTACAAACACCATATTGTCCTTAACCACTCCATAACTCTTTAAAATATCACCATATCTTTGAGCTGAACCGTCGACAATTATATACCAATTGTAGTTTAAGTAGCGCCTCTTAAGCAACTCAATACCTACGTGAAAGGTGTAAGTGTAGGGATTACCCACGATGGCTATTAATGCTGAGTTAGGAAGTTTGTACAATATGTCTACTAACGGGTCTACTACCATGCCAACCACCTAAAATCGATTAAGACATATCATCTAGGGGAAGGGGTCTTACACTCTCTAAGAGCTTTTAGCAGGCCTGGTGAGATGTTATAACAGCCAACCCCCCTCTCCACTAAACCCTTATATACTAACTTACCGATCACTTTAGAAGGCTCTTGAACGCCGTATAATGCCTTCAACTCCCTCAAAGCTATTAACTCGCCAACAGATCTGTACCTTATGAAGTAATTAAGGACTACTAGCTCCTCCTTTGTAAGTGAGTTTAAGATTTCTTTAAACTTTAAATACTCACTACTCATAATCCCATCCCATACTACTTAGAATTCGTTAAATATATACCGTTCTTAGTTCTAGGTCGTTTAAGTTTTACCTAAAGTAATTCACTACGGTTTCTCAGATCCCTAAAAACAATTATAAGTCTCAGAAATCTGGGTAAATTTGAAGGGGTCGGACGGAGTCTGAAGCGAATAGACACTTAGTAAGTACTTACGTAATTTTTAAGTAATGTATTGAGAAAACTAAATCTACAAGAACTCTAATCCGAGAGCCTCGATGGCTGTTTTAGGTTTCATGAAGGTTTATAATTTAATGTAAGTTGCGTTATCGTAGGTTGAGCCTACTCATAATGTAGGTAAGTAGTGAAGACCTAAGCGGGTTAGGCATTCAAAGCCAGGATGTGGGGTTTCCCCACAGTGATGAACTAGATGAAGAGGAGCTGTGGGTTAGGGTTACCCCGAACGGAGAGGTCGATGGTATGGGCGTCGATGAAAGGGTACTCCGAGGTCTATGAAACCAAGGGTTGACAGCAAACTACATCAACCAACATGAAACCCAAACCCCGTGTCAGATGTGTTAAACTTTAAAATCCTAGGTACGTTAGTAAATAGTAAGGGTTATAGCGCCGGGGTAGCTCAGCCAGGTAGAGCGCCGGGCTGTTAACCCGGTGGTCGGAGGTTCGAGTCCTCCCCCCGGCGCCTTATGAAGACATTTAAGTTTCATCCCTCCAATACTATTTTAACATTTAACGATGATTATTCCTCTAAAATCCTATAACCATAAGATAAGGGGTCTGCACACACTCCTGCTTACTTTAAATTAAAGCTTAATATCCTAATTCCTAAGAGTTAAGAGGTGACTTTCACGAGTCAGCAGCAGAAACAGTCCAAGGAGTTAAAGATAGTTACAAGACCTGTTGTCACTATAGACAGTATTAAAGGAGATACTGCGAAGCTAAAGCTTCTGCACATTATTAAGCATTTAAATAGCGTGTCTGAAAAAGCACTTACTTACTTAATACATCTACTGCAGAGTGAGGCTAAGGTTCAACTAAAGTATAGCTTTATAAACATAGGTGGAATACCATGTAGTAAGCAGTTGAGAGATGATATAAACGTATTACTTTACCTAGGGTTAGTAGAGACCGACTCGGTTAGTAGGAAATTAAAACTGACTAGTAGCGGTGTAGAATTCCTAGAAAAACATGGATTAAGTGGGGAGGAGTTAAAGACCTTACTAACTAGTGTTGATGAATTAAAGAGTAAGATCAGCTCCATAGATGCTGAAGCTGATTTAAGTGCTAGGAAGGTAAGAGGGTCCAGAAGCTAGAACGGCCTTAATACCCTACTACTTTTACCACTTTACCACACATTTTATAAAAACACTTCTCACAAAATGATATTCCCCTTCCTTCGGGAGTACTCAAAGCTGAAGTGATTAGAGCGTTTTATTAGGAAAGAAGGTCGTTAGAAGTTGCACTCCCTATCCATCGGGGGTTCAGCTCTTATATAGGTTTATGTAGGTTGGTTTCATTGCCTCATTTCTGCTCCCCTGCATCGGTCTAGAGTCTGCATCACCTTTGGGGGCGTTTAGGGCACCCCCTAGACCCCCCACATCTCGAGTGCCTGCGGAATAAGTTGATGCATGCTACCACATCTCTATCTACTGTGAATCCGCAGTTAGTGCATTGTAGTATTCTCCTACCATTAGAATCTTTAAGCTTACCCCCACATTTAGGGCATTTAGATGATGTTTCCCTCGGGTTAATGTATCTAATTTTAAGTCTTCTCTCAAGAGCTTCGTAGTCTATAGTGAATTGTATCTTACTATAGAACCATAGCGATAGCTTCTTATCGAATGTTCAGCCTTTCTTCACATTATTCTTAAGTTTGCCTAGGTTTCAGAACTATGGCGGAGTTGTACTTACTAGCTACTTCTGCAATTCCATCGCTAATCTTATGAGCGTAGCTCCGTGCGATGCTCCTTATTCTCTCATCATGCCCAACGTAACTGTTTTGGGTTTCATGAAGGTTATAAGGGTTGATTGTGGTTGCTTTACTGTTTGAGCCCGCCCACGATGCAGGTGTACGGTAAAGACCCAAGTGGGTGGGGCATTCAAAGCCAGGATGTGGGGTTTCCCCGCAGTGATGAGCTAGATGAAGGGGGGCTGTGGGTTGGGGTTACAGAGAAATAATTAAATCGGTTTTAACTACTTATTAAGGTCGTAGTTGTTAAAACGCCGTTGAGCTTCCTTAGCTGGGTGACTATTCTATCTAATTCGAATAACGCGTTAACCCTAACCTTAACCACCATGTCATATTCGCCGTAAACTATCCTTACCTCATCCACGCCGGGTAATCTTCTCACCTGTTCTAATAGCTCGTACTCCCTACCTAAGTTAATCCTAACTAATATGTAGGCTACGATAGCGCCCTCTCCCTCTGCTACCATATTAACACCAGGAGTAGAGTTTCTCAACATACTTATTAACTTAACTTAAGTACCTATAAGTAGGGGTTGCCTTGTTAGTTATTAAATGGCATGGCCATGCATGCTTTGAGATATTAGACGTTAAAGGTAGGTCTTTAGTCATAGACCCACACGACGGTAGGAGCATTGGGATCAAGCCGCCGGAGGCTAGAGCTGATGCAGTGTTAATAACTCACGATCACTTCGACCATAATGCCTATCAGAAAGTGTTGAAGGAGGGTGGGGAGGTTTACGATATGAAGACGGGTAAGTTTAACGTTCTAGGTTATGAGGTCTTCGGGCTTCGCACATATCATGATAAATCTAAGGGTAGGAGGAGGGGTGAGGTAGTAGTATATAGGATTAGCATTGAGGGTTTAAACATAGTGCATTTGGGTGATTTAGGATACATACCCCCGGATGAGGAGTTAAGGGCTTTAACACCTGTTGACATATTAATGATTCCTGTAGGGGGGACTTTCACAATAGATGCTAGAGAGGCATTACAACTTTCTGAGAAGCTGATGCCTAAGGTAGTTATCCCAATGCATTATTGGGTTGAGGGTGTTAACCTCCCACTAGCACCAATTTCCGACTTCCTTAAGATAATCACTACCCGTAAGATCTCTAAATTAGAATCTAATGTATGGGAAGTAAGTAAGGACACTATACCGAGTGATGTAGTCGTCGTTTTTAAGCTAATGTGACTTTCTTAATACTAACATTGTTTTTCTTTATAGTCCTCACGGACTTTAGGTAATTTGATAGTGCGTCTCGTATTACTTCTGACCTACTAATCCCAAACATTTTAGCAAATCTGTCTACTTCTTCTAATAATAGCTCATCAATCTTAAAAGTAACTACACGCAACACCTACACCATAGAAGTGGTAGGAAGTCTGATTAATATAATCGACTAGTATTTAAGCATATAGATAGCTCTTTTAGTATTAGTACATATTATAGGCAGATTTATATATTCCGATTTCAAGAGTTTTCTTGAGAGTGATATCTATACCGACAGTACACCTATCAGTTCCCGAGCAACTCTACAGGGAGTTGAGAAGTAAGGCGGAAGAATTAGGTATTCAGATAACTGACTTAATAAAAGTATACGTAATGATGGGACTTAAGAAGGAGTTAAGCATTGTTGGTGAAGGTAATAGTAGTTCGATTGATGAGTTAAACTCTAGGATTACCTATATTGAGGGTAGATTGTCACAGATATCTAAACTTATTGAGAGTTTAATAAGTAAGGTATCCGACCTAGAAAGCAGGATAGAAGAACTTGAAACACCTGATATAGTGTCTGAAGTGTTTACGTCTAGGAGAAAGGATTAAAACTAACTAATCAGCCTTTAAGTTAATTAACTACTCCACCCTCCATAATTAAACCATGTTAAGCAGGAGTGGTAGGTCAGACAATCACTCTCTGAGGTACTACCATGGTTAGAGTGAATGAAGAAAGGGTGGAGCAGCTATCTAGGGTCTTCGCAGAAGCCGGCTTGGAGAGAATTAAGGCTTTCGAGGATTTAGATCCTCAGTTTATTGCTGCGAAAATGATTGGTGGGAAGTGCGGTCCACTAACCCCCCATATAATGTTTACTAACGCCTTAATAAGTTATCAGTTAGGCATGCCGGGTGAGAGGTACTGGATCAGTTTTGCAGGACTGGTCGTAAATGCATGCCCAACTACTTATGAGGAGGTGGTAGATAGGGTTTTCCAAACACTTCGATATCTGCATAGATTTGCAGTTAGAGCTAAGGAAAAACGTCTAAACAAGTTAAAAACGTGTATAGACGTATATGATTCTATGTTAGGTAGCGATTTAAACATGTTGAGGAGGAAGGTTGCTAAGTGCTTAGAGGCTAATATCGATGATAAGACTATAGTGTTTGCTATCAAGATGTTATACTACGGTATGAAGGCCCTTAGAATTAATGTCACATTACCATACGACATTCCAATACCAGTTGATAGAAGGATTATTAAAATATCCTACTTATCAGGGCTGGTAGACTTCAATGAAGAGAGTTGGAAATTACCCCAACTTGATGAGGTGGTGTCTAAGCTGTTTAAGAAGCCTCAGATCGTGAGGAATGCCTGGAATGCTGTCAGCCTAAGATGTGGGATACCTCCCCTACATCTAGATACTGTATTATGGCTCTTCGGAAAATATGTTGACAGTAGGTCTAGGGCTGAGGTACTTGAAAGAATTACTAATGAATTTAGAGGTATGAGCACCGGTAGGATTGAATTAAATTATGTTAAATCAATAGTTGATGAATTGTTTTACAGATTACCTTTCTAATACTTACTTCATCATTAATTAGATGTTTAAAGCGGCATGAAGTCCTCAGGGCTCGGCGGTTCTGGCTTAAGCCCCTTCCTCTCCCTAATCTTCCTTACGATTTCTAGGAGTAGGGAGTCAGGTACTGGTGACCATCTACTGAATTCTGTTCCCCAGAAGGCCTTACCTGCAGTAACTCCCCTCAACTCATTAGCTAGGTCTACTGACTCACTAACAGGTACCTCACCGATTACTCTAACAATATTACTACTTAGTTGGATAACGTTGATTATCTTACCCCTTCTCTTACTTAAGACTGATATAACACTACTCATAAAGTCGACAGGAGTTCTAATATCTATTTTCTGAAGTGGTTCTAGCAGAGTGGGTTTGGAGAGTAGCATACCAGCATATATGGGATTCCTAATTGCTGGATATAACTGCGCGGGTCCCCTATGGGCAGGATCTTCATGAATTAAAGCATCATGTAATATCACCTTAACACCTCTGACGGGCTCCATGGCTAGAGGTCCTTCCCTCATAGCTAGCCTATAACCCTGAATGATGGTATCCTTAACCTCCCTTAGATATTGGATGCCGGCTGTCTTATCTACTAATACGTTTAAGTTTTCATCTATTGCCCATATCCTCCTAGCTTCGTCGTAATCCCAACCTGCCTGATCCCTTAATATCTTAGCCCTCTCCCTAGCATCCATATCCTCCACTACAACTCCCTGCTGGATTAACCTTATAGTCTCCTCATTTAGCGGCTCAACGCTGACATACAGTCTATTATGCTTGTTAGGTGATTTACCTTCAATGACCTGAGACGGAGCCCTAATAGTTTCTCTAAAAACGACAACTGGCGGTGTGGTATCAACTTCTAAGCCATAGTTTTCCTTCAGTAGTGTTAGTACTATTTCTAAGTGTAGGTGACCCATACCTGAGATTAAGTACTCCCCTGTCTCCTCATTAATCTTAACAACCAGGTTTGGATCTTCGATACTCATCTTCCTTAACGCATCTATAAGTTTCATCAGATCTGTTGTCTTCTTAGGCTCTATAGCCATAGTAACTACAGGTTCTGAGATATAGTGTAATTTCTCGAAAGGTGCTACTACATCCTTAATGTCGAGTGATACTGCAGTCTCACCCGACCTAGCCTTATCCAATCCTAAAACAGCAGCAATATTACCGGCAGTGACTGCATCAACAACCTCTCTATAAGGTCCCATGTAAAGGCTTACCTGTAACGTACGTTGGGATGTTCTAGCCCCTATAAGCCATAGCTCAACACCAGGTTTTAACGTCCCTGAGAAGACCCTACCAGTAGCTACTAAACCTGCGTGTGGGTCAACCCTCATGTCATTGATCAAGTATACGAGCGGGCCGTTAGGATCTGCTCTAAGCATTGCCTTACCTACGTCGGAATCTATATCCCCCTTCCATATCTTCGGGATTCTATATGATTGTGCCTCCATAGGATTTGGAATGAATTTAACCACCATATCTAGTAAGGATTCGTGAAGTGGTATGAGTTTCTGTAGCTCTTCAACAGCTTCCCTCCCCTTTCTATACGCTTCCATCATATCGAGTATTTTAACACCCTTCTTATGTGAGGTAGGTACTGTCAGACCTATCTTATCCTTAGCAGACCCGAATGCAACCATCCCCTTAGCAGGGTCTAATAACCACTTATCCCTAAATTCTGGTTCAGCGTATTCTTGTATGAGTGAATTTACCTCTTTAATTATCTCTACAAACTTCTGCTGTATTTCCTGAGGCTGAAGTCTTAACTCCTTAATGAGCCTATCAACTTTATTAATGAATAGTAGCGGCCTAACCCTTTCTTCAAGTGCTTGCCTTAACACTGTTTCCGTCTGAGTCATCACTCCCTCCACAGCGTCAACAACAACTATAGCACCATCTAAAACCCTTAACGACCTAGTTACCTTACCAGTGAAGTCTACATGGCCGGGAGTATCTATAAGGTTGATAACGTATGGCTTACCGCCGTATTCATGGTATAAGCTTATGTTAGCAGCCTTAACGGTCATCTGCCTCCTCTGTTCGATATCTAAGTAATCCATAGCTAATGCCTCACCAGCAACCTTGCTGGATATTATCCCAGCAGCTGCTAGAAGTGAGTCAGAAGTTGTGGTCTTACCGTGATCTACATGTGCTATTATACCTATATTCCTAACTTTCTCTAAATCCGACATCAACTTTTGGACATACTCTACAGACTTATACCTAACCATTATCCTAACCTTACTCTTTTATTATCTAAGAGGTTATAAGCTTAATATGGATTAACTTTAACACCGCACTAAGAAGGAAAAGACGCTAAGATCGCCTTGAGAAATAGGTATATCCCCGCCTCTAATGGCTACTGAGCCGTCAGTAAATTAGGAGCCCATCTTCGAGTATTATAGATAACTAACTAGCTAAAGCTTTCACTAAGAAAACATTCCAGGATTGAAGATTTCGAGAATGTGCGGAATGAACTTTATTAGGAGGACGCGCTCTGCATCATTAGACTTTCAGCCATGGATGTCCACCTTCTAAGCTAATTAACCTTGAAGTTATATTATATTAGATGGTATGGTAATGAGTATAGAGTTTAAGGAGCTTTTAAGTGAGGTCGTTAAACATTTGAAGGAGTTCACACGTAGTCAGGTAGTTAATATAGACTTACTATTAGGGCAGGTTGACATTATTGAGTGGGGCGGTGTTAAAGCAGTTAGGAAGAAGTTCTCAAGTGAGGTTGGAATCCTTAAGTGGTTACCTCCATCAATTTTTTACAAGGCTTCCTACCCATTCGCCCTCACACCCTACGAGAGGTTTAGGAGGGAGTTACAGTTCTTCAGTCATGGTGGTGGTAGGTGGTATAAAGTACCTAAGGTGTACGAGGTTGATGAGAGGGAAATTACGTTGATAAGGGAGTTCGTAGAAGGTAGTAGGCTTACATATGACTTAGAGGTTAGCGAATTCTTAGGAAAGGCTTTAGCTGAGGTCCACTCTAAGGGATACGTGTTGGGGGATGTGAAGCCTTCTAACTTCATAATTCGTGATGGAATATACATTATAGATGCTGAGCAAGCCCTTATGAGTAATAATACTGAGTTGTTTGGCTGGGACCTAATACTTACCCTACTATTCGTCAGCTATAGATACATCGTTGACCCCGGAGGTTTTAAAAAATTTACAAGACAATTCATTAATAACTACTTATGCGGTGGAGGAGACATATCACATGTTAGAAGTATCTTCTCGATTAAGAACTTAAGCATAGCATTACTAATACCTCCACATACGCTGAAGACTCTAGTTGAAGTCATAGCAGAAGTTGAAAACGAATTCACCTCTAAAAACATCACATAAACTTCAATTAAACTCTACCGTATTACGACCACACCAACGTATAAAAGGGAGATAACGTAAGTAGACATTGAAGAACGCAGCTTATGTGTTGGGGTTATTGAGGGCAGTCTTACCCTTATGTATGACTCTTATGTAGCTTATTTCGGTAATGGGGTACTGACCTCTTTCGTCTTTTTCGTATTTCTTAACCATATCCCATATGTTAAGCAAAGCTGTGGCAGTAGCTGTTAAGGCTTCCATCTCAACTCCGGTCTGAGCATTGGTTTTAACTGTTGCTCGGACCTTAATCCCATCTTCTAAAACATCTAAGTCTAAACTTACGTATGTTATAGGTATTGGATGGCATAGTGGGAGTAATTCAGACGTTTTCTTAGCGGCTAATATCCCAGCTATTTTAGTCACGCTAACTATGTCACCTTTCTCAACACCACCTCTTCTAATTATGTCAAGTGTTTCTCTCCTAAGCTTAATAAACCCCTCAGCTACAGCCTCCCTATAAGTAACTTCCTTACTGGTTATATCAACCATTGAGACCATTACAAAACACCAAGAGCTAGTATTTTCTGAGGTTAAAATACTCTAATATTCTCTAATTTAGAGGATGGGTAATTTAAAACTGTATTTTATTCAGCACTAGGTATGAAACGTACTGAGGATTATATTTAGATTCTTAGACCTCCCCCGACAGGGACGGGCTCCGACACCTTATTAGAACGAATCCTCACTCTCTAGCAAATGCGTAAAATACTATCAAAACTCGCAAATCCTGAAGTAGGTTATCTACGTCTTACGTAGTTTGTTGTGAGTGATTGATAAATGTCGCACTAGTTGAGACTAATGTTTGAGTGAGCTTTAAGGCATTCTCCAAAGTAGCTAGTTCGGAATTCTTAAATACTATGTATGCGTGGGTTTTAGCTGTTTTAAAGTCAACCATATCTAAGATGTTATTAGGTAGGCTACGTATTATTCTATCTGCATCTATGTTTAAGTCTTTATTAACACATAACCTAATATCATAGCCTGAAGTACCTTCATTAACTAATACCGATATCTTATGCTCTCTACATAGGTTACCTAATAATTCACTACTAACTACTCTTAGGTAGTTAATATTATTCTTTATGAGTTCATGATTATTGTACTTACTTGAGATTACGATGGTAGCTATATCCCCGAACACTTCATAGGACCTTTCCTTAATGATCGTGTTAATTAGCGATAATGCATACTCGTAGTTCTTCGCATCCCTCTCTATTTCAGGAGTGATTTTCATGTTCTTAGAGGTGAATAATGTATAGGCGTAATTGTAGAGTGAGAGTAGAGTTTCATCCCTATCTAACCCCCACTTGTAGGCGTAGTAGATAGACCTCCCTACACGTGTTAGTTTTGAGAGGTCCTTAGCTTTAATACGTGCTAGGTCTTTCAGAAGTTCTTGAGGGACGAACACGTTATCGTTAAGGGTTTTTACATATTCTACAACTACCTCTAGGGTTGAGTTAATGTTACTTAATTTCATCGTAGTTGAGTACCTTCCATTACCATCATATCTGTAAACTAAACCCAACCTCTTCATCGGCACATGTGTCATCGCAACAGAATTCCTGATCTGAACATTACTTAAATGTGTTATATCTACGGCATATGAATTCGTTATGCTAATCTTACTCATTTCTGATGGTTTAGGGAACTCTACAAATACCTTAAAACCCTTCTTAAACAGCGTAGCAGCTAATGCAGCGGTCCCGAAGATCGCGTCAAGACTTCTGCTAGTATATATTGTCGTTGACGATGGCATCAACTCACCTATGCCATTAACCTAAGGTGAAGGTGTAATATAAGCTTTACGATGAACTCATAGTCATCCTCGCTACTTAACATACTCGTTACTGAGCTTTAATCCCAGCCTAAATGCTGCCTTATTAGTCTCCCTCCACTCACTACTAACTAATTCATCTATAGCCCTCTCAATAGAGCTCTCACTAACTAATCTCAGCATACCTATAAAGTGTCCTAAAATTATCATATTTGACACCCTCGCCGTCTTAAAAGTGCGTTCAGCAAATTCGGTGTAAGGCGCTTTAAATACTGTCCATCCATAATTCCTCGGAACTTCTCTTACGAATGATTCGTCGACGAATACTTTAGCATTGCTCCCCACCATATTGCTAAACTTTACCAGCTGGTCTTGATGGAGGAATAAGGCTACATCAGCCCTCCTAACCTTTATGTAGTCGATATCGTCTGGATTAGTAGCTATTATTACATCTACTCTTGAATCACCTCCCCTAGTTTCAGCTACGTAGGTCTCACTACAGGTTACGTAGAGGTTCTCATATTTTGATGCAGCTACTCCTAATATCCTACCTAGTAGTAGTACTCCCTGACCGCCGCGCCCAGCAATAAGTATTTCATACTTAATAACTACCCACCTCCATATACAGTCTTTATGAAGCCCTTCCTATTATTATTTACGAACTCACCGATAAGTATTTCACCACCCCATACGATGTCGGATTTCTCTACTGAGGGTTTCTCCTCATATCTTATCATGGATTTAAGTTTTTTAAATAATTCGACTGGGTCTCTATAACCTATATGTCTGCCGAAGATCTCAGGACACGGTGATAGAACTTCTACAAATGAGAATCCCTCCTTACCCAAAGCAGTGTATAGGTATTTCTCAAGAATTTGTGGATGTGTTACTGAAGCTCTAGCCAAGTAATTAATGTTTAAAGCCGAGAGGAGTTTAACCACATTGATTGGGTAGTCGTAATTTCCTAAGGGAGTTGTCGTTGTGTACACACCGGGAGGGGTTGTAGGAGCTACCTGACCTCCAGTCATACCGTAAATCATGTTGTTAACCATGACTACTGTTAAGTCCATATTCCTCCTCGCAGCATGTAGTATGTGGTTACCCCCTATAGCAACTATATCGCCATCACCGCCGATGACGACGACTTTTAAGTTAGGTTTCACTAATTTCAGACCAGTAGCAAATGGTATTGCCCTACCATGAATTACATGAGCTGAGTCGAAGTTTAAGTAAAGTGTTGCTCTAGCAGTACATCCTATCCCAGATACTGTTGCTACATCATCCTGCGTGAAATGACCCTCCCTTATGTGTTTGTCAATAGCCCTAAGCAGTGCTGAGACCGCTATCCCTATGCCGCATCCTGGACACCATATATGTGGTAGCCTATCAGTCCTTAAGTAACGGTCTAAAGGATGTGTTACATCCACTGCCTTATCACCTCGAAAATGTCGTCAGGGGTCGGTATTTCAATATCAATTACTGGGACTGATATTACTTCCCTATGTCTTAAAACTCTGGCAACCTCATTAACATATACTCCGGCATTGTTCTCAACCACGAAGACCTTCTTAGCGGTATGGGTTGCTTTTATAAGACCTTCTTCATCTACGGGCCATAGGAGCTTAGGTCTATAAAGACCTATTTTAATACCCCTACTTCTTAAATCTTTAACTAATGCGTAAGCAGACCTAGCAGTACTTCCATAAGCGACTATCACGTAATCGGCGTCCTCGGTAAAGTATGATGCGGAGTCAAGTAGTATGTGTTTATTCTTCCTTACCTTGTCAATTAATCTCCACACAAGCTTCCTCTGAACATCGTTTGTTGCTTTATAGTAACCCCTCTCATCATGGGTTAACGACTCAACTAAGATCCTATATCCCTCACCGAAACACGCCATAGGTGGTACTAAATCCTCCTCAGGTTCGAATGGTTTATACAGCTCCTTACTTACCTTAGGTTTTTTACGATTGATTATAGTTAGTTCGCCTGGATCTGCGATAACAACCCTCTCCCATATATGAGCTAATGTTGCGTCTGAAAGTAAAATAACGGGAACTCTTAGGGCTTCAGAAACGTTAAAAGACTTTATAGTTAAATCGTAAAGTTCTTGTACGGACCAGGGAGCATATGCAACTATTTCATAGTTACCGTGAGCTGCCCACCTAACCTGCATTACGTCATACTGACCGGATTTAGTAGCAATTCCTGTGGAGGGGCCGGCACGCATGACGTACGCTATTACTAGGGGGGTCTCAGTCATTATTGCTAGGCTAAGTCCTTCAACCATTAAGCTAAAACCAGGTCCGCTGGTAGCTGTCATTGCCTTAACACCACCCCATGATGCACCTATAACAGCATTTATCGATGATATCTCATCCTCGAATTGTACGACTATACCTCCCTTCTCAGGTAATTTCAGGGCTAAGTACTCGAATATCTCGCTTGAAGGCGTTATCGGGTAGCCAGCATAAAATTTAAGTCCGGCAGCGATAGCTGCCTCAGCTACTGCATGATTACCTGTGAGGAATTCCAACCTTATGGTTTCTCACCTCTCATAACGAATATAGCGATATCCGGGCAGATGTACTCACATATCCTACATCCAATGCACTTCTCTATGTTCTCAGGTACTGGATATCTATAGCCACGTGTATTGAATTCACTACTTCTGACTAAAACACCGGTTGGGCATGAACTAATACATAATCCACATCCCTTACATCTTTCAACTATTACGTAGACTATGTGTTTAGATCGTGATTTAACCTCACTTGATGATAATAAGTGGTGTGGAATTCTCCTCCCTACGTTTACTCTTAAGGAAAATTATTTAAGTATTACTACGTCATCAAATATTTAAACTACTTTAATGGAAATTAAAGTCTTTAAAATCCTCCTCATTCCAAGGTTTTAATTTAGGTAAGGTAAAAAGGGACTTCCATTTAGTTATTTTTTAAGTAGTATCTCTACGTACTGACCATGCTTCCTAATGGTTAGCTCTTCAATGATGTTAACTTCATTACAACTCCTACACTTACTCACATATCTGACGTATTTTAAACCGCTGTTATTGCTTTCAGACTCCATGAGAGTCAGCATCTTACCACCGCATTTAGGACATATACCATCGCTGCCCTTTCTAGACATAGTGCCACCACTTTCAACCCTAGTTGATTATCGCTACTTAGTTCGTGATTAGATTTTAGTTATAACAGTAATAAGCTTGATCTAACCTGACTTGTAAAAGAGATATTTACTAGGGGTGATTAATTATTTGGGGGCTCCTTACGGTATTAATTGATAAGTATGGAAGACCGTTATTAAATGTGAGGTTCGTAATCACACTGAGGTGTAATTTCAGGTGTATTTTCTGTCACCGTGAGAATTCACAGGTATGTGATAGTGAGTTAAGTCCTGACGAGCTAAGCATTCTAGCAGAAGCTTTTGCTAAGGTAGGTGTGAGGAAGTATAAAATCACTGGTGGTGAACCCCTCTTAAGAGATGATGTTGTCGAGATTGTTAAATGTTTGAAGAGTTATGGAGAAGCTGATGATATTTCAATAACGACTAACGGCTTCTACCTTAGAGAACACATCAATAAGTTAGTGGAGGGAGGTCTTAATAGAATTAATGTAAGCTTGCATTCGTTAAGACCGAGTAGATTTGAGTTCGTAACTGGGGTTAACGCGTTAGAGCGTGTGGTTTTAGGTATTAAGGAATCCCTCAACTACAGTCTAAGTAAGATTAAGCTAAACTTCGTAGCTTTAAAAGGCGTTAACGAAGATGAGGTGTGGGATATAATTAGATTTGCTGAGGGCTTAGGGATCCATGTACAGCTAATAGAATTACACCCGGTTGGAAGGGGGAGGGATGTATTCAGTAACTATTATGCGTCGTTAAGTGAGATTCTAACAGACTTACGTGAGAAGGCTGTTAAGACCATAATTAGAGGTGAACTACATAACAGACCTATCTACGTCTTACCAAGCGGGACAACAGTAGAGGTTGTTAGACCTGTATTAAATCCTATATTCTGCGCCGGTTGTAGTAGGATTAGAGTCTCCCCGAACGGTGCTTTAATACCATGCCTAAATAGCGATGAAGTCTTTCCTACTACCCACATAATTAAGGAGGGGTCATGTAGGGATAAGAAGGTTGGTGAGGTCGTAGACCTTATCCTAAGGGTTAATAACATTAGGAGACCTCACGCGTTATGGCCCATTAAAAGCGATATTGAGTACGAATACTTAAGCCTTATGAAGTTAGGTAACACCGTTAGGAAATTCACACTAACAACACGTTAATTTATGTAAGTTTTTTAAGTATTAGTGGGTGTGATGTTGAGAGCCGTAGTTACAGGCGGTGCAGGGTTTATAGGTTCTTACGTTGTTGAGGACCTAATTAGGAGGGGATTTCACGTCAGGGTTATTGATAACTTAAGTTCCGGTAGGTACGAATACATAAGGGAGTTTATTGAGAGAGGTTACGTAGAATTCTACAACATAGATTTAAAGAACTTTAACGAAAATGTAAGCCATGTTTTCAAGGATGTAGACGTAGTTTACCACCTGGCGGCAAACCCGGAGGTAAGGATATCAATTAGTGAGCCTAGGCTACACTTTAATGAAAACATACTAGTAACATTCAACGTATTAGAGGCATGTAGGCTAAATAAGGTTAAACTAGTGGTATTTACTAGTAGTAGTACGGTTTACGGAGATGCTAAGATAATACCGACGCCTGAAAACTACACACCTCTAGAACCAATATCGGTCTACGGTGCTAGTAAACTCGCTTCTGAGAACTTAATAATCACGTATAGTAAGGTTTACGGAATTAAAGGACTGATATTAAGACTTGCTAATATAGTAGGTGCGCGTCAAACCCACGGCGTCATAGTTGACTTCATTAAAAAGCTACGTATGGATAGCAGTAAGTTAGAAATCCTAGGCGATGGAAAGCAGAAGAAGAGCTACCTACACATTAGTGATTTCTTAACGGCTTTAAATGTAGCTGTAGACTTCCTAATGAGTTCGAATAGTAGTTATGAAGTATTTAATGTTGGGAACGATGATTGGATAGAAGTTGATGATATAGCTAGTGAAGTTATAAATGGATTAGGGTTAAGGAACGTTAACATACACCATCTAACTACAACACCTGATGGTAGGGGTTGGGTGGGTGACGTTAAGTTTATGTTACTAGATATAAGTAAGATTTCAAAGCTTGGATGGAGACCGAAACTAAGCTCGAGGGCGGCTATAAGGCTTACTGTTAATGAATTGCTTAGGTTGTCCACATTTAAGTATTTATAACTTAAATTAGTTAGATATTAGTAGTAAATTGTTTTGATTTATCACATATTATAAAAATAAATAAGTCATTCACCTAATTTATAATGTTAGACTTTTAAGACCGGTCTTACGGGTAACTCGGTGATTAGATGATAGAAGTAGCTCTAATCGCTGGTTTAGTAGCTATAATATACGCTTTAATACTAATCTACAGGATATTTAAAACCCCACCCGGCGAGGGCAGAATGGTTGAGATATCAGAATTCATTAAGGAGGGTGCTTCAGCATATCTCAAGAAACAATATAGTATTATAATACTCATAGCAACTATCATGACAGTAGTAACAGCTCTAATATCTTATAGGTTAGCTATTTCCTACATATTAGGTGCGCTTTCATCAACTCTAGCAGGTTTTATAGGTATGTATGTAGCGGTTAACGCTAATGTTAGGACTACTTACGCAGCTAAGTCCTACGGGTTAAGCCGTGCACTCAGCATAGCGTTTAAGGGCGGCTCTGTGACTGGGATAATGGTAGTTGGTGTTGGTACGTTAATGATAGCCCTTCAGTACATAGCTTATGGTGGTAGGCTTGAGGTAATAAACGATTTAGTTGGGTATAGTTTCGGGGCAAGTACTGTTGCATTATTTGCTAGGGTTGGTGGCGGTATCTACACTAAGGCAGCAGATATAGGTGCTGATCTAGTTGGTAAGGTTGAGCAGGGTATCCCTGAAGACGACCCGAGAAATCCTGGAGTCATTGCCGATAATGTAGGTGATAATGTTGGAGATGTTGCAGGTATGGGTGCAGATCTATTCGAATCGTATGTAGGGGCTATAATCTCGACGATGGTTATAGCAGCTACGACTTTAGCTGCGAGTAATGCCTTATCATGGGCGTTATGTCCGCTAATAATATCGTCAGCTGGTATAATAGCATCTATATTAGTTACCTTCATTGTTAGGGTTAGGGAGGGTGGTGATCCGTCGAAGCCTTTAACCCTAGCCAGTATTATAGGAGCTATAATCATAACGTTAATTTCATATCCGATAGCGACTTACATGCTGGGCTTTGACGTAGGTATTAGGGTTTGGATAGTGATCATAGTGGGTTTAGCTGCTGGGATCGTAATAGGTTTGACGTCTGACTACTTTACTAATAAGGATAAACCACCGGTCGCTAAGGTTGCGATGATGTCGCAGATGGGTCCCGCATTAACAATACTTAGCGGATTTTCATACGGATTCTTAAGCACTGCTATACCAGCAGTAGGCATCGCTATAGCAGAATTGATATCCTTCTACACGCTCTACACTTACGGTGGCTTCTGGTACGGAGTATACGGCGTTGCATTAGCTGCTGTTGGTATGCTATCGCTTACCGGGATAGTCGTCTCAGCAGATGCGTATGGGCCAATAACAGATAACGCTGCAGGTATTGCAGAGCAGGCCGGTCTAGGTAAGGAGGTGAGGGCCATTACAGATAAGTTAGACTCAGCTGGGAATACCATGAAGTCCATATCTAAGGGGTTTGCGATAGGTTCGGCAGCACTCACAGCGCTAGCCTTCCTAGCAGCATATTCAAGTAAATTAGGACTCTCCGTAACTGAGATTAAGGTCAACCTCTCATTAATAGACCCTGCAGTACTCTCAGGATCCTTCATAGGTGTGGCTCTACCAGCATTATTCGTGTCCTTAGTAGTTATGGCGGTAAGTGATACGGCATTCGTGCTAATAGACGAGATTAGGAGGCAGTTTAGAGAGAAGCCTGGAATTATGGAGTTTAAGGAAAAGCCAGATTACGGTAGAGTAGTAGCTATAGTTACCTCCGCAGCTATTAAAAAACTAATAATCCCAGGCGCGATTGCCATAATATCACCACTCATCGTTGGTTACGTGTTAGGACCCTACGCTCTGGGGGGAATGTTATTTGCAGCTATAATTACTGGGCTACTGTTAGGACTATTTCAAGGTAATGTAGGTAACACATGGGACAACGCTAAAAAGCATATTGAGGAAGGAAAGTACGGGGGTAAAGGAAGCGATACGCATAAAGCTGCAGTTATTGGCGATACAGTCGGCGACCCACTTAAAGATGCCTCAGGCCCCTCAATAAACATCTTAATAAAGTTAATGAGTGTTGTCTCATTAGTATTCATAGTCTACATCACTAACTATAATCTGCTGGGGATGTTAGTCCACTAGGATATCTTAACAACTATCAAGTAATACCTAATAATAGGTTTTAAGATAATTAATATCGGTTGTGCGATGCTGTATGTAGTAAAAGTGAGTGGGGAAATACCGTTAAAGTCTTATAGAACTAGACCGAGATTTGAGAGTAGGTTAGTCAATAATATTAAGGATGCGTTAAGTAGGAATGGTTTTAAATGTTATGATATCACGGTCTCTGGAGGTGTTATCTACGTAGAATGTGATGAAGGGGCTGAGAAAGTTATTAAAGATGTCTTCGGCGTTCATAAGGTATGTAGAGCTACTAAATATGAGTTTAAGGACTTAAATGATATTACCAACTACTGTGAAAAATCCTTTAAAGACTTAGTCCTAGGTAAGAAGTTCGCCGTTAGGGTTAAGAGGGTGGGTAGTCATAGCTTTACATCAATTGAAATCGCAAGGGAGGTGGGTAATGTGCTGAAAAAGTATTCAAGTGGTGTTGACTTAGAGCACCCAGATGTTGAAGTATCTATTGAAGTCAGAGATAACGAATTATACGCACTTCATGAATGTGTCTTAGGGGTTGACGGATTGCCAATAGGTATTGAAGGTAGGGTTTTAATGCTGGTATCAGGTGGTTACGACTCTACCGTCGCCTCTTGGCTAATAGCTAAGAGAGGTGTTGAGGTAGACTTCCTACACTTTATTATGGGGAGCTATGATAACCTAGTTAGAGCGATTAACGTTATTAGAAAGTTGGGTATGAGGCTCTACGGGTATCGACCGAAGTTATTCTTAGCAGATTTAAGCACACTCATTACTTACATGCTGAGAAGTGTTAGAAGGGATTACAGCCAGGTTGTCTTACGGAGGTTTATGTATTTAATCGCTTTAGAGTTGGCTAGTAAGTACGGCTACGACGCTATAGGTACTGGTGAGTCCATAGGGCAGGCATCTTCCCAAACTCTTAAGAACTTAAAAGTCATTGAAGAAAGTATACAACCTAATATTAGGCTACCTATTTTAAGACCGCTGATATCTATGGATAAAGAAGAGATAATCAAGCTATCTAAGATGTTAAATACATATGAGGAGTCGTCTAAGGTCTTAGAGTTATGTAGTATAGCTTCAGGACCTGTTACCACTCGCGCAGACTTAAACACATTAATAAATGAGTCGTTAAAAGTAGGTGATGAAGTTATATCGAAGATAGTTGAGTCTGTTAAGGTCTACGACTTGATGGATATAGACGTTTACGAAGTTTTAAAAGAGCTCACATTAGAATTAGACTTCATACCTGAGGACGCTTTAGTCATCGACGTCAGAGATAAGAGTGAATTTGAGATGTGGCATCATCCTAAGGCCATCAGCATTTACGACGTGGACTTAAAATCGCTACCAAGTGATAGGCCAGTAGTGACGTACTGTGATAGCGGTCAGGTGAGTAGCGTTTGGGCAGCAACTTTAAGGTCTAAAGGTATAAAGGCGTTTAGCTTGAAAGGTGGTTTAAGTACAGCGAAGTCGTGTACTAGGAGTTAATATTAAGGAGTCAAGGCAGGCTTTAAGTCTAGACGGATCATGGGTAATCCCACTTTATAATTCTTTATAAGTCTTCTTATAATACCCTTAAATCATGGGGGAGTCGAATGTTCGGAGAGGAGTTAGAGAATCTTAGCATATTCATTCAAACGTTAAATGGCGGTGTCTCATTAGCTCCTTGGGTCCCTACTAGAGATGAACTCCTCCCCTACATAATGAATCTAGCTAAAGTTGGATCTAATGATGTCTTATATGATTTAGGTTGCGGTGATGGTAGGATAGTAGTTGAAGCTGCTCTACGAGGTGCTAAAGGTGTATGCGTTGAGGTTAATAAGGAGTTGATATTAAGGGCTGAAGAGAGGGCTAGGAAAATGGGGGTTATTGATAAAATAACGTTTATTAATGATGATTTCTTCAACGTTACGTTAAGTGATGCTACTGTAATATACATGTACCTACTAACATCAGTCAATAAGATGCTAAAGCCTAAGTTGAGTAGGGAGGTTAGGATTGGTACACGTATCGTTACGTTAGATTTTGAGATACCTGGTTGGAAACCCGTTCACGTAGTCCGGATATCCCTCGGCTATAGGGAGGCCACTCTCTACCTCTACATTAAAGGTGTTTCAGACATTTATGATTTAAGCTTATAATCATCTAGTGATGTATGATGTGATTTTACTTATAACGTTTCTAGACTCCCTTAGGACGTTATCGCGGATGGGTCTTATCATATCGATGATGTACTTAGCTACTGCTGATTTGAGGTCTGAAGGGTGTAGCAAGCCACTTACGTAGAGTTTTTCAAGTTCCTTATAGGTAGTTACTTCTAAAGTCCCACCGTACTTAGCCGGTCTCTCTATTATAAATTCCTTAGGCTCGTCGTAGAATATTATATACTTCGCAATCTCTAAAACTGGGTTGAAATCTGCTTGACGTGGTGGACAGTAAGCGTTCATGATCTTATTCCTGATGGTCTCATCAGAATCTGTTATGAAGATAGCTGATTCAGGGCGTGATTTACTCATCTTAGCATCTGAGAGTAATTCATCTAATTCTCCCTTAACATCCATCCTACTAGTACCTTGAAGTGATGTAAGGAGTGGTGTATGTATCGCTATGGGTTTTTTAAAGCCTAGCTTCTCAGCAACATCTCTAGCAAGCATATGTGCTTTCCTCTGATCTAAGCCGCCTAACGCTATATCTAGGTCTAGATAGAAGATATCAGATACCTGCATTAATGGGTAGATGAGTTTGGAGAAGTCTGTCTCACCTTCCTCACTCCTCCTACCCATGATGGTTAAAGCCCTCCTCACCCTTGCTAGTGAGGCGGACTTAGCAACTCTAATTAATATACTCCAGTACTCCTTATCGCTAACTAGTTCTTCAGCATCTACAATCCTAACCTTACTTACGTCAATACCGGCATATTTAAGGACTGAGACGACGTGGTCAGCAGCTGCTCTAATTAACTCCATATCCCCGCCTAGCTTATCATTAATCCAGGCATGCCATGTTGCCTCCAGCAAGTACATCTCAACGCCGACGTTCACTAAGTCTCTGTACTTTAAGGCCCATATTAACCAACCTATATGGAATAATCCGCTGGGCTCAAAGCCTAAATAACCTTTTAACTTATGACCGACTTCAAATTTACTCTTCAATTCTTCTAACGTAATTACCTCGACGGCATTCCTACTAATAATCTCTAACTTAGTGTTAATATCCAAGCTTACTACACCGTAAAATACTATGATTTATAAGGATTATTATATTATTTACGCATTATTTAGTACTTATTAATGCTGTTAATGATCTTCTTAATGAGTGATGAGGAAGAGCCGATTATGAATTTAATGATGAAGTCATCCTCGACTGACTTAATCGATGTGGTATTTATTAATACCTAATCAGGAAAGGTTTTATTTCTAGAAGTAGATGATGTTTGAGGTATCCTTAAAATGAGGTATGTGGGGATTGCGGCATATAGTGGTGAACCCCCTCCCAATCTAGTTGAAGATGCTAGAGAATTCATTAACATGTTAGTTAAATGCTGTGGAACTGAGAAAATAGCTTTAGTTGTGGGAGGGTATTGGGGGTTGATGAAGGTCTTAGTTGATGAGGGTTTAAGGCATGGTCTACGAGTAGTGATTATACCGCCGATAGAGTTGGAAGGTATTGAATATCCTGAAGATGCGTTAGTTATTAAAAGCGGTACTTCCTTCAGGATGAGGAGTGTTATATTAGTACGTACATGTGATGTATTAGTTGCCTTAGGCGGTGCTGGAGGCACCTTCCAGGAAATTGTAACAGCCTACGATGAGGGTAGACCGATATTCGTATTGGGTGGGAGGGGATTACCCACGGATAAGGTTAAGCTGTTAACTCCATATATAGATGATAGGAGGACTTCAAAAATAACGTATGTTGAAGACGTAGGTGAATTAGTTGATAATGTCTGCAGGGAGTTGAGAATTCGTACTCAATAACTATTTAAACCTTCATTTAGTATTAAAGTCTACGGTGGTCCTCATTTGTGTTAAAGTTGTATAATACGTTGAGTAAGACTGTTGAGGAGTTTAAGCCTGCGAACCCGCCTCAGGTGAAGATCTACTTCTGCGGTCCGACGGTATATGACTACATGCATATCGGGCATGCAAGAGCTTACGTAGCTGCAGATATCTTAAAAAGGTATTTAATGGTCAAAGGCTATGACGTACTATTCGTTCAAAATATTACGGATATCGATGATAAGATTATTAGGAGGGCTAATGAAGAGGGTGTTAGTTGGGAAGTAATAACGAGTAGGTATACTAAGGACTACTTCGACATGCTTAATAAGTTAAACATTAAAGTTCACATACACCCCCGAGTCACAGCGCATATCAAGGACATCATAGAATTTATTGAAGACCTTATAAGTAAGGGTTATGCTTACGTAGCGCAGTCGGGAAGTGTTTACTTCAGCGTTGATAGCTATCCCTACTACGGTGAGCTGTCAGGTAGGCTAGACAGGAGTGAGTGGGGTCAGGAGGAAGAATTTTTAAGTGAGAAGAGGAAGCCCTACGACTTCGCACTATGGAAGGCAGCAAAACCTAACGAACCTTATTGGGAGTCGCCGTGGGGTAGGGGTAGGCCTGGATGGCATATAGAGTGCTCGGTTATGAGTTCTAAATACTTAGGTGATCGTATAGACATACATGGTGGGGGTCAGGACCTAATATTCCCACATCATGAGAATGAGAAAGCTCAGAGTGAGGCTAGATTCGGGCGTAGACCTTGGGTGGGTTATTGGTTCCATGTTGGTTATCTTACAATAAAGCAGGAGAAGATGAGTAAATCGCTCGGCAATGTGATATTCTTTAAAGACTTAATAAGGAGTGTTAGGCCCGAGGTGTTGAGGTTGTGGGTTCTCTCAGCGCATTATAGAACACCGCTAGAATTCTCGGAGGAAGGTCTAGACATGGCTAGTAAAGCATATAGTAGATTAGTAAATACTGTTAATACCCTTAAGAAGCTGTTAATGGAGGTAGAGCCAACACCCTACCTAAGTGATGAGGAGGTAAGGATTTTAAGGAATCTCAGCACAATTAGGGATGAATTCTATAGTGCTATGGATAACGATTTAAATACACCTAAAGCGCTTTCTCAAGTCTACGAACTAACCACTACTGTATTCAGAGATTTAGAGGCTAAGCCTAACTACGCATCAGTACTTAAGGCGTATATCCTATTAAAGGAGTTTAATGAAATTCTAGGGGTGTTAGATGATTATATATACTACAGTGGTCGGGAAGAATTAATAAATAAGTTAGTTGAGCTCTTGGTTAAGGTGAGGCAGAAGCATAGAGAGTTAAGGGATTATGAAACATCTGACTGGATTAGGAATGAGTTAATGAAGTTGGGTATTAAGCTTATGGACTATAAAGATAGGAGTAGATGGGTTATAGAGTTATAATGGCTTAGTTAAATCGTTTTAGGGTGGTTGGATGGGTAGGGTGATTAAAATTAATAGTAATGTATACATCATTAGTACAGAACTCCTTAATACGAGTGATTGGCTCTCGACTTATTTAATAGTAGGTAGTGATGGGGCAGCATTAGTAGATCCAGGCCCGGACGTCAACGTGAAGGGCTTGATGGAGGTGATCGGTACTGAGTTCAGTGATGTTAAAATTAAGTACGTATTAGCAACTCATATACATTTAGATCATGGAGGGGGTTTAGGTAGGTTAGCCGAACTCTTAGGCGATGTTAAAGTATATGTACATCCCAGAGGTGTTAAACATTTAATAAGTCCTAATAGGTTGTGGGAGGCTTCGAAAGAAGTCCTAGGGGATGTAGCACTATTTTTCGGCCCTCCTAAGCCCTTAGAGCATGACAGGGTAGTAGGTCTAGAGGACTACTCAAGCGTAGATTTAGGGGGCGTCACTATTAAAGCTATACACACTCCTGGACACGCACCACATCATATGTCATTTATTGTTGAGCCAGGCAGCATATTAATAGCCGGTGATGCCTTAGGAAACCTGTTTAACGGTAGGGTGTATCCAGTTACAGTTCCACCTTTCAACTTCGTAGAATACGTTAAGAGTATAGATAAGCTCTCACAGTTTAATTACGAGGTGGTCTCAGTAGCTCACTTCGGTTACGTTAGAGAGAATCCTGAAGTACTTATCCAGAGGGTTAAAGATAAAGCAATTGCTTGGGCTACATTAATTGCTGACTTAATAAGGAGGGGTTTTAACAGACCTGAGGATGTATACAGAGAATTACTGAAGAGTGATTTAGAACTACGTTACATGGTTATGTATAGGGAGAAGTTTAAGATGTTTGAAGGTACGACCTATAGAGCTGTCCTGGGTATGTATCAAAGCGTTAAGGAGTTGGTAGAGTCGTCGAGAATTTAAAGATTTAAGGCTGTCTCAATGATTGATTAGTATAGTTGGATTGAATTTTAAAAATAGAATAATTTAAATCTAAAATTTAGGTGGGCGTCATTTCAAGGCATCATATACTATGTCGTCTACTTTAAGTGCCTCTTCCTCCCATCCCAACCTCTCGTAGAACTTTCTAATTATCTTCATAGATTCGATTACAGCCTTAAGATTTCTCATACTTTTGCCGAATCTATCTATACACTAAGTAGTATTTAAGCTTATTAGATATGCCGAACTTATAACATCTTTAGAGGGTATTGGGATGCATGAGTACTCGATAGCCGAGGGCATCATACTAGCTATTAAAAAGATAAGGGATTATAACAACTTAAGTATTGTTTCTGAAGCAGATATCTTAGTCGGTGATTTAGCGCAGATTGATAAAGAGGTCTTATTAGAACTCCTTAATATTTTAAGTGAGGAATACGGTTTAGGCCGTATTACGTTCTCGATTAAGGAGGAGGAGAGTAAGTTTGAGTGTAATCAATGTGGTTTTTCTTGGAGTTGGTCTCAGATTAGGGATAGTATTATGGGTGAGTTGTGTGGGGAGGTCGAAGACTGCGATAATCCAGTACACTTCATACCAGACCTTATAAATGTGTTTATGGTATGTCCTAGATGTAAGTCTCAGGACTTTAAGATAGTTTCTGGATATGATGTTAGGTTATTAAGCGTAAAGGGTGTTAAGAGTGATTGAGTTTAAGGACTACATGATAGCTGATAGGTTAAGTAAGATTGGTAGGGTAGTAATTATAGGATCAGGGAAGGGCGGCGTTGGAAAAAGCACTCTCTCAACTCTGCTGGGGTTAAGGCTCCGAGATATGGGTATGAAGACTGGGATCCTTGATACAGACTTACACGGCGCTTCAATACCCTTCATACTTGGAGGTAGTAAAGTATCTGTCGAGGCCATTAAGGGAGGATTCAAACCGGCTGAGTTGTATGGGATTAAGGTCATGTCGTTGAGAATGTTTGTAGGGGATAGACCCACACCCCTAAGAGGTGAGAGGAAGAGTGAGGTCTTAAAATACATGTTAGCACTAACTATTTGGGACTCATTAGACTATTTATTAGTAGACCTACCCCCCGGGATGAGTGATGAGTTACTAACTCTGATGAAGTACGTAAAGGGTAAGCATATAGTAGTTACGTTACCAACAAAGACATCTATTGATGTAACCTTAAGGTATATTAAATTTCTTAAAAGCCTTGGATGCGACGTTCCAGTAGTCGTGGTAAATAACTTAATGAACATAACCGTAGATAATGACTTCATACTTAGGGAGTTCCAAGAACATATAGCAGATAGTAGTTGCTTAACAATGCCACATCTATATGGTATTGAGGAGTACCTCCTAAAGGGGAGACTACCTGAAGAGGCGCTTATAGTGATTGATGAAATCATTAGGCATCTGTAGTATTAGCCCCTTAATCTAGAGGAAATCAGCATCTCAAACCTAATGAGTAATCAGCCATGAGTTCCAAATAGAAATTAAAGCATGATTATATACATCTTAATATTCATTAATCCCACCATATCATCCGCAGTCAGCTTAGCCATTATCTTTAAGGACTTTTGACATTACTAAGCTATATCCTATGTCTCACCTACTGTGCTGCTCCACAACATATCCTACGTATTGATGAGTTGGTCTTAGACTAAGGCATTACCAGTAGGGAAGGACATGCCTAGGAGGTTATTATTTTATTTTTAGTACTTATGGGATATATAATTAGTTCTATATCCATAGTCTAAGTAATACGGTTTACCCAACCCTTATAGGAGTTGCAATTACTTTTAGTTGGGACGGCATCAGCGTATGTAGGTATTTACGGTATTTTAATGAATTACCTCTTCGTTATAATGTTGCTTTTAGCAGCATTTGCGGTGATTAGTAAGGCGTCTAAGACGTTAGTAACTTAAGGGGGCTAGCTAATTTAGGTTTAGGTGTACTTATTGGATAAAAAGCTAAGTATTTCTGATGCTGTTAGGAGGGTAATTACTACCCACCCCTCAATCTTAGACTGCATTAAATTAGACGTCATTAACTATAGCTCATTAGCTAGATTATTAGTTGATGAGGTTAGAAGGGTTGGCGGGTTTAAAAGCGTCAGCGTTAACGCAGTTAAGATGGGTATAATAAGGTTTTCTGAAACCTTAAAGTCTGGGAAGTCTTTCGATGAGGTCATCCGAGATATTCTAGCAGAGACTACGGTGGAGTTGCAGACGGATTTAAAGTTAATAACTTTAAGGAGGGAGGTACTCCTAACTAGGTTGAAGGACTTCATACCTGTGATAATGCAGGCAAGGTTCTTCCAGCTGACGCAGGGCACTAAGACGTTCACGTTAGTAGTGTCGGAGGATATAGGTAAGGAGGTTGTAAAGTTTTTTGGTAAGGACTCTATTGAAGAGATCATTGATGATCAATCAGCCATAGTATTAATAAGTCCTAAGGAGATAATCGCAGTTCCTGGGGTGATCTCCTATATAACTTCACTACTTTCATGGCATGGTATAAACATAACTCAAGTTATTTCCTGCTATGTTGATACGATACTAGTTCTTAACCGTAGGGATGTTTTAAGAGCTTACAATTTAATTGAGGAATTAATCATACAGTTAAGAGAGTTTAAAGAAAGATGATGTTACATTTAGAACATAAGCTTATATAAATTGTAACAAAAATAACGTTAAGTATTTAGGGAGTTTAATCCCGTAATAAGGTAGAGGGTTATGAGCTAATGAGGGTGGTATTGGCATATTCTGGGGGGTTAGATACATCAGTAATATTACTCCTACTTAGGGAAAGACTCAACGCCGAGGTAATAACCCTAACCTTAGATGTTGGTCAGGAAGACGATTTAGATGAAATATCCCATAAGGCAGAGAGGTTAGGAGCTGTAAAACATTACACTATTGATTGTAAGGAAGAGTTCGTAGCGAAGTACGTACTTCCAGCGTTAAAGGCCAACGCATTATACCAAGGGAAATACCCGCTATCCAGCGCGTTGTCAAGACCTCTAATAGGTAGTAAGTTAGTTGAGATAGCTAAGAAGGAGGGTGCTGACGCAGTAGCTCACGGATGTAGCGGTAAGGGTAATGACCAAGTAAGATTTGACTTAACGATTAAGGCATTAGACCCAGGGCTTAAGGTCTTAGCACCGGTAAGGGACTGGGGTTTAAATAGGGATTGGGAATACGAATATGCTAAGTCTAAAGGAATTGAATTTAAGGTTAAGTTCTTCAGCGTTGATGATAATCTCTGGGGTAGGAGTATTGAGTGCGGGATACTTGATGACCCTATGGTAGAACCGCCTGAAGAGGTTTTTAAGTGGACTCTCCCTCCGGAGAAGGCTATGGACAAACCAGAATACCTAACAATAACGTTTGAGAGGGGTGTTCCAGTAGCTATTAACGATGAGAAGTTGGATAAGGTCCAACTCATAAAGACCTTGAACTATATTGCAGGGAGGAATGGTGTTGGGAGGATAGACCATATAGAGGATAGGGTGGTTGGCTTGAAGAGTAGGGAAGTATATGAATGCCCAGCAGCTGTCACACTCATTGAGGCTCATAAGGATTTAGAGAAATTAGTGCTGAGTAAGTGGGAGTTAATGTTTAAGAGCTTAGTAGATGATATGTGGGCTAATCTAGTATATAGTGGGTTATGGATCGAACCCCTACGGAATGATTTAGAGGCCTTCATAGAGAATGTCCAGAGGAGGGTTAGCGGTGTCGTAAGGCTTAAGCTATTTAAAGGTAGTATCACTGTGGTTGGTAGGCAATCAGATAACTCTTTATATGACCCCAAACTAACAACATATGAAAGTTATACGAGCCTAGCGCAGGAGTACGCTAAGGGGTTCATAGAATTATGGGGTCTGCAGAGCGTCATTGCTTTTAGAAAATTACAGAAAATGTATGGTGCGCTGTCTCAATGACCTTCTATAGGGAAGCACTGCTTGGAGAGTCGAAGGACCGAATAGTAAGTTTTATATCGTCTATGGATGAAGACAGGCTAATAGTTAAGGAAGTCATTGAAGTCTTAATAGCGCATGTAGACCATTTAAGGTCTAAGGGGTTAATACCATACGAAGTCGGTGGTAGGGCTTTAGAAGTCCTTAAAGAATTACTTAAAAATAGTGATGAGTTATTCAAACTTAAGGCTGAGGATGTCCACGAAGCGATAGAGATCTACCTAACTAACGCGTTAGGTGTTGATGCTGGCTGGATCCCGCTTGGGAGGAGTCGTAACGATCATGTAGCAACCGCACTAAGATTAAAGACTAAGAGGTTGCTAGTAGAACTCGTCGGGGAAGCCCTCAAGCTTAGGGAAGTTCTCCTTAAGAAAGCGCGGAATCACTTAAACACGTTACTACCCTTAACAACACATTTACAGGTAGCTCAGATTTCTACAGTAGCTCACTATCTGACTTATATTGAGGAAATGCTCTCCAATTATACAAGTATTTTCTACCATGTGCTGGAAGACCTTATTGATAAATCACCTTTAGGTGCTGGAGCTGTAGCTGGTACTACGGTACCTCTCGACAGGTCCGAACTAGCTAGACTGCTGAAGTTTAAGGGTTTGGTGAATAATACGCTACTAGCTACAGGTTCTAGGGACTTTATATGTGTAGTTGCATCACTTATAGCTTCACTGGCTGTTTCAATATCCCGCATAGCTGAGGACTTCATTATATGGACAACACCTCAGTTTAATTATATTGAACCCCCTCTACATCACCTAGCTACGAGTAGTATGATGCCACATAAGAAAAACTTAGTGACTATGGAAGTCATACGTGCGTGGGGGGGTGAGGCAATAGGACACCTAACCGCAATACTCTCAGCGGTGAAGGCTGTGCCATCAGGTTATAATTTAGATCTCCAGGAAATTACGAAACACTTATTAAAACTTATCACTAATACTCTAGAGGCTCTCACAATACTGAGGGACTTCATAGAGGGCGTGGAGTTTAAGGAAGAAGTACTGCGTGGTGATGCGTATAAATACCCTCTCACAATTACTGACCTAGCAGAATTTCTCTCAATTAAGTATGGTAAACCGTATAGAGAGGTTCATAAGGTACTGGCATCATTAATGAGGGAACTAAGTACTTCAGATATAAGTAAGATATGCGAGGCATTAAGTAGTAGGTTAGGTATTAGTTTAGAGGAACTCCGTAGTATTGTAATACCTGAGAACGTATTAAATGCTAGAAAGGTTTTAGGCTCTCCAAACCCTGAATTAGTACTGAAGATGATAGAAGATTCTGAAAGAACGCTCAGTAATGACTACAGCATATATGAAGCGTTGATAAACGCTGATGCGGGTCCTCAATGAAAGTAAGTAAAATAGTTAAAAATAAGAGAAACTGCGGTAGATATAAATCTGTTTTAATACTTGAGGATGGAACAGTAGTTGAGGGTTGTGGCTTCGGTCATCCAGGCATAAGTTACGGTGAGCTAGTATTCACGACTGGTATGGTGGGGTATCCTGAAGCGCTTACGGACCCCTCATTTAAAGGTCAGATATTAATCTTCTCCCATCCTATGATGGGGAATTACGGAGTACCTAGTAAGGAGGTATTAGAGTTCGGAATACCTAAGTACTTCGAATCTGAGAGAGTGCAGGTTGAGGCAGCTGTCGTAGCTTATAATAACTCACCGAGCCATTGGACTAGTATCTTAAGCTTAGATGAGTGGTTATTTAGTGAAGGTATTCCAGCAGTATCATGTGTGGATACTAGGGCTTTAATCAAGAAAATCCGTGAGAAAGGGGTGATGCAGGCATTAGTAGCCGTGTATGAGGGGGATATCGATATTAACGAATTAGTCAGTAGGCTGGAAAGCAGTACAAAATACGATCAAAGACCTCTAGTAGATGAGGTAATGCCTAAGAGCATAATATTCCATGAACCCTCAGATTATAAGGACCGTATTAATACTCTAATAGTAGTTGATTGCGGTATAAAGTATGGCATACTTAGAGAGCTACTTAGGAGTGGATTTAGAGTTATCAGAATTCCATGCTATGAGGACCCTCTAAAGTATCTTGAAGCATATGGTGCATCGGGAATAGTATACAGTAACGGACCTGGCAATCCAAAACTCCTCACCACTGTTGTGGAGAAGGCTAAGGGAGTATTAGAATACGGAGTCCCAACATTAGGTATATGCTTAGGACATCAGATATTGGCTATGGCTGCAGGCGCTGATGTGTATAAACTTAAGTACGGGCATAGAGGTCATAATAAACCCTGCATTGATTTAGAAAAAGGTAAGTGCTTTGTAACAAGTCAAAATCACGGCTATGCAGTCGCTGAATCAAGTCTAATAGATACTGGATTTAAGCTGTGGATGATTAATGCTGATGATAAAAGTGTTGAGGGTTTGAAACATGTTAATAAGCCGGTAATAACTGTTCAATACCACCCTGAAGGTTCTCCAGGACCTTTAGATAGTTTGTGGGTCTTCAATCTCTTCAAGAGATTGGTGGAGAGGTATGGAACTCCCATCTAAGGTAGTTGTTATAGGTTCTGGTGCTATCAAAATTGCTGAGGCAGCTGAATTCGATTATAGTGGTAGTCAGGCGCTTAAGGCACTTAAAGAAGAGGGCATTAAGACTGTATTGATAAATCCTAACGTAGCTACAATACAGACTAGTCATGAGTTAGCTGATAGGGTGTACTTAGTACCAATAAGACGTGAATTCGTTGAGGCGGTTATAGAGCGTGAAAGACCTGATGGGATACTATTAGGTTTTGGTGGGCAATCAGCGCTATCGATAGGTGTTACATTAGAGAGGGAGGGTGTTCTAAGTAGGTATGGTGTTAAAGTCTACGGTACACCTGTAGATGGAATAGAGAAGGCATTGAATAGGGAGTTGTTTAAAGAGACTATGAGGGTTTGGTCTTTACCTGTCCCTATGAGTGGTGCGGCTAGAAGTTTGAGGGAGGCTTTAGAGATAGCTAATTCAGTAGGATACCCAGTAATAGGTAGGGTGAGTTTCAACCTAGGTGGTAGGGGGTCGTTCGTAGCTTGGAATGATGAAGACCTCAGAAACAACATCTTAAGGGCTTTAGCACATAGTGAGATTAGATTAGTCCTCATAGAGAAGTACCTCCATAATTGGAAGGAGATAGAGTTCGAGGTTGTGAGGGATAGGAGGGGAAATTCAGTAGCTGTTGCATGTCTAGAGAACGCTGACCCCATGGGTATACATACAGGTGAGTCCGTCGTAATAGCTCCCTGTCAAACATTAAATGATAGGGAGTACCAACTATTAAGGAATGCCAGCATTAAAGTTGCTGAGGCTATAGGTCTTATAGGTGAGTGTAATGTTCAATTAGCCTTAAACCCGTTCTCCGAGGAATTCTACATAATAGAGACGAATCCTAGGATGTCTAGAAGTAGTGCCTTAGCTAGTAAGGCAACTGGCTACCCACTAGCATACATAGCTGCTAAACTTGCATTAGGTTACACCTTAGATGAAGTAATTAATAAAGTTACTGGAATTACTTGCTCATGTTTTGAGCCAAGCCTTGACTACGTAGTAGTTAAAGTGCCTAGGTGGGACTTAGAGAAATTCGTAGGCGTTGAAAGAAGTTTGGGTAGTGAGATGAAGAGCATTGGTGAAGTCATGGCAATTGGTAGGAATTTATATGAAGCCTTTCAGAAAGCTATTAGAATGCTTGATATTGGGGAGGACGGAGTTGTTGGGGGACCTTACTATGAGGAAGACGAAGAACTTCAAGTAGTTATTGAGAGGTTGAAGAAACGGGAGCCTTATTGGCTACTCCATGTGGCTAAGGCTTTAAGGTTAGGAGCATCTGTAGCTGAGTTAAGTAGTATTACTGGAATTGATAAGTATTTCATTAAGATCGTTAAAGACTTAGTAGACCTTGCTGAAGAAATACGTAATAGTCGCAATAAGCTAGAGGGTGGGGACATTTCAGAATTGATAGCCAAGGCTAAGGAGTATGGATTTAGCGATCGTCAATTAGCTAAACTATTGAAAACCGATGTAGAACGTATTAGAAATCTTAGGGTCTCCTATGGTATTAGACCGTATGTTAAGCAGATAGATACCCTGGCTGCTGAATGGCCTGCTAAAACAAACTACCTTTACCTCTCTTACAACGGATTCGAAGATGATTTAGACTTTAACTACAGACCGAAGGAGAGGGTCTTAGTTTTAGGTGCAGGAGTTTTTAGGATAGGTGTTTCAGTAGAGTTTGATTGGGCTACTGTTAACTTAGCCAAGTCATTACGTAAGAAGGGTTTTGAAGTAATAGTAGTTAACTATAATCCGGAGACCGTATCTACTGATTGGGATATAAATGATAAGCTCTACTTTGAGGAGATAACACTAGAAACTATTAGGGATATAGTAAGTTTGGAAAGACCTCTCGGCGTCATCACCTCAGTTGGTGGGCAAATCTCAAATAACCTAGCTAGAAAGCTTGAAGACGTAGGTATTAAGTTACTAGGAAGTAGTGGTTATAGTATTGATAGAGCTGAGGATAGAGTTAAGTTTTCTAGGCTTATAGAGTACTTAGGCATTAGACAACCTCCATGGGTTAAAGCTACTAGCGTTGATGAAATTATGAAGGTAGTAGATGAGCTGGGATTCCCGGTAATTGTCAGGCCGAGCTACGTTTTAAGCGGTACCGCTATGAAGGTAGTGTATAATCTGGAAGACCTCATAAACTACCTTAAAATAGCTACTAAGGTCTCAAGCGAGTATCCGGTGATTATTTCTAAGTTTATTGATAATGCTTTAGAAGTTGAGGTAGATGCCGTGTCTGATGGAAGGCGTGTTGTAGGAGTATCGATAGAACATGTAGAACCTGCTGGTGTACACAGCGGTGATGCTACTATGGTCACCCCTACTAGGAGGTTGGGGGACGGCGTCCTAAGGCAGATACATGAGTATGCCTTAAAACTAGCTTTAGAGTTAAATATTAGGGGACCATTCAACATTCAATACATAGTTAAGGACGGTACTGCCTATATGTTAGAGCTTAACCTAAGGGCTAGTAGGTCAATGCCATTTTCAAGTAAGTCTAGAGGTGTTAATCTAATGGAGTTAGCAGCTCAAGCATTAATAGACGGCAAGTTAGATATCGGCGTACCGGACGAGTACATAGAGTTACCAGCTAAGTGCTGGGCTGTTAAGACCCCTCAGTTTTCTTGGGCGCAGCTCAGAGGTGCATACCCATTCTTAGGTCCTGAGATGAGGAGTACTGGTGAGGTTGCTAGTCTTGGGAGGGTATTCGAAGACGCCCTACTTAAGAGTTGGTTATCAGCAACGCCTAATAGAATACCTAAAAGAGGTGAGTTAATCATCGCTTATACCGCATCTCCTGCTGATAAGCCATTACTAAGTGAGGCTCTTTACATGCTTAAGAAAGCAGGTTATGAAACCTTAACTATTGATGAAATGTATGTCAACGGATTTCCAAGCATTAGATATAGTGAGGCTTTAGAATACTTAAAACGTGGGGATGTAGGCATGGTCTGCACCTCAGGAATAGCTTTTGAGAAGGACTACGAGTTAAGAAGGTTAGCAGTAGATTTAAACATACCTTTAGTGCTCAACGCTAATTTAGCTTATGAGATTTCAAAAGCTATTTGGTGGTATGTCGATAAAGGTGTTTTAGAAGTGATGGAGATGTCAGAATATTGGGATTTGTAGCATTAACTGTTAAACCTTATTAAGTCAAACCCTATTTAAGTTCTAGGTGTTAGTGTTGAGCACTCCATGGCATTCTTTAACTGTTGAAGAAGTATTACAAAAAATTGGTAGTAGGTTAGGAGGTCTTACCAGTAAGGAGGCTGAGGAGAGACTCCGTATCTACGGACGTAATGAATTAATAGCTAAGAAGAAGAGCCCTCTAGAACTTCTACTAAAGCAATTCGCCAACTTCCTAATAGGTATATTGCTAGTAGCTACTGTCATCTCACTTATCTTAGGGGAAGTTATAGATGCTACAGCGATTTTGATAATAGTCATGATAATGGCTATAATGGGGTTCATCCAGGAATATAGAGCTGAGAGAACCCTAGAGGCTTTGAAAAAGTTAGCAGCACCGACCTGTAAGGTTCTAAGAGATGGTGAGGAGAAAGTTATTGATGCATCACTAGTCGTTCCTGGAGATATTTTAGTGCTTAGTGAGGGTGATAGGATTGCAGCAGATGCTAGGGTTATCGAGGCAATAAATCTAGATGTTGATGAAGCATCCCTGACTGGAGAGTCAACACCTGTCGCTAAAGTCGCTGACATAACACTACCGCCCGAGACAATAGTAGGTGATAGAAAGAACATGGTTTTTATGGGTACCTACGTCGTTAGGGGTAAGGGAAAGGCTGTCGTAACTGCTACTGGGATGAATACGGAATTCGGTAAGATTACTAAGATGGTTGTTGAGGCTGAGGAGGAGAAAACACCTCTCGAAGTGGAGTTAGATGAGTTCGGTAAGAGGATAGGTGGGATAATCTTAGGTATATGTGCTGTAGTCTTCCTTATGACGCTCTTCCTCGAACATGCCGACGTGCTAGACGCATTAATGTTAGCAGTTGCTTTAGGAGTTGCTGCCGTGCCTGAGGGTTTACCGGCAATCGCTACGGCAATCCTCGCAGTAGGCGCTAGAAGGATGGCGGCTAAAAACGCATTAGTTAGGAAGTTAGCAGCTGTTGAAGGATTAGGCGCCTGCAACGTTATATGTAGTGATAAAACTGGCACTATAACTAAAGCTGAGATGACTGTTAAAGTAATTAAGATGCTTAACGCTACTTACGAAGTCTCCGGCAGTGGTTTCGAACCTAAAGGTGAGATAAGGCTTATCGCGGGTAATAACGATGAAAACGACCTTAAATTCCTATTGGAATCGTTAGCCGTCCATACATCACCAGATGTCAAGTTAGTATGTGATGGTGGTCA
>JAWBQY010000003.1:17660-41541 GCA_038844925.1 Sulfolobales archaeon | reverse complement strand
TTTAGGTTCGCCGACTGAGGGAGCAGCCTTAGTCCTCGCGTATAAGGGATTAGGAGATGAGAACGTTAAGTCGGCTTTAGCAAAGTATGAAGTCGTTAAGACCTTCCCATTCGATAGGTTTAGGAAGAGGAAGACAACAATCCACAGGTTCGGTGATAAGTACTTAGCAATATCATCGGGCGCACCTGAAATGCTCTTAGATATTTCAAGTAAGGTGAGGAATTCCGGCTCTGAGGACCGCTTAAGCATTGAGATTAAAAAGAACATTATTGACGGTATAACCGAGTTAGCATCAAGTGGTTATAGAACCTTCGGCATAGCTTACAGGGTATTAAGCCACATTCCTGAGGCAGTAGAAGATGTTGAGAAGGAGTTAACGTTTGTAGCTGTTTTAGGTATCATTGACCCGCCTAGGGAGGGTGTTAAAGAGGCTGTAGAGGTGTGTAAGAAGGCAGGCATTAAGGTTGTAATGGTTACAGGAGATCATAAGCTTACCGCTATGGCTGTTGGTAGGATGATAGGGTTAAACGCGTCTGAGGAGAACGTCCTTGAAGGTAAGCAGTTGGAGATGATGAGTGATGAGGAATTTGCTAAGGTAGTGGATAAGGTAGATATCTACGCTAGGGTAACACCAGAGCATAAGGCTAGGATAGTTAAGATGTTGAAGAGTAAAGGGTATAGAGTAGCTATGACTGGTGACGGCGTTAATGACGCGCCAGCACTTAAGATGGCCGATATAGGTGTTGCGATGGGTATTAAGGGGACTGAAGTTGCTAAGGAGGCTTCCCAGCTAATACTACTAGATGATAACTTCGTCACTATAGTTGAAGCTGTTAAGGAGGGTAGAATAATATTTGAAAACCTTAAGAAACCTATTAACTACTTACTCACATGTAATTTAGGTGAGGTTGCAGCAGTCTTCGGTGCTGAGTTAGCAGGTCTTCCCCCAATACTGAGACCAATACACTTACTGTGGATCAACGTAACAACAGATGCCCTCCCAGCAATAGCGTTAGGGTTCGAGCCAGCCGAACCTGGAATACTTGAAAGACCTCCTAGGTCAGCTAAGGAGAGATTCATAACTAGGAGGAAACTAATTTACTACATAGTCATGGGTACCCTATTAGGCATCATGGTCATAATACTCTTCTCCAACACGTTAAGCTACGGGCTTAGATTTGCTCAGACAGTAGCTTTTACGACTTTAGTACTCTCAGAATTTGGTAGGGCTTTAGCATCTAGGAGCGAGAGCATTAACATATGGAAGCTACCTTGGAATAAGTGGTTACTCCCTGCATTAGTGATATCATTACTCCTCCAACTCGTAGTGATTTACACACCAATTGGTGTTGCATTCTCAACTATCCCACTACCACTTGATGTGTTTGCCTACATGATCGTGGTCCCCTTGGTTATTGTCTTAGTTGACGAGGTAAGAAAGACCCTTAAGATAAAGATAACTTAGCGATTCTCTCAGCAGTCTCAGCGTAGTGGTGAATGATTTGAGCAGAGAGGTTGCTGAAGTAATCGCGGAGGGCGGGTTGAGAGCGCAGATACTCGAATTTACAGATACTGTAGAAACGGTTTATAAGGCATCTAAGCTAGTTAAGGAACGCCCTGAAAGAATAGTAAAAACTATATTGGTGAAGACCGAGAAAGGCGAATACGTAGCACTTATCATTAGGGGTGATAGGAGGATCGATAACTACAAGTTAAAAACGTACTTAGGTTGTGATGTTAGACTGGCTACGGCGGGTGAGGTTTTAGAAGTCCTTAAGGTTCCCTTAGGTGCTGTAAGCCCCTTATTGAGGGGTATTTCAACAATTCGTAAGATCGTTGATCCTAAAATACTTGAGGAAGAGTACGTAATATGCGGTGGGGGAAGTCTAAATACGTTAGTTAGAATAGTTACTGAAGACTTAATTAAATCTCTAAACAACTCTGAAATAGTAGATGTCTTTAAATGATGGTGTTAAACGCTGGAAGACATCTCACTTTATGTTTTTTACATAAATCCTCAACCAATCTGCTGATCTTCTTAAAGTAATTAGCATTCATACTTAGACCCAGTACTTCATTAACATCGACTTTTAATTTCCATTTCATTCTCATGTTATGCTTCATCACCGGTTTAACATTCAGCTTATCATATATTAAGTATGAGTTTACTGATGAGGTGAATTCCACTACTTCCTCGATGATGTCTTCATACTCATTTACTAATGGTATTATTGGGCCTAAGAATATCCACATATCAACACCGCATTTAGAGACTTCATAAGCGGCTTTCGCTCTCTGAGTAGGTGGTGGTGCGTTTGGCTCTATTTCTCTGGCTAGGCTATCTCTCAGCGTCGTTATTGTGAAGCCTATGTCGAAGTTTTTAGGGTTTATTATATCTAAGTCTCTTAAGACCAATGGAGATTTAGACTGGATCGATATCTTAAAGCCGTGTTGTGAGAGGGTTTTAATAGCGTTTCTTGTAAGTTCTTCTTCTGCTTCAATTGGTTGGTAGGGGTCTGTTATCGTTGATACTCCAACAACGCCGGGCCTCAATCTTCTAACATCTTTTTTAAGAACTTCAATTATGTTCTCCTTGATGTATACTGTGGAACCCCAATTATAGGATATTTCTTGATACTTTTTACAGAAGTCTGGTGCGTAGCAGTATATGCATCCATGAGCGCATCCTACGTATGGATTGAATGCGTACTTTATGTCCGGTAGTCTGGACGCTGATAATGCCGTCCTAACCTTAATGTATGAGTATTTAGCCATAAGTCCTCAACTTAGGTATTTATCAATGCTTTCCTGTTTGAGTATAGTTTCCATGAGATATGATTTCTTGACCCATGAAGTGATGGGAATTCTAGTATAGTTGGACTCGCTTAAGTGGTTTAACAGTTCCTTAAGTGTGTTGAAAACTTTAGGTTTTTCTTTAAACATGGCCCTTACGTTCTCCCTAACAAACCAAACACCGATAGGTATGTCAAAGCCTTCGTAAATCTCCCTCCAAAGTATTACGGTTGCCTGTCTCTTCATGTTTAAGAGCGCTTCAGCAGATGCTAATCTAGATGCGTAGTAGCAACCGCCAATCTCTGGATACTCACTCCTGCCCTTAAAGCCTTCATAATCACCTTCAATCTCAGCAGTCATCCCGAACTTATTCCACGTACTGCCAGGAAACCACGCCTCCATCCACTCAAAACTCCAAGTTCTAGGAGCTAGTATGCCTATGAAGGTATTATTTGCGAATTTCCTAATGTATAACATGTAGGAGTTTATTATTGGTAGTTTTTTAACCTGGCTTATCAAGTAGTGTGATATTACTGAGTCTACAGCTGTGATAGACCACCTAGTCGGTACTAACTTTCTAGACCTAGCCATACCTAGACCGCCAACACTAAATAACTTTTGAATAGCTGATATAGGGACGTTATTTCTATAGAGCTCTATAACACCTTCAAATGCTTTCAAATCCGTGTCGTAGTAGACCTTCTCAAGTCTCTTATCGCTTAATGGATTACTTACTATTTTAAAATCTTTTAGAGGTGCTGAAGGTCCTTGAGGCGGCAGGTACTCATCAAAGTAGACCTTAGGTTTGGGCTTTTTCTCAAATACCAACTCAGTATCAACTGGGCGTAAAGTGAGTGCTAATTCTTGGAGACTCACTACATACTTACTATTTAATTCGTTTATAGCGGTTATGTAAGTCCCCCTAATTAACGAATATCTAAATCTTAGAATCTCATTTAACGATAGGTTAAACCACATCTCAGGTAAGTCATATATTGAGGTATCCCCAACTTCTGGAGGTGTGGCGGGACCCACCCTCACATTAGGGTAGCCATGCCTACCTACAAAGACAGAAGGCGGTGAAGAACCGTAGATGTCAGTACTATAAGTCGTTAATTCCTTGACCGATGCCCTGATAACTACTGGGCAGTAGGGTAATCCACATAAATTCTTCCCACCTCTACATCTTACGCATAACTCTCCGCTGACGTCCATGATGATTGAACCCTTATCTAAACACTTCTCACACAATACTATCTGCAAGTAATGTATAAAACTTAACTACTATGCTAACTAGCAATGTCGTTCTCCGTTTGAGATAGTTTTAAGTCGATCTAGAACACAGTTTATTAAGGTTTCTCCGAACTCCACTACTGCTAACAGAGATGTTCGGAAATTTAATTTATAGAACAATAAGGTTTTTAACTTGTAGCCTCTAGTTAATTTGTGCGGTGAGATATTGTATATAAATCCGAATAAATGTGTGGCTTGCACACACTGCGTTCCTTACTGTCCTGTAGGTGCTATACAGATTGTGAGTGAGGATGGGAGGAATTACGCTAAGGTTGATGATGATAGATGTGTTGAGTGTTGGATATGTTATAGGGTTGCGAGATGTCCTAAGGATGCTATAGAGCCTACACCTCCGGAGAAGATGTCATTTATAAGGAGGTTGAAGTTCTTCTTCGCATCAGCTACTGCTGTCTGGCCTGAGACCGGTATGGCTGGTAGAGGTACTGAAGAAATGAAAACCAACGATGTTACTGGCAGATTTAAGTTTGGTGAAATAGGGTTTGCCTTAGATATGGGTAGGCCTACTGGGGTGGGTGTGAGGGTATCTGACGTGGAGAAGGTATGTAAAGCAATAGCGCCATACGTGACATTCGAACCTGAAAATCCAGTCACTAAACTGTTAATAGATCCGAAGACGGGTGAGGTACGTAGCCCCGAACTACGTAATGTGTACTTACTATCCGCTGTTGTTGAGGCTAAGACCTCTAAGGAGTTAGCACCGAAGGTTCTAGAGATCATTAGGGAGGTGAGTAAGGAGTTAAATACGGTTATATCTGTTGGGTTAGTATCTCGGGTAAAGCCTGACGGCGAGCCAGAGGCGTATGAAGTTCTCAGGCAGGTTGGTATTGAGGCGAGACCTAATATGAAAATTAATATAGGTTTAGGAAAGCCGTTTGTTGGGTGGGAGTAATGACTCACACGCTCCACAGGCAGGGTACGTACGAAGAATTAAAGGAGGACTTCGTAGTTCTGGTGATGTCTGCTAAAGGATTTAATGATGTTGGGGCTGCTCCAAAATTAAAGGAAGCCCTTAAAATAATAGCTAAGTACGAACCAGTAAATATGGGTGATATGACCCAAGGAAGCATGTATAGAGCAGGATTTAGGATGAAATCTCTCGAGAGGTTACTTCAAGGTGGGCATGATAGGTCTATATACCACGGAGTCTATACGGACTTAGAAACCGTTAAGAAAGTTATAGATGAATTAAAAGCAGCTGATCTAGGTATGTCAGTAGTCATCAGCGGCCTTTACGATGAAGTTAGGAAGATAGCTAAGCCCCACACAGTTAACCTAGCTCTCGGAATTTGGGGGAAGACTGAACTACTTCCTAAGCATGAAGAAGTACTTAAAATATGCACGATGTGCGGGCATCAATTCGTTTCAAGGAACTTAGTGATGAAGTTAGCTCAAGACGTTAAAAGAGGTAGGATAACAGCTGAAGAAGCAGCTGAGGTAATGGCGGCATGTTGCAGTTGCGGTATCTTCAACCCAGTAAGAGCTGTTAAACTGATAAAACAGCTAGTCCAAAAGCTTTGACCTAGCAGAATTAATTTTTGCTGAAATTAATTAATTTTTACACGTACTAATCAGTAGTACTTAAAAATTTATAAATCCCATAGTGTACAGAGTCTAGGTGGTTATTGTGAGTGCTCAGAAGTCTTTAATCGGGATTTTAGTTGTCTTAATTATTATTGCTGGTGTTGGTGGTTATTTCGCAGGTTCTGTAGCAGTACCGCCCCCTAGGACCGTTACGTCAGTAGTCACTCAAACAGTAACTGTAACAGTTACGGCAACACCCACACCAACAGTAACTCCAATACCTCCATCACCACCACCCCACTGGCCTAAGGAAATCATTATAAGGGTAGGAGGGATTGGCGGGGCTTGGTATCCTATAGGAGCTGGATTAGGAGACCTAATCACTAAGAACTTAAAGGTTCGAGCGACCGTCCAACCAGGTGGTTCTGGACCTAATATACTTGCAACGTCAAAGAATGAAGCAGATATAGTTATGGCTTATGCATGGCAGTCAGCTGTAGCTAGGGATGAAAAAGCGGCTAAGGAGTATTGGGGAGAGCCTATCAATTTCAGCAACGTGAAGTTATTAGCAGGAGGGCTATATACTCAATACTTCCATGCGGTGAAGGTTAAGGGGTTCCCTGCAAGCACTTTTAAGGAATTAGCAGATATGGTAAAGGCCGGCCAGAGAGTAAGTATAGGCACTAACATTAGAGGGACTGCCGAGGAATTCACGTTAAGGACTTTACTAGCTAAGTATGGTGTTACCTACGATGATATTAGAAAGGCTGGAGGTACCGTATTCCTTGGACCTCACACCGATATAGTTCAGATGATGAGGGAGGGTAAGATACAGGTATACGTAGCTTTTGGAGGTATAGGCTATAGCGCTATGGTAGAAGCCGATACGACAATGGAGTTAGAACCATTTATACTAACAGATGATGATTTTAAGTTCATGATGGAGAACTACGGCTTTAAGAAGTCAGTAATACCGAAAGGTTCTTATAGGTGGGTTAAGGAGGACTACCCATCATTAGTTGACTACCCAGTATTCTTATGCAGAGCTGGCCTACCTGAAGATTTCATCTACTTCGTTGCAAGACTACTCGATGAGAACAAGGACTATATAGTAGCTTCTGCGAAGTACTTTGAGGAATTCGACCCGAGTAAGGCATGGCAGCTGGGCGGTTTATGGGAGCTCCATCCAGGAGCAGCTAAATACTACAAGGATAAAGGTTATATGCCTTAAAAATTTTACTAATAACTTCTAACTTTTTTTAATAACTCTAAATCAGCAACCGTTCTAATTCTCCTAATGTTCTCCGTTTTCTAAGGAATTAAGGTGTGACAGCTGTTTTAGTGTGTTAGGTTTTTGTAGGTCTCTCTAGGATGCTTAGAGCTCTTGATGTGATTAAGTTTAGCAATGTTTATAAACTAATGAGTAATAAGTGCTTTGGTGATCCTGGGTTTCTGAGACCTACGGCAGACCGTGGAGAGGGGGCTCAGGGAAACCGTGATGACCCGCCCCAGGAAAACCTACAAAAACCTAGAGCGGGAAACGGTTGAAAGTCCCGTGGAGGTTCTTCCCGTGTTACTCAAGATGTAAGGTCTAGGAGTGCCCTGAACACCTCCAATGGTGATGCAGATCCAAGACCGATGGGAGAAAAGAGATGAGACAATGACACTAACCAATATAAACCCATATAGGAACTGAACCCTGTCTGGACTGCGTTTTTCATAGCTTTTTAAGTACTTCTTCATTTTACTTTATTAAGGTGTTCCTGTGAGTAGATGGGCGATACTGCTAAGTTCCATGGTCGTTATGATGGTAATAAGTATTTACCAGTACTCATGGTCATTATACGCGTATGCAATTAGTAACGACCTCAGATGGACCCTCACTACGGTCTCACTAGCCTTTACAATTTATGTTTATGCATCAACCTTCATACAACCTTTTTCCGGGTTCTTAGCAGATAATTACGGTTCGAGAAAGTTAGCGTTTTTCTCAGCGATCTTAGTAGGTCTGGGATTTATTACCTCATCATATGTATTAAGTCCGTGGGAACTATATATTACGTATGGATTAGGCTCTCTAGGAGTAGGTACGTTATACGGCATAGCTACTGGTACTGCGGTTAAGTGGTTTCCTAAGCGTAGGGGGCTTGCTACGGGATTTGTCACATTCGGCTTCGGGGCTGGAGCTTCACTATTTAACTTACCTATTCAGGAGTTTATAGCTACTAACGGGTTTAGAAACGCTTTCACCTACGTAGGGGTATTTATGTTAGCAGTATTAATGCCCCTTTCGTATATGATGGTTTATCCAAAGGATGCGATTTCCGGAGGTGTGGGAAACGTTCGTAGAGATATAGTTAATTACACCCCCACTAAGATGTTGAAGACTTGGCAGTGGTACTTAATATATCTAACGTTTATAGTAACTCCTACAGCTGCTTTAATGTTTGGTGCTCAGTTAAAGCTTATGTCGGCAGAGTTTAAAGTCCCTCCTAACTACTTGAACATTATTTTAGTGCTATTCCCATTAGCTAATGGTTTAAGTAGGATCGTAGCTGGCGTGATTTCAGACCGTTTCGGTAGGGAGAGGACTATGAGTATGTTCTACTTCCTATTAGGTGTATCGCTTTTAGGGCTATCATATCTAGGGGACGTACCGGTAATGTTCCTCCTATTTACGCTTATTGCTTCACTGCTAGGGGGTTCTCCATACGCATTTTACCCATCAATAATAGGTGATTACTACGGCATAAGGTATGCAACGGTAAACTACGGTATAACATATACTGCGAAGGCCTGGTCGGGACTCTTGTCTGGATGGGTTACTGCCTACTTAGTCGAAACCTACGGTACTTACAGACTTCCACTAATTTCTGTGGCCTTACTATGTATGATTGCAGCAGTGCTATGCTCACCGCTAATATTGAGACCTCCTAGGAATGTGTTAGAACGGAGAGGAAGTGCTTAGGTGGTTGTAATGGTTTCAGAACCTAATGTGGAGGGGTTAGTAGTCGAATTTTTTAAAAAGTTATATGAAGCTAGTAGAGGTAGTGATGGGCGGGAGGTCTTGGTTAAGGAAGCAGTAAGAATTCTTGAAGATGTTACGAAGCTTGATAAAAGTGGTCGGTATTCCATATTATACTTACTTCTAGTAAATCTATCTGATAGGTTGCCTGGAGTGAGTAATAAGGACTTAGTAGATTACTTCTTAAAATCTTATAGCGGTTTGGTAATGAGTTTAAAGAAATTGCTTAGGGTATGGTTAAGCAATCAGAGAGAGATAATCGACTATTTAGAGGCATCAGGGTCTGCGGAACATCCACTAGCAAATGTCTTCATATTGAGTGAGGTTTTAGGCTTGATAGATCCTTCAGATACTGAGACACTAGTTATAAGGGGTAACATCTACTTAAACTATTTTAAAGTGCTGAGAGAGTATGAAGAGAAAAGTGGAGTTCCTCTAAAGGTGCAATCAGAGAGAGCATTTAAAAACGCCTTAGAACTCTTCGTTAGAGCTATTAGCATGGATGTAAACTGTTATGAAGGTTACCTAGGTCTGGCGAGATTATATATGCTAGCTAATAACTTAGACCAAGCAATCATCAACTATGAAAATGCTTTAAGATGTAAGAGGACTTGCGAGGTACTTAAGGAAGTAGCTAAAGCATACATGATTAAAGGGGATAACGACACAGCCTCCAAATATTTGGAGGAATGTAAAGACACCAACAATACTTAAATCTCAGTGTTCAACCTAATTAAGACCCTGAACTCTTCAGGGAAATTGAGACACCTAAAATAATTATAATAGCCTTAACCAATGAACATAGTAATTACAAACATATAGTACTTACATACCTCTTAGGGATGTGGGTGAGGTAGGAGGGCTAGTATTAACGGTGCTGTAAAAACTTAAATAACCTCACGAAGTCTGTCTCAGAAGCTACTAGAGCAGTAGTTGTCAATAATGTTTAAATTAAATTAGATGTAATTTACATGAGGTTAATCGTATGGCTAAGCAGGTTGTTAAAGTTCTTGTTAATGGTTATGGTGTTATAGGTAAGAGGGTTGCTGATGCGGTAGCGAAGCAGGAGGACCTCCACTTAGTCGGTATTTCAGATGTGGTTGCTGATTGGAGGGTTAAGATGGCTTCAACTAAGGGAATAAGCGTGTATTCATCACTGCCTGAGAAGGTTGAAGAGATGCGGAGAGGTGGTGTTCAGGTTTTCGGAACTCTTGAAGAGTTATTAAGGAGTGGAGGTGTTGATGTTGTTGTTGACTGCACGCCAGCTAAGGTAGGTGCTAAGAATAAGCAATTATATGAGAAATATGGTGTTAAAGCAGTATTTCAAGGTGGTGAAAGACATGAGGTTGCCGGTGTTTCCTTCGTGGCTCAGAGGAATTACGAAGAGGCTTTAGGAAGGCAGTTCGTCAGGGTAGTTAGCTGTAACACGACAGCTATATGTAGGGTTGTTGGCGGACTTCACGAAAAATTAGGAGTTAGTAAGGCTAGGGTGGTAATAGTTAGGAGGGCTGTCGATGTTTGGGAATCAAGCCGTACTGGAATCATGAATACCGTAGTCCCAGAACTTCATATACCATCACATCACGGTCCTGACGCTCAGACTGTAATACCGGACTTAAATATAGTCACACTAGCTGCTAAGGGTAGCCATAATCTCTACCACCTACATATGGCGATGATAGAATTTCGAAGTCCTACGAAGTTAGAAGATATTATCGGTGTTTTAGAGGAGGAGCCTAGGGTAGTATTCGTTAGCGGTTCAGACGGTGTTGACGGGCTTAACTCGATCTTCGAAATATCTAGAGACCTCGGGAGACCTAGGGGAGACCTATACGAAATACCTGTATGGTTTGATAGTATTTCAACATCCCCTGATGGTAGGGAGGCATATCTAATTTGGGCCACTCCCAACGAGTCTAATGTAATTCCTGAAAACGTAGACGCTATAAGGTCTATTACCGAATTAGAGGTTAGGCGTGAGGATTCTATGAGGAAGACTGATAAGACGTTAAACATCGTTAAGAAGTTATATTAAGTCTTTCGGAATCATTGATGAGGCGTAAGGAAGTAATAAGACGTCGCCATCGCCAATCAAATCATACGCGTATTTGATGGCTTTTTCAACATTACCTACTTTTTCATATAGCTTAGACTCCTTAATATTATTAGAAACTATAACTATTCTAGCTTTAGCAGCTATTCTAGCTATAGCATAGGCTTTATGGTAGCCTAAGTCAAAATTCTCCTTTATAAAATTGATAACATCCTCTGGAGTTAAATTCGAGTATAGTAATTCTTCAGTCTTACTTTCGCCGATACCCTCCCTACATTCAGCAAGTAATATGATTACGCCACCAGGTCTTACGCATTTGAAAGCTACTTCTAAGGCTTTATGTGCCTGATATAAGTTTATATCTTTTGGATAACCTCCGGGGGATGCAATAACTATATCGAACTTCCTGCCAACGTTTACGCCGTATAATTCATTAAACATCTTCACAGCTTCCCTATGCGCTTTAATGAAATGTCCTGAAAAACATCCTAGTATTTCCTTTCTCTCACTTAAGACGACATTAACTATGTAGTCTAGACCTACCATACTGGCAGCCTCCTCTATATCCTCCCTAACAGGGTTTCCCTCAATACGGCCTAACTCAGCTCCAGGTAATAGCATCATTCTATGATTCTCCTTAATGCTCTCATAGGAGGAAACACCTGGCAGTATACTTTTACCACCACCGCTATATCCGGCGAAGTAGTGCGGGTCGACATTAGCTATAGCTATCTTAACGTCCGAATTTAGAATAGATGAGTTAATTACTACTGGAGTCCCCCTACTGGTCTTACCTACGTAGGTTAAAGAGTTAACATCCCTGCAGTCATGGTCGAGTATCCTGAAGTTATTGACTATCTCACTACCCAGTAATTTAATCCACTCATCCCTAGTATGCGGTCTGTGAATACCGGTAGCAAAGACTATTACTATATTCTCCTTCGAGATACCGTATGAGAGTAACTTACTAATAACTATAGGGGCTATCTTATTAGTGGGACATGGTCTAGTAATATCGCTAACTATTAATGCGATCTTCGATTTAGTACTTACCAATCTGCCTAAATCCTCAGTACCTATAGGGCTCTCTAAAGACTGAGCTACGATAGCGACCTCATCTCTGGGTTTTAAAACAGGCTTAGGTGTTAGGACAGTTGCTTTAAGATCTTCTATGCGTAAGTAATCATCACCATACGGTACTGAAAACCCCGTAGGGAACACCTCTACTTAGATCGTAGTAAAATAAAAAACCCTATCGTTTAATATACTTTCAACTTAAGTCAGTACAACCCAAGCGTTAATGGTATATACAGTTCATGTAGTGTGGTTGTCCGTGTTGTTTATTTGGGTTTGTTTAGGTGTTTTGGTTTTCTGGTTGTTTGGGTTATTTCCAGGGATTTCAGGTTTAATCCTAGGTATCTTGCTGTGAGCATGTATGCGGATGCTGTGTGTTTGTCTAATTCCAGCTCTCTGAATGAGTAGCTACCGATCACGGATGTGTAGGATGGATCAACTAGGTACACTTTGAAACCGTACTTCAAAGCCATGACAACCGCGTGCTCCACGAGCTTTCTCTTCGGGAACCGGCTATCCTCCTGTTGGCTACGGGTGAAGTGGTGAACCTTCTCCGCTTGATCTTATCGAGGTCTTCGAACACGACTACACTAGCACCGTGGTGGTACGCGTAGTTGAGTAGCTTTGCTAGAGCTCGAAGCCTAACAACCATAGCTTTGCTCCCCGGGCAACTAGGTGATGTTACCTCGGGAAACCGCTCCGTTTTCACGTCCCTTACAACTCGAAAGCCTCGTCCTTTAAGGCTGGGAGGAGGTTAGTTATTTGAAGAGTAATTAAAATTTAAAAATTATAGATGTAAATAGATAAACGGCGGATTGTAAATGGTATTATCGGTGGGAATTTCTAAAACAATGTCAATAGTTATTGTGGTGTTACTGATTGCGGTAGTTGTTGGCGGATTCTACTACTATTCCTCAGTTACTGCACCTCCGCAATATCCATCAAAGCCTATTACCTTTATAGTCTCTTGGGCAGCTGGCGGTGGTACTGACCGTACTGCTAGGATGCTTGCCGCACTCTTAGAGAATATGACTGGTTGGAAGACCGTAGTTGAGAATAAGGTTGGTGGTGGCGGTACCGTGGGACATTTAGCTATGGCTACAGCTCCTCCAGATGGTCATACAGTTGGCATTATAACATTTGAATTATCTACATTTGAGTGGATGGGTTTAGCTAACGTCTCATATAAGAACTTCAAACCAGTCCTACTTTACAATAAGGATCCTGCAGCAGTAATTGTAAGGGCTGACGCACCTTGGAGGGACATTCTAGAACTTACTAAGTATATTAAAGAAAACCCTGGAAAGTTAAAAGCTTCGGGTACGGCTAAAGGTGGTGTGTGGGATATAGGTAGGATTGGATGGCTTAAAGCTGCTGGTGTAAATCCTGATGCACTTCCTTGGGTTCCTAGTACTGGTGCAGCGCCATGCCTTCAGGAGTTAGTTGCTGGTGGTATAGATATATGTACTTGTAGTTTACCTGAGGCAGGACCTCTTATAGAGGCTGGTAAGGTGAAGGCATTAGCCGTAATGTCGGATGAGAGAAATCCAGCATTTCCAGACGTACCTACTCTAAAGGAGAAAGGGATTAACTGGTCTTTCGGTACGTGGAGAGGTGTTGCAGTACCTAAAGACACTCCAGACTATATAGTTAAGACACTTCACGACGCTCTTAAAAAAGTAATTGACTCCCCGCAGTGGAAGGAGTTTATGCAGAAGAACGGATTTGGCATGGCGTACTTACCACCTGAAGAGTTTGCAAAGTTCTTAGAAAATGATTATAAGGTAGTGGGCGAGCTTCTAAAAGCAGCTGGTTACATATAGGAGCGAAGTAGGTCAATAAGATACTTAAAAAATATTAAAAATTTTTATTCATTCGTTCTTATCAATGTGTAGAGGGATTAATGATGAGAGACCTCATAGTCGGTTCTATAGGAGTGGTATTAGGCGCGTTCATCATAGCGCTATGTAGGGATTTACCAGTATTTATAGCTAGAGGGTATCCAGGACCTTCGTTCTTTCCATTGATACTAGCATCGGTATCTATTATATGCGGTTTATTCTTAATCGTAAAATTCGTCAGGAATTTAAAAACTCAGGGTGGGAGACCTAATTTGAGACTGGATGTAGGGTCGGTAAAGAAGGTTTTTAGCAGTGTTCCTTTGAGAAATGCTATAAAGTTTACAGTTATGATGATTGTTTATATCTTATTAATACCTTATGTAGGTTTCTTCTTAACTTCCCTTATATTCATGTTTACAACTCAAGTTATTTACGGAGTGTCTACGTTGAAGGCGTTAGCTATAAGTTCAGCAGCTACGTTCTTCATCTACATTCTATTCATCGCAATACTTAAAGTCGTCGTTCCAGAACCAATTCTGGGGGCATTACTGTATAGGTGAGTTTTAATGTTCTTCGAAGTTCTTCAACTGGTGTTACAGCCGCATGTGTTGTTTGCCGTGTTTATTGCAGAGTTATTCGGTGTCTTCATAGGTGCAATGCCTGGACTAACAGCTACTATGGCTACAGCGCTCTTAGTACCCTTCACATACTTTATGGATCCTATAGCAGGCATTTCAATGATAATAGCTATGGCAGCTGTTGCTATCTTCGCCGGTGATATCCCTGCGGTCCTACTTAAAATTCCTGGAACACCTGCATCAGCTGCTCAAACCATTGATGCGTACCAGCTAGGTAGGACGAAGCCTGTGCAGACATTGTTTGTCGACTTAGTATGTAGTTCTATAGGTGGTTTGATAGGCTCTCTAATACTCATCTTTACATCGCCGATGTTAGCTGAATTTGCTGTGAATTTTTCAAGTGTTGAGTATTTCTGGCTGACTTTATGGGGACTTTCTATGGCGATCGTAATATCAGCTGAAGAACCTATAAAGGGTGTATTGGGCGTGGTTATAGGTTTCCTAATAGCAACTATAGGTATAGAGCCAGTGTACGGCTATGTAAGATTCACATTTGGTAGGGTGGAATTACTCAGCGGTATAAGCTTCATTCCAGCAATGATAGGATTATTCGCCATACCGGAATTACTTAAGCAGATATCAAGACCTCATGAGAGATACTCAATCCACCTGTTAAAAGGAGGGAGAACTTATGAAATGGTCTTAATATCCTTAAGGAGGTTTAAGACAACTATAACTCGGTCAGCATTAATAGGTACTTTCATCGGCGCATTGCCAGGAGCTGGCGCGGATATAGCCGCATGGGTATCCTACGGAGTAGCTAAGAGAGTTAGTAAGAAGCCTGAGGACTTTGGTAAAGGGTCTTTAGAGGGTGTGGTCTCTGCGACATCAGCTAATAATGCAGCATTAAGTGGTGCTTGGATACCGCTCCTAGTCTTCGGTATTCCGGGAGATTCTATAACTGCTATAGCCTTAGGTGCTTTAATGGCCCATGGTTTAAGACCTGGTCCCATGTTATTCCAGCGTCACGGACTTTTAGTAACTGCTTTGTTTACTATTTTCATACTCGCTAACCTAATGATGTTATTAGTTGGCTACTTATCGATCAAACTCTCAAGTAATATACTAAGAATTCCTAGGAATGTCTTAGTACCATTGATAGCCGTGTTCTGCGTCATAGGGTCTTACGCCGTGAATAATAGCTTATTTGATGTGTGGTCTATGCTCTTATTAGGTATTCTAGGATACTTCATGGATAGGTTAGGAATACCCATACCATCAGTAGTTCTAGCAATAATTCTAGGACCGATGGTTGAGTTTAACTTTATAACTACTTTAATGAAGTCCGACTTAAACCCACTAATCTTCATTTCTAGACCCATAGGCGCTGGACTGGCATTACTAACACTGCTTACGTGGGCACTTCCATTCATAAGGGCTGGGAGGATTAAGAGGCTAGTGAGGGGTAGGTCTCAATAGTATGCTTATTTTAGAAGTTTCAAGTAGGGTTTAGGTGGTAGGTTTGAAAATTCTTAACTATGTCGTAGGACCTCTCGCTACTAATTCATACATACTATACGATGAAGAAACTATGGAGGCATTAATAATAGATCCTGGAAGTGGTGAATTAGCTACTAAGGTTAGAGATTTGATAAATGCCGGTCTTAGATTTAACGGAATTGTAGCTACTCACGGTCATATAGACCACGTCGCAGGTGTTAAGGAGTTAAGGGAGGTTACCGGCGCTAAATTCTCCCTCCACAAATTAGATGTTGAGATCTTAGATGTTAGCTTGGACTGGGGTTGGGAGTTAGGACTCGATGTAAAATTTGATGATGTAAGACCTGACTATCTCTACGATGGTGAAGAGGTGATTAGGTTGGGTAGGTATGAAATTGAGGTAATCCATACTCCGGGACATACACCTGGTTCAGTAGTGTTTAACATACCTACTTTAAAGATAGCATTTACCGGTGACACACTCTTCCATGGAAGTGTTGGTAGGACAGATCTTATGGGTGGTTCATGGAGTACGTTAAAAGAAAGTATAAAGAAGTTGGTAGCTAGGCTTGATAGTAGTACTGTAATATATCCTGGTCACGGTCCAACTTCTACGATAGGGTACGAAGTAGCGAATAACGTGTTCGTTAAGAAGATTTTAAGAGGTTAAACATCTACTGTTATGTGGTCGCCGTTTTGTGGGTAGTATACGTTTAGGTCGTTATACTGGTTTCTTATCCTCTCCACAAATTCCTCACCAACAACTCCTTCAGTATGTACGACTACGATGTGCTTTACATTTCGAAGGCTTCTTAAGATGTTGAGAAGTCCTTCTGAGTCAGCATGGCTTGAAAAGTCGAACCAGCGGACCTTAGCTTTAACTAATGAACCACTATCTTCTAGAAGTCCTGATTCGAGAAGTTTTCTGCCTGGAGTACCTTTTGCCTGATAGCTGACTAAGAAGATACCGTTTTTCGAATTACTTGCTAGTTGTTTAGCATAATACTGTGCCGGACCCCCCTTAAGCATTCCGGCAGATGCTACGATTACTACCCCTCTCTCTTTAATTAACTTCCTCCTCTCACCTGAAGTTCTAACCATATTAAATTCTTTCAACGACTTAATCAGCAATCCATACATGTTTATATATTCAGGGTAGCTTGAAATGACTTCACTAACATGTCTGACCATACCGTCATAGTATACGTTAAGTCCTGGTAAGTAGTTATATAAAACGCAGAGTATTTCTTGAGCCCTACCTAAACTAAAGACAGGGATTAGTACATTACCACCATCTTCCACTACCTCTAGGATGGAATTGATTAATTCCCTCTCAACAGATGGCCGCGGTGGGTGTTGAGTATTGCCGTAAGTTGCCTCAGTAATAAGTATATCGGCATCTACCCCATCGTAGGCCGCTGGCTTAACTAATTTAGTTTCGATAGTGTTTACATCACCAGTGTAAAGTAGTTTCAGACTATCTAGTTGCACTAAAACCATAGCACTACCCGGTATGTGGCCAGCATTTAATAGGGATATTTTGAAATTATTCAACTCAACGGTCTCGTTGGGATCTAACTCTATGATGTTGTCCATTAATGAATTAAGTTCTTGATATTCGTAGGGTATGTAATAACCTGAAATTCTTAGGAAGTCCTCAATCATAATTCTAATTAAAGGCTTGCTCAACCTGGTCGTTACTGTTGAGATCTTAGTGGACGAGTATATTAGCGGTGCAGCCCCTATATGGTCTAGATGCGCATGTGATAAAACTATGCCCTCAACCATGGAGGGTCTTATGTGTTGTGGGAATTGTGGTACGTCATTCTCTGTAAAGTTCACACCGTAGTCTAGTAATAAGTACCTTCCCCTATAGCCTACTGCTATAGCACTCCTACCTACTTCGCGTCCACCACCTAATATCCTAATTTCTAATTTCTCCATGGCCTACATCCGCTTAGTTTAACTATAACTTATAATTTTCCATATTAATAAACATTATAAGGGATTTAAATGATTCCTCTAAGTCCGAGGGAGCTTAAAAGAACTCTTAAAAAGTTAGGCATAAATGTTGAGGAGTTAAGCAACGTTACCTCAGTAGTTTTAGAGACTAAGGATTCTGAGATAATTATTGAAGAGCCGCAAGTAGTTGTATTTACCTCTCAGGGTCAGAAGATATACCAGATTGTAGGTAAGGGTGAGAAGGTTATAGCTAGGAAGGAATTAGTAGAAGTTTCACAAGTGAAGTTTAGTGAGGAGGACGTAGAATTCGTAGCAAGTCATGGAGGTGTTGATAGAGAGGTAGCTATTCAAGCTTTGAAAGAGGCTGATGGAGACATCGCTAAAGCTTTAATGATTATTGAAGGAAAGAAGTCAGGGAAGGGTTGAAGTCACATTCCTCAAATTACTAATCAGCTTACCAACATCCTCAACTAGCGATAGGATTAGAGGTATGCCCTCCCTATCAGCTAGTTTGATTGCTAGTGGGTCAACTCTCTTAGGTCCGTGAAGCACTACTGTAGCCGGTTTAGCAGGTGCAACTCTAACAGCTATTAGCGGCGACCTACCAGTCGTCACCTTAGTGAATATTAAGGCCCTCCTAGTATTCATACCCATAATTTGCCAGAACTCATTACCGCTTAAACCATCAATAGCTTCTAAACTATCTATTACGGTGTAGCCGAAAATCTCATCAGTTGATGAAACGTATGAATTGACTATGAGGCCCTCAACAGTATTTAACAACACATCTAATTTTAAAGGTGAGTTCAACTCCCTAACATCAAGTATTGCAGTACTGTAGAGGAGGTTTAAATTCTTAGCTAATTCTTTCGTGACTACCCACCCCCTCTCACTATCAATAGTTAGAAGAGCATCTACATACTTCTTTATGAACTTAGCGCCAGGGGTCCTTCGATTCTTCTCATAATCACTCACAACGCTTGCTGAGATACCCATAGTCCTAGCTACGTCTAGCTGAGAAGATTTGAAAATCTCCCTCCACTTCTTTAGCGAGCTACCGTAATTATTACTTAAAACTATATCACCAGCAATTCGCTTAGCGATGAGTTCCTTAAGATATTCGTTAACCATACATTCCTACCAGAGTATTATTACTGCGATAATTAATAAAGCATATCAAAGCTCTAGTAGTTTTAAAGAATTACGAGGTGGCATTAATCCTAACGGTTTATAATGATTAACGTCTTAACGTATTAATCACTGGCTTCCAGTTAATTCCCCGTACTGACATGATATTCAGACTCGGCGGTATGTCAATTATCGCTGACGGATTTAGATCACCTACTATGTTAGCTGACTTAAGTCCTTCATCACCTAATGTAGCAAGTCTTTCCCTCACCAGCCTCCTCACTCTAGACATATCATCAAATAGTATAGCTCGTCCCTGACTCACCACTATTACCTGATCTACGTACTCCAGTAATGATGGGTATGGTGTGAAGGCATCGTTAAACGACTCTATAATGACTACATCACTATCTTCGCAAATCCTCTTAAGACATACGTTTAAGTTCTCCTCAATCCATTGACTTCTCAAAGTGTTAATTATGTCATCTATGGCTATATCCCTAGCTTTTAAAATTGTTGAAAGTTCTATTAGATCATTAAGTAAGGGTTTAGTTGAGTGTTTTATGTTCTCTCTAATTGCGAAGTGGTTAAAGCTGTTCTGCCCGCATAATGTAGTCCTCGCTAGTACTAATTGTTTAAACTGATTGAGGGAGTCAGTAAAATACTTATGAAACATCTTACTGTCTAAATACGTGACGACGTCAAGAGGTGTCATAAGCAGGTCTACAGGATTAGTTGTAGGTAGTTCCTCGATCTTAACTAACCCTAAGTCTAGATAAGCTAAAACGTCTGCACCGAGAAGTAGTTTAAGTTCCTTACTCCTAACAACTGTATGATACTGAGTCCATGCGTTATGCCCAGCCACCGGTTTATACATGCCTACCCTAAAGCCATCATTAACTAAATGTTTTGCAAGTGATATTGAAAACCAGGTCTTACCTGAATCATGAACTAAGAGTCCATTAACCAGTAGCACAGTACCCAACGTTTACTCCCAGATTAAGAACCACGTGTAGAGGTCTTTATGTTGTTAATCCCTATCTGAAAGTCCTACACTCCTAGAATGGGAGGAGTTCACTACTGGAGGTATTTACAATTCCGAAAGCCTCGCCCTTTAGGGCGGGGAGGAGGTCAGAAACATTATAAAATACTTGACAACCCTCAGGTTTTCAAAACCTGTGGCAGTAGTGGGAAAGGGACCTAGGGAAACTGTAGTGGATCGTCCTAGGAAGGCCTATAGAACCCTTGAGGCGGAAAACGGTTAAGTATTTCCTCGTTAGTCTTCATCAGCTCTAAGGACGCCTTAATGATTGACTTACTATTAACTCCGTAGAAGTCTAAGAGTTCTCTAACATTTTTAGCTGATCTCCCATACCCGTTGATGCCGATGAACTTCATAGGGGTTGGGTAATTACGAGCTAGTACCTCAGCTACCGCACCTCCAATACCGCCTAGTGTTGAGTGTTCTTCAACAGTAATGATACGTCCACACTTCCTTGCAATCCTCACTATTACTTCTTCGTCGATCGGCTTAACGTTTATTAAATTTACTACAGTTGCTTTAATTCCTAATTTCTCAAGACTTTTAGCGGCTTCTAAAGCATCTGAGAGAACTGGGCCGGCAGCTATTATAGCTATGTCGTCTCCTTCCTCAAGGATGTACGCCTTACCTAACTCGTATTCGTAGTCATAGTTATCTGTAATCGGTGGTGAGTAATCACGACCGATTCTGAAGTAGAGAGGTCCTCTAACTTCTTTAATTATTATTGGTAAGCTTCTTAAGATGTCTTTAACGTCTGCTGGTACGACGACAGACATGTTAGGTATTACCCGCATTAGTGCGATATCCTCTAATGATTGGTGGCTAGAACCATCAGCGTGATCGCTGAGTCCGGCGTGAGTTCCAACTATCTTTACGTTTAAGTTCATCCTGCCCACGGTATTCCTAATCTGCTCCCACGCCCTCATGAGAAACATGGAGAACGCGCAGACAACAGGTTTTGCTCCTGCAGATGCCAGGCCGGCTGCGAAACTAATCAAGTGTTGTTCTGCTATACCTACGTTGAAGTACCTCTCAGGGAACCTCTCACCGAAGATGTATGCTCTAGTAGCCTTACCGACGTCGGCAGTAATCACGACTAAGTCTGACACGTCACTACCTAACTCACTTAAAATTAAGCCTAGAGCGTCACGCATTGAATTTACAGGCATGCTTACTCAACCCTTTGAAGTGCTGTACCTTCAAGTTCTTTAAGCCCTCTACCCCTAACGGTCTTAGCGAATATTACTGTCGGTATCTTAGTCCTTAAAGCTTCATCTAGGGCTGATATAAGGCTCGTTATGCTATGACCATCGCATAGGAGGACTCTCCACCCAACGGCTCCCCATACTAAGGGCATGTAGTACTTAGGCTTTACTTCAGCTAGCGTACCATCTAACTGATATTCATTGTAATCTATAATTACAGTCAGGTTGTCAAGACCTCTGCGAGGAGCATCTGTCATAGCTTCCCAGACCTGGCCCTCATCTTGTTCACCATCACCCATAACAACGTATACCCTCCCAAGACCACCTTTAGACTTAATCCATACTGCAACCCCGATCCCAAAGCTTAATCCTTGACCGAGACTACCAGTAGACATATCAACACCTGGTATTGACGTATCTGGATGTCCCTGAAGTCTCGAATCTAGGGATTGTAGCTTAATTAGCTCTTCATGATGTATTAATCCAATATCAGCTAGTAGTGCGTAGAGCGTTGGGGCTGCATGACCCTTACTAAGTATTAACCAGTCCTTATTTATAGGGTCTGAACCCAGCCTAACGTACCTCTTAAGGAGTACGGTTAGAATTTCAACACAACTTAGGGAGGAACCCATGTGAAGGTTTTTCTCATATTGATGGAGGTTGATTAACAGTTTCCTAACTTTCTCTGAAGTAAGTTCTAATTGTACGTGTTCTTCTATCTTATATTTTGGAGTTGCATCGCCTTACACCAGACTTAAAAGATAGTGCCTTCGGGTATATAACCTTTTCGTTACAAGCTCTGTATTCTTTAGTTTTGGGAAGCCATATCCCTGAGCCCTGCTCTACACGGGGTAGGGGTAATGCGCCTGAGACCGGGCGCGGAGCTGAACCCTAAAACTGGGAATGTAGCTCCAAACCTCCCCAGAACCCTCGCACTTTAGGGCGGGGAGGAGGTCAGTTACTAACCCAACAAAATTTATTTTAGTTTTTAAGTAAGATGTGGGAAGAGGTTTAATTATAGTAAAGCATAATAGCTAAACATTCTAAGAATAGGAGGTACCTAGTAATGAGGGGGCAAACACTTACTGAGAAGATACTGAGTAGGGCGTCAGGTAAGACAGTCACCCCAGGTGATATAGTTGAAGTATCTGTTGATTTAATAGGATTTCACGACCTAACAGGTTTTCACATAATTGAAGTTCTTGAGGGTGTGGGCTACAACTTCCTACCAAATCCTGAAAGGTTGGTTATAGGGTTTGATCACCTAGTTCCACCGCCTGATGTGAGGAGTGCTGAGATTCAGAGGTCTATAAGAAACTTTGCTAGTAGGAGTAAGGTGTTGAGATTCCATGATATTGGTGATGGTATACTTCATCAGATACTATTGGAGAGGTATGTCCTACCTGGTCAGGTAGTGGTAGGGGCTGATAGTCATACATCGACTGCAGGGGCTTTGGGAGCCTTTGCTCAGGGTATGGGAGCAACTGACGTAGCAGCTACTATAATTACTGGTAAGACCTGGGTTTCAGTTCCCCAACCATTTAAGGTAGTTCTCAAAGGGTTTCTTAAGGAGTGGGTTACTGGGAAGGATGTAGCTTTAGAGATACTTAGGGAATTTAAGGCGGATTATTTTAACGGTATGTCGGTGGAATTCTACGTCGAGAATGCGGGTTCCCTTCCTATGGACTATAGAGCAACGATTGCTAATATGGGTATAGAATTTAACGCTGATTCCGTAATTTTCATACCAGATGAGGAGACGAATAACTTCTTAGTCAGGGAGAGGGGGTATGGTTATGAGGGGGTCCTCCCAGATATGGATGCAGAATACGTAGATGAATACGTGCTTGATCTAAGGGATGTTGACTTACTCCTAGCAGCTCCGTACAGCGTAGATAACGTTAAAAGCGTGGCTGAGGTTGGAGGTTTAGATGTTGATATGGTATTCATAGGCTCATGTACTAATGGGAGATTAAGCGACTTAGAAATAGCTGCTAAGATAATGAAGGGTAGGAAGGTTAGAACTAGATGTGTGGTCATACCTGCTTCTAGGAAAGTCTTTAATAGGGCATTGGAGTTAGGGTATATTCAAACGTTAGTCGATGCTGGATGTGTGGTGACTTTCGGTACATGCGGACCTTGCATAGGTGGTCACTTCGGGGTTGCAGGACCTAATGAAGTAGTTGTATCCACGTCTAATAGGAATTTTAAAGGTAGGATGGGGAGTCCGGACTCTAAGACCTACCTCTCAGGCCCGTCAGTAGCTGCTGCCTCAGCCGTTATGGGTAAGATAGCTGGTCCAGGTGATCTGCAATGATTGTTGAGGGAAGAGTGATCAAGCTAGGAGATAAGATAGATACAGACCTCATAATACCTGCTAAACACTTAAAGTATACTGACCCTCAATATCTAGCACAACACGTTCTCGAACCACTAGACCCGGAATTCAGTAAGAAAGCATCTAAGGGGGTTATAGTAGTTGCTGGGAAGCTCTTCGGTATGGGGTCTTCTAGGGAGCAGGCAGCCATCGCCCTCAAAGCCGCAGGTGTTAAGATGATTTTAGCAGAGTCTTTTGCTAGGATCTTCTTTAGAAACGCGATTAATAACGGGTTACCGGTAATGGTATGTCCCAACATAAGTAACATTGTAATGGATGGTGATTATGTAGTTGCTAACTTATCATTGGGGGAGGTCTCAATACCTGAAAAAAACGTGGTAGTAAAGTGTAAAGAACTGCCTGAGATAGTCATAAGGATTATAAGTGCTGGAGGTCTCATAGAATATCTGAAGGCGTTGGGTAAGTAAAACTATTTTTACAATTCCGAAAGCCTCGCCCTTTAGGGCG
>JAWBQY010000003.1:0-17650 GCA_038844925.1 Sulfolobales archaeon | reverse complement strand
TTCTGTACTGCCTACGTACAGCCCGGTTAATGACAGAGTGCACACCATATAATTTTCAAGGTAGTAGTATTTATATATATTACAATTCCGAAAGCCTCGCCCTTTAGGGCGGGGATGGTGTGGTAAGGTTTATATACCTACACTCTTACTTTACTTGGGATCCGTATTGCTACCCCAGAGTTAAATATAAAACCGAAATTCAATTCAAGTAGGTACGTAAGGATATTAGATACAACGTTAAGAGATGGGGAGCAAACCCCCGGTGTTGCGTTAAAACCAGATGATAAGTTAAGGATTGCATTAGCTCTTGAGGAGTTAGGCGTTGATTCTATAGAAGCTGGTTTCCCAATAACCAGTAAGGGTGAGTTCTTAGCTGTTAAAATGATTGCTAGTGAGGTACGTAGTGCAGAAGTTATAGCGTTGTCGAGGACTCGTAAAGATGATATAGATAGAGTCTTAGATAGTGGGGCTGACGCTATTCATTTATTTATAGCAACCTCAGACATTCACATGAAGTATAAGTTAGGTATGTCCCCCGAAGAAGTTATAGAGAGGGCTGTAACAGCTGTTGAATACGCTAAGTCTCATGGTCTGATAGTAGAGTTCAGCGCTGAGGACTCGACTAGAAGTAGGTGGGAGTTTTTAGTGAAGATTTTCCAGGAGGTAGTGAGTGCGGGGGCTGATAGGATTGACATAGCTGATACCGTAGGTGTTATGAGGCCTTCATTAATGTCAGAACTAGTCAAATACATTAAAGATAGGGTTAGGGGTAATTACATCTTAAGCGTTCACTGCCACAACGACTTCGGTATGGCAGTTGCTAATAGCGTAGCTGCTGTGGAAAGCGGGGCTGACCAAGTACATGTAACTGTCTTAGGTGTTGGCGAGAGGGCTGGAAATGCAGCACTAGAGGAGGTAGTAGCTGCACTGACATTCCTCGCAGGATTTAAGACTAATATAAGGTTGGAACTCATAGCCAGTACTGCGGAATTGGTATCAGAGTTATTCGGATTTGAGATACAGCCTAATAAGCCTATAGTCGGTATAAACGCGTTCTCCCATGAGTCTGGAATACACGTTCATGGAGTGTTAAGCAATCCGCTTACGTACGAACCTATAGATCCCGCTATAATCGGTATGAAGAGGAGGATAGTCATAGGTAAGCACAGTGGTAAGCATGCCATAGCTTATATGTTAAAGCAGTTGGGGGTAGAGCCTAACGAACATATAGTGAATGAAGTGCTCATGAGGATTAAGGAATTAGGTGATGCTGGTCGTAGGATAGATTACGAAGAGTTCCTCAACATAGTGAAGTCTGTTGTGGGGACTGCAAATGGTTGAAGTAATTATATATCAGCATAAAGATTTAAAAACATCCGAAGGACTTGAAATAAGTTGGTGATGGAGTTGGAAGTACTCCAAATTCATTAATTCTAAGTAAAACGTGTGTTAAAAGGTTAAGTGGGGTTGAATTAACTCCAGCAAGTGATGGGGGAATTCTACCAGGTGGTCATCATGCCTACAGGAGCTAAGTTAGTGGTAGAGGCTTTAAGAAGGGAAGGGGTTAAGGTGGTCTTCGGAATTCCAGGACTATCGAACATGCCCATATATGATGAGTTATTGGACTACTTAGTGAATGAGGAGATAAAGCATGTATTAATGAGGCATGAGCAAGGAGCGGCGCATGCGGCAGACGGTTACGCCAGGATAAGCGGTAAGCCTGGAGTCTGTACTGCTACGTCAGGTCCTGGCTCTATGAACTTAGTTACTGGGTTGATTACTGCATACTGGGATAATAGTCCAGTAGTAGCTATTACTGGGCAAGTTCCGAAAAGCTATATCGGTAGGAAGTCATTCCAGGAGGCAGATGTAGTAGGTGTGATGCAGCACATAGCTAAGTACGTAGTTCAGATTAAGGATGTAGGTGAGATCCCGTTGTGGATTAAAAACGCATTCTACTTAGCTACTACCGGTAAGCCCGGTCCAGTAGTTGTCGACATTCCTAGAGACTTACTTAACGCAAAGGTTGACAGGGAGATGTGGCCTGAAGAACCTAAAGTCCTAGGTTATAAGCCATTTAAAACTATAGTTAATCCAGCAGATGTTGTTAAGGCAGTCAAGATATTATTAGAGGCTGAAAGACCCTTAATATTAGTTGGCTCAGGGGTATTCTGGTCAGACGCTACTGAGGAGGTCATGAAGCTCTCAGAACTCCTAATATGTCCAATAATCTCGACGCTGTTAGGTAAGGCTGCAATACCTCATGACTACCCATTATACCTCGGAGTTGTTGGCTACTATGGTAGGGCTGAGGCCAATAACGCGTTATTAGAGGCTGATGCCGTATTAATTGTCGGTGCAAGGTTAAGTGATAGGACGTTACCATCATATAGTGATTTAATCGGGGGTGGTAAGAAACTCATCATGATTAATATAGACCCTACAGATGTTATGAAGTTACCTATAAAGTTTGACGTCGAACTCTACGGGGATGCTAAGAAGGTACTGAACATGTTGGTAGAAGGTATTAAAGAGATTGGTGTAAAGGTGAGTAGGGTTAGTTGGATCTCTAGGGTTAAAGAGTTAAAGGAATACTATTCGAAGTACTACTACGTGGATGATGGTGGGTTAAGACCGTGGAAGGTCTTAAAGGTTATTAGGGAGGTTGTACCGAGTGATTCCATAATTACTACCGGTGTGGGTAAGCATCAGATGTGGGTCACGTCTTTCTGGGAGGTCCTTAAGCCTAGGACGTTGATCACTTCTGGAGGTATGGGGACTATGGGTTTTGGATTGCCAGCTGCTATAGGTGCTAAGATAGCTAGGCCTGATAAGGTTGTCATAAATCTCGATGGCGATGGTTCGTTCTTAATGACTATGAATAACTTAGCAACTGCGGTAGATTACAACATACCGATAATTACAGTAGTATTTGATAATAGGTCGTTAGGTCTCGTTAGGCAGGTTCAGGAGCTATTCTTTAGAGGTAGGGTAGTAGGGGTAGACTTCGGACCCTCCACCGATTACGTAAAGCTTGCTGAGAGTTTCGGTGCTGTAGGGTATGACGTAACAGACTACAATGACTTAAGGGAGTCGCTTAAGAAGGCTTTAAACGATAGTGTAGCGTCAGTTATTAGGATTCCTATAGATAGGGATGAATTCGCACTACCTCAGCTACCTCCGGGAGGGAGTCTTAGGGAGGTGATACTCTGTGACCCGAGGAAGGGTTGTTAGGGTAGTCTGCCATTATAGAGATGCTAGCATATTAGAGAATTTAGTGAGTACCTTTAGGAAGCTCTTAGTGGATATTGAGTGGTTCTACGGTAGGATGGTTGATGAGAATGGTCTGTATGAGGTGTACTTAGGTGTTAGGGAGTCCCGTAATTTTCTTACAGCAGTTTTAGACCTAAGTACGACGATTAATGTACAATCAGTAGAGGTGTTTGATAAGGCTGACTTTAGCAGTCATCCATCAGTTGATGGTGGTGGGACTGCGGAGGTAGTTAAAATTTATATTCCCAGGGGATCTAAGAGTGAGTGTTATAGTTGGGGTGAGAAGTGTGGTTAAAGTGTATAGAGATGAGGAGATATGTTTAGACGTTCTTAAAGGTAAGTCTGTAGCGGTATTAGGCTATGGGAATCAGGGGAGGGCATGGGCATTAAACTTAAGGGACTCGGGAGTTACAGTTTACGTTGGGTTAGAGCGTAGGGGTAGTAGTTGGAGTAAGGCTTTAGAGGACGGCTTAAACCCCCTACCAACTAGTGAGGCTGTCTCTAAGGCTGATATCATAGCATTCTTAATACCTGATATGGTTCATCGGGAGGTATGGTTGAGGAGTGTTAAGCCTTACATGAAGGAAGGTGCTGACTTAGTCTTCGCACACGCATTTACTGTTTACTATAAGTTAGTAGACGTACCGCCGAAATCTGATGTTTACATGATAGCTCCGAAGAGCCCTGGCGAGCTAGTTAGGCGTTCCTACGTTTTAGGCGGTGGTGTGCCCGCATTAGTTGCTGTGTATCAGGACGTATCAGGTAGCGCTTTTGAGAAGGCCTTAGCAATAGCGAAGGCTATAGGCTGTGCTAGGGCCGGGGTCATTAAAACTACGTTCAAGGAGGAAGTTGAGACAGACTTATTTGGTGAGCAGGTAATACTTGTAGGCGGTATTGTAGAGTTGATTAGGGCCTCGTTTGAAACCTTAGTTGAGGCTGGCTATCAGCCTGAGATAGCGTACTTTGAAACTATAAATGAGCTTAAGTTAATAGTGGATATGATTTATGAGAGAGGTCTTGGAGGTATGTTGAGGTCTGTTTCAGATACGGCTAAATACGGCGGACTTACTGTAGGTAAGTTCGTAATAGATGAAAGTGTTAGAGAGCGTATGAGGAAGGTCTTAGAGGATGTGAGGAGCGGTAGCTTCGCTAAGAGGTGGTTAGAAGAGTATGAGAAGGGTATGCCTACAGTTATTAAAGGGCTTAAAGAGATTGATGAGAGCATTGAAGACGTAGTCGGTAGGCAGTTGAGGGAATTAATGGCTAAGGGACTTAAGTGGGGAGCACATAAAGATTAATAAAGTACTTGAATTTAATTTACTAATTAAAAATGTTTAGTGAAGTTCTATTGAAGTAGGTCCTTAAATACCGCACCAGTATTTGCTGAAGTTACGAAATCTGAATACCTGCTTAGAACGCCTTTCTTAAACTTCTTCGGTGGTGGGGTAAACTTCTTAAGCCTTTCACCTAATACCTCAGGAGGGACTAATAGGTCAATTCTCTTAGCTGTAAGGTCTATCACTATTTGGTCGCCATCCTCTACTAATGCTATAGGTCCTCCTTCAGCTGCTTCAGGTGATACGTGACCTACTACCAACCCTCTAGAAGCTCCGGAGAACCTACCGTCAGTCACTAACGCCACATCCTTATCCAATCCTATTCCAGCTAGTACTGAAGTAGTTGCTAACATCTCCCTCATCCCAGGACCTCCTTTAGGACCTTCATACCTGATCACGACGACGTCCCCCTTAGACACACCTCCGTTGAGTACTGTCTTAACTGCATCCTCCTCACAGTTAAACACCTTAGCAGTCCCCCTGAAGTATTTAACCTCAGATGCTACTGCAGATAACTTAATGACAGCGCCGTTAGGGGCTAAACTCCCCTTAAGTATCATTAACCCACCCCTCGCAAGCCAGGGATCTTCAACTGATTTGATGACATCCCTCCTTGAAATGCTGACATTGCTTATGAGTTCCCTAACAGTTTTCAGACTTACAGTCACTCTATCCTCATGTATTAACCCCTTCCTACTCAATTCCTTCATTACTGCAAGTATCCCACCTGCTTCGTGAAGGTCTTGAACATGGAATTTACCTGCAGGACTTAACTTACATAATGTTGGGGTCTTATCACTTAATTCGTCGAAGTCATCTAATGTTAAACTAACACCGGCTTCTTTAGCAATAGCAGTTAGATGTAGTACGGTGTTTGTTGAACCTCCTAACGCCATATCTACTGCAATGGCGTCTAGGAATGCCTCCCTATTTAAAATTTGAGATGGTCTTAAATCCCTCCTCACTAGTTCAACTACTAACATACCTGAATGCTTAGCAATTCTAAATCTCTCTGAGGATACTGCAGGTGCTGTGCCGTTGCCTGGAAGGGAGACCCCCAATGCCTCGCTCAGAGCCCCCATAGTATTAGCTGTGAACATACCTGCGCATGATCCCGGTCCAGGACATGCTACATCCTCAATGATTTTTAAATCGTTAAGTGATAGCTTACCTGAATTCACAGCGCCAACGGCTTCGAAAACATCGTGTAGGTCTATTTCACATCCTCGAAACTTACCTGCTAGCATGGGTCCACCGGCGACGAAGATTGATGGTATGTCAAGCCTGGCCATAGCCATGAGCATTCCTGGAACTATCTTATCGCAGGAGCCGATGAATACTAAACCATCTAAGTGGTAGGACTTAGCAACTAATTCTATAGAATCAGCTATTAACTCCCTAGAGGGTAGTGAGTACCTCATCCCTTCATGGCCCATGATGATCCCATCGCATAGACCTATCGTATTAAATTCTAATGGTGTCCCACCACCTATCCTCACACCAGCTTTAACAGCTTCAGCAATCTCTCTTAGATGTATGTGTCCGGGGATTAATTCATTCCAAGAATTAGCAATACCTATGAGGGGCTTGCTTAACTCCTCATCAGTTAGGCCTAAAGCCTTAAACAAAGACCTGTGAGGTGCTCTCTCAACACCTAGTTTAACTACATCACTCCTCAAACAAACCACCGAAATGGTTAGCAGTAATAGTTTAAAAAGCATTACCTAAGTGGAAGCATTAGAAGAATACACTGTTTTGTAAGTTGGTAGACCTCCTAGAGCGTTATGTAGTTTAAACCGAATTTATTAATGTGTTCTAGAAGGTTCTTCACAGTTCTTGAGACATCCTCCCTCCTCATAACTAGGTCTATTGGTACCCATGACACATCAACAGCATCACCTCCCACCTTTAAATCGCCGTTTATAGTGTTTGGGTCGAATAAGACGTCTAAGATTACGTAGTGATACTGGACCCTGCCAAGACTATCACGTACTACGTTATTGCAGATCCATATAACTCCGAGGGGTTTTGCCTCAATCCCTGTTTCCTCCTTCAATTCTCTAACCGCGGCTACGTATATATCCTCACCTGCCTCGACAACACCTCCCGGTATAGACCATTTCCCCTTCCCAGGTGGGTAACCTCTCTTAACAAGGAGGATCTCATTATCCTTAATTAACACAGCACCGACAGCGACTAATGCATATTTAGGGTATTCCCTAGATATTATTTCGGACATCCTAAATCCTTACGACTAATACGTTAGGGTGGTTTAAATATTTAAGATCGTAAGGCTTGGCTGGGTTAAGGAGTGTGTTATTCTTTAATTACGTCAAGTACTATTGATGGGCAGACCCTCTTAACTCCGGGTAGGTTGGAAATTTCTCTATGTATCTTAGCCATTTCATCACTATCTCTAGCCCATATAACCATTATTATTGAATGATCGCCGCTCGTTAAGGAGAGGTACTTGACGTAGTCCTTAGCTTTTAGCTCAGTGAGTACGTCATATAGGTATTGCGGGTCTACATCCACTCCAGTAAATGAAACACTCTTATACTCAAGTTTCCTCGGGTCTACTATTGTAGTGTATTTCTTAATGACTCCTAAACTCTCCAACTTCTTTATTCTCTTAATAACTGCTACATCGCTAATACCAACTTCCCTAGCGATATCAACATATGAAGTTCTAGAATTATTGATAAGTATTGACAGTATTTTAAGGTCCTTCTCATCTAGTAGTTCTGAAATACTACATCACCTCAAAATACCTTCGATTTTTAACATAGAAGAATTTAAATTTATTGGTGTATTTAACCACTTTATAAGACCTTAACCTCTTTAGTAGTCTCCCACAACCCGTGTAGTGTGCAATATTCAACTGCATGTAAAGACCCACTCCTACTTAACTTTATAGTGAATTCAACTTCGGGTTGCGAGTAAATAGGTGTTAAGTCTATGTATGCTAGTAAGATCGGGTTGAAGGCTCTGCCCTCCTCATTAAAGTATAATTCTATCCTCTTTATGTAGTGTTCAGTAGTGTTGGGATGAGGCCCTACCGTAATTTTAACTTTAAATGGTTCTCCCGCTTTGATCTGCTCTGGAATTACGATCTTAGGTAGATGGTATTCAGCTTTTGAGAGTACTACCGCATCATATGACCCCTCGGTCGTATATATTAGCTCACCTAATTTTTTCATTCCATCACCAAGGAATTATTGACTAGAAGGCTAATAAGGTTATCTATCCTGTTAGACTATAAATGTTGAAGTAATTGAATATATTAAATAATTGTAAGCTAAGTCTAACTATTGCTAGAGAGAATATTAATCATCTGTAGAAATTAAATTAACATATTCCAAACTACGAATCAGGGCTGGTTTTAAATAATTCCATGGATAAAGTTGATTATTTGAATAAATTTAACTTAATAGTAGGAATTTGATATTGAGATTAGTGGTAGTAAGGTGCGGTTAGCTAGTTGGGGTTTAATTAAGGAGTTAATCTCCTCATCTGATGTTGTTTTAGAGGTAGTCGATGTTAGAGATCCTATTAATACGAGAAGTACTAAATTAGAGTCTTTAGTGTTGAATTCTGGTAAGTCATTAATAATAGTTCTTAACAAATCCGACTTAGTTCCGAGGGAGGTTGCAGAGAGATGGAAGGAATACTTTAAGTCCTTAGGTTTTAAGTCAGTATACATTTCCGCTAGGGACAGGCTCGGTACTAGGGTACTACGTAGTGAGATTAGTAAGATAGTTAAGAGACCACTAGTGATCGCAGTTGTCGGGGTACCGAAGGTAGGTAAGTCTACATTGATAAATACTCTTAAGGGTAGGCACTCAGCAAGTACTTCATTACTACCGGGTAGTCCTGGATATACGGTTAAGTCGCAGTTATATAGGATTGGGAGGGGAGTATATTTAATAGACACACCAGGTTTGATCCCCCCGGATAGCGGTGATGTTGAATCGGTAATAAGGTCTGAACATATTGATAAGATTGATAATATTATATCAGTAGCAGTCGAACTCATTAAGAAGGTATTAAAGTTTAATAAAACTGCGTTTAAGGATGCTTATAAAATTGATGAGGTTGACCCCTACAAGATTTTAGAAGCATTAGCTCTTAAAAGGGGCTGGGTTTCCAGAAGCGATAGGGAACCACTTCTACACGAAGCAGCTAAAGCAGTGATAAGGGACTACTTTGATGGTAAGATATCATATTACTATACGCCTGATGAGGTTGGGAGTGGTACTTTTAAGGTGGGTTAACGCAGTAGAATTTAACAACATTATCTATGTTTAACTTTGATAGATATTCCTCATCGACGATACCCTCTGTAAGCATCATTTTTTGGTGTTCGATGATCTCCCACGGCCACGCAGCAATACCAGGTCGTCTGGGGTCGTCTATGAAGTCGCTTTCAATCATGTACACTGGAATTAGCCTCTTAACAGCCTCCCTAATTAACTGCTGCTTCCCGCAAATAGTAAATGTAAAACCTGAGTTACATGCTTCTAAACCAGTTCTTAAGTCTAAGTGATGTAGGAGTACTAGATTCTTCCTTATAGAGATATAGCTTAAAACCTCATTCAAATCCCTTACTGTTAGGAAACCTCCCTGCTCTATGTGGAGGTGTATGATTGAGCCTAAGTCATTAGCAAGTCTTAAGCTATGTCTAAGTACGATCTCATTAACTATGAAGCCTTCCGGTGAGGTCTTATAGTGGGGTCTGCCTACCTCCCCTATACCGTCTAATACACCGGTCTTAATCAACCTACCTATATGTTCAAGTACTTTAAAAGCTAGATTAAGTACTTCTTCATGCCTTAATTTCTGAGTGTTAATCAACCTATCCAAATCTGCTGGATGTATGCCTGCCAGGCACTTTACAGTAAGTCCTTCTTCCCTAGCTATCTTACACTCCCTCACCAATATGTCAATACTCTTAGCATAACCTTCGAAATCTGAATTCAGCCCGTAGTGTGTTGGGGGTAGGGAAACTATAGCTAGGAACCATCCGCCTAAACTCTTAAACTTCTTAGATATGCTCCTACTCCCCAAACCTGTTAGTGGGTTGGAGTGTAAGTGCGCATCTGCGTACATAGTCAACCACGTAATCTTAAGGAGGTCGTAGACTTAAATAGTGATTTGATTAAGATGTTGGGTTTCCTATGTTGATAGTGGTTAAGCCTCAATTACTTGGATTAATTCCTTCTGCGATAGCTTAGCAGCCCTCAAATACTTACTACTAATATTTCTTAAGTCTCTATTCTCACCCATAATCATAACTGTTACTAGCTTAATCCCCAACATCTTTAACTTCCTCCTAATAAGGTGTTCTGATATTCTGTCCTCACCATCAGTTATTAAGATTATATCTGAGATACCCTTACTACTTCCATACTTTATATCATCGCATGCTGTGACTAATGCCTTAGTGATGTCCGTACCACCACCGCTCTTAACTCTAGCTAAGTAATCTATGAAGGAGAGGACTTCAGGACCTCTCGACCTCTTAGATATTCTTACCAGCTGATGGGGTGAGCCATCGAAGAATCTTATGAGATACTCCCTATGTTCCTTTCTTGACTTCATGAATAGGGCTATTGCAGTAGCCTTCGCCCACTTAATCTTATCACCCTCCATACTGCCCGACTTATCTAGGAGTACGTATAGAGGTCCCTTACATTCCGGTAGGGCTTTATCGTATAGGAGTAGCTTACCCTCTGAGATCTTCATATTGAGGTAGAACTTAGGATATGCGAGTTCCGTAGGTACTAACCTCTCAATATCTGAGCCTAATTCATACCCATGTAACTCACCCTTAGATGATTTAGTGGTCTTCCTCCTAACCATATGGGAGATCTTAGGAATCCACGACACAACTTCTAGTAATTTCCTCACATCAGTTGATTTAGCCAGTCTTAAGACGTCTTCAGCACTTTCCTCTAAGTCTAAGGTGGTACCGGTCCCAGCCTCATTACCCTCACTTAACATCCTCTCAATACTCTTCATCACCTCCCCCTCCTCCTTAACGTATTTTAAAGCATTACCTACAGCCCTCTTTAACGTATTGTTATCTACCTCATCTGTATTGCCTGAACCCTCCTCACCGTCCTTACCGTAGGTCAGCTCCTCATGCAGGTGTTGTAGGAAGCTAGCTGAGAGTAACGTACTCATTAATGAGTTGATGAGTGTGTACCTCTTAATCTCCTTTGAGACGTTACTCGAGATTAACTCCTTAATAATCCGGTAGTTCTTATCCTTACCGTAAGGGATACTGGTCTGAGGTACTAGGGATGGGAAGGGGAGGTACATAGCGTAGTATGTATCTACAGCTAATTCAACATCCGGTTTGATACGCCCCTTACTCAACCTCCAAACTATGTTGCATACTTTCTCGCCGCGATATATTACTAACGGGTCCTCATATTTAATGCCTTTAAGAACTCCCGGCATTAAGCTATCCTACTCCTTATAATTTCCATTGCAGTATCTATTAACCCTATAACCTCATTAGCCACTTTCTCAACTTCTTTATTATTGCTTTCAATCATGAGGCTAATAACCCTCTCCTTCGTTATCTCTAAATCCCTATATATCTCCCTAAACCTCATCTCAACGAATCTAGACTCAACGTTACGTAGCGATGATACGTAGTTAAGTATTTCCTTCACATTTGCCTTAACCTCATTTAACTCTCTCAAATACTTGTAAGGGGTTTTAAGTTCTTCAGAAAGTATGGTATTAACTTTATCTAGTTCTTCCTGGTCCCTTGGGACTACGTACTTTATAACGATTAAGTCGTCCTCGGTAGCTGAGGTTCTACCATTCAATAATGCATGTGCTGCTATAATCTTTAAGGCCTTCCCCTTCCTCCTATCAGTTACGTGTATGCCCCTCCCCTCCAATACTGCAAGCAGTTTGACGAACTTACTCTTCACAGTGTTAATATCTACGTTTAAAACCATTTGATGAAGCTCTCGTAGATGATTGATTGACATAACCTTATAATCCCTCCCTAACCCATTCTTAAGATTAGACTTGACCTCTAGGTCCCAAGACTTGCCGAGGAGGTCGTACCATAAGTCCTCACTAACTGGTTTTACGAAATGCCTTATCGCGAACCTATCGTAGAAGGCCTCAGTTTCAGGTTCTTCGGGCACCTCATTACTGGCGCCGAATAAACTCCAGAGTGGTACTTTAATCTCATTATAGCCGTCATATAAGATCCTCTCCTGGAGTATGGTGTTGAGGGAGTTTAGAATTGCTGAATTTGCTTTAAAGATCTCGTCTAGGAAGGCTATATCAGCCTCAGGTAGCTTACCGTAGGTTATCCTAACATACTTCCCCTCATGTAGTGCCCTTATGTCTAGCGGGCCGAAAATCTCAGCAGGCTCCGTAAATCGGGTTAGTAAGTACTTAAAGAACTTAGCGTCTAGTAGGTCTGCAGCCCTTCGTACCAAAGCTGATTTAGCAGTATTATGTGAGAGTAAGCCGTTTGTGAGGAATGCATGTGTGGTGGGGATGTGGAAGTCGTAAACTTTGAATAATCCGTGGGTAATCCTCACATCCTCAACTAGGTCTAGGAGTAGCTTACCTTCATAATCCTCCCTAACTCCATCATATAGTAGCTTAATTAATGTTCTAACCTCATCATTTTTCTTCTTAGAGATAAAGCCAACCTCATCGTAAAACTTCTTAAGGTTTTCAAAACCGTAAATCTCTAAAACACCTTCAACGTCTGGCAAGCCATATCTACTGCTAAGTTCAACCATCCTAACCCTTGATATTATGCCATGCCTTAATAGCAGGATTTGAATCTCTCTTAATAAGTCTACGTTAAGTCCTCTTAAGGCTATGTAACTACTCTGCGAGGTTCCTACTAACTCATTATGTAATTCACCACAAACTTCGAATAGTCCTCTTAAGAAAGCTGCTGAAACCTTTTTAGGTGATTCTAGTATGGGTTGTGGTAATCTTCCCTTAACCATGCTATCATAGATCAACGACTTGATTAAATAGCTTAAGCTTCCTTCAAATCTTAACACCTCATTAACGCCGTACTCAGACTTACGTGTTGACCTACTTATGAGGTCTGTAGCGTTAGTGCCGAAGACCTTCCTAGCTAAACCTACTATATGATTTGTAAGGTATTCCTCACCAACTCTAAGCTTTAACTCTATGCAGTTATTTCTGAAGTAACCTCTTGCGAAGATAATCCCAAGTAGCTCGCCCAACGCCTCATCTATGGTTAGGAATTTAAGGTCTTGAAGGTAGTGTGATGCCCCATCCTCAGGTATTGCTTTCCTGATCGGTATTCGTAGTAGTTCTTTAGGTGATGGGATTTTAGAAAATATTATAACTCTATCGCCAGGTCTCATATTCCTAGCTTCGACCCAGCCCCTATCAGTCATTATTGGGTGGTTAGGAGTTACCTTTAAAGAAAATCCTAATTTGGTTGTAACTTCTACCAAATCAGTAACCTCATATATGTGGAGTTCTGAAGCCTTTGCTGGGGGGAAGATGGGGAAGTCTGAGGGGTAAATACCTGTGGGGAGTCCTCCCGCCACATCATCTATATGGTATAACCTACCATCCGAACTACTTATAAGTGTGTTACCTACAACGCAGCCGGGCTCACCTATAAACGTACAGTGCTCTTTAGCTAGGAGTGTTAGGACTATGACTTTAGCCTCCTCATCACGACCCACGAAAGGGTCTTTAAGAACTTCTAAGAACGTCTTCAACCTATCAATCAATTCGCTCATCACTTCAACCCCGTAACTCCTAGTAAATTGGTATTGCAAACCTTAAAAACCTAGGTAATTAAAATTAAAAATCTAAGTTATAGTAAGAGTTTGTTGGGGCCGTAGTTTAGCTTGGTAGAACGCAGGGCTTGGGCCCCTGTGGTCCGGGGTTCAAATCCCCGCGGCCCCACCATAATAAAGTATTTTAGCAAAATCTTAGGGGAGTCAGCAGGCCTTAACCGCTTGTTTTAACCTCACTCCTATTTTAGTAGTTGATGAGGGGTAGACCAAGAGTCTAGAAGGAAGTTCTTAACTAGTAGGGAAGTGTTAGACTTCTGCTTAAAGTGTTCTAATTGTTTAATACTACTTATTGTGATGGATGGAGATGTCCCACTACTAGTAGTGAGAGCCTTCGGTAAAGACTTAAAGATTGAAGTAAGAACGGAGTTATCTAATTTAAATTAATTCGTTTACGGGGGAGGCTCCATCTTAGGTGAGTTGGTATTAACTTAAGACTTCCCTAATGAAGTTCTTAAGCATATTAATACCGTCTACGTATGCTCCGGGTATTAACTTACTAGCATCTTCATAGTTTGTGGGGCATGTCGTCACCACTATGCTACCGTTATTGAATTCTGCTGGGAGTTCATACTTAATGATCTTTTCAAATATCTTTATTAGTAGTTCCTCACTTACTAACCAATTTTCAGATAGTATTGAGTAGACCTTTATGGCACATGCTAAGCATCTGTCGTTAAAATACCTGTAGACCTCTAGGCATAGCTGTCCTAATACGTCATCAACGTCGTAAATCCTTATTGGCTCATCATGCGGGCAGAAATTAACTGTAGGTATTTTAGGGCCGCTACTGTTAAGTACCTCATTAAGGAGTTTCTCAATATCTGTTGGTTGGACGTCTAGGTATAGGAAGGGACCTCTCAGGAGTGCGCCCTTCCTAAGGAGTATGTATAGTAGTGTTAGGTTTATCGTTAGGTCCCCGTTATCTACAACCTTAAACTTCGTGGTCATATGTCTTCATCTACTAGTTACTGCCTTGCTGATATTTACTTTCACTTAACTCTCCAAATAACCTTGTTACTTAATCTTATATATAAACCCTAAGTTCGTTGAAGATTGGTGTGGTTGGTGAGGGTTATTACGTTTAAACTGCCGGATGAGGTTGTTGAGGCTGTGGATAGGTATGCTTTAGAGCATGGAATGACTAGGTCTGAGGTAATTAGACTAGCTATAAGTCGGTTAATAAGTTCTTATGAGGCTAATTATAAGCCTCTTAGGATTAGAAGGTTGGTGGTTAGGTAGGTTGGAATTACCTTCATGAAAGTTGAGGTGTGTTAGATCAGTTGGGGATTCTGCACTCATCTCTCGTCAGCGGTAGATTTCCTCATCTTCTAGTTCCTAACTTACTACGTCTTTACCACTTATTAAGTTGTCTACACATTCACGTATTTTCTCAACGCCTTCCTCAATTGTTTTTAGGTCAACTGCAAAGCTCAACCTTATGAAGTCCTTACCAAATTTGTCTGGGAATGCTGTGCCTGGGAGGACTACTACCCCGTACTTTAGTAGTAAGTGGTTTACGAATTTCTCAACATCGATTTTACATTTGTTGAGTATTCTACTTACGTTGGGGAAGACGTAGAAGGCGCCTCTACTAGTCCATACTTCTAAGTCTTCAATACTGCTGAGTTTGCTGCATATTAAGTCCCTCCTCTTCTTAAAGATTTCTATCATCTTCTTAACGTCGTTTTCAGATTTTTGGAGTGCGGTGATAGCTGCTTTCTGCACGAAGCTCGTAGCACAGCTGTAGATATTTACAGCTAGGACGGTTAGTTTAGGTATTACCTCCTTCCTAGCTATGAGGTAGCCTAATCTCCAACCAGTCATTGAGTAGGTCTTCGAGAACCCGTTGACGTAGACTACGTAGTCACGCCAGTCTGGAAATGATAGGAATGATTTAAAATCTACGTCATCGTATATGAAGTGATCGTATATCTCATCGGATAGTATTATTATGTTCCTCCTCCTAGCTATCTCCATTAACTCCTCAATTTCCTTACTGCTGAATAGGGCTCCTGTAGGGTTGTGTGGGTTATTTACTACGACTATCTTGGTTTTAGGGCTGATGGCTTTTTCTATGGCTTCTACGTCTAGTTTGAAGCCGCCGTCCCTACCTAACCATTTGAGGGGTACGTAGACTGGCTTAGCGCCTAGGAACTTTGCTATTTCTGGATATGCTGGGAAGGAGGGTTCTGGGACTATGATCTCATCTCCCTCTTTTAAGTACGCAGCTATTGCTAGGAATAATGCGCCTTTAGCTCCTGGAGTCACTATTATCTCAGAGGGCTTCACATCACATCCATACCTACTGTTTAAGTACGTGCTTATTGCTTCCCTCAGCTCGTAGATGCCGGCAGTCTCCGTATAGCCAGTAAATTTAGAGTCTAAAGCCTCTTTAGCTGCATTAATTATGTGGTTGAATGTAGGTATGTCAGGCTGACCTATCCCGAAGTTATATATTTTAACGCCCCTACTTGCTAATTCCTTAGCCCTCGCTAGGTATGCAAAGGCGGCCTCCCCACCCAACACATCAAGTACGGCCTTAGTATTTGTTGTAGGGGGTAGCAACTACTCACACCTACTTATTAATTAAACTAGGTTTAAATAAGTTGTGAGTATTGATGGGACGTAATTCTTATAGCTTAATGATGCGAGGATGGGTTGGGGATGGTCTACGAACCATGAAGGCATCCTCACCACGATCTTAAGTAGGAGTAGTATTAGATGGTTTAAGCAGGATGAGGTCTCAGACCATATTATAAATAAGATCTTAGAGTGTGGTATAAGAGCTCCGAACGCAGGTGGTTCAGAGCCGTGGTTCTTCATAGTGGTTAAGAACTACGAATTAAGAATTAAGATACACAAATTACTGCTAGAAGCCCACAAACTATACGCTACCTCAGCACTTAAGGAACCACTACCGCAGGATAAAATCGATAAATGGTTAAAGAAGATTGAGGAAGGAATGTACTACGCACCAATCTACATAGCCGTCTACGCAGACCTAAAACGCGCAACACACCGTGAGGAATTAATACACATGGAGAAAATCTACATCACACAGAGCGTAGCCGCAGCAATAGAAAACATCCTACTTGCCGCACACGCACTAGGAATAGGCGCAGTATGGCTAGGAGTCCCACTCCTAATCCAAGAGAAATTCAACAAACTACTCAACCCACCAGAAAAATGCGAACTACAAGCAATCATAGCCCTAGGATACCCAGCAGAAACACCTAAAACCAGACCTAGAAGACCAATCAACGAAGTAGTCAAATACATCAACTAACAACACATAACAAACCAACCCACCACACACTCAATTCTATTTTGTAGATTCTGAAATGGCTGTCAAGGCTCTACTGAGGGCCCTTAGAATAGAATATCCTCGAAGTCACGACGTCAGCGACGTCCTCATAGATCATGGAGATGCACTACCAGAAAACTTGAGAAGCGAAGTCGAAGAATTAGCCAGGCCTGTCTCTCAGCTAGCATCAATAAGAGGTCCAGCCCTTGTTATAAGAGAATTGAAAAGCGTGATAGACGTGGAGAAGTTTGCTAGCATTGACTACACTAACTCGTTCTTCTATAATTAAGGTTCGAGAAGATGTCTTGGAATTGGTGTAGGTGATTATTGAGGTCCTCGATAATGGTAGGCTTTATAATGGTTGGGGGTTTCATTTAGAGTGGAGGACGATGCGAAGAGAGGTTAGGCTTTGGATTGAAGCTGCTCACGAAGACCTTGTTGATGCGAGTGACGCTATTCAGAGGGGTAGGTGGTTTAGGACTGCTTTCTTCTCTCAGCAAGCAGTCGAGAAGGCCTTGAAGGCCATGTTCTTCGTAGTTCGTAGGGAGGAGCCACCACACATATGCACAGTGACCGAGCTTTACAGGCTCCTGAAGGAGGTGGGCTTTACGCTTCCACAAGAGCTCGAGGAGCAGCTATACATATTGAACAAGTACTACACGATAACGAGATACCCTGATGCAGCTAATGGGCTTCCAAGCGAAGCCGTCGACAGGGTGGAGGCTGAAAGGGCGTACAACCTTGCTTGTAGCGTGGTGAAAGCTGTTGAAGAGTATGCCTGGAAACATAGTTGAAGCTGTTAAGAGGCTCCTAGAAGAGCTCTCGAAAGAGGGGGTGGCTGTTGAGAGAGCGTACTTGTTTGGGAGCTACGTTAAAGGTTCTTGGATTAAGACGAGCGA
>JAWBQY010000002.1:97087-130675 GCA_038844925.1 Sulfolobales archaeon | reverse complement strand
TTGAGTTCAATCTACTCCAATTTTTCTAAAAACTCCTTATGCGTCATCACTTCAGCAATTAACGGGAATAACTTCTCTTCAGCGTATTTCTGCTCCTCCCAAGAAGTAGCTGCTGTACAGTCCTTAATTATGATGACCTTATAGTTTAAGTCGAAGGCTGTTCGAGCTGTTGATTCAACACACACGTTTGTTAAGAATCCTGCAATTGCTACGTTCTTAATACCCCGATATCTTAAGATTACGTCTAAGTTCGTGCCGTGGAAGCCGTCAAGCCTTACGCAACTGTTTCGGGTTTCATATAGGTTTATAAGGGTTGATTGTGGTTGTTTTACTGTGGGTTGAACTCATCCACGATGCGGGTGTACGGTAAAGACCCAAGTGGGTGGGGCATTCAAAGCCAGGATGTGGGGGTTTCCCCACAGCTGTGAACCAGAACTAGATGAGGGTGAGCTGTGGGTTGGGGTTATCCCGAACGGGTGGAGAACGATGACGTGGGCACCGATGAAAGGTGCCCCAAGGTCGATGAAACCAAGGGTCGAGATCAAACCACATCAACCAACATGAAACCCAAACCCCCTCTCTTCCCCTCTACATATATATCTATGTAGGGTTTTAATTCATCTATGAATTCCGCTCCCTTCGTCCCCTTCCTAAACACTCCTAACTTCTTGACGTTAGCCTTTATACCGAATTCCTGCCCTAAGTCCTTATAATCTTCCTCAAATACTACTGGACATCCAATTATTAGGACTCCCTTCTCCTTAGCCTTTTTAACCAACTCTACGGTGTTCTCTATGACTCCATATCCCTTCAACACTGCTTCAATTCCAGGATATAGTGGGAATCCTGGCTTACAGAAATCGTTTTGAAACTCTATAAGCACTACTGCAGTTTCACTAGCTTTAAAACCCATAGAAATCCCTCACTCATATTTAGTAGTGATAAAATTTAAATTTTATCATGGTAGAACGTGAGGGCATTAACACGTTTATAAGGTTAGATAACTCCTGTTGATGGGTTAGTGTTTTGAGGGCTGTGAGTAAGAATGCTGTAGTCCTCGGATTAGTGCTACTCTCACTGACGTTCACCCCACTTCAGTCTGAAGGTTTAAGTATGTTTAGAGTTACTACCCTCGTCCTGAGCTTCATATCATTTGGTGTTGGATTAACCCTAACTGGATGGGCGTTAGGGAATAACACCCTTACTAAGTGTTCTAAGGTCTTCCTACTAGAAGTACTAGTAACGTCCCTCCTACTCCTCACAGTCACTTTAAGGTTAAGCCCTTACGACTTAGCATACCTCCTAACTCAAGCCGTCATAACTGCTGTCCTAATCAACTTCCTAATACTTTATACTTACTCCTGGTACCTCTTTAGGAGGGTATTCAAATCCGCTAGGAACTACTTATTCACCATAACGTCTTCAATAGTCTTAACCACTCTAAGCACTACTACCTACACACTACCGCAACTCGTCCCAGCATTCATAGGTATCACTACATCCACACACTACGAACAGTACCTAACGTACTACTACCTAACATCACTGATAGCGTTCCCAACCCTACTAATGCTGTCAATACTCTACTTAACACTACCTGACTTCTAATAATTCCCTAATACCTTCCTCAATAGTTATCGACGGCTTAAACCCTAAGTAGGTAGTAGCCTTAGAGATATCTGCATAGCTATGTATGATGTCTCCCGGCCTTGGAGGCATGTAGACAACACCTACATCAGACTTCCTAACTGTTGAGACCACTTTTACTAACTCATTAATACTGACTGGCCTACCACTCCCAACGTTGTATACCTCATTAACGTACTTAGTAAGTATGGATAGTTCGACAGCCCTACACACATCAACTACGTGTATGAAGTCCCTAGTCTGATTTCCATCCCCGTATACTGTAAGCGGTAAGTTCCTACGAGCGTTGTACACGAACTTAAGAATCACCCCTGAATACTGATTTAACGGCTGTCTAGGGCCGTAGACGTTAAATAGCCTTAAAATTACGTAGTTAAAGCCGTAGAGCCTAGAATAGAGCTTAACAACCTCCTCACCGAATAATTTACTCAACCCGTAGGGGGACTTCGGATTCGTTGGGTGGTCCTCCCTAATAGGCAGTCTTACTGGGTCCCCGTAGACAGCTGCAGAACTTACGTATATGAGCCTAAGCACTCCACACTCCACTACAGACCTCACAACGTTTAACGTACCCACTACGTTATTATTGAAGTACTCCTCAGGCTTCTCAAAAGACTCATCCACACTTATCAGAGCTGCTGCATGTACTACGACTTCAGGTCTAAATGAGTTGAAGACCTCCCTCAACGACTTATAAGTAACTACATCACCAACTAGTAACTTAACACTACCATCACGTAATACCTTCAAAGCATCTTCCGAAGCCCTACTTAAATTATCTAAACATACTACTTCATAGCCTAGACGCTTAAGATGTAGTGCTAGGTGATGTCCTATGAAGCCAGCACCACCGGTAATTAATACCTTCAATTAATACCCTCAACAGAGTTGATAATCTCGGACAACACCGCCTTGAGGGTGTTAGTTACCTGAGTGTCCGGGTATTTGAGGACGTATGGTACCCCACCATCCATACACTCACCTACACGTGGGTCTAAGGGTATGGCGCCCAAGTACTTAACACCTAATTCCTTAGATATCTCCCCACCAGCATTTCCTGGAAATACCGCGTAGACCTCATTACATTTAGGGCATAGGAACTCCCTCATATTCTCAACCACGCCTAATACAGGTATATTTAACTCCCTGCAAAACCTTACAGCCTTCTTAACCACTAACTTAGAAAGAGATGTAGGTATGGTAACTATTAAAGCGCCTGATAACCCCTTAATGTACTGCGCAACGCTTAGAGCTTCATCACCAGTTCCGGGAGGTAGGTCAATAAATAGGAAGTCAAGCATCCCCCAATTAACGCTTGATAAAAACTCACCTATGAGCCTGCCCTTCAGAGGACCCCTCCAAATCAGGGGTAAGTCCTCCTCAGGCAGGAAGAACTGAGTTGAGATGACCTTAACGCCTAAAGGCCCTGTAGCTGGTTCTAAACCACCCGCGCTGAGAGTTACTTGAAAGTCATTAATACCTAATGCCTTAGGAATCGAGGGGCCATGAATGTCGGCATCAAGTATCCCCACAGCCTTACCAGTAGATGCTGCTAGGACTGCTAGTGAAGCAGTTATGAAGCTCTTACCCACGCCGCCCTTACCACTCACCACAGCTACTTTATACTTGATTAAACTCATCTTCTTATCAATTAGTTTTACTAACCCCTCATTAACTCCCCGCACATCACTACCCATACACAACACCAAATGGGTGATTAACCTTACATAATAAAAACTACCATGTTCTTAAAAACACTTTAGTAGTTTACGTATTAATTACTTTATTAGTTGGCTTTCTAAAGCTATCTTAAGGTACTTCTTAGGTCTAAGTACTAACTCCCTTATCTCTTCCTCTAATTCAGCCTTACTCATCAGCTTCCTAGCAACACCTTCCTCCATAGCCTTCTCAGCAACTTTAACTGCTTCATAGATGTATAACTCTGTCTCATCCATAGTTGGTAATATCCTATCTTCTGAAATGCCTCCCCTCTCAGCAAACTCAGCTATAGCGTATGCAGCAGCTAAGCACATACCGTCAGTTATCTTCCTAGCCCTAACCGTTAGAGCGCCTCTAAAGACTGCCGGGAAAGCCAAACTATTATTCACCTGGTTCGGGAAGTCAGACCTAGCAGTCCCGACAACCTTAGCACCTGCCTCCTTAGCCTCCCACGGCCATATCTCCGGAACAGGGTTCGCCTCAGCAAGTACTACTGGGTTATCGTTCATTGTTTTAATCCACTCAGGCTTTATCACTCCAGGACCAGGTGTTGAAAGACCTATGAGGACGTCCGTCCCCTTAATAGCCTCAGCCATCCCACCAGTCCTACCCTCAGCATTAGTTATCTCAGCCATCTCCCTCTTCCACCTAACAGCGAAGTCCCCCGTCTTAAGGTCAGGCCTATCCCTATGGAGGATGCCCTTAGTATCCACCATGTATACGTTCCCACTCTTAACCCCGGCAGCTATTAAGTACTTAGCTGTTGCTATGCCAGCTGCTCCAGCACCAATTATAGCTACCTTCACATCACTTAACTTCTTACCGACGACCTTCAAAGCATTCACTACTGCTGCTACGTTTACTACTGCAGTCCCCTGCTGGTCGTCATGCCATACCGGTATCTCCAACAACTCCCTCAACCTCTCCAATATGTAGAAACACTTAGGCTGCTCTATATCCTCTAAGTTAATACCGCCGAAGCTCGGCTCCACCAACTTAACAACCTCGATGAACTTATCAGCATCAGTAGTCGCTAGTGCTAGAGGTACAGCATCAACACCTCCTAAATACTTAAACAGCAGTGACTTACCCTCCATTACGGGAAGACCTGCCTCAGGCCCTATCTTACCGAGACCTAAGACTCTAGTTCCATCAGTAACAACTCCAACTAAATTCCACCTAAAAGTATACTCTAGTGAGAGGTCCTTACCACCACTTTTAATCCTCCTGCACGGCTCAGCAACACCTGGAGTATACCATATTGAGAAGTCCTCAAAACTCCTTATCGGCACCTTAGGAACTACTTCTAACTTACCCTTATACCTACGGTGAAGCTCTTCAGAAATTGAGTACCAATCTTTTTTCTCTGACATAATGATTAACCTCAATTAAGTAATTATATTAAAACTTAATAAAGTATTTTAGGAAGTAATCCTATCTATTTATGGAGGTTTTAGTTTATGCCTCTGAATGAAGAGTTAATTAAAGAGATTACGATTAAATTATTACGTGCTGAAGCTGATGTAAAGCCTATTGAGGCATTAACTACTACCTATCCAGACATCACTATAGAGGACGCACGTAAGATAAATTTAAACATCTTATCTGAAAGGGTTAGGAGAGGCGAGAAAGTAATAGGGTTTAAGGTAGCCTTCACTTCAAAAGCTATGCAGCAATCGTGGGGTGTTAGCAGACCTGAGTGGGGCTTCCTAACCAGTGGTATGTTAGTTCCAGACGGCGGTGAAGTAGATAGTAAGAAGTTAATCCAACCTAGGATTGAGCCGGAAATAGCATTCCTACTTGGAGAAGATGTTAGAGGTCCAGGCATCTCAGTAGCTGATATACTTAAAGCAACGAAGGGCGTCCTACCAGCTATTGAAATTGTTGATACGAGGCTTGTAGGTAAGCGTAAGGTTGAAGACTTCATAGCAGATAGCTCTGGAGCTGCTAAAGTTGTGTTGGGTGGCATCATAAGCTGTGTAAGCGGTCTTGACTTAAGGCTGATCGGATGTGTAGTTGAGATTAATGGCGAGGTCGTAGCTACTTCAGCCGGCGCTGCCGCGTTGGGAAACCCAGTTAACTCAATGGTATTCCTAGCTAACGCGTTAGCTGAGGTGGGAGAATACTTAAGAGCTGGTCAGGTAGTTATAACTGGTTCCTTAGTAACTGCAATACCGGTCAAGGCAGGAGACTACGTTAAAGTCAGCTTTGATAGAATAGGTTCGGTATCTGTAAAATTTGTTTAAACGTTAAATCATTTTTCACTAACTTCAACTACTACGGACTTATCAGTAGACGCTGTAAGCATAGCAGCAAGTATTAATGACGCACCTACTAATTGATGTGAGGTCATATACTCGTTTAGGAGTACGTATGAGAACGTAGATGCTGCAACAGGCTCAAGCAGAAATATAACTGCGGCTACTGCTGGACTCACATACCTCTGCCCGAAGACCTGAAGAGCGAAAGCCATATCACTACACACTATCGCTAAGTAAGTAATTAAGAGGAGTGAGTTAAAGTCCACACTAACATATCCGTTAAACATTATGTCAGGAACTACGAACATTAATGCTGGAGTCATCTCAAATAACGTGAATATTAGAGGGTCACTACTACAGTACTTACCGACTAAGACTATCTGAGCAGCCCACATAAAAGAACCCAACAACACGAGTAAGTCGCCGATGTTAAACCCTGAAGTAGGAGTCGTCAACATATAAAGCCCTAGTAAAGACATTATAAGCGTAGCTCCTAACCTATAGCTATACTTCCTCCTAACCATCCCAGCATACATGTGAACAAAAACTACACTCAACCCAGTAATGAAGGCAGAGTTAGACGCTGTAGTATACTTAGTCCCCCAACCCTGCAACCAAAGACCAAGAGCGTAAGCCAACCCAGCCATCATACCCCCCTTAACTGAGCTAAACTTCAACTTACCACCCCAATACGCGTAAATTAAGTAGGGTGTTAAGCCAGTGATCGCGATTAGACTCCTAACCCACGTATAGGTATATTCATTCGTAGACTCCATAACAGTCTTAATGGCTGGAAATGAGGTACCCCATAAGACAGATACAAGTACTAAGGAAGTAAGCCCCTTAATCCTACCATCCCTAAAGACCATTCACCACATCACTAAATCCAATACACGACGTTAGACTATAAATACTAATACCTTACATGCTAGGGCTAAGGCTTAGCCAACTTCTGTTAATACTATGAAATACTTAACAATATTTCAAGTCAGCTTAATGTTATAAAATTACAGAAAATAGTATTTATTAAATAATGCATGGATGGTACGATGAATTAAGTGTGTTGTATAATTTTAAATTTAGGATTAATTACTCATACTCAATCGTTGCAGGAGGTTTTGGCGTTATGTCGTATCCAACCGCTCTAACCCCGTCTAACTTAATCAACTCCTCGGCCAATCCCTCCAGTACCTCCTTACTTGCATTGAAGACGCTTGCAGTCATGAAATCCTCAGTAACGACTGCCCTTACGGATATGAAGTACTTACCGAATCCTTTATCAACTATTTGCCATACAACATGTGAGGCCCTATCATTAAAGTACTTATACGCTGTGTATGGTTCAACACCTTTTAAGTCGTCGATAAGTATTACCGGTTCGTAAACTCTGTTATCGCCTTTAACACCTGTTGCCTTAACCTTAAAGACCTTATACTGAATACAGGTACCATCACATATGCTACCGCTTTCAGAGACTTCGTACTCCCATATTGCTGGGAAGTACTGACTTATGTTATACCCTTGGAGGTATTTTTCGACGATCTCAGTAGCTTGCTTTAAAATCGATAACTTCTCCCTGGTGAAAACTCCTACAGTTCTGACGAGGAGCCCCGGCCCTGGGAAAGGCTGTCTGTTAATTATCGCGTTAGGAATACCTAAATACCTAGCTACAATTCTAACCTGATCTTTATAGAGCTCTCTCAAAGGCTCTATTACTTTAAAACCGTATTTCCTAAGGAGTTCGTCGCTTAATACGTTATGCTGGGTCTTAATACCTCCGAGGGTTTCTATCCAGTCAGGGGCTATCGTTCCCTGAACTACGTACTCGCAACCTAAATTCTTAGCGATATCACCGATTACCTGATAAAACGTATTTCTAAATTCCTTCCTCTTAACCTCAGCATCTGAGAGGCCTTCAATCCTCTGATAGAATAATTCAGACCTATCAATCACTTCAATAGGCATTAAATCCTTTAACATCTCCCTAACCTTAAAACACTCACCTAACCTCATGAAGCCTGTATCAATCATGATGGGTATAACCTTATTACCCAAAGCCCTATACGTTAACACCGCTGCGGTAGTGCTATCTACTCCCCCGCTAACTGCTGCGAGTATCCTACCCATACCTCCGAACTTTATCCTCAACTCATTTACAGTACTCTCCACAAATGTCTTAGGATCTAACATTACTACACCCTACATACTTCTACGAAGTTCCTAAAAATAAGTTCACCTCTCTCAGTATGTCTAACCTCAGGATGGAATTGAACCGAGTATATGGGTTTCTTCACATGTGCTAATGCCTGAACTAAGACCTTCTCACTCCGAGCTAGTACTGAAAAATCCTTTGGAGGTGTGACAACAGCTCTACTATGACTCTCCCATGCAATTATTTTACTCCCCACCCCCCTCAATATAGTGTCCTCATCATCAACGTACACTACAGTATTACCGTACTCCATACCGCTACCTATTAAACCACCATATACGTATGAAATTAGCTGATGCCCTAAGCAGATCCCCAACATAGGTCTTGAAGCCCTAACAATTAAATCAACTATACTGTTAAGTTTATGGATATCTTCCGGTATGTTCTGAGGCCCCCCACTAATAATTATCCCGTCAAATAAACCTTCATCAAAATCATCTTTAGAATAATCGCATAAAGAAGCGCTCACCCCTAACTCCAATAGCCTACGGTAAATCAAATGATTATACTGACCGCCGAAGTATATAATACCGATAGATACTACCATTGTACGACCCCCACCACATATGCTACTAACAACCTACTGCAACATACATCAAATAAGTTATCCACCATACACTTTCTCACAGGATAAAATAGTAGACCAAATTTATATATTTTATAATAAACATGTGTAATTAGCAATCGTAGCTTTAATGATACCCAAGCAATTACTTACATAACTATGTAATACCCTCACTAATATATTTGAAGAACGTGTGGAAATTAGCTAGTACGCATAGGTAATCTCAGCAACAGCTAACATTTAGATTTAATAGTGCTAGAGTTTGAAGACCCATTCATCACGGCAATACTTGCTTAGATATAAATCCTTAGCCATAGATATTTCATGAGTTTTTAATGAATCAAGTATTAAGTCAGCTTTAAAATACGTGCGGAGTACGTCGATGATAACATTATATACATCGCCTACTTTAAGTTCTCCTTTAAGCTCGTCTGATATGTTTGTTACTTCATTCTTAAGTCTCTTTAATGAGTGCTTAAGTCTTACTAAATCGCTGTTTACCAGTAAGGTGGAGTGACAGTGGAGGGAGTACTTTGTGAGAGAGCCTGCCATACCGGAAATTTTCTTACTATCTATTAGTAATGCATTTACGTCAACGTAAATTGATGTTAGTCCTAGGGAGCGTAATGATAGTTTTAATATGGTTGTTAGGATTTTATAGCATGCGCTTAATTCTACCGCATCCCTCGGAATGGTTAGGGAGATGTTTAAATTTCCCTCATCATGGTAGACAGTGCCACCACCCGTATGTCTCCTCGCAATGGTTATATCATTATCAATACAGTATTCTAAGTTAACTTCATCTTCTACTTTATCAAACCTACCTAGAATTACTGATGGTCTGTTAACCCAGAACCTTATGACTGGAGCAGAGATCGGTATGTTGTTTAAGACTTCCTCAACGGCTAGGTTTTCATAAGGGTTCGAAGGTGTTAAATTACCTATAACTCTAAACCTCATGGTTTGAAGACCTGAAGTAGGGAGTCCCTCAATAACTCACCAATTGTTGGGTGTGCTAGGTATGAGTTAATGATAGCATCGCTCGTCGATTCCAATGCAACAGCCACTATACCCTCATTAAGGATCTCCGTCACTTTATGCCCGACTGCGTGTACTCCTAAAATACCCCCGTACTTAGAGTCTACGACGACTTTAACCATGCCTGCTCCGCCAACACTCTTAGCAATAGCATTGGAGGTTAGTGATTGCCTGGCAACTACAACATCATAACCTTCACTCCTAGCCTCACTCTCGCTAAGCCCTACTGAAAACACTTCCGGAGGGGTGAGCACGTACTTAGGTAGTGCCTTTAAACTGACCTTTACGTTACCTCCAGCTACGTTCTCCCCCGCTATGATGCCTTGAACTATGGCCGCACTTGCATAAAGAGATAGGCCGGTCACATCACCTGCGGCGTATACGTTATTTAAGCTAGTCCTTAAGTATTCGTCGACCCATACGTATCCACTATCAGTTAATTTAACGTTAACGCCCGCTAATACGTCTAACCTAGGCTTATATGAAACTGCATCAACCACTAAATCTACGTTCTTCCGAAGTATGCCCTCGGCTGTGGAGAGCGTGACCTCCTTACCATCCTCCCTACTCTCTACCACACCCAACTTAGTGTTTAACATTAACTCTATGTTGTAGTCGCCGAGGATCGTTGTTAAGTACTCACATACCTCCCTATCAAACCCGCTTAAAATGTTGGAAGTTTCTTCAACTACTAAGACCTCAGAACCTAACATTCCGAAGAAACCTGCTACGGATAGTCCGAAGGAATTAGCGCCAATTACTAAAACCCTACTAGGCACATCTTCTACCTTACTGAAGTCTACGCATGGTATTGCCCCGCCAACAGCACCCCATTGAAGCCCTGTGGATATCACCGCATTCTTAAAGCTTATGCTTTCCCCATCGACTTTGGCTTTATGCTCGTTTACAAGTAATGCCTTACCGTAGATTACATCAACACCTAAATCCTCTAAAACTCTCTTCATACCTTCGGATATTGGCGTTGATACGTTCTCCTCAACATACTTGAAGAGCTTGCTGATGTCTACCTTAACCCCGCTTAAAAATATGCCGGCCCCCTCTTCAGACAGCTTCCTAACTAGGTTAACAGCTGATAGGTAATTAGAGGTTACTACTAAAGGTACGCATGCGTAATTTAAGCATGTACCACCCACCTTACGCTCCTCAACTAAAGCTACTTTAAGACCCTTCATACGGGCAATAAGTGATGCCCAATAACCTGCTGGGCCGCTACCAACGACTAATACCTCATATTCACGGCTACTCACTTAGGACAGCCCTCAGCCTCGCTTCATCACTGATCAACCCTACTAATTCGTTTAAGAATTGAGCAGCGGTGTGCCCATCAATTACCCTGTGGTCGAATGTTAGACTGAAGACACAGGTATTAGCTATAACGACCTTATCGCCAACTACTACTGGCTTGGGTGTGAACCTCCCAACACCTAATATAGCTATTTGAGGTGGGTTTATTATAGGTGTGAATGCGTCAACTCCATACATGCCTAGGTTAGTTATCGTAAACGTCCCGCCGGAAACATCCTCTAAGGTTAGAGAGCCCTCTCTAGCCTTACGGGCTAACTCATTACATATGACTACTATGTCCTTCAGCTTCTTCTTATCTGCCTCCTTCACGACGGGGACTACCAACCCATGATCAACTGCTACTGCAAATCCGATGTTTACCTCATCTATAACCTTGATGGAATTATCCTCAAGAGTTGAGTTAATTATTGGGAACTTCCTAATTGCCTCAGCCACGAGTTTAATCAGTATAGGCGTGTAAGTAAGCCTGAGACCTGTATCCCTCTCAATTACGGGCTGTAATTCACTCCTAATCTTAACAATGTTATCCACAACCTCCTCCCTAACGATGGTTACCTGAGCCATAGTCCTCAAACTCTCACACATCCTCTCAGCAATGGTACTCCGCAAAGACGTCAACGGTATCACCTCCCTAACCCTCAACCCCGATTTAGTCCTACCCCTAACCTCCTGCAGGTACTTAAGGACGTCCTCCTCAACTATTAAACCCCCAGGTCCCGATCCCTTCACTAGTGTTAGGTCTACCCCCTCCTTCTCAGCTATTGACTTCGCCCTAGGAGTCGCTCTCACCCTCGTTGGCTGGGCTGGTGGTGTTGGAACCACCTCCGGCGGCCTCTCTACAGGCTTACTCGGAGCCGGAGGAGTGATCGTCGGTACTGCCTCCGGTAGGGGTTCGCCTGGCTCACCAATATATGCTATTACAGCACCTACTGGTAATGTAGCTCCGACCTGAGCTAATATCCTCAATAGATGTCCTGATGCTGGAGCCTCAACAGTAGAGGTGATCTTCTCAGTCTCAATGATTAGTAATGGCTCACCCTTACTTACTGCCTCACCCTCACGCTTCAGCCACTTCTTTATAGTTCCCTTAGTCATCGTTAATCCAAGCTTAGGTATCTTAACCTCAACTACCATGTAGGCCACCCTCAGAATTCATCCTAGCGACCTGATTCAAAACCTTGTAGACGTTGATGAGTAACGGTCCATTACGTGTTAACCTAACAGATACTGAATCATCTTCGTAGACCTCTAACTCCCTCTCCCCATCTAAGGCTATGACATACCTACCACTAGGTATGTTAACAACCTCACCAACCTTCACAGCCTTATAATTCCTGATACCCACTTCTCTAAACTCGCCTGGCATGACTATAGCTCTAACCTCAAAGCCCCCACCGCCGAACTCTATAAAGCACCCCACATCACTCTCAAATGGTGTAGGCATTACGAAGCCTAAGATCGAAGCCAACCCAATATCCGTTGGCTCACCCTTACTGAAGACCGCGTAGACGACATCACTAACATCAACTATAGCTCTAGCCCCTACGTAGGGTGTCTTCATAAAAGCGACATCTATAACTGCAACATCTGAAGACCGTCCGTTAATTATGACCTCAAGTGCTTTCGCCTTCCTCAAACAATCACCTCCAACCACACCAGTAGCTATCAGACCTGCTGCATAGCCAGCCAACGTAGCATCGTAGTAAGCACCGGTCACGTTATTAGTCCCAGCAGCTACGCATACCATTGGCACATCACTACCGCAGCTCTTGTAAACAGCTCTTAAAGTCCCGTCACCTCCTACTACGACAATACTCTTAACACCTGCTTCCTTCATCTTCTTAGCGGCTATTAAAGTATCCTGAACAGTACCGCTCCCCTTAGTCTCCACTAAGGTTAGACTTGAGGAGACATGATTAGACAGCATGTTAACAACGTCCTCACCTAAGCCGTAGTTATCATGCATTATAAGTACTTCACTAACCCCGCCAGCATTTAAACCCATAACGGCCCTCTTACCTAATTCAACCTTAGTGAAATTACTAGTATAACTTGCTGATGAAACTAACCTCCTAATGTCCTTACCAGCATCCGGATTTATAATTAAACCAGCTTTAACGCCCATTACCTAACACCACTAATTTAAAGGACTTAGAGGTAAAAAACAAAGTAATTTTACATTTTACTTTTAAGACTTCTTAACAACTTCTTTAACTGCTTTAACTATTTTATCAGCATTCGGTAAGATCTCCCTCTCTAGTACTGGGCTAAACGGTATAGGTACTGTAGGTGTTGTGACCCTCTTAATTGGTGCGTCTAAGTATCCGAAGCATTCATCCGCTACTAGGGCTGCAACCCAAGATGCAAACCCACACCTGTCGTAGTCTTCATCCACTACTACTAGCCTACCCGTCTTCTTAACCGACTTAAATATCGTCTCCTTATCGAATGGTACTAAGGTCCTCGGGTCTATTACCTCAACACTTATCCCTTCGTTCTTAAGCATGTTAGCAGCTTTGATGGCTTCATGCACCATGTAGGCAACAGCAACTACAGTAACATCACTCCCTTCAGCCTTAACATCTGCTACTCCGAAGGGTATGGTGTAAGGCTCCTTCGGCACCGGCCCCTTAATACCGTAGAGTAATTTATGCTCGAAGAATATCTTGGGGTTATCATCCCTAATCGCACTTATTAGAAGTCCTTTAGCATCGTAAGGCGTTGATGGAACTATGACCTTAAGTCCTGGGACGTGGGCAAATATTGAGTATAGCACCTGCGAGTGCTGTGCTGCTGCTGAGAGACCGCCCCCTATAGTAGTCCTTATCGTTAAAGGTATCTTAATCTTACCTCCAAACATGTAGCGCATCTTAGCAGCTTGATTGTATATCTGGTCCATGCAGACTCCGAAGAAGTCTACAAACATCAACTCTACCACAGGTCTTAAACCAGCTGCTGCAGCACCGACCCCAGCACCTATGAAGGCAGTTTCGGAGATGGGGGTATCTATGACTCTGTCAGGGCCGAACCTCTCTAGCAACCCCTTAGTAACCCCGAAGATCCCGCCGTAAACACCTACATCCTCACCCATAACTATAATGTTAGGATCCCTCTCCATCTCCTGAAGTAATGCCTCATTTAACGCCTCCACAAATGTGATCTCCCTTAACTCACTCATCCATACCACCCCCTAATAGTAAGGATCTGTGAATACATCTGTATACGCCTCACTCGGCTCTGGATATGGGCTCTCCTCAGCAAATTTCACCGCCTCCATTACCTCAAGCGCTGCCTTCCTCTCCAAATCTGCAAGCATTTCCTCAGTAGCTACTCCACTCTTCAGCAACTTCTCCTTAAAGAGTTTTATCGGGTCCTTCTTCCTCCACTCCTCAATCTCCTCAACACTTCGGTAAACCATCGGATCACCTTCGAAGTGCCCGTAGTATCTGTAGGTCTTACAATCAAGTAGTGATGGACCTTCACCAGCCCTAGCCCTCTCAACAGCAACCTTCGCTGCCTCATACACGGCTAGAACATCCATACCATCAACAGTAACGCTTGGGATCCCGAAGGCGACAGCCCTCTCAGCAACCGACCTAGCAGTCGACACCCTAGGCTGTAACTTAGTAGATGATAGGCTTCTCAAGGAGATCGCGTATTGATTATCCTCGACAACGAATATTAAGGGTAACTTCCATATAGCAGCGGCGTTTAAGGACTCGAGAACTGCACCCTGGTTCTGAGCTCCATCACCCGCAAAACATACAACAACGTTCCCACCGCCCTTGTATTTAGCCGCTAATGCAGCTCCAACAGCTAAGGGGGCACCAGCACCTACAATACCATTAGCACCTAACATACCTACTTCGAAGTCAGCTATATGCATAGAACCCCCCTTACCTTTACATGTACCAGTCTTCTTCCCATACAACTCAGCCATCATTCCCTTGATATCAACGCCCATAGCTATACAGTGTCCGTGCCCCCTATGAGTACTCGTAATATAATCGCCACGCCTAAGATTCGATATAACGCCTACTGCAACTGCCTCCTCACCAGCATATAAGTGTACAAAGCCCGGTATCTTTCCCTGAGCGAAGAGTTCATGCACCTTATCCTCAAACGCCCTAATTAGTACCATCTTATAATACATTTCAATTAATTTATCTTGGGTTAACAAATTAAGTCCCGTTAACTATTCTAACCTAAAAATATAAATCATGATGAAAAATTTATTTGAAATTGAACTAATTCTTAGCAAATAACTATTCAAGTAAGTTACTAACACTAATCTTACAATATTTAACGAAATTTTGAATTCTCATGAAAAGCTATAATATGTATGTCTTTAAGAATCTATCATAATAACTCTCACGACACTCCACACATACCTCAAAGGGTAACTTAGAATGCGGCTGTCCACCACCCATTAAGCATCCATTAGGACATATGTACGTAACTATTATACCTGACTTAATTATACCTCTCCTAATGACTTCTAACACTCCTTTCAATTCGTAAGGTCCTACAGCCTTTAAGTAACCGTAGATAGCTGGTTTAAACACGTGGTCAGGCTCCGTCGGCTCTAACTCACTAATAGGTAATTTCTTAATCATTGTTTGAAGCTCCCTCGATGTTAGTACGTAATCACTGTAAACCTTCCTCGCAACACACTGTGTTATGAGAATCCCCCTATAAGGTATTCTAATCGAAGGTGGCTGTGTAAGGTATTTCTTTAGGTCCGGGTAGAAGTGCGATACGTACTTATGTTCTGCATAGCTCATAGGCACTATACTTAAGTCCATAGTAGGTCGTACATCAGCTAAAGGTGTCCACAATACCACCTTATCAAATCCGAGTTTCTTCATAGCTGTTATCAACTTATTAGGGTGGGTTTCCTCAGCCTCAGCTAGTGCTGCAAGCGCTTCATACTCTACATAAGCTACGAGTTTCTCACCATTTGCAAGCATATCCTGGACTAACTGAATGTTACTTACGTAATTTATAGCGCCTACCGGGCAGTATGCCACGCATAAACCACATGAAATACATGAAGTATCCTCAAAGGATTCTTGGAACGGCGTTGATACCGCTATGTTAATCCCCCTATTAACATATCCTAGGGCGTTAACACCTAAACTACTGCAAATCCCTACACACCTGCCGCAGATTAAACACTTCTCCCCGTCTAAGTTTATCAACTTACCTCTGAGATTGACTACCGTATCACGGCAGAATTCAAATCTCCTCTCACCCTGCCTGAACGGCTTACCCTCAGCTAATTTCTTAAGAACAGCTACGAATTCCGACTTATTTATCGGACATCCGCGAAGCCAGTAATCAACTTTTACGTAATTAGTTATTGGGGAAGCCCTAACCGGCCTAATGATCTGAGAGCTGGTAAGCGCTCTCATAACGTCTTCCTTCACATCCTTCATTAATGCTGGGATACCTCCGAGGTAGCTACAGGAGCCTAGAGCTACTAGTGATTTAGTCCTAGCTCTAAGCTCCATTAACTTCTTAACCTCCTTAGTTGACGTTACAGCACCTTCAACGAATACTACATCATATTCCTCCTTCTCACTTACATAGCCAAGCAACGGTTCATACGCTATTGTAATACCGTAGTCGCTCATCAGTCCAACCAGTTCTTCACCTAAGTTTACTAGCTCATGGCGGCACCCCTCACAGCCTCCGAAGCTGTATATACCGATAACCAACCTACTCTTACTCATTTCGAACCCCTCCTACTACTGATTAAGTGAACCGAGCAAGGAAGACATGGGTCGTAAGCCCTAACCAGCATAGCTGCCTTACGTTCTACCTCATCCAGGCTTGCACCACTACTTACTAACTCATTAGCAAGTACCCTAGCCGAAGCCTCTATATGCCTTGAGAACATAGCGGTCGGCGTGATCACGTTAGAGTGCGTAATGACTCCTTGATCATTAACCACGTAGTGATGTATTAGAAGACCTCTAGGTGCTTCTATAACACCTACACCCTCCCCCTGCCTAACCTTCACACTAGCTGAGAGATTTAAGTTCCTCTCTGCCAAACTATTTAATATTGTTTTAGAATTACTTATGCAGAATAGGAGTTCTACCGTTTTAGCCTTTAAATTACTGAACGGATTTGTAAGTTCCTTCTTAACATCAGCTAGGATGTTACTATATTCCGACAACCTCTCACCAAATGCTAATAGCCTCGCCCTAGGACCTACGAAAAACGCCCTCCCCCTATAAAGACAGTACTTAGTTGTAGAGTACTCACTCACCTCCTCAGTAAGGTATTGCCCGTACTCAAGACCTTTAAACCTACTTCCATCACTACCAACTAAATAATCACTCATCGTTAAGTACTCTGTAGGAGGGTCTACTGTAAGGTAGTTCAACTCTGGGTCTGAAAGTTGAGGTAATTCCAACCCTACAATCACTTCCGAAAGCTCCTCAGCTAGTTTCTCAGCTTTGTCTAAGACCTTTACAGCCTTATCTAATGCTTCCTTCGGTAACTTCTTAGTAAAACCACCCACCCTGTAAGTGTTCGGATTAACTATCCTACCTGCTATGGCGTTTACCGCCTGTAGGCATAGGGAATTTAACATCATGGCTGATTTAACTATATCTGGTTTTGCCGCAAGGAGTTCGCCTAGATTCCGCATCTTTAAGTAATCAGGTAGTGCTAAGAAGTATAGGTGGACTACAGTGTTCTGAGCTATTTCCAACTTATTCATAACTTCCTTAAGCATTACGACCTCCTCATCAAGCTCGACCTTTAAGGCATTTTCAATAGCATTTACAGATGCTAAGAAGTGCGATATGCTGCAAGCACCGCATATTCTTGACATAATGTATGGGACTTCATAGTACTTCCTCCCAATCACCATGTACTCGAAGTACCTTAGGTCCTCAGTTGATGCAAACCTAGCTCTTGCCTCGCCGTCTACTAACTCTATCTGAAGTTCTAAATGACCGAAGACCTTATCTACTTTGAAATCTACCTTCACACTCATGCCTTACCACCTGACAGAAGATCTGCGGATAACTCATGTATGGTTTTAAGCGAAGGAGTTGAACTCCAAAATAGTTCACACATGCTGAGGACCTCCTTAAGGTTGACCCCATACTTAATTAACGTCTTAATCCCCTCCATTAGTGTGTCTTTCGATGTTATTGGACCCCTACATCCTATGCATGATGAACCTTCCTTAGTGCAGGGGGCCTCACAACCAGCTATTGTTATAGGGCCCAGGCATACTACACCTCTACTTAGTAGGCACTCACTCCCATGAAGCGGACACTCAGCACATACGGGTATTCCCTCAACGCCGTACTCCTTCGACAACTTTAGTAATTGACAGTAACCACCTTTCATACTACATGACTGACACTTAATCTTATGCCCTGCTAGTATCATCTCAATAATCATCCTCCGGTAATTAATGACACGTTCTGTCTCGGTGTAAGCCTTAAGTCCCTCTGAGACCGGATACGAACATGATGGGACTAACCTACCGTTACTTAACTCAACAATACATACCCTACAAGTAGCCTCGTTAAACATACCCTTTAAGTAACAGAGTGTTGGTACGTTAAATCCTGCCTTAACTGCAGCATCGAGCAATGTTGATGCTGCTTCTACTTGAACTTCCTTATCATTTATGTACACTCTAACCATTTAACTCACCTCTTAATTATAGCTCCTTGAGGGCATGTGATAAAGCATTGAGAGCATTTAACACACCTAGCCGTATCTATGGAGTGCGGCTTACCTCTCTCACCGGAGATAGAGCCTGTAGGACATACCTTAACACATAATCCACATCCAACACATTTAGCCGGATCTACCCAATACTCAACAAGGCTTGGGCATACCTTAGCAGGGCACTTCCTATCCTTTATATGCGCTATGTACTCATCCTTAAAGTACCTTAAAGTAGACTTCACAGGGTTTGGGGCTGTACCACCTAAAGCACATAGACTACCACCCATGATAACATCGCTCAGCTCGTTTAGCAGATCGAGATCCTCCTCAGTACCCCTACCCTCCGTAATATCGTTAAGTATGTCGTAGAGTATCTTCATACCTATCCTACACGTGAAGCATTTACCGCAAGACTCCGCTAGAGTAAAGCCCGTGAAGAACTTAGCAACATCGACCATACAGCTATTCTCATCTATTACTACAACCCCGCCAGACCCCATTATAGCGCCAGCACTTTGCAATGTTTCATAATCTACCGGTGTGTTTAGGAGGTCAGCAGGTATGCAACCACCGCTGGGACCTCCGATCTGGACTGCCTTCACCTTCCTATCATCTGGAGGTCCTCCAGCTAGGTCGTAAACTAGTTTGCTAAGGCTTATACCGATGGGTACTTCATACGCACCAGTACGCTTAACAGACCCTGTTATGCAGAACATCTTAGTTCCCTTACTCTTTTCAGTACCATACTTCGTGAACTCACCTACACCCACTTGGAATATAGTTGCTACGTGCGCGACAGTTTCAACATTATTTATGACTGTAGGCTTATCCCATAGCCCCCTCGTAGCTGGGTAGGGAGGTCTCTGCCTAGGCCTAGTCCTACCCTCAATCGCGGCTATTAATGCTGTTTCCTCACCGCATACGAATGCCCCAGCACTTAAAATAACCTCTATGTCGAAGTTGAAGCCACTACCCAAAATGTTCCTGCCTAATAAGCCATACTTCCTCGTCTCCTCTACAGCCTTTGAGAGTCTTTCAGCCATTAACGGTTTCTCAGCCCTAACGAATATGTAGCCCTTCGAAGCCCCTACAGCATACGCGCCTATGATCATGCCTTCAATCACTCTATACGGGTCTGACTCCGCTAGCAGTCTGTTCATAAATGCCCCCGGGTCGCCCTCATCAGCATTTACTATGAAGTACTTTACATCACTAGCCTGCGAATACGCTATTTCCCACTTCATCCATGTAGGGAAGCCAGCACCGCCACGTCCCCGCAGACCGGACTTCTTAATAACTTCTATAACGTTTTTAGGATGTAGGTTTAAGACGGCCTCAAGCCCTCTAAACCCGCCTAACGCTACGTAATCCTCTATAGACTCTGGATTGACTACACCGCAATTCTTCGATACGAACTTAACCTGATTTGCCCAAGGAGCTACATCATTAAGCAACGGAACTTTATAGTCCTTAAACTGAAGCGAACCATCAGATCTGAGAGCAAACGCGTTTGAAAGATCCCCGCTTAAGTACTCCTTCAATATCTTCGATACGTCTTCAGCCTTAACCTTGACGTATATTGCTGAGGGGAGTCCCCTCTTCGACAACTCTATCCACGGATCTAAGTAGCAAAGACCTAAACACCCACTGATGGTTATATCAGCCCCTATATTACCTAGTTCTACCTCCTTTCTGACCGCTTCGTAAACCTCCCTAGCTCCAGCAGCTAACGTACAACTTGATATTGGCACTCTAATCTTAAAGCCATGTCTACCATACCTTAACTCATCAAGTCTCATCCTCCTCTTAGACCTACATTCGGGGTTGTCATGACATAGTGGACCTTCAACCTTACACCTAATAAAATGTTTGCATGGGTACTCAGCGGTATGCCAACACTTATCACAACATCTATCCATTAACGTCCACTCAGTCATTGTTGACCACCACTTTTTAATTTCCTAGAAGCTAGTGCCTTATAGTTAAGAGCTAATTTCTTAGCTTCCCTCATATCAACATTACCGTGTAGATACCTCTCATTACCATCCCTACTAACAACCATGATGACGGGTGCTAATGAGCAGCAACCAAAACACCTAGCTTTCTCAACACTAACCAGGCCATCCGGTGAGGTACTCCCCTTCTTAATCCCTAGAGTACTTCTTAAAGCATTGTAATTATCATAATTACCTCTTAAGTGGCATGCAGTACCCATACAAACTAAGAATATGTAGTATCCAGGCACTTCAAGCCTGTATTGATGGTAAAAAGTGGCTACGTTGATTATCTCACTCAACGGTATCTTCGTATGCTGGGATATCTTCTCTAAGACCTCACGGGGTAGGTAACCATAAGTGGACTGAACTTCTTGGAGAATCCTCATTAAATGCTGGCGTTCGCTATACCTACTTAAAATACCTGCCACAACCTCATCCACACTTCTACTATTTGAATACATCTGACCACCCATTACCCCCTACTAGGCTCTGCCTAAGGAGGTTATTTAAATGTTGATATGTTAATTATCGTATAAATCTTTAAAACAGCTCAGATGGCTTAGTAAAGGTCTTAAGCGATGTTAGAATGTGAATCGCCGTCAAATATTCTTAGGGCAGGTGTTTTAAATCTGCTTAAATAAATGTAAAGAGTCTTAAACCGATGTTAGTAGTTACTGCTTAGACTCGATAATCGCTTTTGTAGCTATCCTAGCAGCTACGGATACGACATCTGCACATTTATTTATTGCTCCGCTACTAACGAATTCGCTAAGATCTGCGGAATCCCTTAAGTTGTAGACCCTGTTAAACAACTTCATATGTATGTCTCTACACCTAACGCTACCGAAGTACGCCTTAAACTCGTCGAATACTTTATACCCCACCTCCATGGCCTTCAAGTAATTTTTAGACGTAGATGTAGGTTCTAATTTATCACGCCCGTAGACTAAGCTAACAGCCATTAAAGCACCTAGTAATGCACCGCAGACTTCACCACTCCTAGCAACTCCTCCTGCAAGAGCTGAAGCAGCCTTAAATACTGCTCCATCATTAAGTCCTAGTACTTCTTGAATGGCTTTCAATGTCATCTGGGAACATCCATGGTATTTAAGGTCTAACTCCCTGGCTAGGGCTTCGACTTTACTGAGAATAATATTTAATTCATTACTATCCATATGGAGACTCCCAATCCATAATACAGAATTTAAGACTATTAAACATGATGGGAACTTCCTTAATCATTACAGAATGTTTTAGATGTAATTTAATAGCTCGTCAACACTACTGAAGACTGCTACAGCACCTACATCACATAGCTCGTAGCATGTATACCCACCAGTATCCAATCCTATGAAACGTGAATTAATATTCCTAGCTAGATAGCCATCTGTAAGGGAATCACCTATAACTACCGAGTCCTCACCTACTAAGCCGATTAACTGGTCTGGATATGGTTTTGGCCTCCCACCAGCATCCCGCCCACATACACGTACCTTATCCAACGGCACTCTTAACTTCTTCAGGAAGAAGTAGATAATGGAACTCGACTGTAATGATGAGATGTATACATTCTTACCCTTCCTTATCAGAGTTTCAAGTAGTTCCCCAGCTCTTAAATCCACTACGACTTTAGGGATGGCATATACCTCATAACGTTTAAGTATGTTGGAAAGTAATTCAAACTTATCGTGAATCCCCCAAGTACCGTAACATAATTTAATTAAGTCGTAGGGGTCTGTGTAATTCTTTATTTCATCTACACTAAAACCGTATTCGATCATTGCCTTAGCTAATTCCTTTCTAGCACTTAAGGAGTCCATTACCTGAGGGAATCTATGTACTAAGACGCCGTCGAAGTCAAGGACGTAGGAATTCCTCCTCAATACCTCATACACGTCGTTAACCTGATTACGGCAGAGAAACACTAACATCACCGAATTATAAGTCCTATAACTTAAATAAACACTATCAATCAGCTCAGCCACTTCGCAATAACCGCATCCAACTTAATTCAAAATGGTGAGGCCTCAGCCGTAAATGATAGTATGTCTAAACCGTCACATCATGTAGTGTTGAGGAGTTTATGAAGTCCTCCTTCGTGCATGGACCCACATAGGTGGTATGAATATCGCAAGTGCTGGTAGGAGTTCAAGCCTACCTAGCCACATGTAAAGTATGAGTATTAATTTCGGTAGTACACCCAGTTCTACTATTGACGCGTATGCAGGACCTACATTACCCTGCGCTGAAACTATAAGGGATAGTGCGGCGAATGGTTCATAACCTAATGATGTGAATGTTAATGTACCCAGACATATTAGTGTGAGGTATAATGATAAGAAGGTAAATATCTTAATAATGACTTCATTTTCCAATATATGTGAATTTATTTTAATGGGTCTTACCGTTGCAGGTGGTAGGTAAAGATGTTGTAGTTGGTTTGATATTACTTTAATAGTTGCTACTATTCTACCTACCTTAATAGCCCCACCAGTCGAACAGAGATTGCCACCTACCACCATTAGCAGGAGGAGTAAGTACTTAGAGAGTGGGGGCCATAAATTAATATCAGATGTTAAGTAACCAGTAGTTGTGATTATGGAAACTACTTGAAAGATAGCGTTCCTCATCGCGTCAGGAAAGTTGACACCCTTATTTAGTGCTAGGTCTGCGGTAATAATTGCTGACGATATTGATATGAGGGAGAGATAGTATCGGACTTCATAGTATTTAAAGAATGCCTTAATACCGTATTTAAAGAGGGCGTAATGAGCTATGAAGCTCGTAGCACCTAAAAACTCAAATACTGTGAGCACTAACTCCACATAAGGGTTGTTGAAGGCTGCTATACTACTATCTCTGGTTGAGAAACCTCCAGTAGCAATAGCTGTGAATGAATGGTTTAACGCGTCGAAGAGGTTCAACCCGGAAGCCCATAACATTAGCATACATAGCATTGTGTAGATCAAGTATATTATCCATAAATCCCTAATGGTGATCCAGGTCGAAGCCCTTACCTTAAGCTCCCTAGCTTCTGCAACGTATAGCCTGAAGAGATCTATACCACTTAAGGGACCTGCAACAATCATGAACAGTAGTATTATGCCCATACCCCCAACCCACTGTGTTAGAGACCTCCAGAAGAGGAGCGTCCTAGGAAGCGATTCAAGGTTTGTGAGGACCGTCATACCAGTTGTTGTAAAACCCGATATACTTTCAAAGTAAGCGTCAACTAAGGATACACCGCATATTAGCATGTATGGAAGTGCGCCGAAGAATGGGACAATAAGCCAAGAAATACCTGCTATTACTAACGCACTACTTAAATTTATTTGTTTGGGAGGACCTAAGTAATGCGATAATATGTAGGTCGGCACTAATAGCAATATGCTTAATAACATCATAACCCTAACTTCGAAGACTTCCCCGTAGATAATACCGACTACTGCTGGCAGTAGGAAAAGAAAGCCTAATATGAATAAGATCCTTATTAAGGAGCTAAGTATGTGGTGGAAGTCTACGAGAACGCTTAAGAACTTCATCAATCTACTACTGACTGCAGTACTCAAATTATATCACTACTAAGACTGCCGGGCGGTATTAAGTAGTAGTCGTCCCTGCTACTACTTTATTTTTAATACATCCTATCCTATCTATGCATACCTCAACTACATCTCCAGGATTTAAGAACTCACCTTTAACATAGCCGACACCGCTGGGGGTACCAGTAGATATGATGTCCCCTGGCTCTAAGGTCATGACATCGGTTATATCCTGTATTAGATCTGGTACCTTGAATATCATGTTCCAAGTGCCTGAGTCCTGCTTCACCACCCCGTTGACCTTAGTAGTTATTTTAACAGTGTGTGGGTCTGGTATTTCATCAGTAGTAACTAGCCAAGGACCGCACGGCGCGAACGTATCGAAACCCTTACCCTTATCCCACTGACTTATAGCTTTTTGAACGTCTCTAGCCGTCACATCGTTCATGACCATGTACCCTGCGACGTAGTTTAACGCCTCCTCCCTATCTACGCTCTTCGCACGCCTACCTATCACTACTGCTAACTCACCCTCGTAGTCCACTTTCCTAGAACGTCTTGGAATTACTATGTTGTCGTACGGGCCAATAATCGCTGAAGGCGGTTTTAAAAAGATTACTGGCTCTTTAGGTATTTCAGCCCCTACCTCTCTCGCATGGTCTTGGTAGTTCAAACCGATGAACACCATCTTAGATGGTTTAGGTACCGGTGGGAGTAACTTAACACTACTTAAACTAATGCAGTAATCCAGCTGGAGGTTGCTTAACGTCTTTAACACCTTACTAACTAATTCATGGTGAGTTAAGAATTGAATTAAATCGTTAGGAAGTTCTAAACCACATAGACTACTTAAGTATGATCTATCGCATATATACCCCTCTACCACTACACCCCAATCTACGTAACTGCCTACTCTAAATCGAGCTAACTTCAAATACAACACCATTAAGTTAATGGTGTATGAAGTCTTAAAAAATTAATGATTAACCCAACATTAAGCACGCTAAGAAGTCTCCTTATAGGTGAAGTCCTTCACCTTAATGAAGTTCTTGAATATGGGTTCCTCCCCACCAGGCGGTGAGTAGACAAATAGGAACTCCAGCGTCTGACATGTTGAAGTATTCTCGAATCCATGTTCCTCACCTGCTTCAGCATATATTAATGTGTAGGGACCGACTGGATACTCCTTATCCTTTGAGAACCACTTACCCTCACCGTGGAGTACGAACATCATCTCATCACAGTTATGTTTGTGGAGTGGTACCCTAACACCTGGCCCCATAACACCCATCCCAATGCTCATATTCTTAATACCGAGGAGAGCAGGATTACCGAAGATCTTAACCCTACGTAATGGATTTTCCGGGTGATGGAATTCAGCTGCTTCCGAGAATTTTACAACTTTCAAAGATAAACACCAGTAATATTATAATGTAAGACGTATTAAAAGCTTTGTATACTGGTTTAGTCTGGAATTAATTCAGCCCGACCGTAAGTACTTATAATCTCTGCCAGCTTTGGAAGGTTCTTCGCGTAAAGTAGAAACCTTACGTTATAACTCTTATACTTCTTCGTAAGTTCTACGCACTTCCTCCTGCTATGCTCTCTCACCACATACTCCTTACTTAACGGGAACTTTATAACTATGTACTGACTACTTGAGATTATCCCAGTATCATAGACCTGATAGCCTCTTAAAACATATGTGAGAGTTCTTCCAGCCTTCCTCGGGATTATATCAGAAGCTACGTATCCAACATATGGGATTAGATAACCCACTAAATACACGGCAAATCTGGTAAACGCATCAGCATTTACGAAGATAGGTAGTATAAAGTAGAAGAATGCGAAATACCACACAAACACTAAGATTATGCTGGAAGATTCGATCAAACTCCTATAACTCTGCTTTCTTACCTCCTCCATCAAAGTGAAATCCTTCTCAAGAAGTTTTACAACCTCATCGTTATCAACTTCTAGTAACATATCACCACGTCTGACCTCATCAGCGACAACGTCGAAAAGTTTTGGAGGTTTTCTAGAACTTCTAAGACCTGCATATACAACAATCGTTATAAAGCCCATAAATGCGAGTAAGGTGAGGAACGTGTATTGAGGGTAGTAAACATTCGTCACAGCTAATAATACTAGTAGTGCTAATACTACTACATGTGTAGCTAATTCAACCGGCCTCAAAAACACCACCTAAATTATACGGGATTAAAAATATTTTAAGTTATGCTGAAGTATTAAGTGGTCCTATGGTATGAAATTATCTAAAGATTCTCTGCATGGTGTGGTTGTAGCTATCATAACCCCTTTTAAAGACGATTTCGACTTAGACCTCGACGGATTAAAGACTATCACTAATTACTTAGTTGAGAGTGGAGTGCATGGAATTATGACCACAGGAGGTAATGGTGAGTTCCCCCACTTACTACCTGAGGAGAGGTTTAAAGTCCTTGAAGTAGTTAGAGAGGTAACACCTTCTAACGTATTAGTGATATCTTGCGTATCTGCTTGCGGTCTTAAAGAAGCATTAATGTATGTAAAGCATGCCGTTGATGTAGGTGCTGACGGAATCATATCAACACCGCCGTACTACTATAAATTACCTCCTAACTCCTTGTTCGAGTTCTTTAAGGATTTGTCAGAGAAGTCTGATATACCTTTAGTAGTCTACAACAACCCAGCATATACGGGCCATAACATAACACCTCAGCTAATGGTTAAGATAGCCTCGCTTGACAACGTCGTTGGTATGAAGCAGAGTAATAGTGATATAGGGCAGACAGCAGAGATCATAAGATTAGTAGGGCATAGGATATCGGTGCTTACAGGAATTGACAGTCAGTTCTACCCAACACTATGTATTGGTGGTCGAGGCATATTTTCAACAGCCGCATGCGTAGTCCCTAAACACATGGTCGAACTTTACGAGGAGTTCGTTAAAGGTGATTACAGAAAGGCATTTGAGATCTACACTACATTACAGGAACTCTTTAAGTTCTTTGAGTATGAACCCGGCTACGTAGCACCGTGTAAGGAAGCCCTTAAAATTCTTGGACTACCAGCCGGTCCTGTACGTAAACCACTACCATCGCTAACTGATGAAGAGGTTGAAGAGCTTAAATTAGTCCTAAGTAAGCTTAAACTCATACCAAAGCAGGCGGTTTGATGGTCTGCAATGAGATTAAGACAGAATCCACCATTAATCCTCACCCTCTGCGTACTAATCAACTTCTTACTAGGATTTAAGCACGTCTGGTCTGTTTTACTACCGTCGATTGAAAGTGAATTCAAGATCTCCAGGTCTTTAGCAGTACTTCCATTTAGTGTTATGTCCTTCACTAACATAGTAGGTTTTTTAGGAATTGATTACATTAAGGGTAGAATCGGTCTTCGCCCTACCCTAGCAGTAATCACATTAACTTCGGGCATAGGCCTAATCTTAACGGCCTTATCATACGATATACTAACGCTTACTATTTCATACGCAGGTGTGTACGGTATCGGACATGCATTAGGTTACGTTCTAGCAGTAACGTTAGGTGTTAAATGGTACTACAATAGTCGTAGAGGATTGGCAGCCGGCCTCACATCAGGCGGTTACAGCTTAGGTACTTTAATACTAGCTCCTTTAACGTCCTACCTAATAAGCTATTTCGGATGGAGGATGTCCGTACTATTACTAGGTCTGATATCCTTAGCAGTAATGGCTGTATCCACCCTAATAATCTCCGAACCAGTAATTAGTGAGGGTAAGTCTTCTAATACTGTTAGCCCTCTAGAACTAATTAAGAATAAGGTCTTCTACATAGCGTGGCTAATGATCTTCCTTACCGGCTTAATTGATGGGTTCGCAGTATCCCACCTAACACCATTCATGGTACAGTACGTAGGTGCTACCCAACTAGTCGCCGCATTAGCCATCAGCATATACTCTATGACAAATTTTGCTAGTAGGATAGTAATTGGCGGACTCTCAGAACGGGTTGGAATTTCCAACATATTAATGATTGTGTACGTAGTCTCGACTTTAAACACGCTCTTATTCCAGAGTTACAGGTCGTTACCGCTAGCGTATCTGGGGTCGTCTATAATTGGATTAGTGCACGGTACTAACGTAGCCTTAACACCCTTAATAGCTGCATCTATGTGGGGTTCTAAATACTTAGGAAGTAATTACGGCCTACTACTCACCGCCTCCACAGTCTCAATGTTTGTTGGACCACTAATCGGCGGCCTATCCTACGACGTGACAGGCAATTACGATATGAGTTTATGGATAATTGCATTCCTATCCGCTTTAGGCGTACTACTACTGCATACCTTAAGGAAAAACCTGTGAGCCTAGGCAAATTTTTGAGGTTTCACAAAGGTTTATAGATTGATGTAAGTTGCTTTATCTTGGGTTAAGCCCGCCTACGATGCTAGTTTGTGGTGAAGACCTGAGTGGGTGGGCATTCAAAGCCAGGATATGGGGTTTTCCCATAGCTGTGAGCTCGAGCTAAATGGAGGGAGCTACGGGTCTGGGTTATCCTAAACGGGTCGAGAACGATGACGTGAGCGCTGATGAAAGGTTGCCCCGAGGACTGTGATGCTAAGGGTTGACAGCAAACTACATCAACCAACATGAAACCCAAATCCCAAGGACTTATACCGTAATGTATGATCGTTAGGCTTCTACGTAATAATCATCCTTGTCTACTAGCTAAGTTAGTGTTGTGGATCTCTAAGCTCTTTGAGAAGGTAGTTTTCATTCTGTTTTGGTTGTGTTGCTAAAAGAGAATTTGTTTTTGAGGAGTTCATAGTTGTAAAGCTGTTTATATTTAATTAAGCCTGTTCCGGTTCTAATGGTGAGAAGTCTATTTCAGCATCATACCTCTTAGTTATTTTAACACCCTTTAACTCAACTATGACTACGTCTGACGTTACTAGTATTGGATTACCACCTTTAACTAGATGACCACCATGTACATGACCCCATTGATCGCATACTGCTCCATGTATGTGGGTGAGTCTACCGCCTTTTTCATCTCTGCCAACTACTCCCGAACCTCCTAAGAATGAGAGTGGTCCAACAACCTCCTTAGGAGGGCTGTAACTAGCTCCTAGCTTAACGTTGGGGTTTGGTACGAAGTACATTATAGTTGCCTTAGACAGCGTCCCGGTGCCTACGTCCACGTATGCGTAGTCGATGTTTAACTCATCACACAGTTTTTCAATACCCTCTATAATATCAGTACCTGGTTGGAGTCTCGCTACAACTACCCTACCCTGACTTCCTACAGCATATTTAAATCTTACGGGCAAGGCATGACACCAGATTAAATGTTACGGGCTAAAGTTTTAAAGATTCAACAAATTTAAACGTGGTGTGAGTGATTGATAGCTAAGGGATTCATAAACTGTAAGGTTTACTCTAAATTCAAGCCGTTGAAGGTTTACGAGGGCTTCGTAGTATTTGGGGGTAGGGTCGCCTACTTAGGTAGTGAGGAAAGAGTTAAATCAATAATTGATAGGTTAGGAGGCGAGTTAATAGATCTTAAGGGATGTAGTGTCATGCCTGGATTTATTGACAGCCACCTACACCTAAGTAGTTTAGGGGAGAGTTTAAGATCGCTTGACTTAAGGGGTGTTAGGTCGATTAAGGATATCAAGAATTTACTTAAGGAGTATGCGTTGAGGAGCACTCATAGCTGGCTACTAGGCCATGGATGGGATCACGAACTATTTGAGGAGGGAAGGTTATTGAATAGGTATGACTTAGATGAAGTAGTCGTAGATAGACCTGTAGTACTTTTTAGGGTTTGTCTCCACCTAGCAGTACTTAATAGTAGGGCGTTAGAACTCTTAAAGATTAATGAGAGATTTAGCAACTCACCCAACGTTCTGCGAGACGGTAACGGCGTTCCAACAGGTGTGGTTAGAGAGGATGTGTTAGGAGAGATCGTTAAGGAATTAAGAAGTGATGTAGACATACTTATAGATGATTTGAGGAGTGCTATCAACCACTTGCTAAGTAATGGCATTACAGCAGCAGGCTTTATGAACTGCCATATAGCTGATTTTTACGCGTTACAACTAATTAAACTCTCACAGAACCTACCCCTCAGGGTTGGAGTATATTTAAGCAGCGAGTATGTTGACCTGATGGACAGGTTGAAAATCGTTGGAGGGTTGGGTGATGAGTACTTAAGGCTATTGGGTGTTAAGGTCTTCGTAGACGGTTCCTTAGGTGCTCGTACAGCATTATTGAGTGAGCCATATCAGGACGAACCTAATACGTGTGGGATGCAGGTAACATCTGAAGAGGAGTTAAGCAGAATATTGCAAATAGCTACAAAGCTTAAACTTCAAGTGGCTATGCATTCCATCGGGGATAAAGCTGTAGATATATCGCTGAAGTCTTACTCCTCTCTAAGCAATGTGAGGGGATGTAGGCATAGGATCGAGCACATGTCCTTAGTTAGGGACGACCAACTCATCCAAGCAAGCGAGTTAGGCATTATCGCTGTAGTACAACCTAGATTTGTAGTGAGTGACTGGTGGGTGGTTGAGAGGGTAGGACTAAACAGGATAAAATATGTATACCCATTCAACAAGATAAACAGTAAGTTAGTAATGGGATTCTCGAGCGACGCACCTGTAGAGCCTGTAAGTCCGTGGGAAACTATATACGCTGCTGTAACGAGGGGTGAGTATGAAGGAGTACCACTAAGTAGTTACACAAGGGATGAATCTTTGAGCTTGGTAGACGCACTACACGCATATACCTATGGTTCTGCCTATGCTTTATTCTTAGAGGGTGTAGTAGGTACGTTAGAAGTAGGTAAGTATGCAGACTTTATAGTAGTTGATAAGGACCCATTAGAATGTGACATTAGGGAGGTCAGAAAAATAAAGGTCTTAGAAACATATGTTAGCGGGGTTAAGGTCTACCACATATAAAACATATTAGAAGTTGAATGACTCTCCAGGCCTTAGTACGATTACCTGAGCCTGCTGATAAACCCTGCTGACACTGTTTTTAAATTCCTCGGGGTCAGCTCTTATTAAGTCGAAGGTATTATAATGTATGGGGATCACGTACTTCGGCCTCAGGAGACTTACAGCTTTAGCAGCTTCCTTCACACCCATAGTGTAGTGCCCTCCTATGGGTAGTAACGCTACTGTGATATCGTAAAGCTCCCCAATGAGGGACATCTCAGCAAATAGACCAGTATCACCTGCGTGGTAGACACTACCTTCAACCCCCATAAGCACTACCCCTACTGGATCACCCCTACTTGACGAGTGATGTGCTGGCGTTAATACTGCTGTTATATTACCTAACTTTATAGGCCCTCCTATGTTAGCGCCTATAACCCTCTCTGAAGCACCTGCCTGAACTCCTAAATCATTTGCGAGTTCGAAGATGCCAAGTAGCTTAGAGTTTTTAAACCGTTGTAGAAGTTCTACAGCATTACCTACGTGGTCGCCGTGATCATGAGTAACTACTAAGTAGTCAATACTGCCAACATCTTTGGCAAATTCCTCAACCGATCTATAAGGTGATGAGGGATTAGTAACCCAGGGGTCTACTAAGAGCTTAACACCATTCAATTCTACCAACGTACATGCGTGTCCGTACCAGGTGATCCTACCCAAAACACCCCCCAACCACTAATAGCTAACCTAAGATTTATTAACGTATTGTCCGAGGAGTTCAAGGTACGACTCTATGAGCGTTGTCATCCCCTTAGCGTCGAGGATTCACGGACCCCACTACTATAAACAACTTTTAAAGAATTTTAAGGACTTCTTCGTAACTCGTAATGTTAAAGTACTTGATGTCATAGATTCTGAGGAACTCATAACAGATGATGTCTTAAACGCTTTAAGAGGTTCTACACCGATATTCTTCCTACTCACAGGTGGGACTAGCAGACTTTCATGGAAGTTGTTAAATCTTGGTAATCTTAGGAGGGCTTTAATATTCGCTCATGGTGGACATAACAGCTTACCATCTGCCATATCTATTAAAAACAGAGCTGATGTGGAGGGTATACCTACAAAAATATACTTCTGTAAGGATGTGAGTACTAGCGAATGTTATAATGTGTTTGATGAAGCGGTAACACTAAGTAATAACGTTACGCAGATATCTAATACTCGTGTTGCGGTGGTGAGTGATGTAGTGGACGATTTGCACAGCATCTTTGAAAACATTACAGGTATTAGGACATCCTTAGTAGGTTATGATGAGTTAATGAAGTTGTTCGAGGAGGTTAGGAATAAGGAGGTAGATTACTATTTAAGTAAACTTAGTGTTAAGTTGGATTTAACTGGTGTTAATGACCTACCCTTAAAAAATGCTATTAGGATGTACTTAGCTTTAAAGGAGTTGGTGGAGAGGAATGGCTTTAACGCAGTGTCCTTAGACTGCTTCCCACTTTTAACTAAATATGGAATTACCCCATGCTTAGCCGTATCGCTACTCAACGATGATGGAGTACCAACAGCATGTGAAGCTGATTTGAGGTCTTTATTATTAATGCTCATTGCTAAAGCTGTGGGTAGTTGGCCGGCATGGATTGCCAACATCGCATCTGTTGATGGTAATCGTATGGTATTAGCCCACTGCACTATAGCTACCGGGCTAGCGCGTCAATGTAGAATTACAACTCACTTTGAATCTAACTACCCTTACTCACTATCATGTAATTTGCCCTCCGGTACGTATACCTTAGTAGGTATTGATAGGGAGTTCACAACTATGGCAGCTCTTAAGGTGAGGGTATTAGATAGTGGTTCCTTATTCGGGGATATGTGTAGGACTCAGGTGGTAGTTGAGTCTGAAGTTGACTTAAACTACTTCCCTAATATAGCGTTGAGTAATCATCACGTACTCCTGCCAGGTGATCCGAGTATGAAGATTAAGGATGTCGGATACATGCTTGGATTAGACTTTATATCCTACGAATCACTAATCAAATACTTGGCTGAGGGTTAAGTATATGAAGGTAGCGGTAGGTGCTGATGATAATTACCACATAGCTAATTACGTAGTTAATTACTTAAAGTCTAAGGGATTTGAGGTAGTATTAGTAGGTAGTCTTAAGAGCGGTAAGCAAGAACCTTGGCCTAATGTAGGCTATGAGGTAGGTAAGCTAGTTGCTTCAGGTTCTGTTGACTACGGCATCGTAATATGCTATACAGGTACTGGGGTATCAATAGCTGCTAATAAGGTTAGAGGAGTTAGAGCAGCTCTATGCGTGGATGCTAAGACAGCGCAAGGTGCTAGATTGTGGAATGACGCTAACGTACTGGCATTAAGTGCTAGATTGCTTTCAGAGGAGGTAGCTAAGGAGATAATAGATGCTTGGTTCTCGGTAAGTGAGCCCGACCCCTCAGAAGTACCTAATATAAGGCGGCTTGACGAACTCTCTAATTAATGGTTTAAAACTGAAATCCAGTACTAGATGGGTTCAACCTTATGGGGCTGTTTTCTTTTTCTTTTTGATGTTTAATTGTGTTGTTCACGTGCTTTGCGGCTGTTCACGGTCTTCGTTCTGGAGGTGTTTGAGTGCTA
>JAWBQY010000002.1:66709-96960 GCA_038844925.1 Sulfolobales archaeon | reverse complement strand
GTTGAGAGGTAGATGGCTGGGAGGTTGGATATAAAAGAGCAATGAAAGCCTATGAACAGCCATCTACCGAGAAACGGTTGGATTAGCAATTATTTACAAAGTTCATGAATACTCGTAATAGTAATTAAGTAATCATGTAATTGACATGCTCTAAGGTCTAAATAACATATATCACTTTTTTGGTTATTTCGAGCTTCCCTGAACGAGGACCTCCATCAATTCACCATTCCTTAGAGTCTTTGAGGGTTGTATTGACAGGTGATGCTAAGACTACATTAATGTGGGGGAACTTACCTTCAAGCATTTCATTAGGTTCATAAGTTTCTACTGAGGAATTAGCTTATTAGCTGGTCTTCCACGTCTAAACCTTCTAAATCCTTTAAATTCGTCGTTAGCTGAAAGAAAATTAAACTCTGTTACTAATAGTATAACGTGTTTTACTTTAATAAATCCTCACGCGGTGGTGAGAAGACCTCAATAACTACGAGTTTGCCGGGACCTGGATTTCGGGTTTCATGCGGTTCGTTAGATTTGAAATTATATGCTGAACCCTCATTAAATATGTAGACCCCCTCCGATGTCCTTACCTCAGCACTACCCTTTAAGACGAAGCTCACCTGCTCTTGCTCGTGTGAATGCCATGGAACGGTAGCACCTGGGTCTAATTCAACCATTATAAGCATGAGCTTCTCACCAACTATGAGCACCCATCTTCTCCTATCCTTCGACTCAGACTCCCAATATAAGGCTGTTTCCTTAGTGCCGAACTTCATGAAACACACCAACATTATCTCAAAGTACGATGTTTTAAATTTAGATGAGTTTCCTAAAATTTAATTGGGTAGCTGATAAGTCAGCTCGTCTTCAGTATTGGAGGCCGGGTCGTCAATGGATGGGTGCTCACTAACTATCAGGGAAGTTGGCCTCAACGATATTAAGCATGTAGTTGATATTGAGAGAAAATCATTTAAATATCCCTACCCGGCAGTAGCTTTCTTCACCCTCATGACCTTATATCCGAAGTACTTCCTCATAAGTGAGTATTGTGGTAAGGTTGTTGGCTACGTTGTCGCAGGTGTAGATAAAGATGGTTCAGGTCATATAATCTCCATAGCTGTAGACCCAGAGTATAGAGGTCGCGGATTAGGTAAGTCGTTAATGAAATACGTGGAATCCAGACTTCTTAAGGATGGTATCAATAAGTTCAAATTAGAGGTTTCCGTAAGTAATTACGTAGCCATTAAGATGTATGAGTCGTTAGGATATAAGGTATGTAAGGTTTTAAAAGGGTATTACCCTGACGGTGAGGACGCATACTTAATGTATAAGGAAGTTAGCGCTTTGACAAGTTGTAGTTTTTAACTTGTACATTCTTAACGTGATTGCCTCATAATTAGGCTTCTAACCTTATCGAGTATGTACGGATGTACATACAGTCTGGTTATAGATATATACCTAGGTATGGAGTAAATTATCGATGACTCAAACTCTGTTATCCTGATAGTTGTACCGTTCTCTACTATCTTAACGCATAGATCCTCATCAACTAAGTTTAACTCTTCGACGTAGGGAATCGCCATAAAGTCTTTATAACCTAAGCCATTAGTTATCAATTCCCTTAAATTACCTAAAGTCTTAGCCTCCTCATCACCTGTCAGAGCTATCGGCTCATGTGATAGTTTGATTTTATCGTATACTGCCTTATATCCAACTCTATTTAGTAATAACCTTATAAGGTCTCTTAAGTCCTCACTACCTAAATTCTTAACTAATACTAAATTCATGAGGCCTGCCATAAAGTTATCATCCCATAGGTAGAAGCTCCCCTTCCTAATAGCTGAAAGCATATTCGATATAGTCGTAAATGGTTCGAGATACTCTCTTAACTCACTAAGCATTAACTCGTAGATCGATTTCATCATCATCTGGAATGCGGCTATAGTCTTATGGTGGTAGACTGCCCTATACATATGCATCCTAGCGATGTAAAAATTCTCTATCGCTTGTACTGATTTTGCAGGTACGGCTAACTCTCCATCCTTATCTACAGTTATTGTATGGAGCACTCTATCTATGTCTATCATACCGTATGCAACCCCTGTATGCAGTGAGTCCCTCAGCAGGTAGTCAATCCTATCAGCATCTAAGTCGCTTGAGAGTAACATATTATACAGCGGTTCTTTATGAGTACCCCTAATTATCGATGAGACCTCCTTAGGAGTTACGCCGTAGTTTGAGAATACATCATTTAGGTATGGATCGTTCTCAATCACATATGTAGCTAACTCTTCATGCCTTATCCTAAATGCTTGAGTCATGTAGAGTTCGATGGCATGACTATACGGTGTATGTCCTACATCATGTAGTATCCCAGCAATCCTGAGGAGTTCGTAATCATCCTTCTTCATGAAGCCCTCGTCTATGAACTTATTTGCAATAATCCCTATAACATGCATCACCCCTAAGGAGTGGGAAAACCTTGTATGTACGGCTCCTGGATAGACGTACCAAGCAAGAGCTAGTTGTTTAATTCTCCTTAACCTCTGAACAGTGGGGGTCTCAATTACCTTAAGCTCAAGCTCTGACACTGGTATATATCCGTAGATCTCATCGTAAATGCTCTTAACACCCTTACCAATGCTTGAAGTACTTCCCAACCTAACCATTAAATCCCGCCTGCTAATACATCATCAAATAACTTAATATTTTTAATCACCACATCCTAAAGTTAACTATTTAAATCTCAGAATAATACGTAACTGGTGATTAATATGCCCCAAACCAATTAGTTTGTGATAGGTGCGGGAGAAACTACGGTATCCTAAGTTATAGGGTTCTTTGCGACTGCGGTGGGTTGCTTAGAGTCGAACTAGGTGAGGTTCCTCAAAACCTAAGTTGGGAGTTATTTAGGAGTAGGAGATTCTCCGTATGGAGGTATAGGGAGTTAATCCCACTACCTGAGAACGCTGAGATAGTTACGTTAGGGGAGGGTGGAACACCATTAATCCATGCTAAGAACTTAGGCAATCTACTAGGGATTAATAAAATCTACGTGAAGTATGAGGGGAATAACCCGACAGGTAGTTTTAAGGATAGGGGTATGACCGTAGCTATCTCTATGGCAAAATACTTAGGAGTTAAAGCTGTTATATGCGCATCCACCGGTAACACATCATCTAGTATGGCTGCTTATGCTAGGAAGGCTGGACTTAAACCAATTTTAGTAGTTCCTAGGAATGGAATTGCTAAGGGTAAGATGGGTCAGGCAGTACTATATGGTGCTACGGTTATTGAGGTTGGAGGTAATTTCGACCTAGCTATGAAGGTAATTATGAATCTAGCAAAAAACTTAAGGGTGTATCCATTAAATTCCATAAATCCGTGGAGGATTGAGGGGCAGAAAACAGTAGGTTATGAAATAGTTGATGAGTTAGGAGTCCCTGACTGGATCTCAATACCTGTAGGAAACGCTGGTAACATCACCTCCTTATGGAAGGGGCTTAAAGAACTCATGAGGTTAGGACTTATTAACAAATTACCTAAAATATTAGCAGTTCAGGCGGAGGGAGCCTCACCAATAGTTAAGGCATTCCACAGCGGTAGTTACGTACCGCAAGCTAATGTTGAAACTATAGCGTCAGCTATTAGGATCGGTAACCCAGTACATTGGGAGAGGGCTTTAAAGGTGCTTAGAGAAAGTAGTGGGACGGCGTTAGCAGTTAGTGATGTAGAGATATGTGAGGCTCAGAAAATGCTTGCAAGAGCTGAAGGTCTTGGAGTAGAACCTGCTAGTGCGGCATCAATCGCAGGAGTTCAGAAAGCTGTTGAGCTAGGAATTATTAAGAGGGATGAATCAGTAGTAGCTATAGCTACTGGAAGTGCTTTAAAAGACCCTGAGACAGCGTTAAGCTATGAGACTGAATACCTAGAGTCTAAGGACGAGGAATCGACAATAGAGATTATTAATAAGTTAGTAAATAACACCGACCTTAAGAACGAGACTCTCAGCTATAATAATTAATTATTAAGGTACTTACTAGAAATTCTTAAGACTGCGTTAACATTTTCATAACTTACGTACGGCTTTCTTAAAAGCAATTCCTTAACAGGATCTTCAGGTCTTGGGTAGACATCTCTAGAAAGCATTAAGTAGCTAGCAATTATCTCCAACGACAAACTTAAATCGATGTTTAAACCCCTCAACTCGTTTATCAATGACTTAAGCTTTAAGAAGGCATTACCGTCTATCTCTGAACACCTACACGCAACGTAGTCTTCAGGTACTTTTAGATCCCTGCTTAACGCTTTCGAGTAAGGACCTCTAATATGCCATATAAACTTATAGCCAAAGTTTATGTTGAAAATAGTTTGAGCTAGGTACACTATCTTCTGAGCTAGTAGTCTATCCTTAAACAACTTGAAGTCCGGATGTATGCCTAAATCCACTAATAGTTTAGCAATACAGCAACCCTTCATTACTCTAACACCTAAGTTTTACTGTATGTTATGTGGGTTATAAGAAATGCTGTAGTAAGACCTAATTAGGTAGTCATATAAGTTAAGTAATATCACAGTAATACCTTAAATTCCTTTAACTCCCTCCACGTTAACGCAAGTCCTGCTGTAAAAGTATTTAAATTACACTTACTTAAATTCTACTGAAGCCGGGTCGTCTAGCGGTCAAGGATGCGGGGCAGGCGCTTTAAGTGCCCCCGAATTTGGTCCTAGGTGGGAGAACCCCCGTGACCGGGGTTCGAATCCCCGCCCGGCTACCACGTATAAAGTATTTTAATTGCCCTCATACCACTTCTCATGGTGGTTAGATGAGTAGTAAACCCATTGTGGCCGTACTCTCAACTAAGGATGCGCCAGTTCATGAGGATGCTTTAAAGCTTCTTAGAGAGCACTTCATAGTGAGAGAGGTTACTACTAAGGGGTGGACTGTTGATGAAGATGTTGTGAGGGGGGCTACTGGTGCTGAGGCAATATTAGTTAGGATAGGCCGTGTTGATAAGGCAGTAATGGATGTGTGTCCTAACTTAAAGATCATTTCAGTCCATGGCGTAGGTTTTGATAGAGTTGACGTGGATGAGGCTACTAGGAGGGGGGTATTAGTAACCTACACGCCTGGAGCTAATGCACAATCAGTCGCTGAGTTAACCATAGGTCTCATGATTACAGCTTTAAGGAAGCTCCACTTAGTTACCGAGAAAATGCGTACGGGTGGGTGGGATGAGGCTAGAGTCTACGGTACTGGTAGTGAAGTTTACGGGAAGGTTGTCGGATTAATAGGCATTGGTAATATAGGGGGGAGGGTTGCGAGGATAGTTAGAGCTATGGAGGCTGCTGAGGTCTTAGCATACGACCCATACGTATCTGAGAGTAGGGCTAGGGAATTAGGCGTTAGGTTAGTAGACCTAGACACACTGCTTAGGCAGTCGGATATAATATCAATCCACGCACCCCTGACTAAGGAGACCTACCACTTAATAAATGAGGAAAGGCTTAAGATTATGAAGCCCTCCGCAATAATAGTAAATACAGCACGTGGTGGGCTAATAGATACTGAAGCACTCTATAAGGCTTTGAGGGATGGGTGGATTGCTGGAGCTGCATTAGACGTCACAGACCCGGAGCCCCTGCCTAAGGAACACCCACTCTACAAACTCCCAAACGTAGTCATAACACCACATATAGGGGGTTCAACCTATGAGTGTTGGAGGAGGGTGTCATTAATGGCTGCTGAAGAGGTAGTCCGTAGGTTTAAGGGTCTACCACCCTTAAACCCTGTAAATCCTCAAGTGCTTAAGTAATTTAGAGGTAGTCCCTAACATAGATGGCTAGGAACTTAGTCAGCGGGTTAGACCTAACAAACACATATAATTTATTTATAAAGTCCTTAACTGCTCCCTCACTTACATCCTCCCTAGCTAGGAATTCCTCAATCATACGTAATACGTTGTCCAAGGCTTCGTAGAAGTCGTCATCTACCGCATTATCCCTGAAAAATAACACTATTCCGTATAAGTCTTTAATAGGCTCTATAACATCAGCCCTAGAACTCATTACTAACGCCCGATATATTGTAACTGTACTAATAATAAGTTTTATTAAGTGTCATAGTACTTGATTTAAAGGATTTATTAGATGTTAGTATCTGTGGGGAGTAGGAATAGGTCTAAGCTTAAAGGTGTTGAGAAAGCCTACAGCATGTTCGTGAAAGACTTCCAAGTAGTTGGGGTTGAGGTATCTTCGGAAATAACTCCACAACCGATGAGTCTAGAGACCACATTCAAGGGTGCGTTATTTAGGGCTAGAAAGTCATTAGAATTAGTAGGCGAGGCTGAGCACGGAGTCGGTGTTGAGGCCGGTCTCTTCAACTTAGGTAATACTTGGCTCGACGTCCATATAGCAGTCATAGCTGATAGATATAACAGGATTACTGTGGGTTTAAGCCCAGCCTTCGAGATCCCCTCTAGGTTTGTTAATAAATTAGTAGAAAGGAGTGCGAGCGAATTAGAGGTATTAGTAGATGAATACTTTAAGACTAAGAACATAGGTGAGCAGGGTGGTTTCATAAAACTCCTAACTAATGGGCACCTACTGAGGGATGACCTAGTCTACTACTCAGTTTTAATGGCATTACTCCCACGAGTAAATAATGACCTATATACCCAATAAATGTGAAACTTCCTGCCCTTAGTTATAATGCTTAAAAGCTAACTCAAGTCATAAATATGGTGAACACCATGCCAATTGAAGTAAGAAATGAGGAACAAGCCGTAAGGTTGGGTGAGGTAGTCACGGAGTGTAGGGTTAAAAAGTTAGAGAAGGAGGGAGTGGCTAAAGTAAAATTTAGGACGAAGAAGTATTTATTCACTTATAAAGTACCTTTAGAGAAGCTTAATGATTTTCTAAGCAAGCTTAAGTGTAAGGTTGTTGAAGTCTAGCTTCAGTTAAACCCTGCCGTCATCACGTTAATCAGCGATCGAAGGCTTCATCAACCTATTAAATAATAACTTATAAAGTGTAATAAAGATTTAGAAGTGGTAGTTAGTTTGCCTGAATTCGATGTTAATGAATTTCGGAAGCTCTTCCCAAATCTGTCGAAGGAGGTATTAGATAGTAAGACACCGACGCTCAACATCCGTGAATTGTCTAAAGACCCGTTAAGGGATTACACCCCCAATGTATACGACTTCTTAGGTAGGGTTAAGAGTGTTGAAGAGGGTTTAAAAGTCATTGATTATTTGGAAAGTAGGGGAGAGCTAAGTAAGGAGTTAGCGGATAGGTTAAGAGAGGAGTTGAGGACTAAAGGTGTGGAGGCTTTTGGTGAGAGAAGGTATTTTGGATACTACTACAAGCTCTCATCGGATAGGAGGAGGAAGGAGAGAGGTATTTAAGTATTGCAGTACGTAGTTTTAAGTTACTTCTCAGACGACACTAAGAATAACGCGAAAGTCATTAATACATATGCGAGTAGTAAGAGTTCTGTAGGAATTCTACCAAATATGACGTAATCCCATACTGATGCAAACACGGGTTCTACTGACGCGATTACAGAAGCTGTAGATGCTCTTAAATGCTTAGCGCCCTTGGCGAAGAGCCTATAAGGTATTAACGTACAGAAAACTGCTAGGTAGGAACCAGCAATTACTGATTCACCAGCGTTCTGTAGGTTAAGTCTTGACGAATAGTATAACGTTAAGGGCAGTACTACGAGTAATACGTAGGGCATGGCACCCCAGGACACCTCTCTATCAAGACCCTTCGACGAGAAGTACCTCACCGTAGATATGTATGACCCGTAGATAAAGCCTGTCAAAAGTCCTACCAGTAATCCGTAAAAATTTATAGTGCGGTTCACCAAACTCTCAAGACCCATTAAAAACACTGAAATTAATACCAACGCTATTCCCGATAAAACCCTCCTATTCATCCGTTCTCCGTACCTGAGCGCTATTATAGAACTCCATAAAGGTGCTGTGTAAAGTAGGTAAGCCGCTGGCCCTACACCAGTTAAGATTATTGAAGCAACGTACGATACGAAGAGTAGTCCTAACATCATACCACTAAGTACTGATGCTTTAGACTTAGATCTAAAGACTACTAAACCTACAGCTGCAATTATCAGTGATCTTGTAATGAGCATGATGACCACATCATTACTCAGTAGCGTTGCCACACCTATAGTCGACCATAGCAACGACGCTACTATGATGTAAACACCTGCCCACATATCGAGCACGTGACCGGAATACTTATTAATGAACACATATTTAAGAATTAAGGGTTTTTATGAGGTTTAACTTAGCTTGCATGCCTGAGAAAAGGTTAAGCGGTAAGAAAGTAGCGGTAATAGGTTCTGGTCCGGCTGGATTAGTAGCAGCCAGCTATTTAGGATGTAGTGGTGCTGAGGTTGACATATATGATAAACTCCCCGAGCCTGGCGGCCTACTACTCTTTGCAATACCTAGTAGTAGAATAGATGTTAAAAAGGTTAGAGACGGTGTTGAAGAATTGCAGAAGTCTTACAACATCAATTTCGTAGGCCATACTAAGGTAGTAAGTTCTAAGAAGAGTGTTGACGAGGGAGACGAATTTGTGAGGTCTGAGATAGGGTTAGATGAACTAGTAGATAGATATCATGCGGTGCTGATATCCACAGGGGCTTGGAGGTCTAGGTCCTTAGGTATTAGAGGGGAGGAGTATAACAACGTCTTTAAGGCTTTAGACATCCTTTTTAGGATTAAGGCCTACGAATTAGGGTATCTAGACAGGTCTTCAGTTCCGGAATTAAGTGGTAAGAAAGTTGCTGTAGTGGGGGCTGGGTTATCTGCCGTGGATGCTGCTATGGAGGCGTTAAAGTTAAAGGCGTCTAGGGTCTACATGCTTTATAGGAGGACCATTAAGGAAGCCCCGGCAGGGGAGAAGGAGATAATGAGGTTAATTAGCATGGGAGTCTTATGGGTTGACCTAGTCATACCTACTGAGATCGTTGGTAGTGGAGGTTTTGTAAAGTCTGTAAGGCTTGTTAAGTGTAAGTTGGGGGAGCCGGATGAGAGCGGTAGACCTAGACCAATACCAATAGAGGGTAGTGACTTCGAATTAGATGTTGACGTAGTCATCAACTGTATCGGTGAGGTCCCCACACCCCCCGTAGCCGATGGTGAATTAGGGATAAGGTTAGGTAGGGATGGGAGGATATTAGTAAATGAGCTAAGAGAAACCACCCGCAAAGGTGTTTACGCAGCAGGTGATGTTGTTTTAGGACCTTCTAGGATTGGTCTAGCTATAAAGGACGGCTTAATAGCAGGGAGGTCCATAGGCAACTACTTGATCAACATTTAAGATACAGTTGTGAGATCCTGATTAAGAAAGAGCATGAATGGGGATTCCTTCCAGACACGTCTGACCTCCTCCCCGCCCTAAAGAGCGGGGCTTTCAGGTTGTAACGGTTAAGTATTAAATTGCTTTAAGCAACTTAATCCTACATTATAGTTTAAACTGCAATAGATTTTAATTGTAGTTGTTAGAGTTAGGCAATGGAGTAGTGATGATTAAGGAGTTACTGCTTGTTGAGTTAGCGTCGCCTGTACTCATAGCATTACTACTACTTGTTATGAGGGGTAACTTACTGCTAGGGATTCTCGCAATCCTAGCTTCCTCCACATCCTTTACAGCCTCTCTAATACTGCTTTCTAAACTAATTGACGGGGACGTAGTATATTTAAAATTAGTTGACGGGTGGTTAAAACTACCTTATATGAAATCTATTGACGTTTCGTTTAGAGTAGATCCTTTAAGTGTGTTGGTAAGCTCCCTAGTTTGCGGACTAACCACGTTAATCCTCATCTACTCTATCAGTTATATGAGTGGGGATGAGAAGTATAGGGATACTAAGAGGTATTGGTTTTTAATGCTTATCTTCATGGCAAGTATGTTAGTAGTCGTTAACTCAGATAACTTCCTTCTAATGTTCATCGGTTGGGAGGGTATGAGTTTATGTAGTTATTTCCTCATCGGCTACTACTATGGTGATGAAAGGAGGTACTGGATTGGAGGACCGCCTAATAAGGCAACACTATACCCACCAACTCATTGCTCCTACATAACCTTCCTACTTGTAGGCCCTGCAGATACGTTAATGCTTATAGGTATGTTAATGCTGATAGTTCTAACAGGGTCTCCCTACTACGAAGACTTAATAATTATTAAGGATTTAACGATAAGCGGTCTGCCTGAGTGGGCGACCCTCATCCCTCTACTCTTCTTTCTTGCGGGTCCTATAGCTAAGTCCGCTCAATTCCCCCTACACATATGGCTACCTTACGCTATGGCCGGCCCTACACCAGTCTCCGCACTCCTACACTCAGCAACCATGGTTAAGGCTGGTGTGTACATCATACTCCGCCTACTTCCATACCTAACAACCATAGCTGAGACGTGCACTACTGCCTCAATAATATTCTACCTTCTGCTCATCTCTGGAACGCTATCTATGATCAGCGGTGCTATAAACGCAGGACGTTCTCTAGAGTTGAAGAGAATATTAGCATACTCAACAATCAGTCAAATAGGTTATATGTTCATCCTCCTAGGTGTTGCCGGCTTTGCTGAAATACCCTCAATAATTACTACAGCAACTCTCTATCACTTAATCAATCATGCGTTATTTAAGTCCGCACTCTTCTTAGTTGCCGGGATATTAATACATACGACCAATACCCTATATATAAATGAGATGGGCGTACCTCTTAACAGCTTTAAGCAGTTATTCGCAATAACTTTGATATCGTCTCTAAGCCTGATGGGCGTACCTCCATTAGTGGGTTTTTGGAGTAAGGAATTCATAATTGAGGCGCTTGTCGGTGAGGAACATTACGGATTAATCTTAATTACAGCTGTAGGATCCCTCCTAACAGCGTTCTACTCAACTAGGATGCTTATCATGACTTTCAGTACGTCTAGTAAAGCCTTACATAAACACCACGATGTTGGAAGGTTAATATACTATCCACCGTTACTCCTCGCCCTCACCTCATTACTTAGTGGAGTTGTAGGCTTTGAGATTAAGGGGAATCTACTCAGGTTAGTAAACCCGATTGAGGAGTACTACATCACACATAGTGACCCCCTATTCTTAGGAATGACCTTCATAACAATCTTCTTTGGAACATTACTAGCAGTATTCATATATGAGTTGCGAATACTCCACATCTCACTTCATATTGAACTGATAATTAAATTTAGAGCAGATCTTAAGAAACTTCTTACTATGTTCAAACACTTCCTCGAAGATCCTTGGTCAAGCCTTAAAATAATTGTAAGAGCCGTCGAAAGGGTTTTCACCCTCCTAGAATTCATACTTAACTCAACATACAGGTATGTCGGTATGTCTTCACTCAAGTATTTAATGAAGTTATTCAACGCTGTAGGTTCGGCCGACATGGATACATTTTTAACTACTTACGTTATTACATTAGTAATTCTTTTAATCTGTATGTTAGTACTCATTAGGTGATAATCTATGGTAGTAGAACTAGTAATTATACCTCTGGCGACTGCGGTAATAGTATTTAACATCCGCAGAGATAGGTTGATTGCTACATTGAGTACAGTCTCAGTAAGCATTACATTGATTTACTTTACATTAATTTCATTATTTAGGAAGTTACCGATAGTTGAAAATTATATTGAAGTAGTCATCCACGAACACTTAGAGTACTCCTTCTCACTAGGGATTGATAGACTTAACATTCTAATCTTAATATCCGCACTAACCTTACTGCCTTCAATATACCTCTACTCGTACGAGTACATGAAGCATAGGATTAAGGAGTTAGGGGAAACATCACTTAACTTATTTTACGGTTTACTACTGCTAAACACTTCAGGTATCATAGGTGTAATGCTTTCTTACAACGTCATTACCTTCATAATATTCTACGAACTAGTAGTGCTGACTTCTTGGGCATTAATATACTTCTACGGATATGGGAATAGGGTTAGTGTATCTTTCACCTACTTAGCATGGTCCTTAATTGGGTCATTACTAATAATTATAGGCCTCTCATCTATCTACGTTTACGTAGGTACCTTCAAGTTCGACATGTTAGGCGTCGAGGTACTGCCTTCATGGGTGTATTATACGCTTCTACTAGGTTTTGGAATAAAGATGGGGCTTTTCGGTTTACATCTTTGGCTACCGCCAGCACATGCTGAGGCACCAACTCCGTTCAGCGCTGTGTTAAGTCCATTAATCGTAGGAATAGGCGGTTACGGAATTTTAAGGATTTTAGGACCAGTAATTAATCACTACGAGTTATCGTTATTGATTCTGTGCTGGGGGCTTGCATCAATTATCTACGGAGGGTTGGGGGCGTTACTAGAAGTAGATATTAAGAGAGTTTTAGCTTATTCAAGTATAAGCCACATGGGTTACTTAGCACTAGCACTTTCAGTTCAGGACCCCCTTCTAAGTAATATGGCGTTTTCCTATCATTACTTAGCCCATGCTTACGCTAAGGCCCTACTCTTCCTCTCATCTGGGATACTCATCTACTCGTTAAATATAAGGAACATAAACCTAGTAAGTGGAATTCTACATAAGTATAGGCTATGCGGGCTGGGGTTTATTGTCGGGTTCCTCAGCCTGGCCGGCTTACCCCCATTTGCTGGATTCGTATCGAAGCTACTCATAATTTCAGCAGTACTTAAAACTGCTATCGAAGAGACTGCAGAGTTCTACGCTCTATCCCTAGCCGCCTTAATATCTATGATATTCACTATAGCGTACGGAGTTAGGGTTATTAAGCTAGTCGTATTCGGTCCTTTAAAACCTGAAGGAGTTGAATCTTCAGAATTACCTCTATCTATGCGTCTTAGTTTAATAATCATAATTATAATGTTAGTAGTTACTTGGCTCATACCTCACATCTTACTAGAATTACTAGTAGGTGAGTACTCACTCTAAGACTTTTGAAGATTTAAGATCTTCGATTAGCAGAAATAATATAGCTTAATTAGCCACTAATTCGTAGTTATTCTCGGTGTGGAATAAACCTAATGCTCACACCGGCATATGTAAAATTTGCGGGTTTGATTATCTACGTACTTACAGCTATAAACTTAGCTAATTCTATGGTCGTTTATAAAGACCTCGTGATTAGCGGTGTTGGTGATGGTGTTATCATCAACTACTCAGGAACTGACTACATATATGTCTTAACATCAGATCTGTCGGATGTGTTCATAGTTGACGTACTTAGTACTTCAGCTAGTGGGCAGTATAGCGGAGCTGTCTACATGAAGTTAGCTAAACACGCTATTAACATAGATGATAGTTCTTTCTTAGTCGTTCTTTACTCAACGAGCCCGTATGTAATTAACATTTCTAAAGTGAGTTCTAATAACGTACAAGTAGAAACGCTTAGATGCCCTGGTAATGTGAGCCTACAATTAATGTTTAGGTTAATTAATAATCTTACAGGGAATTACGGTCCCCAACCAGTTCAGATCCCACAGTATTTGAAGGCACCTCTATGGAATGTAGTCATAGTTACTCTCCTATTACTCATGTTCGCGGCCACGGCATTACTTGACGTTAGGGATTACTCTCAGATTAAGAAGGATAGATGGGGTGTTGGGGAGTCTATAGCATTAGTAGTAAGGTATTTAGTGTACGGCTCTTTAATCGCTTTCTTATGCGCAGCCCTAATCACTATTGGACTAACAATCTATAATAACTTCATGTATAGGTCTTCCAGCTTCGATATCTCATGGTTATTCATACCATTCCTAATCTTAGTCGCGAATCTCATAGCATACTATATATGTAAGTGGAGGGGGTTGTACGATGTCATCGACGAAGAATGAGGACGGGAGCTATTGGTGGTTGAGGAGTTCCTTACTCAGGAAAATTTTCTACGTACCACTATCATTAGTGAATAAAGATTTCAGGAAGTGGAGGAATGCTAGGCTAACCCCAGCTAAGATTAAGAAGAAGTTACGAGAAATTGATAAGGAATTCCCTAAGAAGAAGGAAGACTTAGTCGGTAGGGATAAAGAATTCGAGATGATTATGTCAGCAATAGCCTATCACGTCATTAGGGATGATGCTATTATCAACCTACTTAAAGGTATGCAGCCGCCTAAATTCTTCTTACTTAAAGGTAATACAGGTACTGGTAAGTCCCTCCTTGCTGAGGTATGTTTGAGGGAGGCCGTGCTATACGGATTAAAGAAAGGTGTTAACGTACAACCAATGGTTGTACAGTGTGATGAGATTTTCCACCCGCTTTACGGTCAATCACTAAAGAATCTGACTGCGATATTTAAGAGGGCTGAGGAAACACCTACAGTGATCTTCTTAGATGAGTTCCACTCCATAGGAATGAAGGTAGAGAAACCTATGTATGGTGCTGAGAGGGAGGATGTTAAGGTGCAAGATCTATTCATAGAACACATCAACAAGATTGTTGACGGTAATAAGAGGGTGGTAATAATCGCAGCTACTAATAAGTTCGAAAGTATTAGAGAAGACATAAGGAGGAGGGCTTATGTAATAGACCTAGACCAAAACATAACGCGGGATATGCTACTAGCCGTATTGGACTCACAGTTAAAGAAGTTTGGTTGGACACATCTGAAGGCTGAGGATGTTATGAAAGTTCTTGAGAAGTCCGTAAGCGCTTATAGGCAGACGCAGCTAACTCCTTTCGACATAATAGATGCGTGTACTAAAGTTTACTTAAAGAAGATCGAACCACTTAGAGGTAAGTTGCTGGGCAGGCTTTTCGGAATAGCTAAGGTTGAAGACCTTATCAAAAATAATGTGACGTTAGAGGACTTCAAGCTAATCTCAAGGGAGTTGAGAGGTTATGTAGAGCAGGAGAAGAGTGTGGAGGTTTTAGGCACTATACTTCAGATAAAACCTGCAGTCAACTACTCAGACGTGGGTGGCTTATTTAACATTAAGGATAAGCTATTTAAATTAGTGATGCTTAGCTTAAGACCTGAGCTCTCAGGCAAGTTAGGCTGGGTACCACCTAAAGGTATCCTACTCTACGGAGAGCCTGGATGCGGTAAAACATACCTAACTAAAGCTATTGCTAAGGAGGCAAACGCCACCTTCTTCTACGTACCCGCATCCCAACTACTCATCAATGCTAAGTGGGTTGGAGAACCTGAGAAAAACATTAAAGACCTCTTCTCACTAGCTAGGAGACACTCACCCAGCATAGTATTCTTCGACGAATTCGACGTAATAGCAACTAAGAGAAGGGGGGACCCCGTAGGTGATAGGTTAACCGCCCAAATACTCACCGAGTTAGACGGTCTTCAACCACTTGAAGGAGTTTTAATCATCGCTGCGACGAATAGAATTGAAGCCATTGATGAGGCAGTAATTAATAGGTTTGAACCATACGTTATTGAAATACCACTACCTAGAAATGATGCTGAACGCCTAGATATCATTAAAGTACACCTAAGGCAGTACGCCCAACACCTACACCCTGAAGTAACTCCTGAAGCAGTTCTAAGCATCTTAAAGAGGTTTAGAACAGTATCGCCTAGAGTGATTGCTGAAGTTATCAGGGAGGCTAACAGGTTAAGAGCCCAAGAAGTAACAGCAATAAGTGATATTAAGAACTCATTAAACACTACTAAGTATGAAGAACTTCTCAAATTCTATGAAGATGAGTTAAGGAGGGTTAAGGAGGTCTTAAACCTCTCAAGTATTGATGAAGCCCTCAACGTAAGGATCGAGGATTATAAATTAAGACTATATCATTTCGAGAAGGCTGCAGAATCATTAGAACAGGACGTAGAGAGGGAATTAATAGACGTACAGGAAAGCTTAATTTCCAGCGAACCACGTCCGGGCGTAGCCATAGGACTAGGAACAGACATGCAGGGTAGGAGAGGTATCCCACTAATAGTTGAATGTAGTGTTAATCCATTCGGTACTGGGAAGGTTAGCATTACAGGAGTCGCTAAGTCAGTCGTACTGGGTCCTGGAACATCAGTCGAAGATCTAAGCGTTGTTGAAAGCGCGTCAAACGTCGTTGATTATATAAGACATTACGTCATGATGAAAAGTGGTTTAGACCTAAGAGGCTTTGACTTCAGGTACCAAGTCATAAGTCCTATGGAAGGTGTTCCAGGCTCCGGTGTAAGTGGACCGAGCTTAGGCTTAGCATTAAGCGTTGCAACAATCTCAGAACTAGCTAACCTCCCAGTAAGTCCTGACATAGTAATGACGGGTAAGTGCGATATTAAGGGGAACGTAGGACCTGTAGGAGGTTTAGACTGGCGTGGTTCGGGTAAGATACTCGCAGCTATCAGGACCAAGAAGGTTAAGATAAGGAAGTTCTTAATGCCTAAGTGGAATTACATAAGATCGCCTGACGAGGTCAAAGTTTTAGAGGAAAATGGCATAACTGCGATACCTGTAGAAAGGCAGGTGGATGCATGGGTAATCGCACTAAATCTAACAGATGAGGAGGAATTAATCCGTAGGTTAACCAGTAATTTAAGAGAACTCATAAATACGACTAACTCTAAAACTCCCTCAAACACCCACGCAGGTCTCCACGTATAGACTGAAAATACTACTCCTACAGTCTTAGCATCTTTTAGGAAATGAGTTAAAGTCCACTAACCTTTAAGGACTGTTTTCTTTTTGATGTTTAATTGTGTTGTTTACGTGCTTTGCGGCTGTTCACGGTCTTCGTCCTGGAGGTGTTTGAGTGCTATGAGGTATGCTGACGCTGTATGCCTGTCTAAGCCGTGCTTCTCCATTACGAAGCAGTGCTCATGCTTATAAATCTTTACTTAGATGATAGTATTGGTAGGGATGAACTCGATGAGCATGGCGAGGGGAACTCTCGTGCACTCTGCTTCGCCGCAGGGAGCTGGATGAACCGCGGGCAACCGCTGGAGACACACTCCCGCAGGTGGGGCAGGGGAAGAACAAGCCGTTGAGAGGTAGATGGCTGGAAGGCTGGATATAAAAGAGCATGAAAACCTATGAACAGCCATCTACCGAGAAACGGTTAGAGGAGTACTTCACCCTCCCTTTCTGTACTTGAGTCTACTTCCTTATATGGTAGGATGATAGTCTTCCTTGAAATAAGTACTTCATCCTTAATAATTACTTCATCACCTATGACTGAGTAGGGCTCAATCCTTACCCACTTACCAATTATACTACGCTCGCCTACTAGTGAATTACTTATTAAAGCACCTTCATCTACTATTACGTTATTGAAGAGTAAGCTATTCTTAATTCTTACAGCAGAGCCTATTACGGAGTTACTACCTATAATAGTGTATGGACCAATCTTACACATCTTACCGATCTTCACGCCTGCTGAGATGTAGGAAGGTTGAATGACCTCAGCATCATCTATTTGAGAGGTACTGTCTACATAGCCGTTAGGGTAGTAATACTTTAACGCCTCGAAATTGGCCTTAAGATAATCCATAGGCAGACCTATGTCTAACCATATCCCATCATGTTTGTAGGCATAAAGTACTTCATCATTAACTAATTTCGGTAGTACATCCTTCGCCAGCTTCGACGAGCTCTCAGGAATGTATTTTAAGGCTTCAGGTTCGAAGACATAGACACCAGCATTAATCATATTGGAAATAGCTTTCTCTTTAGGAGGCTTTTCAACGAACTTTAAAACCTTACCTGAATCATCTAATACTGCAACACCATATCTTGATGGGTCCTCAACCCTAGTTACCACCATAGTTACTAAACCTCCACAGCGCTTGTGAAACTTAATTACTTCGTTGAAATCTATGTTTGAGAATATATCCCCGTATACGACTAAGAACGTTGAGTCAAGCCCGTAGAGATTATGAATTAATTTCAGAGGTCCTGCATCACCTAGAGGTCGTACCTCCTCAGCAAAGGATATATTAATACCATACCCGCTATTACTATTAACGTACTTTCTAATAGCATCTGCTAAGTATTTTACTGATATTATCAGGTCCTCACATTTGCTCTTAATTAATTCTCTTATAATCCAATCAAGTAAAGGTCTATCAAGTATTGGGAGTAGGGGTTTAGGTCTGGTAAGTGTTAGTGGCCTTAACCTAGTGGCAAAACCACCAGCCAGTACGACTGCCTTCATACTCCAGACAAAACCTCCAAATCAGGTAATTACCTCTAAACATAAAAACTTTGTTAGATGGTGAGGATAAGGAAGTATAATGCCATTGTAAGCACTAAAGTCGCAGCAGTACTTGGCAGTAAGTACCTATATATACTGCTTAGATGGGTCTTGAAGAACTTAATCGTGAGCACTAGGCATAGGTGTGATGGTGATATCATGTACCCTAAGTACGTGATAACTAGTGTGAGGCTTACTAGCCTAACATCTGAGACTATACTAGCAATTAACGGTATCGTAACTGCTAAAGCACCGGTTGGTATGCCCAACATGAAGCCTAAAACAGCTGATACGAGGATTATAGACATAGCCAGTAATGTTGATGGGGAGCCACTAAATAACGATACGAATATCTCGGGAAATTTACTTAGCACTAATACTTCACGGACTGAGAGCGCTGCGTAAGAAGTTATGAGTACCATGTAAACATCTTTATTGAAAATAGATTCAGTAAGTACTGATGCCTTAGGCCTTACTAGTAGTACTAACGTGAGTAATCCTATCAAAGTAGATAGTACTACGTTAACACCTAAAACCACTATGAAGACAGATATGATGAGAGGTAGCATAAAGAGTAAGGTACTACGTGGCTCGCTTACCATACTCACAGACTTATTCCTTAGGTCTTTATAGATTGGTATGAAGCCCACTACGTACATGACTAATGCTAATGGCAGGTCATAAAGCGCTATTTGAACTACATCAAAGCCTGATAAAGCAGCTGTTAAGATGACTATTTGAGTTAGCGGGTATATAGGAGCTATCAGATGTCTAAACCATACGTTAATATAGGCAGCTTTACTCTGATCTAGGGAGGTCTTATTAGAGATTTCTAAAACTAGTGGTGCAGACATTAACGCACCACCCGGCACCGGTAGGAATCCGAATATTGCTGGTATTATCGTAATAGCAATCCAAGTCTTCTTGAGGACCGCCATTATAGCATTACTTAACTTAGTGATTATACCAGACTTCCTATAGAGGTTGGCCATTACCGCAATAATCGCACTTGCGAGGATAACGTCTATGTTTATAGGTCTTATAGCTGTTTGATAGTAAGCTAATGGTATGTCAGCCGGATTTAAAGTAAGTACTGCCAATACGAATGAAGCTGTGAGTAATGCAACTGCTAAACTTACCTTATAGTAGAGTAAAGTGAAGAGCAGTACTATCGCGATTACCGTAGCGTAGAGAGGGTTGAGCAACGTTTTGCCGACACCTCTGCGTGGATCATTAACAACTTAATATGAGAGTTCTCAGCTTAAAAACCTGTAGTATGTAAATTAGCAAGGTTGGTGGTAATGTTTAAAACACCCTTCATATCCACGTATGAAGTAGTCGTATCCGAACACCCAATAGCTTCTGTGATAGGTGCTAAGGTCTTAGATGCTGGAGGTAATGCTGTAGACGCTGCAGTTGCTACATCATTTGCATTAAGTGTTCTCCAACCCCAGCTCAGCGGCTTAGGTGGAGACTACTTCGCCCTTATCTACATAGCTGATGAGGGTAGGATTTACTTCATAAACGGTAGTGGTTATTCGTCTAAGACTATTAACGCAGAACTCCTCAGATCCTTAGGGATTAGTGAAATACATCCTAACTCCCCATATAGTGTTACAATTCCAGGTATGGTTGACTCCCTCCACAATATGTGGGAGAAGTTCGGGGTACTGGAGTGGGGCGATCTAGTAAGACCCGCTATGGAACTAGCTATTAAGGGATTTCCTATGTACCCCTCACTGGTTAAGGCGTTAAAAGATAATTATGAAATATTAGTACGTGATGAGGGGTCGCGGTCTACATACTTAACATCTGATTTAGAGATTGGAAATATAATTAAGTTTCCAAATATGGGTAAGGCCTTAGAACTAATATCCGAAGACTATAGAAACTTCTATGAAGGAGAAATAGCGGAAGCCATGGCTAACTACCTAAGCAGTAAGGGAGGGTTTATAGATATATCAGACTTTAAGGACTATAAGTCCTTCTGGGATGAACCTCTCGAAATAGAGTATAGAGGCTATAAAGTTTTCGAAACCCCGCCAAACACTCAAGGAGTTACAACACTACACATACTACACCTCCTATCACATATTAACGTAGGTGGTTTAGGAATGCTTACTTATGAGAGAATTAAGACATTCCTCAAGTGCTTTAAAGCGGCATATAGGATTAGGGATAAATACGTAGGCGATCCCAGATACGTAAGCAAGGACCTACTCGGCAATGAAGTCATCGGCGAGCTGATAGGGATGCTAGACGACGCATATACCTCAAGAAAGACCACACCTGCAATAGGTGATACTACATACTACGTAATTAGTGATAGATATGGTAACGTAGTCTCAGGCATTCAAAGTATTTTCTACGCCTTCGGCTCAGGTATTACAGAGCCTAAATACGGCATCACATTTAACTGTAGGGGCTCTTCCTTCAACCTAATTAAAGGTGATATTAACGAATTAGCACCTAGGAAGTACCCCCTCCACACGCTATCATCTACTATTATCTTAGATTCTAATAACTCATTGAAGTGGGCTTTAGGTACTTCAGGAGGTCACTACAGACCTCAAATCCATGCACAATTGATTACTAACTTAATAGATTATGGATTAGACCCCCAGACATCAGTAGAACTGCCTAGATTTCTATGGGATTTAAGTACTAATGAATTAGTCGTTGAGGAGGGGTTTGGAATACCTGGAGATTGTGAAAATAGGGTGAGGGCTGTTAAGTATCCAAGTAGGTTAGGCGTTGCCGCCATCCTAGAAGTTAGGAAGAATGCTAAAGGAAATATTAAGCTTGGGGCTTCAGATATTAGAGGTGATGGAATTGGACTCGGTCTTAAGCTCTCTTAAAGATCTGTATGTTAGTAGCGCGGTAAGACCTGAGGAGTATGTAATAGCTTTAATACCTGGTGATGGTATAGGTCCTGAGTTAACTACAGCTACATTAGAAGTCCTTAGAAGAGCCTCAGACGTATACGGCATCCCACTTAATATAAAGTATGTAGAGGCTGGTGATAACGCGTTAAGTAAGTATGGTCAAGCACTACCTGAGCAGAGTATTAACATCATAAAGTCTTCACATGCGTGTCTCAAGGCACCAGTAGGTGAGTCATCAGCAGATGTCATAGTTAAGCTTAGAATGAAGTTCGACTTATTTGCAAATATCAGACCTGTAAGAGCATACCCCAATACTCAAGCGTTGAGGGACGATATAGATGTAGTCGTAGTTAGAGAAAATACTGAAGACCTGTATAAGGGTTTGGAATTCACATTAAATGATGGTATAACTGTGGCTTTGAGGGTTATAACTTACGAAGCTTCTAGGAGGATTGCCGAAGTAGCCTTCAAACTAGCATCTGGGAGGAAGAGGAAGGTAACAGCGGTACATAAGTCAAACGTACTTAAAATAACCTGCGGCTTATTTGCCAGGACCTGCAGGGAGGTGGCAAGGAAGTATCCCAATATCTCATATGAGGAATCATATGTAGACGCATGCGCAGCTAATCTAGTGAGGAAGCCGCATACGTTTGACGTCATAGTAACTACGAATATGTTTGGCGACATCCTCTCAGACCTAGCAGCTCAAGTAGCTGGTAGTTTGGGTTTAGCACCATCGTGTAACTTAGGGTACGATTACGCAATCTTCGAGCCGATCCACGGCGCCGCATTCGATATAGCTGGTAAGAACATCGCAAATCCAGTATCCATGATCTTATCAGCAGCACTTATGTTTGAGTGGTTAGGCGCTAGATATGGCGATAACTCATGTATGAAGGCATTTAAATCTATAAGTAATGCAGTCTACGAAGTCCTTAAGGAGGGTAAGACTTTAACACCTGATCTAGGTGGCTCAGCAAAGACTTATGAGATGGCTGGTGCTATAGCAGCTAAGATATTATAAGCTTAAATAAGGCTATTTAATCCTGATATTATTAGGAAATTCCCTTCTGTAGCCATACAACTCTCTGCGGGAATGGTATCTCAATACCATTAGCTTCTAAAGCCTCCTTAATTTCCCTAAGAATCTCCCTTCTCACAGTCCAAAACTCCTGAGAAGGTACCCAGAAGAGAATTCTAATCTTTACTGCATACTCATCTAATGAATCAACTATAAGCGTTGGGGGAGGTTCTGCCAGTACGAGTTCCTTATCCTCTAGTAATGTTCGAATAACGTTTAATGCTCTACTAACGTCGGACCTGTAGGAGATGCCTACTGAGATTTCCACTCTTCTAGCAATTAGTTTGGAGTAATTGTAGATCTTAGAGGACATTAAATCGCTGTTAGGTATGGTGACCACCTCACCACTCCATAGCCTAATCTGAGTTGACATTATCCCCACAGCCTCTACCACACCCCAATCATCTCCTACCCTAACTGAATCACCGACCCTAACCCTACCCTCTACTAACATTGAGAGACCTGCGAATACTTGACTAAGCGTCTGCTGTGTTGCCAGACCTACTACGATACCTGCAAATCCAGCCGCTATTAAAAGCCCTGAAATCTCTACACCTACCACAGATAGAGCTACTAAGAACCCTATAAATAGGAAGACCAGTTTAATAGCTCTAGCTAAGTTATATATGACCTCAGGAGCTGCCCTCACCTTAGTCTTCCTAACATAGTTGCTGAGTAATCCACCTAAGTAGTATGAGATAACTATAGCAATCAACGCTATTGAAATTCTGATTAGTAGTTCTAGACTGTCCGCGATGATAGTTAAAGGCATGTTAAACACCGAACTTCATAATGTAGGATGACTCCCTAGCCTTACTGCTATACCTAACTTCATTAGGTGGTAATGAGGTTTTAATCTTAGTGAATACTTCAACATGTTGTGGTGATAGACACCTAACACTAACTTCATTAAACTTTATCTGACCATCATGTAGGAGTAGTACCATCATACCTTCAATCGGTATGACCACTCTACTAAGATTTAAGCTACTATCATAGGCTGAGGTGATGTTAACACTCATATCGCCTAGAAATTCCTTAGGCGTAGAGTTCACTACCTTCTCATCCACATACCTGCAGAGATCCCCGAGATCTGAGGGACCGTACAACGCGTACTTAACCCTACCTAAAGGTATAGAATCTATTAAGGTATCCCCTACGAAGACCCCTAAATTAGTCGGAACTTTTAGATTTAAGTACGTCGAAGACTTAGGTAGCAGTGTAATTGGCTCAGGAAACCTAACCATTAAGTAGTTGACGTTAGTCATATTCCCTAATGGTGGAATAGGCCTTAAGCTGACGGCCTCTTCCACACTTAGATTGACGATTTTAGAGCTTACTAAGGAGTTAACAAACTTAGTGATCTTAAGATGTTTGCTGTCAATCCTTTTAAATACAACGCTACTAGATGTTAAGTCTATTCTAACTTCATCAATGACCTTTAAGTCCTCAAACATACTGCCCAATACACCACATTACAATATCTTGTAATCCTTATAAAATCAATACAGCAGTCCTTAAAATGATAATCTCGCTTCAAAACATTGAAGAAGGATACTTTGCTTGCAGACTACGACGACATTGTCTTACTACGAAGTTCTAACGCATAATGTTAGTATAAGCTTCTATTATTTCGCTACTGTCTATTAATACGGTATTTAATTTTTCAGCAAGTAGTCTAGCCTTATTAAGAGGCATTGACCTCCCTTCATCAAGCACTTCAGCAATAACTGTTGCTGGTATTACTTTTGCTAGTCTGGCTAATGCTTCACTCAACTCTGTATGTCCCTTCCTATTTACGAGGCCGCGGCTTATGAGTATCGGTACATGTCCTGGGCTTATGAATTCGTTGTAGAATATTTTCCTACCTTCTTCTACGAATCCCTTAGCAATTAGCTCTGTGACTTCATACAATTTACTAATCGTTAAAGCTCTATCGACATCTGAAATACCTGTCCTAACATCTACATGGTTAACCCATAAACTGAAGGCTGGTTTATCACCATATCCTAATCTCTTCGCTGTTAGCGCGTTAAAACCTGCAACATTGAGTATTTCATCCATGAATTTAAGACCTAAACTCACGCTGACTTCATATGGTACGACGTAACATATTAAACCACCTGCCACTGTTCTTAAGGTATACACCTCCCTATAAGTGATGAAAGATGCGTGGTAGACCATATCAACTTCATCTTCACGGTTATATGAGTCGTAAATGAATATAGGTTTGCCAGAGGTAAATAACTTCAGAGCCTCTTCTAACGAATTCATCACCTACTCCTTAACTCCTAATCCTCATTAAATATTTAAGTATTATTGATACTAGGATTAAAATAACTCCAACTATAAGGGTCGACGTCTTACCCCACGTGGCTTCCTCTCCTTTTAAAGTGTATGGAGACTTCACAGGAGGTGTTATAAAAGTACTCTGAATAGGCTCCGTTGATGCAGTAGCTACGACATCTACTAAAGACCTAGGAATAGTATCTGTTGATACTTCATAACTTAACCCGTAACTTTTAATCACTAATTCCACCTGTGATATAGGTACTCTTACCGCATTAAGTGAGACGTATTTAGTGTTAAATCTCTTAAGGTATGCGGGTAAGTCTTCAAAGTCAAGTATAGTTAGCTCGCTTTTAAGGGGGTCTGCATAACTGTTTAAGAGTATTACCCAGCCATCAACGACTAAGATGTTAGCTAAGATATTACCTAGGTAGTATGAGGCAACGCTTCCTGAAGACGTGTTTAGTAGGACTACATACCTTTCCCTCAGCTCTAGATCCTCAGCAACTATTAGGAGTAGATCTTCATAATAGCTAGAGCTAGTGCATTCTACCTTCTTACCATCTACTAATACTCTATATGCCGAGCTACTAAAGTCTTCGTAATTAGTAACCACTATGTGAAGCCCTAAGAGATCGGAATTTACTACGGTGTATATAGAGTTATTAATTATGAATGAATTTACTACGTACTCATTACCTTCTAAACTTATATAACTACCAACTACTGATGTGTTATTTATCACACCATAAAATACGTCATAGCTCCACTGATAGTTCTGACCCCTTAGGAATAGAGAGCCTACTAAGATGGTCTTACCGTCCTTAGCAACTAACAGCTTCCTACCATAACACGATGACGGACAATCTACTATGTAGGATGTTACCTCAGATTTTTCAAAACGGGTTAGTAGTATCTTATAGAAGGAGTCAACTAAAACATATCCAGTACTTAATATGACGTCCTTATTTACTATTGAGTCATATAATGCAGAGTTTACTGTAAATCTGATGGACGTTGCTGTGAAGTTTTTAGTAAGGAGCGTTAGGTACGCCCTACCAAACGCCTCACCACTCCCTATAAATGAGTTATTAGTAAGGATCTCCAGGTCGTAGATCTTCTTGATAGGGAGTTCGTAGAGTATACCATCATTGAGACTTAATAGTAGTAGTGAGGTATTAGTAGCTATTAACACATCATTAGCATCCCGTAATACTATGGTCGAATACACTCTCGAAGTAGGTTGATGTACAACGTAGTTAAGTAGTAATGCTTGAAGGACTGTAAATTGCGCTAATATAATGCATAACGTGATAATTACTGTAATAAGCATTCGTGCATGCTTACTCTTTCGCTGCTGCCTTAGGCTTACCATACCTGTTCACGAGATCTGCAATCCTATCACAATTCTTACTATAAAACCTATACTTAATTACCGAGTTCTTATCAACCTTAGCTATTTCTACGAACCTCCTAGCCGGCTCCACCCTAACCACGTAGTTATCCGACAGTGGGAATTTAACGCTGATTCCAGAACCTACAATCCCCTTATCATATATTGTGAAGTCCCTTACCACCTGAATCATAGTCTTAACGGACTTCCTAGTAAGTAAGTTGACAACAGTTACGGCAATGTAGGGTATCTCATAACCTAGTAGGAATCCTACGAACTTTACTGTTAAGTCAGCACCTTCAAAACTGTGTATGACTATGTTGAAGTAGATGTAGTACCAGGCAAATATGATGAACATGTTAGCCAGACTTAGCAACGTAGTCTTCATCATAGGTTTCAGCTCATCATTTAATTTAGAGTCATATTTAACAACATTCATAACCTCATCATATTTAACTTCAAGTAATTTCCTACCCTCCCTTATTTCCCTAGCTTCAGAGCCTACGACATGCTTTAACGATGTCCTAAACGCTGTAAACATCATTACGAACATAGACACTACGAATATTAGGAAAGTATAACTAAGGTATTGAGGGTAGTACGTATTAGTAACTGCTAGTATTAGTATTATAGCCTGCCCGTAGAGTTGACTGAAGATCATGAACTTCCTGCTATACGCATATGCCATCTAAACACCTAAGACTACATAGTAATCTCCTTTATAAGCGTACCGTAATATCTTAGTAAAACCGTTAGTGTTACAATCCCAGGTACTACGAGACCGAAGACAAGTCCCAGAAAACCCCAAATCAGTAGAGACTCCTTTAACCCCTCAATCCTTCCAACATCTACAGCACTAATTATATCGCATAGCTCTACATATCCGTAGAGTGAGATAACACCTGAGAACATAAAGTAGATAATCTTAGGTAGGTCCATAAGCTCTAAGCCAAGTAAATCAGTAATACTTAATACGGTAGTTGTTATGATTACAGCTACTGAAAAGGAAAGCAATGCGATACCAACAATTAAAAACGAATAAGAGGCTATATAGAGAAGTAACTTTACCCTCCTCACCAGAAGTGATTGAGTGGTAAGGCTCATCCCACTTCCTTTACCTGAAAATCACTTACATAGAAGTTTATAAATTAATTTAATTAAGCCACACATTAAAACCCCTCCAGACTCGTATTAAGATATTCGCAACCTAATTCGTAGTTTTAACTACTGTCTCAGTAGGTGAAAAACTTATTAATAGATTAAAGAGTTAGAGATGGTTAGGTATTGATGGCTATTAGGAAGGAATTAAAAGCTGACTTAGCCGTAGTTGGTAGCGGCTTATCAGGACTATCAACCATTTACTTCCTCGACACACTCTCAGGAGGTAAACATAACTTCAAAACAGTTGTAATATCTAAGTCATCATTGGGGTTTGGAACTTCAACATATTACTCAGCAGGAGCTTTTAGATGCCCTGTAGGTGGGTACTCAAAGGAAGACTACATTAGTGAAGTATTAGAGAGTGGGAGGTATATCAATAGGAAGTCGTTAGTGGAATTAATGGCTGACCATGCAGTTAATTCTATAACGGCGTTGGAGGGATTAGGCCTTAAGTTTAAAGTTGCTAGAGGGATGTTAAGAGTTTACAGTAATGATCCATTATTCCCCGGCAAGGAATTAATAGAGGCTTTGAGGAAGTACGTACTCAGGAGGGGTAACACTACAATACTTGATAATACTCACGTCCTAGACGTTGTTAGGGGTAGTGATGGCAGTCTATACACCATATGCTTAACGATGAGCGGTGATTACGTAGTGGTAAATAGTAAGGTAGTTGTCCTAGCTACTGGTGGTGCTGCAAACGTATTTGCTAGAAGTGATAATCCCCAACAACTAACATGCGATGGTCACGGCATATGTTTAAGACTTGGACTACCCTTAATTGATATGGAATTCATTCAATTCTTCCCTTTAGGCATTGCTGAGAGCGGTAAGCCAAGCTTTATGATACCCTTCTCGAAGGGGAGGCTAGTAAACAGGTTGGGTGAGGACTTAATAGTTAGGTACGGGTTTGAAAGCCTCGGTAAGGCTATAGTATATCATAGGGATGCACTATCACGGAGTATGATGTATGAGGTCGCTATCGGTAATGGGGTTGAGGGGGCATTACTACTTTACCCTGAGGAAGTTCAAGACGACCTCTCTTCATTCGCATTAGAACTTAAGAAGAAGTTAGGGTTAGGAACACCTATTAAGGTACTTCCCACAGCACACTTTTCAATGGGAGGTGTTGAAGTAGACGACAACTTAAACACATCGATCGAAGGACTCTATGCGGTAGGCGAACTTGTAGGAGGCATACACGGAGCTAATAGACTAGGCGGTAATGCACTAACGTCATGTACTGTTACAGCTATGAAAGTAGCTAAAAACATCTTAGAATACCTTACGGGGAAATTTAACAACCCCCTCAGTATAAGTATTGATAATCAAATAATCAGCCAAGTAACTAGGGAGTACTCCCCCAGAGACGGGATATATGCGTCCGAAGTATTTAAGAATGAAGTACGAAATATCATGTGGACCTATGTAGGAATATTAAGAAATGAAGAATCCATTAGGAGATGCATCAATAAGTTAAACAATATCTACGAAAACATAGATAAAGTAAGAATACGAAACCGCTCCGACATCATAAAGTACTCAGAGCTTAAGAACTTATTACTAACATCTTTAGCAATATCACATTCAGCACTCCTAAGAACTGAGAGTAGGGGAAGTCACTTCAGAACAGATTACCCGGAAGAAAGTGTTGGATGGAGGAAGAATATAAGAATAACGTATAAGGAGGGTAATTTCAAGTACCAAATAGTCATGAATTAAAATAAATTAAATCAAAAATAAACTAAGTTTAGTACTAACTACTAGAGCAACCCACAACCCTACACACAGCTACATCGGCGAGAAGTACACCATTACCAACAGCGTTACTGCTCCATTCATAGGTTCTCACGTCCTTGATTATAGGGTCGTATACTTCGGCGGTACCCCCACCTATTTTGAAAGTTGACCCCTCAAGTAATTCCTCCACCTCGCTCTGTGTTAGGTGTAAAGACCCGTCCTTACTCATATCTGCCTGAAGCACTAACGCTAATATCCCGCTAACGTGGGCTGCTGCCAGAGATGTACCACTTAGGTAGTAGTACTGCCTGGGAGTTCTACCTTTACTATATAACACCGCATGTAGTGGTGGATGAGCTGTTCCGTAAGCGGTGTAAGGTGCGATTACATATACCCCAGGTGCCAGCACGTCTAAGTCCTGACCTTCAAGAGCTCTACTACTGAAGTCCGGTATGTAGATTTGATCACTTAAGTCCTCAGGTACGTCTGAAAGCCTCCACCAAGCTGGAGCTCCGAACTGCCCCACCCAGCCTACAGCACCTACGGATATTACTTCACTATAAGCTGCTGGATATAGCATACCTCTTTCTCCTTCATTACCTGCTGCAGCAACTATGAAAACTCCATTGTCAATGGCATACTTTACGGCTTCGTATAGTAATCCTGAATGCGGCCCTCCAACGCTTAAGCTTATTACTACGGGGTTTACCTCTCCCGGGGGACTTAATACGTTTCCGCCCGATTTAACCTCATGTATGTAAAGTTTAGTTATATAGAGAATTCCAGCAACGAGATCTGAGGTAAACCCCCACCCCTGATTACCTATCACTTTGATGGGAATTATCTTGGCACCAGGTGCTACGCCATCAATCGAGTATAGGTTGTAGTACCTGTACCCAATTATTACTGATGTGATTACACCACCATGTCCATCACTATCTGCCTCCCACGCATTTCTATTTAATACTTCATCAGTTACTAAGTATGAAGTAGCCATAGCTCCTAGAAATGCTGCTGCATGCTCAACATCTATGCTCTCTTCGGGGAAGTAATTCCTCCATTGCGGCTCAAGACCTGTATCTAAGACCGCTATATACACTCCCGACCCATCGTATCCTAACTCTTCATGAACTGTTGGAACGTTAATCATATCTAAGTTCCACGTGAAGTTCGCGTTATGCTTTACGCAAATGCTAGGTAGTTCCTCACTTAAGGGTTTTACCATCATAGCCTCATTAACGTACTTTACACCATCTAAGGATTTGAGAAGCTTATCAGCAGACCTTCTATCTATATGTATGACCAATCCCCTAATCTCATCGAATCTGTAGATCACCTTACCCCCTAACTTAGAAATTATTGAGAGATCATCATCCCTCACATCCCTACTTAACACTATTTCAAGCAGTATACGCCCTCCATTAGCATCTGTAACATATGGTGGACATAATGTTAAAGTTAGCAATATGAAAGCTAGAACTACTAAAACCTTCCTCAAGCACATTAAA
>JAWBQY010000002.1:52009-66699 GCA_038844925.1 Sulfolobales archaeon | reverse complement strand
CCCAAGTCCTATTAGTTAAACACCCTCTTATTAAACTTATTATACCCTCACAGAGTAGTATAGTAGGTACGTTATGGTGGTGTCATTAGACTACTGTAGCGATAACGTTGTATATATCGGTAAGAAGTTCTTCATGAGGTATGTACTAGCGGTGTTAGTTAAGTTAAATTTATTCAACTGTAATGAAGCTATCATCAAGGCTAGAGGGAGTAACATATCTAAAGCCGTATTAGTTGCTGAGTCCTTAAAGGAATTGGTCAAGGAGGTACGCTATACCTCAATAATTCTAGGATCTACAAACATCGAGTCAGGAGGTTTTAAGAGGAGATTATCAACCATCAAAATAGTTATCTCCAGACGCTAAGTCTAAGATGCCGACTCATACCCTAAATGGTGAAGCTCCCTTTGAAGTGGGGGAGACCTAAAACTACATTTCCTTCCACTGGGTTTAACCCCTAAGAGGGATGAAACTCTGACCTCCTCCCCGCCCTAAAGGGCGAGGCTTTCGGAATTGCAAACCTCTCCAGGACCCTCGTACTTAGGAAGTGGAAGAGTGTTGAAAACCGTTTCCTGTCTTAGGTCTCTGTAGGTTTTCTTAGGGTGGTCCTCACGGCTTCCCTGAGCCCCTCCCCACGGTCTACCGTGGGTCTCGGAAACCCAGGGTCGCCGAAGTGTTTATAAGCTTCAGGCTTATAAGTCCTGCCCGTACTTAATCGCATTAAAAGCATTGAGAACCTTAGAGAAGCCTACAGACAAGGAACAGCTTCCTAACCCTGGGGTAGACTGAGGCGGAGTTCTTATGGATTGCTATGTTATCCGAACTCTTCTGTAAACTTCCATTTTTTATTAATCGAATCATAATATATGAGTCCTCCCTCCCATAGGCTTTTGAGTAGGTTATGGCCTATCCTACCGAGTTTTTCCTTTATTTCAGACTCATTGCTAGTGCTTAAAGATTCTAAAGATGTTTTGAAGTCACGCCAGAAGTCGGGTTCGATCGCTATTCTCTGACCCTTTACTTCAATCACTATTGCTCCCTCCCTCCTTAATTTCTCGAAGAACGCGTCTCTATTTCTTATCTTAGACGCTATGTCTTTCTCGTACATTACCTTTTGATCTTTAAGTACATCTATAGCTGACTTCTTAACCTCTTTAGATGGCTGTGGAGTTATTTGAGCTTCCGGCTTACTCTTAATCGATCTAACCTCTTCCTCAAGGTTCTTCACCCTCTCTGAAAGACTATCTAATACCTCAACAACGCTACCCAACCTCCTAGCTACATCATCTATTTTAGCTGTAAACGGGTTAATCATATCTTGAAGAAATCTTTGAATTTTACTTTCATCTACTTGTGGTTGGGTTATACGGGTCTCACCTCCTAAGGAATCTATTATGAACTTTCTAACAGCTTCCTCGATAAGAGCTCCTGGGTAGTTCTTAACTATCCTCTCTAAAGCCTCGTAAGGTAGTTCGATAGTAATTTTAGGCACTTTAAACCCTACTTAAACTTACGTTAAACTCAATAAAAACGCTTACTCAAACTTATCTCATCAAACTCTTAGCCCTAGCTATGAGCCCTTGTAATAGTTTAGACATTAAGTAGTTTTTAGCTTTTTCACGGGCTTTCTCAGCCATGGAATCTCTTTTATCACTATTCTTAACTAAATACTCAATAGCTTTAGCAGCTCCTTCTATGTCTTCAGGTCCCTGTACATGAATCCCATCAACACCGTTACTAATCAACCATTTCTGACCGTAAGTTGCGCTGGTTATTACTGGAACTCCTCCGTACATGAACTCTATTTGAGTCAGTCCTAACGCCTCCATTTTAGATAGTATTATGTTGAGGTATGAAGCCTTGATTAAGGAAGCCTTAGTCTCCTCATCCAACTCGCCAGTAATGATGACGTTCTTTAAATCCTTTGACTCCCTAATAACATGATCCCATTGATCTCCAGGCCTACCGGCAATAACGAAGACGACGTCTTTCAAATTCCTTAACTTTCTAGCAACTCTGACCACAGCTAAGGGGTTCTTCCTCTCCTCAATAGTTCCTAAATAGGAAATTATTAACTTATCGCTATGTATCCCGTACTTACTCCTGAATTCATCTGGCTTAGAAGAATCTATCAATGATGCTGTATCGTCGTCCAAACCCCCCGGAAATATGTATATCTGCTCAGGTCTAGCTCCATGAACAACCATCTCCTCAGCCTCTATATTCGTCACACATAAAATCAGATCAGCTGCTTTGAAAATAGATTGAAAGGTTGTTGTATTCCACGCCATACGGAAAGCCCTCTCTATAGGGTCATACCTGGTAGGGTCTGGTGGCTGGTAATGCGACATATGAGCATATATCGTAGGCATTACAGCCTCACCTAAACTCTTCATAAGTCTTTTCCACATAATCCACTTTGCAGTTTCTTCAGGTCCGTTCCAAAGCGTTGAATGCGTTATTAGTAGGTCAATGCCTATCGTCTCATCAAGATTTTTTAGAACTGTAATGAAGTCTCTAAACATTATCCTCCTAGGAGGCCAGAACGTCTTATTACTATCAACTCTAATTACTGGTAAGCCTACCTTAGGATCTCTATCAAATTTTATATACCCCTCAATACTCTTCATCACCTCATTTGCCGGTATGACGGGTTCACCATCATGGTATATACTACTTATCAACCAAGCGTCAAGGCCTAACCTCCTACCCCACTTAACCATCCTCTGAGCTACTAATTCTTGACCCTTGCTATTAGACGTTTGATACATTACGGAGAAAAGCCTCATTATTTACCTCCTAATGACCTGCTGTACTATTTGAGCGAGTATTATGAGGATCATAGCGATAGTTAGACCCCAAATAACCGGCATTAAGAGTATGTTCAACGAATGTATACTTAAACCTCCCTGCTCTAACGCAAACATAACCACAGCTAAGTAAATCATTATCCTCAAATATTCAGCTACCGGTGTTAATAACCTGACCTCACTCCTCAACTCACTACTCTTGTAGATATAGCCGATGAACGCATCGGTGAGTATGAAGCCAGTAATTATAATTAAGAAAGTCTTAACGAAGCCAACTACGTACACGTAAACTATAGCGTAAATGGATTCTGAAAGCCAGTTAATGCCTAAATTAGATGTCCCCAAACCCAATGCAAGGAGTACTGATGTTAGGTATATAATCCACGAGGATACTAATCCGAAGAACTCGCTAGATGAGTAACCACTCCTCAATATAGCCTTACCAATAGCGAACTTCTTAAACCACTCATCAAAACCAACCCTACTCAGCACGTAGACTATGAACCGTTTAGTCAGAAAACCTGCTAAATAACCTAACACGACTAAGAACGCTGAATAACTTATAGTGATTAACAAGTGAACATACTGAGGTACTTCATAACTCACGGCTAACTAACCACCTATGCAATTCTTCATACGGGACTTCATAATCTACTTCAACTTTTAAACCGCGATTATATTGATGACGTACAAGTACTGAAGTATCGGAGACTTCAAATGCTGGTATATCGTTCTCACCATCACCTACATACACAACCCTATCCAAACCTAATAATTTCCTTAAGGTCTTAACAGCTCCTCCCTTATCCTTCTTAGATACGTAGATGTCTACGAAGGTGTTTAACTTGTATTCCAGGACCTCAAGCCCTCTATCCCTAGCTGTACGTAGTAGGTCCATCAAGCCTTCAGGAACCTCACCATAATCACTCCAATCAATACTCAGGCCTAGGGTGATGTTCGTTAACGACCTCTTCTCCTCAATATATGCTCTGGATAACATCTGTGCTGACCTTCTAATATCTTCAATAGCACTTAATAAGTGCTTATTAGTTACTGCAACATCGCATAGGAGGTAACCTTCAGTTAGTATTTCCAGACCGTTAATACATATATAGCTATGGAAGAGGGGAGCCTTACTTAAGAGGAAGTGACAGTCCTTACTACTAGCTACGACTAGTAAGTACCTACTTGAGAGCTTTTTAAGGACTTCAGCTAACTCATTACGTATACCTGCTTGCTCCCTACTAACATTGAGTGGACTTAACGTACCGTCAAAATCGAAGAACACACCTACAGTCTCCATAACAATCACTTTAACTAAATAGTTATTGCAGATTAATCCTTATAAAATATTAGTAGAATTGGGGAAAGTACTAGCTTATTTTACCTCAGCCCTCTTCAGGAGGTCCTCCCACATAGCATCCACGTATGCTTGAAGCTCTTTAATCATCTCCGAACGTTCACTCATTATATGTCTAAACCTCTCCTGGGTCTTAATGAATTCCTCAACAGGCTTCTTCAAAGCCGGATTCTTAGCAATGATCAAGCTCCTATCAGTCAATCTCCACGTACCTTTCTCACATTCCCATAAGGGGAAGTAGCAGGTATCAACTGCTAATTTACATATCTCTATAGACATACTGGCATCGTATCTCCACCCACGTGGACAGGGCGATAATACGTGTAGGAACTTAGGACCGGTAATACTTAACGCCTTCTTCACCTTATTGATAAGGTCTACCCAGTGTGCTGGTGTTGCAGTCCCTACGTAAGGGGCTTTATGCGCAACTACTATATCCGCGATTGGCTTCTTATGCTGCGGCTTGCCGGGAATTACAGTACCGTAAGGTGATGTAGTAGTTGAAGCTCCGTAAGGCGTACCGCCACTCCTCTGAATTCCAGTATTCATGTATGCCTCGTTATCGTAGAGAACGTATAGTATGTTGTGACCTCTTTCAATCATCCCGCTTAACGATTGGAAGCCTATGTCGTAAGTCCCTCCATCACCCCCGAAGACCACTATGTTGACTTTATCGTCACTTATGGCGCCCCTCTTCCTAAGAGCTTTAAATGCTGCTTCTATTCCCGATGCAGTAGCAGCTGCGTTCTCAAACGCATTATGTATCCATGGAACCCCCCAAGATGTGTATGGGAATATAGTAGTAGCAACTTGAAGACAACCTGTAGCGTTAACCACAACTACTGGTTCATCAACTACTGCTAATACTAGCTTAACTATTATTGGTGCGGTACACCCGGGACAGTGCCTATGTCCGGGCAGTAATTTAGGTCTGACCTTTACTAGCTCTTTAATACTTATAGAAGTCATTACCTCCTCACCCCCACATAACTAACGTACTTACTCGGCCTAACACCCTTCGCAGTCTCAAGTAAGTCTTCATATATGTGCTTAACTGTGAGTGGTTCTAAATCCCTCCCACCTATGCCGTAGATGTAGTTAATAATTACTGGCCTATCGTCGAGGTCGTAGAAGGCATTTCTCAACTCGTTAAAGAGTGGAGCACCGTAAGCTCCTGGAGATGTTGCCCTATCCATCACGCCGATCGCTTTCACACCTCTTAATGCTTTAACTATCTCCTCATGTGGGAATGGTCTGAAACTTCTCAACTTAAGGACTCCAACCCTCATACCCTTACTTCTTAACTCCTTTGCCACATGTCTAACGGTGCCTGCGGCTGACCCCATTATAACTAACACAGCATCAGCCCCTTCCACACCGTAGGAGGTTATTAATCCATCCCCATACCCCCTACCACTTATCTCACGATACTTATTATTAACTTCTCTTATTACGGATTTAGCCTTACTCATAGCCTCTATCAACATCATCTTAAATTCGTAGTAGTAGTCGGATAGAGCTATTATACCTAGCGAGATCGGCGTAATACCGTCTAGTACTGCAGGGACCTCTCTACCCAAGTACTCTAATTTAACATTAACCGGCCTTCTAAAACCCACAAAATCACTAACCACTGAGTCTGGTAACGTACTTACATTCTCTAAGGTGTGGCTTAAGTAGAATCCGTCAAGATTAACCATAACTGGGAGCTGCACCTCACTATGCTCAGCTATCCTGAAAGCCTGTATTACAGTATCGTAAGCCTCCTGCGATGTCTCAACGTAGAATTGAATCCAACCAGAGTCTCTAGCACCTATGGAGTCACTATGGTCACAATGTATGTTTATCGGGGCTGAAAGTGCTCTGTTAACAACTGCCATCACTACCGGTAATCTAAGCCCTGAAGTCACATAGAGTAACTCCCACATCAATGCTAGTCCTTGAGAGGACGTTGCAGTGAAGGTCCTCGCACCAGCTGCAGCTGCACCCATACAGACGCTGAGAGCTGAATGCTCAGACTCAACATTTACGTATTCTGCATATATTTCACCATTAGCTACATATTCTGATAACCTCTCAACAATGATTGTCTGCGGGGTTATGGGGTAGGCTGAGATCACATCTACATTACATTGCCTAACAGCCAGGGCAACTGCTTCAGCCCCGTTCAACGCCTTAACAGTACCTAACAACGCTCCCGTAAATCATCCCTCCGAAACAAGCTCTATAGCTCTGACCGGACATTCCCGATAACATATACCACACCCCTTACAGAAGTCGTAGTCTACACTAACTGAGCTACCATCCCATCTAATACTCGACTCTGGACAGTAAACCCAGCAGATAAGGCATTTAACACACTTACTCGAATTTATTACAGGTTTACGGACCCTCCACGAACCAGTCTTAACCTCCGTTGAGAGCTTCACCGCAGTTGGCACGGTAGGTAATTCCCTAATATAATCACTCACCGACATAACTCACACACTCAAAGGAACTCCTCAAAACCTCTATATTCTTCTCAGCAAGTGGGCCCTTAAACCTATCCTTAATGACTTCTTCAACGACTTCAAGCTTAACCACCGGTAAAACCTTAATTAAGGCACCTAATAATGAGGTATTAGTTATAGGTCTTCCCAAGAACTTTAAAGCAAGTTCCGTCGCTGGGACAACATATACTCTATATCGAGTTAAATCACTTTTAACTAAATTTGATAGCTTTTTAATCCCAACACCTAATGCGTAATTTAGGAGTAAGACACCCCCACACTTTAAACCGTATATGAAATTCTCAGAACCTACCAACGAATTATCTAAAACCACCACAGCATCAGGTTCGTAAATACCAGAACGGATCTCTATCTCCTCATCTGAAATCCTAGTAAACGCTGCCAGAGGAGCTCCAGACCTCTCAGGACCGAACGTCGGGAAAGACTGAGCATATTTCCCCTCCCTAATTGCCGCCTCAGCGAGAATGTTGCTAATACTCCAAACCCCCTGCCCTCCTCTACCATGCCACCTAATCTCAATCTATAATAATCACCAGTAATTATTTGATCATTAAGATTAATATTTATTCATTAAAGTTACTTAAACTATTGCAATCTAAAACTAAACGCACTATCTACAGGAACGAACAATTATGACTAAAGTCCTCACCCCTTAAGGTGGGATGGATCAAAAACACTACTAATCGATTTTTGGTTAAGTAAAAATTACTTTTACTTTAAAGTTTTTTAGACGTTTTTAGCATTAATAAAGCCTAAGATTATTAAAGATGTAGTAGCGATTATTTCCGCCATTGCTACTGTCGTTATTATCCATTTTACACTCACTTTCTCACCCGTAAATATACTTGGCAGTACGATTTTTAAGCTTATATATATTTACATATATTTAATATGTATTTGAACATACAAAAATATATTATGAGTGTAGAGCCGTAGTGACATTTAATATTCTCTTCATATGGAAATGCTTCTCGTGTCAGCATCATTATAGTTTTTAGGATAAGTTATGACCATGAAGCAAATCATAAACGCTAATAAACCTTAATCCTGAGAAATAACTTTAGCTTCAATCCCATAGGTATACTATTCTCTCTTTATATATTGTAGTGGACTTAGTTCTAAGGAGCTTACTACCATTATTAGCACTGTTATCACCTATAGGTTTTTATTCATGTAGAGGCTTGTCAGTAGATTTACCAGTACTTCTGCTATATCGGCAATTATTCCATATATCCTAATTATGTGGTAGGTAACTAATTCGTAGCCCTTCTCGTAGATGGTTTTGCTTATGTTTTCTCTTACGGACCTCTTTCTCTCAATTATGTGTATTAGAGAACTTAACGTTGGTGAGATTTTACTCGCATCATATTCGCCTCTCATTACCCTCTCCACTACGTCAAATAATGCCTTGTAAACCTTATGGGCTTCCTGCAAGTATGTTAGTACCTTCCCACTACTTGGGAATCCTTCGGACGCTTCCTTCACTAACAACACTAAGTGGTCTGACAACCTCTCAAGAAGTGTTGATATAACTGCTGCGGATATTATATACTTAACCCTCTCCATATTCGCTAATGGTTTCTCAACTAGCTTATATGCAGACCTCTCTACTTCTACCTGAGCCCTATCAACATCGTCGTCAAGCTCGTTTATTGATTCGTAATAATCGCTTAACGCTGTAGGGTCGCTTTCAAAGGCCTCCATCGTATACTTAAACACTGTAGCTACTGAATTAAATTCACGTTTAAGTGCTTCGAGGATGTCCTCAACACCCCCAATCTCTCCAATAATCATGTAGTTCTCTCCTTCCTCAATAACAGTGTACTTCGGCGTATAACGTAGTACTGAGAGAATTAACCTTCTTAACATAAGGCTTATCTTCTTAGCGGATATCAGTTTAACACGTTCATAACCTATGATGTAGAAAGAAGTTATAAGGTATTTTAACTCATCCTCAGGTATGGACGTAATATCGAACACTATGCTCTTACTTCTCATCCTACCAACCTCCTCAACGTCTATGCAGAGAAGGTCATCCGTATACCTTACAGTAACCTTAGAACCCTTAGATATATTGTTAACCTCACACCACTCCTTAGGTAAGTAAAGGGCTAGGGAACTCCCAACTTTCTGAAGCGTACGTACCTCAGACTTCATTTCCTCCATACAATCACCACTAATTAATATAATTCACAATATATTAATATATTTAAATCAGAAACAATAAATAGCAATATAACCCCTACCCTACTAATAGACTCCACTCTCACCCACCGTTAAGCTCCTAACGAAGAACGTACACGTAGGTTAAGATATTAAATTGCCATAAACGATATTTAAACGGTCATGATATGCCGTCATTTCCTATAGACTTCATGGACAGAAAACCTCTGGATAAGTCAAACGAGTTAATACCAGCTATAGGTATTGGGACGTGGGGGATCCGTAACTACTTAGAAGCTGAAAGAGCTTTAAGACGTGCGTTAGATATCGGTCTCAGACTAATAGACACAGCTGAGATCTACGGCTCAGGCAAGGCTGAAGAACTAGTAGGTAAGGTCGTTAAGAACTTTAAAGAAGATGTCTTTATAACTACGAAGCTACCTCCAGAGCGTTTTACCAGTAGGGATGATGCTATAAGTGCTGCTAGAGCGAGTCTTCGTAGGTTAGGGTTAAATAGTGTGGACTTAATACTCATTCACTGGCCCCATGGACGTATACCAATTAGTAGGCAGGTGAGGTCTTTGGAGGCGTTAGCTGATGGAGGCTTGTGCAGATATATCGGTGTTTCAAACTTTATGGTTAACGATCTGTTGGAGGCGTTAGAATCAACCAGCAAGTATGAAATAGTGGTCAACCAAGTTAGATATAACGTCTACGATAGAGCTATAGAGAAGGACCTACTACCCTTATGCATACGTGAAGGGATAACTATACAGGCGTACACACCGCTGGGAGGTGGTGCCGTAGCTAATGACAGAACGTTAGTAGATATAGGTTCTAAGTACGGGAAGACCGCGGTTCAAGTTGCTCTTAATTTCCTAATATCGAGGCCTAACGTAGTAGCTATACCTAAGACTGAAAGAGCTGAAAGAGTTGACGAATTCAAGGGCGCTCTGGGCTGGAGGTTAAGCGATAAGGATTTAGACCTTATTGAAAGATACTTTAGGTGAGTAGTTGAGGAAGGCTATAATCCTAAACCCTAAGGACAACGTAGCTATAGCATTAACAAATTTAAAGGAAGGAGACATCATTGAGATCCCTGTGAATGGTGAAGTAATTAAGATAAGACTAGTTAATAATGTACCATTCGGCCATAAAGTAGCTGTGAGGGATATTAGGGAGGGGGAGCAGATCCTCAAGTATGGGGAGGTTATAGGAATCGCCACTAAACACATATGCGTAGGGGAACACGTACATATTCATAATGTTGTAGGTTTAAGAGGTAAGCCTCAGGAAAGGTAGGGACTGTTTTGATAAGTCTCACCGTAAGACGTATGATGCTAGCTTCAGCTGTTCTTTTATCACTACTTATAGTTAGTAACACAGTGCTGAGTAGGGATGTGATTAGAATCTCAACTACTACATCGCTATATCAACTCGGGTTAATTGATGCGTTATTGAAGGACTTCACATTAAGAACTGATACGAAGATCAGGTACGAGGTAATAGTAGCTGGCTCAGGAGAATCGCTTAGACTTCTCGCAGACGGCACTACATGTATTGCATTTACCCACGCACCATCTATGGAATACGAACTCATGAAGAAAGGCTCTATACGTAGGTTAGGTTTCGTAGGCTATAACGAATTCGTAATCGTAGGCCCTAGGGAAGACCCAGCTAACGTGTCAAGAGCTTCCAATGCTGTAGAAGCCTTCATAAAGATTTACAGAAGTGGGGAGTTAGGACTGACTAAGTTCGTGAGTAGGGGGGATAATTCCGGTACTCATCAACGTGAGCTCTGGTTATGGAACCTAAGCGGTTTAAACCCAAGGGGGAGGAATTGGTATTTAGAGGTCGGTCAGGGAATGCAGCAAGCACTCATAATAGCTGATGATGTTAAAGGCTACACCCTCAGTGATTTAGGAACGTACTTAAAGTTACTTAGCAATGGTAGGTTACGTAACGTTATTGCATTACTAAACGACTCTAAATACTTAGTCAACGTCTACTCACTATACATGTCGGGTAGTAGTAGGTGTCAGGCGTACTTAGACGATATCAGTAAGTTTGCTGAGTATGTTATGGATATAGGTCAAAAAGTTATTGAGGAGGAATTCAAAGACCTAGTAAACCCTGCTAAAGGACATGAAGAATTAGTTAATAAATCGTGGAACTACTTAGCGATGAGTGATGCTAATGATGGGTGAGTTAGCAGACATCATACTAAGATCTATATACGTTTCAGGGACAGCATCTCTCATAGCATTCTTAGTAGGTCTCTCCATAGTCCTTAAATCAGTGGAAGTGAGGTCTAAGACAATCATATTAGGCATCTTCGAAGCATTAGTAGGGGTTCCCACAACAACTATAGCCTTGTTAGTGTACTTACTCATATTTCCTCAGGGACCTCTAGGTTCCTTAAACCTACTCTACACACCCCACGCTATAATACTTGGACAGTTCCTAGTGGCCCTCCCAGTAATTGTTTCAACATTATTCAGACCTGTAGAGACAACCGTAAAAGATCTGAAGGAGTTAATAATTAGCTTAGGAGGTGATGAAAAACAGGTAAGTTGGTTGATGTTTAAGGAGTTAGCTCCAGCTTTAATATCGTCCTACCTTATGGGGTTTTCAAGAGCTATTGGAGAGTTAGGTGTAGCACTAATTGTTGGTGGGAACATAGCCGGGAGTACTAGAGTGTTGACCACAGCTATAGCCCTAATGACATCTATGGGGGAGTACGAAGCTGCTATATTATTAGGCATTACCCTCATAGCCTTAGTCATAGCAATATCCATCACTTTAAAACTCTTAGGTGAGTTTAAATGGACATCGAGTTAAGAAATGTATGGTACTCATATGATGGGGTAAACTACGTCTTAAAAGGAGTCTCACTTAAATTAAGTAGTGGTTTTCACATAGTAGTAGGACCGAACGGCTCGGGAAAAACAACACTACTTAAGATAGCCTCACTTATCTACAAACCCGTTAGAGGTGAAGTCATAGTAAATAACTCTAACTACTGGGCTTTAAGTCCCAATAATACATTAATCAGGAAGGAGGTTGTGTATGTCCATGAAAGGGCTTTACTAATTAGAGGAAGTGTTAAGAATAACTTAGAATTAGGTCTTAAATTGAGGGGTATTAATGACGACTCCACCTTAAAATACTTTATAGAGAGATATAACCTATTCGATATTATTAAGAAGGATGTTAGAAAACTCAGCGCTGGTCAAGCTAAACTAGTCTCAATAATAAGGGCTTTAGCCGTAAAGCCTAAAGCATTACTACTTGATGAACCCTTAAACCATATAGATATGAATAACGCGGTACTACTGATTGAAGACCTAACAAGACTTGTAAGAGATGGTTCTACAGTAGTAGTGGCAACTCATTACATAACACCTGATTTAGAGGGGTTAGCAGATAGCATGTATGAAGTTGTAAATGGGGTGCTAACCTCCTCCACATCTTTCAGGGCAAGAATTAGGTACTAAGTAATAATTCTCTAATACCTCCTATCAACATCTCAACAGCGAATGATGCAATTATTAAGGACATAAACCTACCCAACCCATTTACGAACGTAGGTCCAACCAACTTTAATATCTGCGAGGAAAGTCTTAACGTGAGGTAAACCCCTATAAAAGCTATATATGCTGCGACTAACGTACTCACCATACCGTAAACACCTGTTGATACTATTAGTAAGGTCATCGTTCCCGGCCCAACTATGAGGGGAGTTGCTAATGGAACTATAATGAATTCACCTACCTCTATTTTCGAGGGTTTATGACCAGTTATTAATGTATCTAAAGCAACTGCCATTAGTATCACACCTCCAGCAATTTTAAGTGAGGTAATGCTAATGCCGAACAGCATTAATATGTAATTACCGCATAACGTAAAAGCCGTAAGCAACATAAATACTGCTAGGGATGTTCTACTAATAGCGCTTTTAATATCGCTAGCACTCAAAGACTCTAAAATACGCATAAACTGAGGTAGTGCTGCTATAGGATCCATGATCGCGTAGAGCTGTACTGAAAGACCTAATATTACGTTTAGGTCGAACAATTAATCACCGAACTCTGTAATGAACATCAAATAATAGTGAGGTACTATAGCGTGTTCTTCAGCAGGTGGTTACATTACTTCTTGAAGGTTATCTTAAATCCTGAGTGAATCTTATGGAAGTTATCATTAAACACATCACTCATTACCTTCTCAGCTTTAAACCCCGTACAGTGCCCAGTATATACCTCCTCAACACCTAATTCCCTTAACACACTTATAGTTTCCAGGATATCGTTATTCTCGTATTTCAACATATGAAAACCTCCTACAACTGCGTATATGTTTTCCTTAAACATCTCTGCAGCGTGTTTGACTATGTTTGATATTCCACTATGGCTGCACCCACTAATTACTATTAGACCCAACCCCTCTACCTTAATAACCACTCCCGTATCGTCTGGTAAGTCGTCAGGTACTAACTCCCCATCATCGAGTATTGTGTGGAAATCTTTCTTATACCTCGAGAGGTCGTAGTAATTTCCTACCTCCCCTAAATAATGCGTTGAAGCTGCTACCTGCATGGGACTCTTAGTCAGTATCAAATTGACATTGAATTGAGTGAAGACTTCACGCGGGTAGGGCATACCCTTATCGAACTCCTGCTTATACTCGTTTAAAACTATAGATGGTTTGAAAATCCAAGGATGTCCTACCACAGTTAAGTACTTACCAGCATTTTTTAAGACCTTCATCACGTATTTAAGGCCTCCTGTATGGTCGTTATGCCTATGACTTAACACTACAGCTTTCACACTACTTAAGTCTATGCCTAAGGAGGTGGTATTACACTTCAGTATGTAATTGCTTGGACCTACATCAAATAATAAGTTCTCAAGTCCTGAATCTGAGTAAATCCTCAGAAAAAGTGAGAGACCATGCGATGAGAGTAATTTCGTAAACCCTGAGTAATCATCGTTTAGAACTGTAATATCGACCCTATATACTCCCAATTAAACACCCTATCACATTTAGTTAACGCCGATTAAATAAGCTTTCATTCCCTTAAATTTAATAACGATTCATACAAATTACTTATTGTGATAACATGACTGAGTACGTGAGGGTATTACCCGACGACCTCCGGAAATTTACCGCTATTTGCTTCATGAAGTATGGAGTACCTCCCGATGACGCTGAGTTAATAGCTGATCACTTAGTCCTAGCTAATTTAAGGGGTGTTGACTCGCACGGCGTCATCAGGATTCCATACTACACTGAAGGCATTAGGAAGGGATATGTTAAGGGGCGAGGGGAGGTAAGAATCGTTAGGGAGACGAATACTACGGCATTAATTGATGGTGATGGTTATTTAGGGATACCAGTTGCCACTAGAGCAACTGAGATAGTTATAAGTAAGGCTAAATCAGCCGGTGTGGCTGCAGTCGCAGCTAGGAATTTAGGACATGTTGGCATGCTAGCATACTATACGTTAAGAATTGCGAAGAATAACCTAATTGGTATAGCATCAGTCAACGCCCCGGCACGTGTAGCACCATGGGGTGGTTCTCAAGCATTGTTCGGAACGAATCCTATAAGCCTTTCATTCCCTACTAGCAGTAAACCAGTAGTAATTGATATGGCTACCAGCGCTATAGCAGCCTTTAAGATTAGGCTCGCAGCCTTAAAAGGGGAGAAAATACCTGAAGGCATTGCGCTAACTAAGGATGGCAAACCCACTACAGACCCTAAGGAAGCCTATGAGGGCATACTACTCCCGTTCGGGGGCTATAAGGGATATGCAATATCATTAGCTATTGAGATACTCTCAGGAA
>JAWBQY010000002.1:0-51999 GCA_038844925.1 Sulfolobales archaeon | reverse complement strand
AACTCAGGGAGGGTTCTTCGCACTTGCTGTAGATCCAGCAGCATTTAGAGACTATAAAGAATATTTAAGAGATATAGATACTCTGGTGAACTTAATAAAGAATTGCCCACCAGCGCAGGGTTTTGACGAGGTCTTAATTCCTGGAGAGCCTGAAGATAGAAATTATGAGGATAGAATTAAAAATGGCATCCCTATAGATTTAAGTACGTGGAAGTTACTTACCGATGTAGCTAGGGAGCTAGGGGTAGAACTACCGAAGATTATTCAATAACCACCGCCTTTGTCTAAACCGAAAAATAAGTTTTAAAAGAACGTAGCATGCAATTATATTTTTGACTCAATTAACACGCATTAAAATTTTTAAACGCACATCTCTAAGACTTAGAGAGGTGTTAATTGAGCCATAGATTCGGTATTAAAGAAGTAGAAGTAGTGGATGAATTACCTACTCCGGAAGAAGTCTTTAGAGTACCTAGAATAGGTACTAAGGAAATGGTCTTCAAAATTTTAGGTCCTAGCATCATAGCAGTAGGCGTAGCGATAGGGGGTGGGGAATGGTTACTAGGTCCTGCAACCGCTGTACGTTATGGCTTGGGAATGGCATGGATAGTTTTAGTATCAGCTATGCTGCAAACTGTATATAACGTGAGCTTAGTTAGGATTTCGATGTACTGTGGTGAGCCGCCAATAGTATACCTTAAAAGGGTTCCTCCGGGACCTAAGTTCTGGAATATCTTCCTACCATCTGTTATTGTGTGTTGGGGGGCTTGGGGATTAGCTGGGATAGCTGGTTCAGGTGCTACTGCATTAGGCTCCATAGTACTTGGTAGGCTACCAACAGCTGGTGAGGCTGAGCTAGTTAGATTGCTGACTTTAAGCATCATAGCGTTATGCGTTATTATAGTTTTATTTGGCTCGAAGATCGAGAGGACCTTAGAAATAGCTAATTGGTTCTTCGCAGCATTCATACTCCTCACATTACTAGTAGTAGTTGCACCACTGACGGTAAAGGCGTCAGTAGTTTATGAGGCATTAGCGGGGACGTTTAACTTCGGCTACATACCTCCAGGAGCTGATATGAGCTTAATAACTGCTTGGTGGGCATATACAGCCCTAGCTGCGGGGCTTAACTTCATATTCATGAACTGGTACAGAGATAAGGGCTACGGCATGGGTTCTGTAGTAGGTTACATCCCCGCATTAATAGGGGGTAAGAAAGTAGCCTTATCACCTGTCGGTAAGGTCTTCAGATTAAGTAATGAGAATATAGGTAGGTTCAACAGGTGGATGAAGTTACTCAAATACGACCAATGGCTTATATTCTTCCCAGGAGCACTCCTAGGTATGTACCTACCATCATTAATAGCTGTCTCACTACTTCCAAGAGGGCAGCAACTTCCGCCATGGGGTGTTGCAGCACATATAGCTAACGAGTTCGCCAGCATAGTCGGTAGGTGGGGTTACTACTTAATATGCTTAATAGGCTTTATTGTAATGCTGAGCTCGGCGTTAGGCGCCTATGTAGACGCAGTACCTAGAAACCTAACAGACCTTCTATGGGGATCGGCAAGCATTAGGAAGTGGACTGGCGGTGATGTAAGGAGGTTATACTACTCAATACTATCTATATATATAGCATTTACTATATGGGCACTCTACCAGAGCCAACCGCTAATCCTAGTGATCATAGCTGCTAATGCTGCTAACTTCGTAGGAATCTTCGTAGTACCAGCAATTATCTACCTCAACCTTAAACTACCAGCTGAATTGAGACCCAAGGTCTGGGAATACCTAATCCTCATAATATTCTTAATACTTTCAACCTACTTCTTCCTACTATCACTGCTAGGGCAGCTGGGGATTAAGATATAATCAATGTTTAGAAGTTTTTCCACTTATTAAGATCGATTCCAACCACTTAACATATCTTAAGTCTAAATCTAAAGACCTTAACTTCCTAATAGTCTCACCAATCTCATATTCAATTCTATACCACCTCACCTCTCTAGACCTTAAGTCAAGCAGTAGTGCTGACGTTCTAGGGTCGCCGTCCCTAGGCTGTCCAATACTACCAGGATTTAACACCTTCAAACTATTAACATCTAAACTCATCGGTATGTGAGTATGACCAACGATGACGTAGTCAGCCTCTATTGGCTTAGGCTTAACTGCATACATACTTGGTGTTAAGGCTAATTTAACCTCGTCCATAGATAGCGTGGGTTTTAAGTACCCATATAGGTTATTCCTAGGAGAGCCGTGGGTAGCGTAGAATTTAAGATTATCTAACATAACGCTATAGTATTTTGGGAGAGTCTTAAGCCACCTCACTTGGTCCTCCGCTAATAACCTAAGCGATATGTTAACCCTAGTATACTCACTAAGCTCGTGTAGCTCAGGGGCACACATGCAATCGGTATTGAATGCGACAGCATGGTCGTGATTACCCATTAAAACCACGTCAGGCTTTAAATCCCTAATCAAATCCACCACTACGTGGGGTTCAGGTCCATAATCAGTTAAATCACCTAAAACCCATAAATAATCCCAACCCGGAACCCTACTCAGCAACGTCTTCAGCGCATCAGCATTTCCATGTATGTCTGAAATAATTAAGAGCTTCAAGTAAACTCCACCCAATTAGGATTTACCTTTAAGTTTAAAAACTGTGTTAGATTTCAGGGAATTTTAGGGACTTAGGGAGGCCATATTTATTTGCAGTCTCCATGAAAGTATTAAGTGGTGGTGGCCTTGATTAAGAAGGTAATTACTGATAAAGCCCCCAGACCAGTTGGTCCCTACGCTCAGGGGGTCATAGCCGGCTGCCTGCTCTTCATCTCAGGTCAGATACCTATAGATCCTAATACGGGGGAGTTAGTTGAGGGAGACTTCAAACTTAAGGTTAGGAGGGTATTAGAAAACGTTAAGGCTATTGTTGAAGCTAGTGGTGGGTCTCTTAAAGACGTAGTTAAAGTCACAGTATTTATTAGGGATATTAAATTATTCCAGACATTTAATGAGGTATACTCAGAATACTTCGGAAATACCGCCCCTGCGAGATCCTTGGTTGAGGTCTCAAACCTTCCTAGAGATGCTGAAGTAGAAGTGGAAGCCATCGCATACTTATGTAGTGACATATAACCGCTCTTACTTCTAATCCGAATTTCTGAAGGAATTCCTACCCAGAGCATTAACACTTACAGGACTTTCCAACTTCGTAATTCCTGGAAGAGCTATTACTAATACCTTTATAATCTCAGGAATCCTCGTTAAGACTTCCCTCGCTATCTTAGAGATTACCTGTTGCGCTGAAGTTAAGGTTAGATTATTAGGCAGTACCAACCATAACTCTACTTCAACGAAACTACCTAAATTCCTTATTAAGACCCTCCTAACACGTACGCCTTCGTACTTGCTTACAACTTTCCTCACCTTAAACTTAAGGTCTCTAGGATAGTTAACGTCAAGTAGGTTGAGGGCTGACCTCCAAGCCATTGTGAAGTAGTACTTAATAGCATATGCTGATACTGCTAGGAACGCCATATTCTCAATGATAGCATTATTAGATATGTAAGACATTAATATTGCTGTAGCACTTACTAATTCTACTAACGCATCCAACCAAGTCTTCACTGCGGTAGTACTCATTAAGACCCTACCATAACTACCATTACTTCTCACATACCTGCTAAACCAGTAGGACAGCAAACCACTACCTATTAGGTAGAGAGTGAAGACCGGGGGCGTGATCTCAGAATTTGTGAATGAGCTAGGTATTAAGCTCAAGGTTATTGAGATAGCAACTATTGAGATAACTAAAGACAAGATATCCTCAACTCTTAATAACTCATACCTATAACTACTTAGCGTCTTAAAGCTTATTATCTTAAGAATGAAGAATAGCGCTACGTATAGCATTGAATCAACAATCCAGAGCATGGAGTCAACTAATATGAGGTTAGACCTAGCAACAATTAAGTATAACAATATACCTACAACTCCATACGTAAACGAACAAAATGCTAATATCTTAAATACGGCCACCATCCTATATAACCTACCGAGCTTTCTAACAGCTATCTCACGTAACATGTAAGCCCACCTCCAATCAAAGCTATAATGATGTAACACGCGATGTGTTAAACTATATTGGAAGGACTTACTCCTAAGTAGATCTACTATGGTTAATTAAAAAATTTTTTAATTACCGTTAACCATATAGCAGTCCCCTACGCATAATCTTAAAATTATTTAACCACACTACTAGAATTAGGTGTTCCTAATTCCACTCCATGATTTATTAATAAGTGATTTGTCATTAGCTATGAAGGACTTAATCAGTAAGGTCGGCTCTGCAGACGCTTTAGGTAAGTACTTGCGTGAGTTAAACACCTACCCCATAAAGGTGGCTCAACCAGGTGACCCTCCAGACGTTGCTGCTAGTGATTCCAGTAGGGTGATTAGAAGATTGTCCATCGCTACGTTATACGCCGTACAAGCCGTATCACTCAAAGCCTCCTTAAAGAACCCCTCAACAAGCAAGTTAATTGTTGACTCATTAGCAGGTTACTACATGCTAACCGATGAGGCCGTTCCTGACGAATTACTTGACCGTATAATACAGCTAATATCTAAGGTCTTAGAGGTAAGGTCAGTAACTAAGGTATTAGACGGATGTGATATCGCATTATTCGACGGGTCCCTCATATCCTTCCTATGGGGGTATAGCAATAGAGACATACCTAGAGGTTTTTACCCGGCGACTTATAAGAAGATTAGAGATATATGGTATGAGGTTTTTTCAGGCATTACTAAGGTCTCAAAGAATGTTAAGCCTTTATTCATATCTAAGAGATTGATGAAAAATTACTACGTAGATGAAATCCTGTCGAATGAAGCGCCGAAAAAAGTTAGAGATAGTGTTAACGACTTAATACTCATAAGTGCTTTGAGGAGGGTTGGAAAGCTACCTAAAGTTCCCTACATACTTCATCCGGTCTACGTTGAACGAAGTAAGTTACCGCAACCTCTAGCAGAGCTTGATATAGATATTAGCCCCTTAACCCCCATTACAGTAACTTATGTTAGTTTCAACCCAACACTACAGCCATATCAGGTATCCATTCCAGGTAGGTTAGGTATTGATGAGCTAGTAGACATTATTAGTAGTATATATCCGTATTCGCAGGGCGGTTATCCAGACCCGCTTAAAATAGCTCATAGTAAGTGTAAGTTAAGTAATGTAGAGTTTAGGCTGATGTTATATAAATTAGGTCTTTCATCCATACCTACTGGGCGTGAATTACTGGGCGAGTTCCTATGAGTCAACCTATAGGTATAGTTGGTGAGACCTCAAGCCCCACAGAAGTTGAGGTTAAGGCCTTAACACCAATACCTTCAGGGACATACGTATATATCAAGTTTAAGGCTAAAAACATACCCGGCAATGAGGAGGTTTATAGAGAGGTTGTAGGTATTATAGGCTCATGTCTGTATAGGTCGGTAGTACCCGTAGTTACCACCCCCGACCTCTCCATGTATGGGAGGTCATCACCCTTAACCAGCTTAAAGAGTGAGAGCCATATGAAGGCTTTAATAATAGCTGACATAAGTGGGGGTAGGGTTGAAGCACCTAGGTATCCACCACCACCTGAAACACCTGTATACCTAGCCGAGCTTAAACATCTAAGAAGTATCTACAACTACGACCCAATGTCCGGAGTAGAGATAGGTTCCTTAGTAGGTTTTGATGACCTAAGAATAGGTGTTAACGTAAACTCACTTGCAAAACACCTATTAATTACTGGAACCACAGGCTCCGGGAAGAGCAATCTAGTAGCAGTACTAGCTGATAGGATCGCACAGATGGGGGGCTCCGTAGTTATATTCGACGTTCACGGCGAATACGGTAATCTAGAAAGTGAGGCACCCAACATAGTGAGCGTAGTCTCATATAGTGCAGCAATAAACCCCTTAGAAATACCAATTAAACTTCTTACGAACTTCATAATCCCTGAGAGCGGTGCTTCGAAGCAGAGAAGACTCCTTAGAAACGCTTTGAAGAAGTTAAATGATGAGATACTGAGGAAGTCTGAGATGACTAAAAAGCCTCCTAAACTCGTAGTTAGAGAGATCTACGAAGAAAGATATAAAGATGAGCAGGTTGAAGACTACGTAGATGCTTACAGAACCCTTCTCAAGAATTACTTAGGGGATGATAAGAAGGCGGAGGAAGTTATGGATAAGGTCGATGATTTCTTCGAATGGCATAGGATTAGCTTAGAGGTATGTAAGGTCAGTAAGTTGTTAGGTAGTGGTAAGATCATAGTTATTGACGTATCAACATTTACTGATGATGAAAAGGACTACATGCTTAAAGTAATTGCTGAAGACCTCCTATGGTATCTTAAAGAGGGAAGTAGGAGGGGAGGTAACACCTCAATACCTACGCTACTCGTCGTAGAAGAAGCACACATATTCCTAGGAGGGGGGTTCACCACGAAATCTAAGGAGACTCTCCAAAGGTTTATTAGAGAGGGGAGGAAGTTTGGAGGTATGCTGGCAATAGTTAGTCAGAGACCTAGGGCATTAGACGTCAACGTAGTATCCCAAGTACAGAATTACGCATTCTTAAAATTAGTACAGAGGAATGATAGGGCAACCGTTATGGAATTAACAGACATACTAAGTGATGAGTATATCAACATCCTGCCGACGATGCCGCCAGGCCATGCTATACTAATGGGTGAATGGGTTGGTAAGTATCCAGCGTATGTTAGGATTGATAGACACTTAGGTAAGAAAGTCGGAACAACTCCAGATATAGCAAGGATTTGGAGGGAGAGGAGGGAGGACATCACTAAGGCTTTAGAGAGGAGTTCGCTAATTAGTGAGTGGGAGGAGTAGTTCAGAATGCAGCTACTCCACGTATCTGACACTCATCTAGGTTCTAGCAGGCCCTACAAGCTACGAGAGAGGGAGTTAGACTTCTATGAAGTCTTCGATGAAGTGATTGAGGTAGCGATTAGGGAGAGGGTTGACGCAGTACTTCACTGCGGTGATTTCTTCGACGAGCCCAGACCCAACCCGCAGGCATACTACTATGCCTTCAAGTCGTTGAGGAAGTTGAAGGATGCAGGTATTGAGTTCTTAGTCGTTGCGGGACAGCATGACCAACCTAAGACGTCAGCATTATCACCTATTAAGGTGTTAGAAGAGGTAGGTCTTGCCAAGGTGTTAGCCACAGATAGACCTACTACTAAGGTGTTTAACATACGTAGCGGTGAGCTAGGGATTACAGCAATACCCTATGCAGACCCTCAAGCAATGCAAGAATACATTAAAAACGTCCGGAAGCCTGAGTCAGGTAGGAGGGTGTTAATGGCCCACCTCCTGCTTAAGGAGTTAAACATTCCTAACGCACATCTTTCACTGCCAGAGCTTAAATGCGCAGACTACCACTACGTAGCCCTAGGAGACTATCACTCTAGGTATGAGACCACATATGATGGCGTTCCTGTAGTCTATCCAGGATCTACTGAAGCATTAGACTACTTGGAGAGTAGTAATGAGAGGTTTGTAGCAATAGTTGACTTAAGTACTACTAACGTCTTAGTTAATTGGGTTAGACTAAGTAAGTTTAGAAGGTGGTTAGTATTTAACGTAGAGAGTTATAATGAATTACTTAAGTTGTTAGGTAGGGTAAATTACAGCGAGTTCGCCAAACCTCCAATACTCTACGTTAGGATTAGTGGTAAGGACTTAATGAACATCAACCCTCGAACCGTAAGCGAATACCTAAGGGGTCTAAGAGATAGTGGTAAGATAATAGCCTACAGATTGGAAACCCCTGGAGTTTCTGAAGATTTTGAGGAGGGACCTCATGAAGAACTCCCACCAGCACCTACCCTAGACTCAGTAGTTCATAGCCTACTTAAAGACTCTAAGATAGCTGAATACATCTTAAACATCATAAAGAACTGTGACGATGAAGGATATGTTGAGACGTTGATTACTGCCTTAGTAAATGATCAAGAACTAATCAATAAGTTAGAAAGGTTGGTGAGGTCTAAATGATAGTCAGACATGTTAAGCTTACTAACATACTATCCCATGAGAATACTGAAGTGGAGTTTCCCGACGGCATAGTAGCTATTATAGGTCCTAACGGTGCCGGTAAGTCATCCATTATAGATTCTATCTACACTGCCCTCTTCACTGATGCAACTATAGACATAAGGGGGCGTAAGAAAGAATTCATAGTTATGAGGGGTAGGAGGAAGGGAGAAATCGAAGTCTCATTAGAAATAGGAGGCGTTAAATACTCAGTAATTAGGGAGTTAAGTATTGACTCACCTGCTCAAGCATCTCTCTACATCTTAGATAGAGGGGGTAAGAAGCTTAAAAGTACTGGCGTATCAAACGTGGTCAACGAACTTGGTAAGGTTTTAGGACTATCAGCACTCAGCGTTAAGGACTTAAGAAGTATAATAAGGAGTACTCTCATATCACTTCAAGACGAGTTGACCGAGATCGTAGATATATCGGACTCTGAGAGGAGGGAGTGGATACTCTCACTACTAGGTCTTAGCTATTTAGAGAAGTCCTTAGAAGCTGTTAAGAAGTATACAGCTAGTAAGGATAGTAAATACGCGATATTAAAAGATAGGTTGAGGGGGGAGGAAGTCTTGATGGAGAGTAAGAAGAAAGAGTTAGCAGAATTAAGAACTAAGAAAAAAACATATATTAACGATTTAGTAGAAATCAATAAGACTGTAAATGACTTGAAAGAAAAGTATGAGAGTGTTAAGGAAAAGATGGCATTAGTTGATAAGGGTATAGAGTTACTCAATAAGTTGGAGAACTTATTCATCGTTAAGAGGATTAAGGAATTAGAAGACCTCATACCAAATCTTAAAGTCCTAGATGAATGGGATATCAATAATTACGTGCAAATACGGAAGGAGTTTGAAAGTATGTCTGCTGAGCTGTCCTCAATTAAAAACCAAGTAGCTACGCTACTGCAAAATACTTCAAATAAGTTAGGAGTTCCTATCAACAGCTATGATGGGTTGAGAGCCTTGATAGCAGAGCTGAGCTCTAAGAATGAAGAATTAGCCGGTAAGATCAATCAAATTAGAGCACTTAAGGAATTATATACCATATACGTCAGTAAGCTTGAGTCTAGGGGGAAGTGCCCTATATGCGGGTCGGTGATTAATGATCCGACAGCGATAAAGAGCTCACTAACTAAGGAGATAGATAAGTTGAATGAGGAGATTAAGACGTTAGATAATGAGTCTACAGTAGTTAAAGCGAAAATAGAAGTAGCTCAGAACTCCTTAGAAAGACTGAGCAAGCTAGTAAGTAAGGTTGAAATCGTCGAGAAGGCTGTGCAGGAAGCCGCTGATAGATTAAACGCCTTAAAATACAAGGCCATGCAGATATGTGGTAGTTTACCTGAAGAATTTAAGACTCATACCTCAGTTAACGAATGTGTAGAGTTACTCACAGCTCTGAAGGACAGACTATCTAAATTTAGAGCAGAATTAGAATTCCTAAAGAGGTTGGGAGAGGGGGTTGTAGCTGATGAATTAAGAACGGATGTGAAGTTAGTGCAGAGTATGTTAGGTGATGTCCTAGTAATGCTGGCTTTAAATGTAGGTGTTCCTCAAGAGTTGAAGGACGTGAAGTTAGTGAGGGATAAGTTGGCTGAGACTAGTAGGAAGTTGAAGTTAGAGCTAGATAATGTAAATAAAAAGTTAGCTGAGGTTGAGGGTAGTAGGAAGTCCTTAGAGGATCGGTTGAAAGAAGTTAATGATAGGATAAACGTCCTAGAAGGGGAGGTTAGAGATGCTGAGAAGAGGATCGCTGAATTGAGGGCTCAGATAAGGGCGTATGAGGTAGTTAACGAATTCTGCAGTAAGTACTTAGGTAAGGATGGCTTAATAGCTAGGGAATTAACTAAGGTTGCAAGAACTGAATTAGAGAGGAGGGCTAATAGAATATTAGTTAAGTTGGGATTAAGGCCTATAGAAATCAATGACGATTTTCAAATACGTGTTAAGGTCTTAGGTGGTGAGCTACCTATAAATAATGCAAGCGGTGGTGAAAGAGTTGGTATATCAATAGCATTACGTCTAGCGCTTGCAGAACTCATAATGGGGAGGACCCCTACTACGTTAATACTTGATGAACCTACTGTTTACCTAGATGAGGAAAGGCGGAAGCAGATCTTTGAGATCATTAAAGAGTTGAGTAAGTCCTTAAGGCAGGTCATAGTTGTGACTCATGATGAAAGCGTTATACATATAGCGAATAAGGTAATTAGAGTTGAGAATGTTGGAGAGGTTAGCAGAGTTATCACACAGTCTTAAGTCTCTATGTACTTCATGCCTAGCCAATTACTAATCAATTTTAACTCCTCCCTAATATCACCGAAGGCTACTACGTAGTGATTTCCAACGACCTCTTCCACAAATCCTGAAGGATTGTCTATTCTAACATTTATCTGCAATGCCTTACTTAAGTCGTAACTAACTACATCACCATGGGTTACATGTATTTTATCTATTAGCTTGCCGTAGATTCTAAAAATAGTCACAGTGGTTAACGGTATCTCAGGTCTGCAGTGGACTACTGGGATGCGGAATTTAATTATAGATGGCGGCTCGCTTAACACTACGTGAACCTTAGAAGGTGATTCAGCTATGGAAGCAGGTGCAGCACAGTGCATGAAGGTAAGCACTCCCTCCTTACTTACTGAGAATGGATCTGATATCAGTGCCCCCCTACCGCTTAGCCAGCGAGCTATTAACAAACCCACAACGTTTAATACCTCACCCTCACAGCCTATGACCTGATCATCTACGTACCCTAGGCACGGATTAACATTGAATGATTGGAATAACTCTGTGTAACACTCTAATGCTATAGCATCTAATTTTAGTGACTCCTGAACCTTCTTAAGAGCTAGGTAGAGTTTTAATGCCTTCTTAACACCATCTTCAGGTGCGTTAACTAAGTACTTAGAACTTAAATCCTTAAACTTATTGCTTACTTCATCATCATTAATCTCATTGTAAGTTCTTAAGACCTCCCCCTCCGGTATGTGGACAACGTCAACTCCAAACTTATTCTTAAGTATTATTCTATCATAATGCGAGGCCACCATAGGCGGTATTATCCCACCCACAACACCTATCCTAACCTTACCCAATCTATTAACTACTGCAGCAACCTTAACAAACTGCTCAATACTCTTAATAATTCCTAAATCCGTCGGAGGTCCGTGAACTAATCTCACCTTAAGACCTCTCTCCCTTAAATACCCAACGGCACTTGCAGCCGTAGGTAATGAATACCTAACCGGCAAGGTCCAAATAACGGTTGGTAGGCCTAACGCATCGGAAAACAATGCCTGTAGATGGCCGGTAAACCCATGAAGCGATAGAATTAGAACTGCATCAAAATCTGACCTCCTAACCTCCTCAACCCTCTGAAGAATGCTTACCTCATCATTTAACGGCGAACCAATTACTAGATCAGCATTTAACTTCCTAAGCGAGTTTAACATTCCCTCATAATCACTTAACACATCGGATGAAGCTGTCGAACCTACCGGCATTACGTAAATCCTAGGCTTAATACCAAACACGATAATAACCTCCAAATGATTATATCAGAAAACTAAAAATATAACTTACTCCTTACTCAATGGAAAATCTTAACACTATTTACAATGACGTTAACTCCTGATAACGTGACCGGATTTAAAACAGCCTAATCCTCTATCCAACTGATCCTAGCACCAGGTGGGTACACAGCATCTGGCTTAGGCCATTTAAATCCTTCAGGAATTTTATATATCTCAGCTACGAATTTTAAAGCATCCTCTGTGTCGAGGTAAGTATATGTAAGTCCGAACCACGTCCCACCCTGTAGGACTATATGCCCCTTCTCACGGAAGAACTTCATCGCTTCATCATAATCATCCACACCCAATGCTATGTGATGTAGTCCCTCCCCATGTTTGCGGAGGAACTCTGCGTAGATGCTTACGTCGTCTTTAGGCTCTATGAGCTCCCACTGTACTCTCCCTATATTACATAGAGCAAGCCTCATTGCGTAATTAATCCTCCTATCCCTAATGATCATATCCTTTACTACCTGCGGATTAAACTCATATATAGCCCAAGGTCCAATACCATACTCATCGTAATACCTCCTAACAGCTTCATCAAGATTTCTCACAACAATTGCTATCTGAAGAGTATCCTTAAAAAAGGTCTCACCATTATAGAACTACCGCTTTAATTATGTTTAAAAATCTTATAAACTGTAATGAATTATTGATTATAATAAATATTATACTAAAGTGCTTCGTAAGTAAGCTGTAATTTAGAGCTTCTCACTCTTTGGTGAAGTGATTGATATGGAAAATATGTTGAGAGAAATGCCTAAACATTCCGTGACCCTTTCTGATGTCTATCTATTTGGGACTTATATTATTGAGTTTAAATATCTCTGTGACGCATTAGGTGTGGGACGAGTAATGCCTGCAGTGGAGGTTAGAAATTTAGTAAAGAATTACGGTAGTTTCACAGCACTGAAAGGTATTTCCTTCGATGTTAATGAGGGTGAGGTCTTCGGGCTTATAGGTCCTAACGGTGCTGGTAAGACGACGACGTTTAGAATCTTAGCGACTTTGTTAGTTCCTACGTCGGGAGTTGTTAAGATCTACGGTTATGATGTCGTTAAGGATCAGCTTAATGTAAGGAAGCTCGTATCATACCTACCTGAAGATGCTGGTGTGTATAAGAACTTAAGTGCGTATGAGTATTTTAAATTGATTGCTAAGGTATACTTCCAATCAACTTATGATTATGCAGAGTGTTTAGAGTTAGGAGTAAAGCTCTCAGGTCTGGGCGATAAGGTCTACGATAGAATGAAGACTTACAGTAAGGGTATGAAGAGGAGGGTTCAAGTAGCGAGAGCTTTGATGGTTAAACCTAAAATTGCAATATTGGACGAGCCGACTGCCGGTTTAGACGTTATGTACTCACATACTATTAGAGAGATAATTAAGGAGTTCGTGAGGACGTATAAGACTACAGTCTTAATATCAAGTCATAACATGCTTGAGGTGGAGGGACTCTGCGATAGGGTTGCCTTAATATCTGAGGGTAAATTACTTACTGAGGGGGTTGTGAAAGAGTTAACTGCCTACTACGGTGTTAAGAATCTTGAAGAACTCTTCATTAAGTTAGTAGGTGCTTCAAATGCTTAATGAGTTAATTAAGAAGGAGTTTAAGGATTTAGTAAGAGACCCTCGTATCTGGATCCCATTCATCATATCAGCCCTCATACTACCAGTCATGGGTCTCGTACTCTCATTAAGTATGAAGGAATCCGTAGCTGAGATCACATCACCGTCTAATGTATTGGTAAATGATTTAGACCGAAGCGAGTTAACCTCATACTTAATAAATAGTTTAAGAGATGTGAGGGCAGTGTCTAAGGTAGAGGTAGTTGAGACCTTAGATATGGATGCATTGTTGAATTACGCATCAAATCAGGGCTTCGATGTCGTAGTGCTCTTCGAGAAAGGCTTTAACACAGCAGTAAGTCAGAACGTAAGGCCTAACATCACTATAATCGATGTCGTCAAGTCCGCATCCTTCATACCTTCCCTCAAATCAACAATTATAGCATCTTTAATTAACGAGTTATTAGGGGATTACATCCTCAGATCTTATGGAGTGAATACCTCTGCATACTTCATAAAGTCTCCAACAAATATTATCACACTCACATACATAGCCACATACAATCAGACATTACCAGGCGGTTCTACAATCTACACACAACTAAGCATAACGTCATTCATGCTTCCTATAGCGTTTATGGTAATAACTATCGGTGTGCTTCAAATGGCTGCTACATCTACTGCTATTGAGAACGAGGAGAAGACTCTTGAAGTTTTACTCACCCTACCACTTTCAAGGTTTAAAATACTGATGGGTAAGCTCTTAGGCTCATTTGCTGTCGCCTTAATAGGTTCTGCGTTAAATATCGCTGGCTTTATTATATACTTCTACGTATTTTCTATTGGTATCTCATCTGCAGTAGGAGGTGCGGAACTCACCCCAACACTAACCTTAATCCAACCTACCTCACTTACCTACCTAGTAGTTAGTTTAGTCCTAGCATCTTTCGCTATGGCTACTTTAGGAGTTACTATAGGAGTATTGAGTAGTGATGTGAGGATAGCTACGACAGTATCAAGCCCTCTCTCAATGCTTGTCATAATCCCAAGCTACTATATAATGTTCGCAGATGTTAGTAAGTTAAACCCCGTAGTTAAGTCACTACTTTACGCAATACCATTCACACAGCCAATGATTATGTCTAAAGAACTCATACTATCAAAACCTGATCAACTACTACCACTCTGGTTACTAACATCCTTAGCATTCTCAATAATTCTAATATCACTTACATCTAGAATTTTAGTATTTGAGAAATTAGTCAGGATTCAGAGGGCTATCAGTAGGTTTAAGAGGGTGGGCCGTACTTAACGACTTCAAAACTTCTTAGGCTAGTGAAACCCGCTAAAATCATTAAGTGGTAGATTCCACCTTAGTGGATGAGGACCTTAGCTGTAAATACTATCATAGACCTCTTTAACTATATCATTAGCTATAGTTTTAATGAATTCCTTATATGAGTCGTCAGCCCTATACCAAACCTCAGGCGACTTCCTCAACCCCTTAAGTATTTGAGACATTATAGCGACGGCTCTCCCCACATTTGCTGCGTCCAGTAGGAGCTTAGATTCCTCTAACGCGTTCCCCTCACCGATGTAGTAAGCTAAGGCCCAGGGTGGTATCACCATGCCGAAACTATTAGCTACTATCATTAGGTTAGATATAAGTGCTGCAGCTCCTTCGTCGTTTCCAAGAGCTATGAATCCAACTACCTTACCCTCAAGCCAGCTCTTCCCATCTACGTAGATCATGTTTTCTAAAACCGTTAACCTATCAATTAGGTTTTTAAGAAGCCCGCTAACACCGAACCAGTATATCGGTGAGGATATTATCAAGCCATCAGCCTCTATTATCTTAGGATACAACTTCACCATATCATCATTAATAGGGCATGGGTAGGTACAAGCCATAATGTCATCACTTACACAACCCATACATGGCTTAACATCATATTCGTATAGATTTACTAACTCTACCTCAGCTCCTTCCAACTCAGCTGCCCGTAATGCTAGACGTAATGCCTGAACGGAGTTCCCGTAAGGTCTGGGCGACCCATTAATTCCTAACACTTTAACCATAGCTAACCACCCTCACAAAGCGTTGATGCTTCCCACGACTCTTTAAATTGATTAAAACCTAAATATTTAAGCAATCATGAATTTCCACACTAAATTGAAATTATGGTTAAGTTAAAATATGCAGTAAACGTCGATACAAGCACCTATATAAAGCGTGTAAAACCTACTACTAATAACAATACGGTAATTAGTACCGTAGCCCATTGAACTATGCTACCAATTCTAGCCATGCCGTATTTCTTGAATAATTCCTGTACTATCCTACCACCATCAGTTACTATTAGTGGAGCAGCGTTAAATACAGCTAAACTAATATTAACTACATACACCCAATAGAAAATCCTGCTTAAGTAGTAAAGATGTACTGGTGTTGTCGGGGATAGAGCCTCAACAACTAGTATTCCAAGCCTGGACATGTTGGCCGGCTTACTAACTACTACTAATTCAGGTTCCTGTAACCCCTCAACTATGGCATCGTCAAACAGTCCTCTAAACTTAGATATGTTTAATACTAGTGTGACTGATTTATCAGCAACCGATGATAGATAATTCCTCAAATCATTTAAATTCTTAATCCTACTTCCGTTGATCTCGTAGAGTACTGAAGGCGTTGGAAGTCCTGCAGCTATAGCAGGTGCTTGAGGACCTAAGCTCCTGTCTAACTCGTACACGACGACTACGGAATGTTCTTCGATTACAGTAGCTACTGAGTTCATAGCAAATATAAGTATTAAGGCTAGTACGGTATTTGAGAGTACCCCAGCTGATAAGATCTTAATCTTACTGGCAAACGATGCCTTATTAAAGCCTTCATCATCTATCTTAACGTATGCGAAGGGGAATATTAAGAATATACCTAAGCCCCATGACTCAACTCTAATCCCCTCATTTAATGCTACTACTGCATGAAGTAATTCATGAGCTATTATAGCTACTCCAATACCTACTAAGAAGTAAGGTATGCTACTCCCTCTAATCGTTACTCCGGGAACTACTGGAACGAAAGGTGCTGAAACAACCTCCCTAACGCTTACCAACGCCTTAATTATATCAATAGTTGAAGGAATTACTATCCAATAGAATAATACTATAAGTACTGCTAAATTAATTATGCCGACAACACCTACGACCTTACTAATAGCTTCAGACCTCCTAATCCTAGGTTCTATTGACCTCCCTATGTCTAACATAATGGTGAAGGCACTAACACTAATCCCTCTACCCTTAAGTCTTGACGATAGCCCACCCCAGTAATTGAAAATCAGATATAGTAATAACTCAGCAACTAGTACTGTTACTAGTACTTCTACGATCGTGGCAGACCCACCTCTAACTATGGTTTATAAGGATATATTAAAATTCATTATAGTTAATAGTTATTAAGGTATAAATGCTTTAGTCTTCGGTGTACATAATGTCGAAAGCATCGATGCAAAAATCGCTTGGAGGAATACTCCTACTAGTAATTTTAATGGCTATAACAGTAGCTCTAGCCGTTTTAGGTACCTTAGAAGAGAGGTCTAAACCTGCTACAACCCCCATACAATTAACTAATACCACATCACCTACTGAGGGAACTCCAACACCTAAAGTACTCAAGAAAACTGATACAACAACTACTGTAAGGACTTGAAAACAGGTTAGGGGATTATAATGTATGAGCTCCAATCCCTCAGTACTAAGAATAGCATTTATTCAGTATTATGTCAGACTTACCTACTAAGGTGTCTGTATAAAGCCTAGCGTTGCTTATGAAGTCATTAAATCTCAGTACTGGTACTATGAACGAACCCCCTATATATCCACGTATAGCATCTGTTAACGTCACGATGACTGGAAGTAATATCCTTGCCTTGCGTAACACTTTATACTTACTGAGAAGTGAGGCGCAGTTCTCAGCTAGTACCTCAACTTTAGCTCTATGTTCTTTAGCAATGTAGATTAACCTCCCCCTCTTACTGTATCCTGGACTCCAATGCTTGCAGTCTACTACGACTGCAGTACCTGATACCTCATCAATACCCACTACATCTACCTCGTATCTCCTACGAGTAAACCTTAAGTTTTTAATTACGTGATAGCCACTTAAGTTTAAGTACTCATTAATCAGTTCTTCGAAATCCCTCCAATTAAGGGGTTTTGAAATAACCTCAACGTCCAAACCTAATTTAACGAGTTCTAAGGCAAGTTTAACGATAGAATTAATGCATAATTCATTATTATTAATTCCTAAATGTATAAGACCTTCACCCATTAGATATTCTAACAATTCTGAAGGAATTTCATCTCTATGCATGCATCGTTGTTTAGAGAAATTAATGTAGAGCTTGGTAAGCTCGTTTATGAGGTCAGACGAGAACACCACTCTTCACCTATCTAAGATCACCTCCCTCATCATCAGTTAATGATTTTTAAGACCGCTAATAAAGGTTAATTAATTACTTTAAGTAACTTAGATTTGGTGTTGATTATAGCTGTCAATCAGGTAGCATGGGATGATAGTTTGGTGGGGGATTTATGAGTTCTAGTTTAGACAGACTGCTAAGGCTTATAGACTCTGCAGATTTTAGAAGTTATAGTAGGTTAGTACTTACATCCTCTAGTAAGGATCTAAACATCTTAAAGGACGTGTTAGGGGATGGAAGGATTGTATACTTACTCATTAACAATAGTGTTAAACTAGACTCCGATCGGAAGGGTTTTTGGTTCTTAGAACTTGGGAATGTCCCTACTAAGATAAGACTCTACGCCATAGAAGAAGTTGAAGAGGTGATAGTATTTATAGACTTAATACCTCATCATTTACTCATTTCCTACGAGTTAATGAGGGAGGTAAAAAGAGTTAGCATTAACTCCAAATCATATGCTATGCTGAAGGTACCAACTAATCCGTCAGAACACGACCTTATTAACTTACTCACGTATGCTGCAGTATTAATTAAGGAAAACATCGTTGACTTCATAATCCTAATACATTACAACCTGATAGAGTATTTGAAAACCCTTACGAGTGGGGATGTATTCCCTCTATGCGTAGTTGAGGTGCTTAAAAATTCTTCAAATATAAGCAAATACTTAAGTAGATATAGGAAGATAGGGATGCTTACGTGTTTCCCAAGAGCTGATTTAAAAATCTTCGACACCATCGCAAACATAGTCAAACTATCACACCATCTCATCGGTGATTACAACGTCCTAATAGATGCTGCATTAATAATAGTTACCCATAATTTAAAGGAGTTAGACCATGAAGTAAGTCGTCTGAAGAAGGAGTTAAGTATTAGTGAATTAGAGGTTATCAGCATTAAAGGCGGGGGCGACTTCCTAACAGTATTAACCATCGAACCTAATAACAGCTTAGTCCTAGAACTATTAAAACTTAAAACTAAGGCTTACGAATTAGTTAAGAAGTCGCGATTAAGCCTCTCCTTAGAGGATTTAACAAGAGTTACGGGTTAGTAATGAAGTTCCATGAAATATCCGGATTAGTTCTATGTGCTGTTTCCTTCAACATCCTAGTCTACATATTAGCTAGAGGTTCCGCATTCTTCCCAGTTTTTTCCGTATTCTACGTCATAGTACTAGCACTTCTCTCAACTATAATCTACAAGGATGTTAGGAAGGGCTTAGCTGTAACATATTTCTTCCTAGCAGTAGCCTTTATTTACGTCTACGGCACTAACCCTAATCTAACCTTTAAGTTCGCCTTCGGCTCTTACTTAATGCTCATAATACCTTTGATCTCGAGCTTAACTGCAGAGATCATAGTGCTTCGAGGAAGCCGTGAATCATTCCTAGCTTACGTACTAATAATACTATCACTTCCAGCAACATTCTTAGACTTCGGAGGACTTCTACCAATAGCTTTAATGTCCCCCCACTTCCTACTATTTAAAACTATTATTGATGGATTAAGATTTGCATGTGTGCTCTTCCTGACTTACCTCCCCTACGTACTCCTTCCTACATTCATAGCTGATATCTCGGTAATCCCTTATCCAAACCTATTTAATGTTCTCTACGGCGTTAGAGGTGATTATAACTTACTAATAGCTATGATGGCTGTTATAACTATATTCTTAATCTTCGACGTAGTATATCTTAAGTACTTAAGGCACCATCTACCGAAGCTAACTGAGCCGAAATACCTTCTTCATTACTCCCTAACATCATACTTTGCGTCATTAGCTATGTTAACCTCTATATTCGTAATTACGGTCTTAATCTTAAAGACTAAGGCAGAGTTTGCTAACATGCTCTATGCGTCTATTCATTCACTCCCCGTAGCATTATTCGGGAGCTCATGGATTCTTACTATGGAGTTAACCCGGTTGAAGTGGGAACTAAGTAATAGCTTTAACCGAGTTAGAGATGAATTAACTTCCTGCATATCCGTTTTCAGAGAACTGATAGTTGACCCGGTACTTGGGATTAAGGTCAGTAAGTATCGGGACCGTCTAGAGGATATTGGCAAACAGTTAAACACTGTTAAGGAGTTTTTAAGCAAGCCCACCCTTTCATCAAGTAGTATTGAGAATATGACTACATTATTAGAGAAACTTAGCAACGATCTAACAGATATTAGGAATCAAATAGTAAGTACGTATCACCTAACAGTTAAAGAAATTGAAGAATCTTATAACAAAGTCGCACGTGTCGTTGGTTCAAAGGACATGGAGCTAGATGAGTTGATTAGAGTGCTAGGTAGCATTCAACGATTCGAAGACATACCAAGCGTTAGTATTGGGTTGAGTAAAGCGTTAAAGAGCCTCTGCGAGTCCTACGTGAGATCGTTAAACGAATTAGTCCGCCTCGCAGACGATCTATTAGGTATTAAGGTAGGTGTTGAGCCATCAATACCGTGTTCTGAAGTTGCAATACTATTAAATACTGTAGGGGTGTATGGCGATATTTTAGAAAGTCTATTAAGTAGTAACGAGTTTATGTCTAAGACAACTGCGATGGTTGAAAAAGCATTAAATTTAAGTAACTCCATAAATAAGGTCGTAGAGGAAAACAGCAGTAAGATCAATGTAGAGCTGTTAAAACTCCTTAAAGAACTTTCTACTAATTTGAAATCATATCAGCAGGAGGGTATTACCGTAAAGGCCCTTGCTGATATGAGGAATAAATGCTCCCTTCTAAGAAGTAGCTTAACCAGACTATCCGATTTAGTGAGCCATGAGTTAAGCAGTAAGGATGCATACATTACGAATATTGCAAGTAGCTTAGGCTTAGATCGTAAGATCTTAATGCCTATAACACCCTCAGTTATTAGTAAGCATTTAAAGGATTTAACAGCTTTTCAGGACATCTCAACATGTTGCGAGTTAATTGATTGGACGTCCTCTAAGTTCTTAGGACTTATATACGAATATCTCTTCTATATAGAAACTTACGATATGATATTACGTGCTATGAACTACTTACCACTACTCATAAAGTACTTTGATGAGAGGTTGAAACGTGGTGTCATATCATTAGACGATGTTCCACTATCAAAGGATGTCTTAAGGTGGTTTGTCAACGTGTATATAAGTATTAAGAGTGATGTCGTACTTGAAGGAAATATTTTAAAGAGGGTTGAGGTGTAACACTACGGCGCTGACTAAGTGTGTAATTGATGATAATGTATTCATATGTGATGTATCCATAACCAATGGTAAGATATTAATCCATAACGTCCCTAAGGACGTACTTTACGAAGTAAGAATAGTAGATGTAGTTAATGTGTATCGCCAAGATAGTGCCTTAGTTATTATAACACCTGATATGAAGATACTCATAAACATATCTGGGACTTCCTCATCTATTATCAATGAGGTTGGTAGGGTAGTAGAACTTAGGATCAGATATGAGGAGTTCTCAAAGACCATTAAAGACTTACTACTTAATACAGCTAAAGCTCTTCAAGCAGTAGTCGGTATAGTTAGGATATTCGGGGAAGATTATGTTGACCGATGGGTTAAAGCCTTAAATTACGTTGGAGAACTCTACGAGATATCTAAGAGCTTGAAGACCTATGGGATTGATGTAGAGTACCGCGTAGATGAATTAAGCCGTAATATCAGTTTAAGAAGCGTAGGAGGCGTTAAGAAGGCCTCTAAGGACTTAATATTTGTCATGGTACATCAAGTTGAGGAGCACCTCCGCTCCTTACTTACTTTTGAAGACCTCAGACCTCTAATTAACTTAATAGTGCTTGCCTACTCAGTAGAGCTAGCACATATAACTAATCAACCAGTAGAGACTAAGAAGGCTGAGGAAGACTTAATTAGGGAATGCAGGTCTGAGGTTTACGTTAAAATGCTTAACAAACCTGAATTAGACTTATGTATAAGCTTTATAGAGGATTTAAGGAGCAGGGGCTCATACGAAGCTATTAAGAGCTTCTTAGATAATTACTTAAGACTGCTACACGAGGTTATTAGGAGGCTGACCTAACGGATTTTCTAATTATTTCATCTACGAATGGTATTATGTCGTATAACTCGTCAACCACTAAGTATTCCTTACCCCACTGATTGAGTATATTTAGGCATGGTTCGCAGTTAATCACTACTGGATAACCCACTACTCTAAAAGCACATAAATCCCACACAGTATCACCTACGTACATGAAGTTACTTAAAGGTACCCCTAACTCTGTAGATATCGCCGTAAGTATGACGTCCTTCTTTAACGGGTTAACGACCTCAACACCGTATGGCTGTAAGCAACCTCCCTCATCAAATAATAGCTTATTTGAATACACCCTCCTAATATTTAAGGCATTACCTACTTGATGAGCAAGTACGTCAACACCCCCACTAACAATTGCTAACTCTAAACCATTACTGATTAAGTACTCACATAATTCCTTAGCACCACGACGTAACTCCACACTTTTAAACGCTTTAACCACATCCTCCTTAGTGATACATCCCTTAGAAGTTAGAAGGGTTAAGTCCCTCCTCATCCATTCCTCATACGATATTAAACCCTTGTAAAATAGCTCTATATTCTCATTCCTTAACCTATCATCTACAACCCCAAAATACCTATGTAGAAATTCCCAAGAACTCCTAAACGGCACTAAAACACCGTCAAGATCAAATACAACCACTCTAATCACATACATCCACCATGCAGACCTTTTAATACAATTCCACAGACCTACTATAAACCTTTTCCTCATACCTGCCTTCGATACTATTTTAATTACAATGGTGTTAGAATTTTATTTTAATTGAAGTCAAAAACAATTAACCTAGATTTAATACTTTGCAATTACCTAAGGTGGTTGTAATTCTCTAAACTTCTCGCTTGCCTGTTCGCCACCCACCCCCCAATCCTCCTTAGGTATTTCATGGATTATTACTTCAACTGCGTGCTGCGGTATGTTTAACTCTGTGAAGACTTTAGTAATTCCGGCAATTACCTTTTTCTTAGCATCATTTGAGAATCCCTTCCACACATACACATGGACTATAGGCATGAAGTCACCTAATACTATATACGCAGTCCTACTAGATAAATTATTATTTTATCAGCACTCGTAAAGTTCCATCAGTTTAAACACGGCTCATCAAAACTCAGCTCCAACCGTATCATCATGTAACCAACATCTAAATTATTTAGAGTGGATATTTAACTATTTTGAGGACGCTATTTGAAGTAAACTACGAGTTGTTAATCCCTATTAATTCAACTTCGTACGTACTACTCCAACCAACTTTTAAAATATGGAAGGGTTCTGGTGGGCCCGCTGGGATTTGAACCCAGGACCTCTGCCTCGTAAGGGCAGCGTCCTAACCAGGCTAGACGACGGGCCCCGCTAATAGATTTTATATAGGCTTTTAAGTTTTTTATTGTTATTTGGAACCTTCTGAATTTATTATTGATGTTCTTTTAGGTCTTTAGCTATTATGTCGGCTATTTTCCTACCACTGAGTAACATGCCTCCGAATATTGGACCCATCCTTGGTAGGCCGTATATGTTTGCAGTAGCCATCCCAGTTACGTATAAGCCTGGAACTACCTTCCCAGTATATTCTACTACGAGCTTTTCTGAGAGGTCGGCATATGCTGAGCGTTCTCCCTTCATAACTATGTTTAACTCCGGTATCTTCTTAGAGGCTATTGAGATTACCTCAGCATCATGTCCTGTAGCGTCTACAACTGCTTTAGACTCAGTGAATAGTGGGTCTACGTGGTAGCCTCCCTCATGTACTGGGGTCCAGACCCATACTACACCGCTAACTCTTAACGGGTCTACCCGGTAGATGAGGTCTTGAACATGCGCTCCGAATAATACTCCTACACCTGCATCAATTGCCTTAGCAGCTAATTTAGCGATGACTTCAGCAGGACTTACCACATATAGTCCGTCCCCAGCACTCACATACCTCACACCAAACTCTTTTAATATCGGTATGACTTCCTCTTGGAAGACCACGCGCGGGAGGAGGTTCCCACCGGGGCCGGTACCACCACCGAAGCTAAACCTCCTCTCAAGGATGAGTACCTTAAAACCCGTTCTACTTAAGTAATATGAGGCGGTAAGTCCTGAAGGTCCTGCACCAACGATAACTACATCAACTTCGCTAAAATTCTCTAGATCCTTAAGAGCGTATCTAACTATGGCCCGGGTAATCTCTGCCTCCCGAATCATGATCTGACCACTTAGCAACGACGATAAACCATTTAAAAACTTTAGATAACCTAGTTATCAAATAAAGCCGTAACCTTTAATTAAAGCATAATGAAGCAAATAACTACGACGCTAAGTATAAAAACCTAAACTATAAGACCAGCTAACACTATATTTACCTAATGAAAGTAGGTAGTTAGGTGGGGAAATGCCGGAAATAATAACACACTACGCAGTAAGTTTATTAATATCTAGTAGGACTGTAAGCCTGAAATATGCAGTACTGCTAGCCCTAGTAGGTTTACTACCCGATATAGATGCGTTATTCAGAATTCATCGATGGTTCACACATAGCCTCATAATAGCATCACTAGCGTTCCTCGCAGCATATGTCATAGCCTTAAAACTTAAGCCGAAGGCCTCAAAGTTAGTAATTACTGCTTACATACTGTACTCAGCTCACATAATTTTAGACATATTTACAGCACCGACACCGATTATCTGGCCCCTAACATCAATGTCATATATGTTTAAAGTTGGTATTGATGGTATCATATCAGCTGACGGCGTAGCAATCACTCAAAACATCAAGTTAGATATCACGCCAGCAGACTTCACGCAAAGACCAATGATTGAAGGACCAATAATATCTGAAACCAGCCTCACGACAGCAGTAGCTGTAGCTACTGCCATAGTAGTAGAGCGTCTAATGCAGAAACATACACGTTGACCCTCACAGTTTTCTAACTACTTATAAGACTGACCAAGTAGTAAGACGTCCACCCTGAGGACTAGTCTACAGGTCAGACCCTCTTTCTTATATCACTTAATATGCTGATTAGCCTATCCACTAGCGGTTCTAGACCTAAGTCCTTAAGGGTTAGGTCGTACGTTATGTTAACTTTTATGGGCACCTTAACCACCTGACTTAACGGCACGCTAATAGGTTTAGTTATATTAACTCGCAGTACTGTTTCTACATTTACCGTAGTCCTAGCAGTTATATTTACATCCTTCCTCGCTATGAAGTCTATAGGTACTTTAGCCGTAGTATCTATAGGTATTTCTAACTCATACGTCTTATTCTCAATCTCTACATATGTCTTAGCAGTAGTTACTATCCTTACGTTAGGGGTGTAGTTAATTGGGATCTCAATTGGAATATTTAGCGGAACCTCTACTGGGACTTTAAAAGATACTGGAACCTGTATGCTCTCATTTAGTGTTATAGTTAGCGTAGTATTTACCGGTACCTCAATAACTCTGTCGATATGTAGCGGTATGGAAAATCTTGCAGTCTTCAACTCATTAAGCATTGATATAGCACTATCTACCTGAGATGCTACTAAACCCTTAACCGCAATGTACGTAACGACAGCACCACCAATTATTAAGAGCAGAGCAAGTACTGAGAGTATAAGGGCTATCCTACCTATCTTATCACTCAATATTCCACCTATCAATCTATGAATGTAAGAATTATATCCTCATATGAAAACGTGATGATTCCCATCTACACCGAATGTGTTAGAGCTTCAGCCTTAATAATACCTTAATCAACACTCTTTAAGTACTTCATCTAACTTCCTTAAGATCCTCAACTCAATCCTTTTAACATAGAGTGTTACTAGAGATGCTATAAGTGATTGAAACCCCGCAACACTTAATACTATAGCTACTAAGCCCCTAACGTAGTAGTTAATACCAGTGATGAAGTAGTGGTAGGCTACCCAAGCACCTAGCAGTAAGCCTGGGATAAGCAATGAAGACCCCATAATGAATACTAAGAAGATAGGATTATACCTCCACGTAAGTTTAAATATATCCCTAACTATCTTAAATCCGTCTAAAATGCCTAACTTCTTCCTACCAAGTCTAGGTCTATACTCTATAGGTACTTCAGCAACCTTAGATGTAGTGCTAACTATATGTGACGCTAGCTCAACTTCAATGCTAAAGCCGGTCATCTCAAAATCTAACTCACGGAGTCTTGAGGTTTTAACTACATACATACCGCTTAGGACATCACTTAACTTAGTACCGAATAGTATGTTGAAGAACTTATTTATTAGACTATTACCTAACCTGTATATAAATGGTTGAGAGCCTTTAACATACTTCCTAACACCTACTACTAAGTCATAGCCCTTAAAAGCCTCGTTAAGCAGTACCGGTATGTACTTAGCTGGATACGTATAATCACCATCTAATACGGCGATATACGGTGTATTAACGTATTTAAGGGCTGTAGCTATAGCTGCTGCCTTACCCCTCCCTTCCTGAGTAACGACCCTAACACCCTTAGATATTGCAACATCGACTGTGCCGTCTGTAGAACCTCCATCAACTACTAAGATGTTATTATTACTAATACCGGTAGAGAGAACCTCATCAATTACTGAGGCAATGCCTTCAACCTCATTAAGCGTTGGAATCACAACAGTTATTAAAGCATTTAAGTTACTCTTAACATCCATACATCTCTACCTAACGATTCTTAGTAAAACTTAAAAAATTTATTAGTCAACAAAACCAATATTAATCAATGAATTCGTATAGGTAGCTGAGAAGTTAGAGTCGACATATTTAACAAATACTTCCTATACAGGGCTGTGGTAGATATTACGATGATGTAGGTAGTTAGCGATGCTATAGTAGGCGCTAGCCTAATACCCCATGGTGTGTAGTTAAGCACTAACCCAAGTAAAGGTACTATAGCTAGTGATAGACCTACAGATAGGGCTAACCTCTCAAGGTTGCTTAACTCCTTATCCCTAGGGTATAATGCCTCAATAGTTACATAGCCAGGCATAAATAGTACGTACACAGTCCCAAGCACGTACCTCAAGTAATTAAGTAATAACACATATTCAGACAGTATTACCGATGCTAAAGTTGCTAGTGAGGTTAGAATTACAACCCAGAACCACAGACTGTAGTCAAGCCTAACTACATATCCTAAAAAGTCTTTAGGCGGGTTAGGATCTACTAATGTTAAACGTCCGCTACGTACCTCATCATACAGCATCCTAAGTTCTTTAAAACCAGTCCTACCGAACTTAGAGCTAACGTACTCCTCAAGGCTTAACTCTTTGTCCATGGTATAGGCGCCTCACGCATCTTAACGTATAGATGAACCCACCTACCACTATATACCCACTCACCTAAGTCTTTATCGTAGACCCATAATTCAAATATTAATGCTACCTCCTTACCAACTAATTCAGTATTAAGTGGTATGGGTACCCTCACTGGTAACGTCGTGTTAGCACCATGATTTAATAGGAATTTAAAAGTCTTAAGAGGTGCTTCAGGACTTGGCGTCATATTCGTAGGTACTACATTCTTATCACCTAATTTATACTTAACCATCATTAACTGCGGACGTCCTAAATGGTTGTAGAGGTAGAGGCAGAGCCTCAACTCCTCACCCTCAAACACTTCCTTAGGATAGTCACCTATCCTACACTCACTATTGAGTAATCCTATAGCCGTAAATGGTTCCACAACTTCAGACCTTATGAGTTGAGCAATACCTACTACAGATGCTACTACAACTATAGCCATAATTACTGCGAACACTTCCTCATCTAGTACGTCCATACCTAATTACCCACCTCTTCCGAACCTTAAACCACACCTTTAGATAAACCCTAGGTAGGAGGAGATACGTAGCTACTGGTATTAAAGCTAATAAGGTAATTGATGAGTACTTAATTAAATTCACATACAGTATCTCATAGCTAGCTTTAGATTTAAGTATTTCCAACCTAGTTCTAATATCCTTAAGTAAGGACTCAGCCTTAGTGATAGACTCATTACTACCATCATCCATTAACTCCAGAATTACTGAGAGCTCCTTAATCAAGTCACTAACATCAATGCCTAATGTACTTAACTCTACTAACTCTTTATAGATGCTTAGGAACTCTTTCTCAACATCCTCTACACTGGCATGGACTACTAAAACCATTAGGAATAGTATTACTAACAAAGCATGCAGTCTAATAATTACCACCTGAGCTAGCTATATATTGGACTAGCTTGCCTGGCTCTACATCCAAATATCCATACACACTAAGTTCATATCTAACTAAGCCGTACCTAACATTTAACACGTCACTATAGATTACTGTGAAGGGTTTTGGTGGGAGTAAGTCGTTCATCGCTAAAGCCTTAATTACTTTTTCAGCAAAGTACTTATTAGCACTTACTAATTTAGCGAAGTATTTAACTCTATCGGAATGAGTTATAAGGTCCTTAAGATACTCAGCACTGACTTCAGTCTTTATATGTTTGTAGTCATAGATAAGCTTGGGTATGACGCTACCTAACGCCTTATAAAGCCTGTAGAGCACGTCTAAAGACCTTCCCTTAATGACTAATATGAAGTTATTACTAAGTATTACAAGGGGTACCTTAACCTCTAGGTCAATCCTAACAATGTTTAAGTATATGCTGAGCAGTGTAAGTAGGAGTCTATCAAGCGACCATACATCACTTACTGTTAAGTCAACCATCACTATAGGCTCGAGACCACCACTCTTCCTAGTAATTAACTCCTTAGGATGTGGTAATGCGAATTCCTTAACAACTAGTTCACGAAGACTTAAAGACTTACTCCAATGTACGTATCTTACCTCATCTCCTGGTACGTAGTGTCTAATACCGACGTACTCACCGTACCTAACCCTACTACCCAACCTCTCACTACGTATTTCTGCCTCTAAAGCCGTTAAAGACCTTATAAACTCAGCTAAAAATCTGCTAATACCTCCACCAACTACTAAGCTGTTTAATACCTTAGCAATATTTCCAGACCCTACACCAATTAAGCCGCCTAATTCAATAATGCTTAACTCAACACTACTTAGTAAATCCCTCACATCCCTACGTGAGAATAACTCCGACCTAATAGATTCTAAGAGCTTCATAACATGAGGTACGACTAAGTAATTAACACTAATTGGTGTTAATAACCTCCTAGCAAATCCTAATTCATCCATAACTGCGATATTCAAGAGTAAGGTGTGAGTACCTACATGGTCTGTTGGTAGGTCGTACCTAATTACTGAGTAGTCTTTGAGTTTAAAGACCTTCCTATCCCCGTCACTCCCAGCTAAGGTTAGATATGAGGTAAGCTTGGAGTACGTATTTAAGAGGAGTGATGCCCTATCCCTAAGTACAACCTCCTTCGGAACTTCAAGCAACTCAACTTTAATATCGTAAAGCCTTACATAATTAACTAAGCAATTAACTAATGACGTAGTAATCATTAAGGATATCGGCAATATGGTGCTTAAATTCACTAGTGATGTGAGTATCATCAGACTTAAGAACTTAGTAATACTAACTGTTGAAGGACCTAGAAAACCACTTAAGTTGAAATCCAGGTCTGAAGTCATCAAATAAGGCAGTAATATATAAGTCGGTAGGAGGTATAGTAGTAAGTTAATATCTAGTGATGAGTAGTATATTAAAGTAGCAACCAATACCGGCCTGACTATAAAATCTATACCGACTAAGGACGTGATCAAGTTAATAAATGCTGGAACAACATAATACGGGTTGTTATCTACGAATGCCCTATAAGTGATAACAACCATTACATACGAACTACATATAAGCACGTACGGATTAACTCTCCTGGACTTCTTAGACTTCCTGGCAGTATAGAATAAGTAGTAAGATGTTGCAGAGACTGCCACGATGATAGCGTAAGGTAATATAGATCCATCAAAACCGTTCCTATATCCGGTCGGTATTGCTTTAGTAATTAAGTACTTAAAATAGTCAGCACCACCCAACCCTAAGTGATTAACTACTATGTAGGTAGGGGTACTGACCAACTTACTGAAGGCTAATTTATTCATATCGATTAACCCATTACTAATTATATCTAAATCCGAGATTAGCAGTAACCTACCTCGACCTACGTAGAACTGAGCGATTACTGGGTAAGATTTCATAGACTCACCTAACGAGTAATAACCATCACCGTTGATGTCAGCATATGAGTACTTAGAAGTTTCGGCGACCACGAAACTTGAGTCGCTAACGTATATGTACGTAGGTCTGTATGCGGTTAAATTAAGCTCAGACCCTCTTAGCCTAAGCAATGGATACTCCCTACTCCCATATTTAAAGACCTCATCAAGGACTACGTGATTGACTACTAATGCGTCAATACCTAAGTATTTAAGTAAGTTATTAGAGTATCCGTACTCATCTAGGATAACTACGGTAGAACCACTACTTAATAAATCCTCAATTACTGAGTACTCGCTAGACTTTAGCTCATTATTAAGAATCACTACCACAGTACCGTTAAACCCTTTAGACACATCGCTAAGGCTGTAAAGAAAATTACTGCAGAAGTACTCAGCGAATTTTGAAATCCCATTAACATCGGTATTGAATGGACTGTACGGAGTGCTAGTTGGTATATTAACTATTGCTGCTAATGTAGATAGAGATATAGTTAGCAGTAATGTTAGCATTAACGTCCTATAGCTTTTTAACACTTCTCTCAAACCTCCTTAAAGCTTCACGCACACCGTTAATATCAACTTCGTGGTTTGAGTATAAGTCCAACTCATAATTATGTATGAATAACGCTATGAATTCGTATAACTCCTTAGTAAGTAAGCCCTTAATCCTTAATAAAAACTCACGAAGAGTTTCATGAGGTTGCGGTGGTTCAGCAAATACGGATATTAGAACTACTAGCCTACGGTAGAGCTTGTAGAGTTTAGATCTCCTAAAACTTACACCAGTTTGTGTAGTAGTGACTACGTCCTCATCCCCAGATACACCAATTAGTGGGATATATCTAGGCAGTACCACCATTAAGTGTTTAATACGTCTACGCATGTCATGCGATATGAATAGTAACGAAGGAGTAATAACTAGTAAAGCTATTAACGGAATGTTAATCACGTAGACACGTATGGATCCACTGAAAAGAGAGTATTTAGGGTTTAGAGGCTCTACAAATACATCAATATCACGCCAAATTACCGAGGTCCAAGGGAGTTGAATAGCTAGCGACGTAGCTGTAGAGTTAAGTAAGTCGTTAAAGACCAAATTACCATCTATAATTAACTTAAGTCTGTAAGGAGTTGAATCAATGCTTACATCTAATAAAACGTTGAAGGGAGGGCCTAGGGAAAACCCACGCTGCGTTATTGAGACCTTGGGTGGTATCTGACCTACAACTAACTCATAAGCCCAAGAACCACTCATGTAGTACGCCCTAGGAGATGTAACTACCCTTACTACATGCTTACCAACAGACAGGTCCTTGCTTAGCAAGACCTCATTACTACCATTCAACAATTCTAATGTGGATATTAATTCACCATCAACGTATATGGAGGTATTTATTGGATGAGTTATTAATGCCTCTATGAGTAAGAACTCCAACCTACTACCATTTACGTATGGAGTTATCCTCAGATCCGGCAGTAAGAACTTTAACACCCCTCTAAACGATGTCTGACCAATGTAGAGATTATCGCTAACCTCAACGTAAACCCTTACTAATAACTCATAAGCTAACTCACTCTGCAACCTATACCCACCACTCACGAAGTCCTCAGCTGATGGGGCCTTAAGCTTCAGCTCAACGTGTCCATCAGTACTTACTGAAGTACTTATATAGGAATAAATACCTCCGTAATTTATATAGACTGTAAGTGTAGCATAATCGGAATCAACATCTTCAGGCATTGATATACGAATACGTAATACAAACTCATCACCACCATATATAATTAGTGGGGCTTCAACAGATACGTTAATAATGTTTGAGGTTATCCCTAAGTATTTAAAAAGCATGGCACTTAAAACATCATTAACTACGTTATGTAAGGTTTCTAACGACCTATTAACTCTGCCTACGTAGTAGTCTTTCAACCTATAATCCAAGAAGTACTTAAATATTGAGTTTAGATAGGAAGTCATACTTGAATTTAAGTCGTAGTAGGCCCTATTTAAATCGTATATTAAGGTCCTCAAATATGATGCATTATTCAGATCTCCTAAAGACTTAGAACTCCTTAACACATCTACCACACCCCTCAATCTGAGATAAGCAGTCTTATGCACGTATTCAATATCTGAAGGAAGTCTAACACCTAATGCAGTATTTATCAGCCTATCCGCTAACTCATAATCACCTGATGTAATAGCTACTACGACATCGTTAAATAGTTCGAGGAGTGGTGAGGGGTCTATAGACGCGTTAAATGCTACGGCATACAGTATGAGTAGGAAGCACGCAACTATAGCGAAGCACTTAAAGTTGAAATTCATTACATATACTCCGCTAGATTGAATATATGCCGGAATTTTAAGCCTTAACTATCTAAGAATTTCATATACTTTATAAGCAACTATAATCGCGAATACCGTAATTAAGACTATGTCCACCGGCTTTAAATATATTTTAGATCGAAAGCTATGGTTCACAGAAGTGTATATAAAGTATACGAGGATTGCTACTGCTAGGTAGGCATCAGGTCTTACCTCACCTACGTAGATGAGCATAAAGACTGATATGAGTATAAGTAATGTGAAGAGTATTAATTCCCTCTCAATCATCTAAATCACCTTAAGCTTAATGACGTAATTACTACCGACTAACTCCTCATCTACTAGTTCGACTTCCCTGCTTAAGAACTTAGCTGTCAGTACTGCTACGACTACTTTAAGGTAGTTTAGCGGTACCTTAAGGAGGTCGTAGATGGTTTCATTCACCGTATTAAGCTCTATGACGTACTCATCGTCACTACTAATAACTTTAACAGATCTACATATTTTAAGCCTCCTGCTGATGACCTCGCTTAAGAACTCCCTTAAATCATCACCAACTACTTCGGTAATACCTAACCTACTTAAGTCTACCGGAAGTGCCAGATATGGCGTATCACCTGCTAAGCCAAAGCCTAGTGACGTTTCTGAACATTTAACGATCTTAGACGATAAGACGACCTTTAATTCATTTAAACATACCCTGAGTTTATGAGTGCCTAGCAGTCCTGAATCTTCTAAGACTTTAGAGATAATCCTACTTAAGTCGTTAGCATATAGTTTGAGTACTTCTGTAAGGGGCTCCCTAAATGATAGCCCACTAGTCAATACCACTATACCTAATGTTAGAATAGCTAATGACGGCCCTAAAACTAACTCAGCATTACTGGTTATGGAGTATAATATGAAGGTAATTGAAGTCGAAATTATTATAGCTCCGGACACTACGTATCTTAAGTCCATCTAACCCTACTCCTTCGGCACTCTAACCTTATTCAATGCCTCGTTAATTATATCACTAGGTGTTTTACCCTCAACTTCAGCCTCCTTCCTAAGCACTATCCTAAAATTAAACACATCATTAACTAGTTCCTTAATATCATCTGGTGTTACGTAGTCTCTACCATTAATGAGTGCTAAGGCCTTAGAAATCCTATATAGGTGGATAGACCCCCTGTGACTAGGTCCTAACCTAACTAAGTGGTGGTTCCTTATGTAATTCACTAAGTCGACTATGTATTTGATGACTCTCTCATCGACGTAGACATTCTTACCTATGAAGTCTTGAAGGCTGCCAAACTCATTTATGTCAACTACGGTTTCAAGATCAGCTATATGTGTTAGGTAAAGCTTATCAGCCCTCTTAACTATTTCAAACTCCTCCTCACTACTACTATATGTTACTGGATACCTTATCCAGAACCTATCCCTTAATGTGAGGGTTATAGGGTAGGTACCGAACTCCTCCTCAGTAGGTACTTCAGTAGCTATTACGTGGAAAGGTCTTGGAACATCGTATGTAGAGCCCTCAACACTTACTTGATATTCAGCCATGACTTGAAGCAGGGCTGACTGAACCCTAGTCGGAGTTCTATTCAACTCATCAAACATGAGTATATTAGTGAATACAGGACCTCTAATAAATTTAACACTGCCGTCTAACCCGCGAATGTAGTAGCCCGTCAGATCTGTAGGCAGTAGGTCAGGATTTCCTTGAACCCTCCTGAACTCACCACCTATAACCTTAGCTATAGCCTTAGCAAGTAACGTCTTAGCAGCTCCTGGAGGACCTTCAAGGAGTACGTGGCCACCACCTATTAAGGTAGCTACCATATGCTTTACAAGTAATTCCTTACCAACTACTACTTTATTAATCTCTCTTAAGATGCCCAGCACAGAGCTCCTAGCATCGCTAAGGTCCAACTTAAACACCTAACTAATTACGCCCTTAAAAATTTAAAACTTCTCTGTAGAGGAGTTAATGATGTATTTATGGTCGGCTTAATGAAGCTTGCATTAGGTGATATTAAGTTATTAACTACTGAGGTGATGTCACTAACACTTATCGTAGCACTTGCTGTAGGTGCTAAGGCACTTGTAAATGTTGTTGAAGGTTTTACATACTTAGGTCTGCCGTCTATGTGGGGCTACTTTGTAAGGGCTGTCTATAATGAGTTGAAAACCATTGCTTACTTATGGTCTATGTCTTTATGGTTCCTCGTCGTAGTCGCTACATACTTAGTGAGTAATTACGTATTACGTAGTGTGGTGGTTACGTACGCTACGTTAACGTATTTAGGTTCTTCAAAGACATTCATAATTAAGTTGCTGTTTATTAGGTATATGGTAATTGCCTCAATGACTTGGTTGGTAGGTTGGTCCGTAGGTCTTACAACAGCTCAAGTGGTATTCAGGTTTACTGCCTACATTTTTGGAGCACCTTATGAAGTACCGTACTTAAGCCTTGGTGAGTTAGTAGAACTAGCCGTCATGGTATACCCGCTAGTAATCTTAGGTAGCATACCAGCTATGATTAAGGTTATTAGGTGCGGATTTTGAAGTCTCTAATACCATGGAGTAGTTTTAAAGTAGCGATCTTAGCTATTTTAACAACGTCTATAGCAGTATCAACGACGGGGCTCTACGTAATCAGTGTTTCTGCAACATTAGCTAGGTCGCTAACCCTCAACACCGAGGGGGACATCTTAATATATTCATCAGTTTCGAGAACACCGCATACAGGCTTAATTAATAACGTAGTAGATAGGTTAGCAGGTGTTGAGGGAATCATCGAGTTAAGTCCAGAGGTACTGACGCCAATCATGATTAATGATAATGTAATATTTCTGAGGGGTTTAAACCTAACGGTCTTAGATAGATTTATTAATTACTTGTTAATCGGTTCTCTACCTAGAAACGATGATGAGGTATTAGTCGGCATTAGATTGAGTAAGTACTTAAACATATCTGTAGGTCAGGTATTAGACATTGTTAGCATACCTACAAGTTCCAGAGTTAATGTTACGGTTAGCGGTGTTTTTAAGAGTAGTACGCCGTTAGATGATGAAGTGGTAAGTAGTTTAAGCCTTTCCCAGAAGTTACGTGGTGTGAATAGTAACTACGTAACACTGATTAGAGTTAAGGTAAGCAGTCCATGCATCGGGAGTAGGTGTTTAAGTGAGATCGTAGACAGATCGGAAGGTGTTAACGCACCGCTTAAAGTGGTTAGTAAAGTCCTTGATAATCGTAGCTTAGGCGATGTAGAATTAGTTGATGAGTTCTTAGGTAGGGGTATTAGCTTATCAAATACCATCCTATGGGCATCAATGTTGCTCGTGCTTGCTATATCTACTTCAATAATCTATTTCGGAACTCTATGGTCTATGAATACGCTAGCACCTATAGTAGAATCTCTTAGGTCTATAGGTCTGAGTAAGGTTAGGTTGGCCTCAATCCTAATACTTAAAATCTTAGTCTTAGGTACTGCATCGGGGGTCTCCGCCTACTTGATTAGCTTCCTAATACTTAATGCAATATTTACTATGATGCCAGTAAGTATAATGCTACATAAAGTTGAACCAGTCAACGATCTCAGAGTGTTGATGACCTCAACGCTATTACCATCAATTACCGCATCAATGACTATATACTTAAAGATTAGGGAGGTATGAGACCTCAGACCTCGTAGAATGATGCTCTAAAAGGTGTTTAAGTTGTTAGAAATGCTGTTGATAATCACCTCACTAATATCTAATTCATTCATAGGTTTTCTAATGCTCTATGCTTTAATCATCACGTTCATCGGTAAGAGGAATACACTTACAAATCCCTACGAAGTCCTCAGCGAGTTGCCCGAGGTCTCAGTAATAATACCGGTTAGGGATGAGTTTAACGTCCTCGAGGAGAGTTTAAGCCGGTTAATGGTAGTTAACTACCCGCTTAATAAGCTTAAAATCTACATAGGTGTTGATAAGGACTGTATAAAGTGTTTAGAAGTATGCAAGGCGTTTACACCTAACGTAGTACCAGTTATAGTGAGTTCTAAGGGTAAGCCTGCAGTACTTAACGAATTACTACGCATGGTAGATAGTGACTACGTATTACTACTTGACTGCGATTCGTTAATCACTTCAAACTCTATAGTCGATTTAATTAACGCCATAATCAGGTATGACGTATGCGGCGTTACCGGGATTCCAAGACCTAGTAATCAATGCTCAGGAACGCTCCCGAAGTTCTTCTTAGTAGAGTCAATACTATGGCAGAAGCTTATGGCTGGTAAGGACTATTTAAGACTCATAGTTCAGGCACCTGGGTACTTCACATTACTCAAGCGTTCATGCATCGAGCTTATCGGCTACTGGGATGAAGAATCTCTAGCTGAGGATAACGACCTAACACTAAGGATATACGCATTAGGTAGTAGAATCAAATTAATTAGCAGTAAGGTGTATATTGAGTCGCCAACCAAGCTACGCATATTGATTAAGCAAAGGATCAGATGGTATAAAGGTACATTAGAAGTACTTAGGAGGAGGTGGAGATTACTTAATAAGATGAGGCCATTGTTAAAGTTTGACGCCTTCATAACATTCATATCACCCATTTCACCAACACTACTGTTAATAGCTGTACTATCTAACACGTTATTAGGCGGTATCTACAACCTAATTACTATAGCATTAATTGCACCACAGCTAATAACGCCGCTATTAGTTGATGAGGGATTAGACTTAAATACTAAAGCTAAAATAACGCTATTAACACTACCGTACGTCTTAGTAAACTCTATAGCATCTCTGATAGCAGTGCTTACACTACTAGCTAATGTAAAAATAGGGTGGTGGAGAACTGAAAAGTATGGACGCATCACTACCTGTAAGAATGCCCCAGTAGCTTAGAAGTCTTAATGTCTTACCACTCTGCTAAGTTTCCTAACTTATCACTTATTAGACAGTAGTTTTAAGAAGTTCTCAGGATCGGGGAGGGGATGCGGATCGAGTGTCTTACTTCCTACGAACGCGGAATGATCTTGGAGATAGTAATATAATGGAGGGCGGGAGCTTTAAACTACTGTTAGGAATTAATGTTAAATTGCTTGGGCAGTTACGATGACTAAGCATATTATGACTTTAATAATTACTGTGGCGTTAATACGTTTACTACCATACTTAATTACTGGTATTCCATACCATACGGATACCTACGCATTATTACCCCTTATGGACTTACTTAATGTCAAGACTCCTACTCATCTGACCCCTGATGACGGCTTTGATAATTATAATATCTACTGGCCTGGTATTATCACATATAGTGTAGTGCATTCAGTAGTAGTTGGTATGGTTCCTAGAACGTTAACACCCATTACCGTACCCATCATCAACTCATTAAGTATTCTACCACTTATAGCGTTCTTAAGGTCTTTAGGCGCATCTAGGACTCACTCCTTAGTTACTACGTTTATATATGGTTTGGTAGGTACTGAGGTGATATTAGGTGCTGGGGTCACTAAGGAGGGTTATGCATTAACGTTATTGATGGTATTATTGCTGTTAAATGCTTTAATTTTTAAGGGTTATACCCAATCAGCATATTTAGCCTTAATTACGTATTTAGCGCTGATAATTACACACCATTTAACAAGTGTTATTGGGTTGTTATTGACCGCATTCACACTAATAGCATACTTAGTTGGCGAAGTCGTAGTTAGGAGATTGACGATAGCTCTAGCCGTTCAGGTGGTGAGTACTGCCTTACTAATTATCTACATCTATACTTACTCGGGTAGGGGGTTATCTATACTAGCAATGATGGGTGTATCCGATATCATATCCTTAATAGCTTATGAAGTCACTATGACATTACCTATATTACTTTCAGTAATGATGCGTAGCTGGTTAAACAGTATGATTAAGGTATGGTTTTTAGGAGCCTACGCTTTAGTAGTAATCCTAGCCATTCTCGGCACTAAAGTCGAATTAGCCTTAGGTGCTCCAAGAATCAGCACTACAGAACTTGCATTCTTTACACCATATCTAATAATCGCATTACTCAGCATTGCTTATGTAGGTAGGTTGGGTAGGACTTGTTTGAATGTATTTGCCTACTTAGTAATACTGGGTTTGCTAGGTGTTGAGGCATACTTTATTTTTGGGACTCCAGGCCTTATTAGTGAAGCGTATAGGACTTCAACCTTTATGTATTTAGGGGTTTCAATACTTGCTGCGTATGCTACGCTGGCTGTGAAGGGTAGGTATAAAGCATATGTGATGAGATTGACTATAGCTGTAGCCCTCATCACCTCTGCTTGCTTAGTACCATACGTAGCTTTTTACTCAAGCCATATCGGCGGTTCACAGAGAATTTACTTACCATCAGACTTATCTACAGCTAATTATATTAGCAGGTATGGAGGTGATGAGATGTTCTGCGGTGATTTAAGGTTTAGCTACCTCTTCTACCCTAAGAGAGTTGACACGTATGGAGGGCTTAAATACTTACTACGTGGTTTACCACCTAATTGCTATTTAGTTGTTAACGAGTTAGTAGTAGATGTAGGATATGTAGCATCAGCTTACGGCGTACCAGTAAGTATTAACAACGCGTTAGACGATCCAATAATATACATCGGCGGTAGGAACTTCATAGTAATACCTAAGTAGTTGTTAAGTATGTCGCGGCTTAATCCCTGGGTGAGGTTAATACGATTCCATGAGTATGGACCTATAGCTATAGTCGCATGCGTGTTAGGTGCTTTACTAGCTACTACCGACCTGGACTTCAGATTAGTTCAACTCCTTACGTACTGTACCGCAGGGTCTATATCGGCTTTCATAATTAATGATGTAGCAGATACACTTGAAGATAGAGTAGGAAGCAGTCCTAGGAACCCATTAGTTACTGGTGAGTTAAGCTATAAGTCAGTATTAGCACTCTTTACGACCGCTTCAGCACTATCAATTACATCACTAATAGGTCTTAACATGACTGCATTTACGTTGGGGCTAACTGCATTAGTACTTGCTTATCAATACTCAATAGGATTTAGGTTTAAGGATAGGCCGCCTGCTGACTTATTAGTGCACGGTCTAGTACCAGCCTTACTCGTACTTACGTCATACACTACATTTAATTCCATGAGTTTTGATGTACTACTGCTTAGCGCTATGGTTTTCATCTCATCATGCATTGCCGAACTCCTTCAGGAGTTACGTGACTCAAGCGTTAGGGGTTCCGTAAGGTATTTAGGTATTAGACGTAGTAAGGACCTAGTATTAGTGCTCTCTCTGGTTGGGATAGTTCTCTACGTAGTACTCACTGCTTCTAGACACAGGCTACAGCCCTTAACTATCTACGCACTTCTAGCATATTTCATAATAAAGCCTGTAGTAATGTTTAGGGACGATGCCCTAAGTGCTGAGGAATTAATTAGGGTTCTGAGAAGGAGGGTTACCGCAGTCGCCATACTTGTACTCATTACCTACATATTCTTAAATTTCCTTCAGCATCCCATTACTTAGTAAGTACTTCCTGCAGTTAAGGAGTACTTCATCTGGATTAGTTGCAGTTATAATAACTGATGAGTTATACTCACTTATAAGCTCTTTAAACATGTCGTAGATCATTCTCGAATTTTCAACATCTAAATATGCTGTGGGCTCATCCGCAAGGACTATTTTAGGACTCTTTATAAATGCTCTAATAGCAAGGACCCGCTGTTGCTCACCACTACTTAATTCGTTAGGATACCTACTAGCTAGGTGTTGAAGTTCAAATCTCTTAAGCATTTCTAAGGCTTTAACCCTCCTTTCAGACTTCTTAACCCCTTGAAGGTATAGAGGTAGTTCTATATTCTCAAGCACAGTTAAGTGTGGAATTAAATTAAACTGCTGTGGAATAATGCCGATCTCCTTAAGTCTAAGTCTTGACGCCTCAGAATCGCTTAAATTGCTGACATCCCTACCTAAAATCCTAACCACACCTAGATCAGCACGATCTAGAAGGCCTATTAGCTTAACCATCGTAGTTTTACCAACTCCCGACCTACCGACAATACCCACAACCTCACCACCCCTAACTAAGAGGTTAACACCCCTCAAAACGTATACATCAGTATAAGACTTCCAAACATGTATAAGCTCAGCAACATACACGGCATTAATACCCCTAACCAACGTTAGGAGTTTGTGGAATTTAAAAATAATTGTAATAGTGGTTTTACCTAATCACCTAATTATGTAGTGGGTGGATCTATACCTCATACTATATTAGTAGGCCTTAATCGCCTGCCGGAGTTCCATGATACGGACTATCTTTCCATACCATGTTCCACACAACTTCCTCGGTTACAGTCGCGGCTTCCGCTATAGCCCTCTTAATACTTAGCAGTAGCTTATGGTGTAGTACCTCATCATTATATATCGCGCTTAGTATAAGCTTAAACCTATCATCCTCTACTGTTTTTAATAGTTCCCTAGTACTTTCAATCATCATTTCCTCAACCTTTATGTGAGTGTCAACCACCGTAGATATCGTTTTTAACTCCTCCTCAGATAATGCGGCAGCCTTCTCAAGCATACTTATTAACGCCGTGTAGAACATTGAGTGCTTCTCTGAGTCGTAGGAGATACCGTAAATTAACGTTTGAAGTATTGGATGTTTAAATGATGATACCACAGAACGAAGATCTTTAGCATAACTTAATTCACGTTCTTTTAGATACTCTAATGCATTTTTTAGCTTAACGTTCTTTTCCTCTCGCATTTTAAATACCTCAATAATATTCAACATTTAAGGTAATATAAATCTATGCATCTGAGTTTGAAAACATCTTACGAACTAGTACATACGGTTAAACCAACATTAAATTTTCGACCAGTAAGTCCTCACTGCTTAGGTTATCCATCACGGTCATGTAAAATCCTAACTGATGCTAAGCTTTAAAACCAAATAAACGTTTATAGCATACTACATCATAAATGAGGTAATTAGGTCGGCGTTATCGAATGGTGTGAGAGTATGAGTGCGTGCCTAATGGCTCTCAGAAATGGTTGGAGGTTTACGTATGCTTTAGGAGCTACTTTAAATACCTTCACATGGGGTCTGTATTTCTCATTCACACGGTATTATCTAGGTATTGAGTTAGGTGGTGGGACTTCCGCACTAATCCTAATAACAGGTCTTGAATGGGTATTCACACTATTTGCAGTAGTTTCAGGCAGACTGGTTAGGAGGATTGGAGGAAGAAGTGTTACGTTATTAGGTATTAGTGGTGCCTTACCTCTCCTAGCTGGGTTGAAGGTACATGACCCCAACATACTTGCTATAGTATTAAGTTTAGCAAGTTTTTCTTGGGCTATCGCATGGCCTTCAATACTCCTAGCCGTATTTAGCGGTGATAACATTACGCCAGGCAGAGCTTATAGTTACTTCACGATTGGTTCGGGGGTGGGGTATAGTTTAGGTTCTACGCTCATGGGGGTTTTCTACAACTTTGCAGGTAGTGGTGGGGTCTTCACAACCTTAGCTGCTATGTATGTAGTGACGTTCTTAACTTTCTATATATTGTACCCTACGAGGGAGCTACAACAGCGTAAGACTGATGATTATAAGGGTGAGTTAGACGTCATCCATAGCTTACTACCTATTTTAGTAGCATTCTCACTCATAGTCTTTAGTAGGGAGTTACTGTATTCGGTAGGGCCTGTAAAACTTGCTTCAGAAATTCGGAAACTCCTCCCAACATATTCTGAGGTAGTAGAATATACAGTCTTCGGGGCTGTTTTCGGAGGCATTACAGCGCTGATCTCAGTACCTGCTAGAATTGTTGCAGGTAGACTCTCAGATAGGTTTAACCCACTATACATTCTAGCATCTACCGGTGTAGCATACCTCATCACTTACTGGATATTCGTAAGCACTGAAGGTTTAATCCCGATAATCATATGGCAACTACCTCTATATCCCTTCCTAGACGTCTCAGTAAATACTTACATAGCTAAATACGTACCGAAACATGCGATGGCACTTGGTTTTGGGACCGTATTAACATTCAGCGCTATTGGTGGATTAATGCTACTACCAATACTGATGAATCCTGAGGTACGTGCAGACTTCCTAGGGTTTTTAGTAAGTATTGCAGTAATAATAGCTGTAACACTCATATCCATTAAAACCATCAAACGTTAAAGCCCAACGCAACTGTTTCGGGTTTCATGAAGGTTATAAGGGTTGATTGTGGTTGTTTTACTGTGGGTTGAACTCATCCACGATGCGGGTGTACGGTAAAGACCTAAGTGGATGAGTACTCAAAGCCAAGATGTGGGGGTTTCCCCACAGCTGTGAACCAGAACTAGATGAAGAGGAGCTGTGGGTCGAGGTTACCCTGAACGGGTGGAGGTCAATGACATGGGCACCGATGAAAGGTGCCCCAAGGTCGATGAAACCAAGGGTCAAGATCAAACAACATCAACCAACATGAAACCCAAACCCCTAACACTATCAGTTACCGTTTCTCGGTAGATGGCTGTTCATAGGCTTTCATTGCTCTTTTATATCCAACCTCCCAGCCATCTACCTCTCAACGGTCTCCTCGGAGCCCCTCACCGCGGAGGCTCCCCGTAGTCACCTACGGTTCATCGCTCCGCGGGTCTTGAAACCCCCCGAGAGCACGCTAACTACATAAGTTTTTAGGTTTAAAAACTTTATGGGCCCAGGGGGACCTCCAGCTCGCATGAGTACCGCTTCGTAATGGAGAAGCACGGCTTAGACAGGCACACAGCATCAGCATACCTAATAGCACTCAAACACCTCCAGGACGAAGACCGTGAACAGCCGCAAAGCACGTGAACAACGCAAGTAAACATCAAGAAGAAAACAGACCCCCACTCATTAAATCCTTAAATAATTCTTAAAGCGAGTTTAATACGGTGAACCAGCTGTCTGAGACTCAAGGAGAGGGGAAAACAGCTAAGAAAGACATAAAGTCATTAGTTGCTATCATACCTCCTCCACAATCATTTAGTGCTAAGCAGTCAAAACCTAAGGAAAAGAGGATTAGGCTAAGGTATAGTGACCTAGTAAAGTATGACGAGCTACGCATACCTAAAGTATTAGCTGATGAATTAGGTATTAAGGATGTAGTACGTGTGGTAGTGGCTGGGAGGAAAACCCTAGACTTAAAGGCAGTAGTAGATGATAAACTACCCCCTACTGAGGTGTTAGGCAATCCAGAGCTTATGAAGTCTAAGGGAATAGCCGATAATAGCGTGGTAACTATTAGAGGTACTTAGATGACGTACTTTGAACTACTTAAGGAAGTTCAGGAAATCACGTTAACTCATGAAAGATTATTAAATAGATTAAGAGTTGAGTTAGGCAGGTTTAGTAGGGGTTCCAACAATGAGGAATTAGTTAAGGATCTAATTGAAGACTTACGTTACTATAGGAGGACATACATCAACTTAACTAACATGATATCTAAGAAGGGAGTGAAGTTTAATGAAGTTCGCGACGAACTCTACACCCTATTAGAGTATAACATCTTAATATCCCTTAATAACGAGTTAGAATTACTGACTAAGATATCTAAATACGTGCGGGAAGGTAGGATGAGGCTTATAATGCTTGAAGACGTGCTTAATGATATCGAATCCGTTAACATCATTTTAAATCATCTAAGTAATGCCATCTACAGTACTGACTGAGTACTTCTTGAGCAGGTTGCGTAGAGTAGCACGGGCTTTTAGTGAACTATAAATTAAATAAACATAATGTAGGTGAGGTAGTTCTTCGTGTTTATTAATTAAAAAATCGTGTTTTCGAGTTGAGTTGCTTGGGGGGTATACCGCTAATTTACTTAAGGACTCCTAAGAATTTGAATGCATCTACATATCCTTTTATCATGTAAGCTATGTCATGTCTTAGGGTTATGAAGTTGAAGCCTTTTTTAATTTTGTCTAAAGCGTCTTGCGGGTCTGAAGTCATTATACCGGCTATCTTACCTGCTTTTTTAGCTGCATTTAAGATCTTATCTACTGCCTCTATGTATTTCGGATTGTTAAATTCTTGGAATATTCCTAATGATGCTGAAAGGTCGTTAGGACCTACGAAGACTCCATCAACACCATCAACAGCTACTATTTCCTCAACCTTATTAAGTCCTTCTTCAGTCTCAATCTGAACTATGACTAAGATATCTTCATTAGCTTTCTTAAAGTATTCCTTAGCGCTTTGGAAGCCGTACATAATACACCTTCTAGGTCCGACACCCCTAATACCTTGTGGTGGGTACTTGCATGCCTTAACTGCCTGTATGGCTTCCTCCTTATTACTTACTTGAGGTACTATAATCCCTTGAGCACCTGCATCTAAGACCCTCTTAATTATTACGAAATCATTCCACGGCACCCTAACAAGTGGTACTATGTTCGTAAATCTTAAAGGCATCATTAAGAACTCTACATCCTTAACACATAGTGGTGTATGCTCCATATCTATGACGAACCAGTCGAAGGGTAGGTGGGAGAGGGCCTCAGTAATTTCAGGATACGCCATAGTTATCCAAGTACCGTATGTGACTTCACCCCTAGCAATCTTCTCCTTAACTCTATTAACCATTTAACCACCTAGGTAATCTCACTCCTAAAAATAAAAAGTTAATCTAAAACGTTATCAATACTCAGATCTAGCCCTACTAACCTCTTCCTTCGATACGCTTTGTATGTTAGAATAGATCATCCCGATTACTTCATTAATTATTTTAGCAGCAACTGCTGATGATATTGCTGATTGATCGTAGTGTGGGGCTAACTCCACCACATCAAATCCGACAACCCTCCTATCCACTACTACTTGCAGTATGTCTAATAGCTCTGTTGGTGTGATTCCTTCAGGCTCTGGTGTTGTAACACCTGGAGCGTATGCAGGGTCAAGCACATCTAAGTCCACACTCACATACACCTTAGAGCAGTTCTCCAGCGATTTAGCTAGACTCCTACCTACCTCCCTAAAACCTAAGCTTCTTATATGTGCTGATGTGAAGTACTTAATACCTAATGACTTAAGGTCCTTATACTCCTCATAGGAGACCGCCCTAATACCCACTAAATTAATCTTACCGCCTCCTAATAATTCATATATCCTCCTATTTACACATGCATGGTTGACCTTACTTCCTAAATACTCATACCTGAAATCACTGTGTGAGTCAAAGCATAAGTAACATACATCACTTCCTAAAGCCTTAATTACCCCCCTCATAATACCTAGGGTTGAAGTATGCTCACCACCTATAGCTATGGTCTTCAGACCCTCACCTACTAATTCTGAGAAGACGTTCTCAACTATATTTAAGGTCCTGGCAAGGTCCCCGTGAGGTATTACAATATCTCCTAAGTCGGCTATTGGAATCTCCTCAATATTCACTAAAGACCTCAGTGAGAATAACTCCAAAGACTGCGATACCAACCTAACGTATAGTGGGGCGAACCGACACCCAGGTCTAAAACTAGATGTAGAGTCTAATGGAACTCCAACGATAACGAATATCGGCTTATCAACCATAGAATTAATTCCGTTAAACACGTAAGGACTTCTAACTACGTAGAGCTCCCTCATGTAGAACTCCATCACCAACTACAGAAGGACCTCATCCACTAAATACTTTTACTTACTCATGTCTAAGATGGTGAGGGGTAGATACTTTTCACGGAATTGAAGCAATACATATATATTTTCGTTCTAGTACTTCATAGATGGTAGACTCATTATGAGTGAGGAGGCTTTACGATATGAGTTAAGTGTTGGTAGTAATGAAAGTATAGCTGAGTCAAACATAGTTGAGAGGGTTAAAGGACTTATTAGAGATGTGGCGCAAGAGTTTAGGGAGGTATTAAGTCAGGTTAAAGACTTAAGCGATGGTAAGTTAGAATTAGTTAAAGTAAGGCATGAAAGGATAAGAAGCATTAAGAATACTATTGAGAATAACTCTATAACAATCGTTGAATACATAGTTAGGGTATCACCGGCATTACTCCACAAGGACATATACATATCCATAGTTAATGGGATATTAAAATCCGCGGAGAGTTGTGAAGCCACGTCGTATAGGGCGTTAGCCCTCTCTACTAAGGGGACAACTAAGATAAGTGACATGCTCTACCTATTATTAGAATCAATGATTAAGAACAGTATTAACATGTTAGAAGAGTTGGATAATATGCTTACATTTATTTCAGTAAATCCGAGGAAGGTTGGGGAGATATACAGCAATATAGTAAAGTTGGAGGACAGTGTTGACGATTTCTACAGGCATGCATTAGTCGATGTAGTGAAGTCTAAGGAATTCGACGCAGGTGATTTAGTTCTCATGAAGGAATTAATCGATAAGTTAGAAGATGCGGCAGACCACTTAAAAGATGTGGGTACTAATTTAAGATACATATCCCTTCACAGGATTTGAAATGTTTAAAGCTCAGTTAGTTGGTTCTAAGTTAATAGTCTTCGATATCGAGGCAGCTAGAGCTATCTTCTCTGAAGGTTTTTTCGGCAAACCTTTAGGTGTGAAGAAACCTAAATCAACCGATGTGTCATCTCCTTTAGAGCTGTCTTTAATTGAGGGTATGTACCTACTTGAGAATAACGTTATTTCTGTGGAGTATATGGGTAAGGCTTTAGGGTTGGAGGACCTTAGAACTATAGCTAACGCAAGGATGGCTAATTTTGATGATTTATACCACGTGTATAAGGAGTTGAGGAGGGAGGGATTCGTAGTCCGCTCAGGTCTTAAATACGGGGCAGATTTCGCCGTATATAGATTAAGACCTGGTTTAGAACACGCTCCATACTTAGTTAAGGTCGTTAAGTTCAATAGTAGTATAGACCCAGGCGACCTGGTAGGGTGGGGGAGATTATCACATAGCGTTAGGAAGAAGTTATTGATAGCTGTTGTATATCCTGATAAAGAGGTAGACTACATAATGTTTAAATGGTTTAAACCCTAAGTATTAGTAGGAGTAAGCCAGTATTGTTGGGTGGGTATCTTGGAAATGACCGATAAGCAGCAGAGGTTTGGGAGATTCCAAGAAGGTAGTAAAGAATTAAAGCCCCTCCCAATAGGTAAGTCTTGCAATCAATTATGCCCCTTCTTTAAATGTTCTAAGAATGCCATAGTATATACTAATAAGGTTATTAAAGGACATGTGCAGAAATCAGCTATGTGTAGGTGGATTGGGGATCAATGCCTAGGCTATAAATGTCAGTTCGGTTACTGCGAACGTAGGGCATTATTACCTAACGGCATGTGTACCTTAGCAATAAAGTTTAGTGAGGGGAGTGAGGATTTCTTTAAAGAGGTTGAGAAGGCTGACATAGGTGGCGGTAAGGTTAGAGACATTCTTGGCCGAAGAACTGGACGCAAAGACGTCTTTCTTGAGTAAGTGTTGCAGTACTTCCCCAACGTATGTAAAGTTTATTTTCAATACCAACTACATCTAAGATCTTTCCGACGATGTAGTCTACCACGTCCTTAAGGTCTTTCGGGTTTGAGTAGAAGGCTGGTGATGCGGGCAGTATGACCGCACCAGCCAACGACACCTTAAGCATGTTTACTATATCTAGGGTACTTATAGGTGTTTCCCTAACTACTAATACGAGGGGCTTCCTAAGTCTGAGGAAATTCGAAGCAGCCCTGCTTAGTAGGTCGTTTTGATAGGAGTTAGCTATCGATGCTAGGGTTTTCAAGGAACATGGCGCTATGATCATAGAGGTGAAGTCGTGAATTGCAGATGTGCTTGAGAGGGGTGATGTTAGGTCACCTCCCATGAAGACCTCCTTACATCTAGACCTAACTATTTTTAAGAACGCCTCACTACTACAGCACTCATGCTCAGCAACCCTAATAGCGTTCTCAGTAATTATTGTATAGACTTCAAAACCTCCTAAACTGCTTAAGTAGTCTATGAGTCTCAATCCGTAGATAACACCGCTAGCACCACTAATACCTACTACCAGCTTAGGTATTTTAAATCACCTTTATAAACGCGGTAGCATCATTTAAATATGTGATGAGGCTCGAAAGGTCGGAATAGTGAAGAACCCGTGCAGGGCTGAAGCACCCTTCAGCTTATTTTCCTTACAATGTTTATTCTAAGTAGGTGTGTACCGTAATGGATGAGGAAGTAATTAGGAAGTACGTAAGGGCTGGTGATATCGCCTGGAGGGTCAAGCAGTTTGTATCTAATTACCTAAGGCCAGGTGTTAAGTTGCTTGAACTAGCAAATAATGTTGAAACTATGATTAGGGAGTTAGGGGGGCAACCAGCATTTCCGGTAAACATATCCATTAACTCCATAGCAGCTCATAAAACACCACTCCTTGATGAAGTGGAGGCAGTCATAGGAGATGAGGATGTAGTTAAGGTTGATATAGGTGTCCACTTCGACGGATACATAGCAGATACCGCTATAACTATATGCCATAATGATAGGTTTGAATTACTCGTAGAGAGTGCGAGAGAAGCTTTAGAGAGGTCCTTAATCATGGTTAAGGAAGGCGTTAGGTTCTCAAGTATTGGAGGTATTATAGAGGAAACAGCGAAGAAGTACGGGTTTAAGCCTATAAGGAATTTAGGGGGTCACAGCCTGGGTAGGTACTTAATCCATGCAGGTGATATAATACCTAATTATAATGATATATCGCAGTTTGGGAGGTTTAGGAGGGGTGAGGCATACGCTATTGAGCCCTTCATATCTGATGGTAAGGGCTACGTCGTAGAATTAAATGAAGTTAACATATATGCGTTAGTTAAGACTAAATTTAAGAATCTCACAGCTCAGGAACTCCGACTTGCTAATCTAGTCTTAGAGAGGTTTAAGACCCTACCATTTTGTGAGAGGTGGCTAGCCCGTGAGGTAGACCTACCGTTAAATTTGCTAAGAAGTACGTTAAATACGCTAGCACTTAAGAACGTCGTAAGGAAATACCCAATACTTCAAGAAGCATCAAGTACAGCATATGTTGCTCAGTTTGAGGAGACAGTCCTAATATGTGATGACGTCTTAATAATAACTAATCCTAAGACGTAGGAATGAGTTAAGACCCATAGACCATCAGCGTGTTTAATGAAAATATATATTGAAGTTTAAAGACCACTTTAAGGAGGACACGTAAATGGATGCAGGAAGTTCAAGTGATACGTGGTACTTAATACTGCTCTTAATGTTCGCACTCTCATTCATACTTAACTTTACTGACATCCCTCAGAGAATTCAGTTATGGAGGTTCGCATCCTACATTAGACGTAGGTTAGTTCAGATGGATGAAATTGAAAGCGATGTTAGACGTAGGTTGATAAATTACTTAGGTAAGTTAAACATAAGCACACCTAAGGAGGTTGTAGATAACTTTATAAACAACTACTTCTTAATAGAGCCTGTTGATATAGAGCCTATAGACATTATTAAAAGGCTCTCACATCTAATTAACGTTAGGGATGCTAACATCAAATCATATGCTGAGAGGTACATGCTCGGAGTTCAGAAACATGAGAAGTATAACGCGATCGTTGCTTTAGAAATCGCATCAGCTATTAATACGGTTAACAAGATCTTAAAACATTACTTCAAGTTAGGGCTTAAGAATAATAACTGGGTGCTACTCATGCAATTAGCTCTTGAGATGCCGAACATAATTAGAATAGTTAACTCGTACAGTAAGGCTTTAGACGCCTTCTTCTCAGGAACTCCTATAGGTGATGGGGCTGGACCCCTACTCATCAGATATCTGGTTGGTAATGCTGAAGGTAAGCAACTAGCTGAGGATACAGTGTACTACGAAACAGTAATTAATGGTAGGAAGGTCTATGCTATAAAGGCTGAAGGGCCTGGAGCAACCGTTGGGAAGCCGGGCGAAGCTCTTGAAAAATTAGTTGAGATGTTAGGAGGTAATGTTGCTAGGATAATTACTGTTGATGCAGCGCTGAAGTTAGAGATAGAGGATAGTGGTGAGGTAGCTGAGGGTGTTGGAGCAGCTATAGGTGATGTAGGACCTGAGAAAATAGGTATTGAGAGGGCTGCAGCTAAATATGGAATACCGTTAGATGCTGTAGTTATTAAGATGTCATTGGAGGAGGCGATAAATACTATGACTAAGGAGGTTTACGAAGGCGTTTTAAAAGCATTTGAAAGGGTTAAAAACATCATAAACAGGGTTAGTGAGGGGAGCTCAGTAATAGTCGTCGGTGTAGGCAACACCGTCGGGGTGTTGTGAATGATTCAACTACGTAATGCTTTAGACATATTCACACTAATAATGCTGGTTATGACGATACTACTCCTCATATATACAGTATCCGTAATGCTCATGCAGAGGAATAAGAGTAAAACTGCTAGCACTCCTAAAGTGATTACTAAGGTGAAGTGCGTACATAACGACTACAGCTTGGAGAGGGAGTTTAGCAAGGGGGATTACGTAGGGTTGGAAGTAGGTAAGTGTCCGAAATGTGGGGGTGTATTAACTATTGATGCCATATACGCTGTAGGCGGTATTAAGGAGAGAGAACCCGCAATATAACTCTTACCGGTATTTCTGAAGTTGGGGATCTCAAACTTAATTTAGTCTTACCCCACTAACTACTGGGAGTAGATGTTGAAGGTTCTACAATATTTGATGGACGCTGTCGACCTAAGCGTGTATTCTTATATTAAGCCGGGGGCCCTGCATAGATACTCGCTACATGATCAAGACTTACATAGGTATGTGAAGACTATAACCACGTCGTTGAGTACATACATTCAGGCAGTAAATTTAGGTGAGTCAATAGCTAAAGGATTGTTAGGTATACCCTCAGCAAATTTAGGTAAGCTCATATCGCAAGCGATTTCAACATCATTCAGTAAGCTAACCTCTAATGCCGTAGTTGAACTCCACTTAATGTTAATACCTACCACCATCGCGGTCTCCCATACTTTAACCAGCGAACGTACTATGAATTTAAATACTTTCAGGAAGACCCTCACATCAATGATAACTTACTCAGATGTGAAGGACGCACTTGAGGTCTACTCAGCTCTTAAGAAGTTAGATAGATATGAGCACTTCATGATTGAGTTAGGGATTAGTGAGGGAGTTATAAGGACTAACTCCATGAACCTACGTAACATATACCTAGCATTGAGTAAGAAGGTAATACCCCTCAGTACCTTAGTCGATAAGTTAGATGTAATCATAGGTATGGTGGGTAAGTTCATTAGGACGTATGATGAAACTTACAATTACAACTTAGCTACTGTAGCCTCATACCTCTACGGATTAGAAGCACTTTACGGAATCTCATTTAAGTCAGAGATCCTTAAAGAACGCAACATAGTAAACGAGTTATACAGACTTGATAGAGAACTTAGAGGTAAGGGTTACAACTTCAACGAGTTTATACCTACGCTATGTGTTTCCACACTACTCTCCTTAAGTAGTTTAGACGTCATCCATAGCTAAGGTCTTGAGGTTCTAACGTTACGAAATCTTCAAAGGGTTCGCAACTGTTTTAGTGTGTTAGGTTTTTGTAGGTCTCTCTAGGATGCTTAGAGCTTTTGATGTAATTCAACAAGACTTATAAACCCCTAGGTGCTTAAAGAGTTTCAGCGACCTTGGGTTTCCGAGACCCATGGTAGACCGTGGGGAAGGGGGCTCAGGGAAGCCGTGATGACCC
>JAWBQY010000001.1:136103-290596 GCA_038844925.1 Sulfolobales archaeon | reverse complement strand
CAAACCCAAGACCAATGCAGGGGAAACAGGGATGAGGCAATGAAACCAACCAATATAAACCTATATCAGAGCTGAACCCCTTCACGCTTTTTCAGACTTTTCAGTAATTCATTTACTATAATATTCGGTAGGTTATCTCTATTTCTTAAGGTAACTTCATAAGTCCTTGCAGTCTTAATTAACTCAATTACGGCGTGGTCGTTTAACCTCCAGTGAACTACTGCTAATACGTTTTTAGAGTTTTTCAATGCGTTGATTATAGCGTTTCTAACTTCTTTAACCTTTAATTCCATAGGCCCTATCTCATCAATACATGTTAGATCGGCTTTACTGACAGCATCTTCAATTGCTTTTACACCGATGAATATAGCATCATCTACGTTAACGCAGTACTTACCGACTCTTAGGTTTTCCGGGCACTTCACCGATGTAGATGCCAGCACCCCTTGAGAACCATTCATTAGATCAACTATCTTAAATGCTGTTCTAACGCCGCCGGACCTAACCTCAGGGCATATCATACCCCCTACTACGAATCCATACTTCCTAACTTCCTCGACAACTTTAGTAAATACTGTTGTCTTCCCAATACCAGGCCTACCAGTAATCACGATTATCAAAGCAGATCAACCGCACAACTTTTCTTAAGCAATTACTTAAATTACTTATGAGTTACTATTGTAACTTTATTGAGGTTTGCACCATAGACTGAGAGTTCGTCTAATACGGGGTCCCTCAACTCACGCCCTAATATTGTCTTAATATCGGAGGGTATAACCCTCGTTAGCTTTTCAGTCTCTAATATCTTCCTTACCACATCTTTCATGGTAATCTTACTGATATCGCCTTCAACTACGAAGCTGAGTTCGCATCCATCCTTAGTTATGACTATATAGTCTGGTGCTGATTTATTTATCTTATACACTACGGCCCTATCCTTATCGAGCTCAAGAATACTCAGCAATTTATTAGACTCCATAGTCGTCTCCGGCACTACTTTAGACAGCCCGGACTTCAAACTCTCTACTGTTATAGGTGTTATGATGTCCTCTCCTAAAACCTCTATAAGACGTTCTGCAACTTCAAGGCTTACGTTGCAGTCACTTCTTAAGTAATCAAAAACCATCCTCCTAGAAACACCAGAACTTAATGCCAGCTCACCCAGGCTTAACCCCTTCTCCGATTTAATCCTCTCTAATTTCTTAGAATTAATTCTGATGTAGAGACCGCTCCTCTTCTGAATTAAGAATACATCTGATGAATTTCTTAATATGTTGTTTAAAGTCTTATCACTGATTATGTATATGCCATCTCTTTCATGTACTACGTTATCATAGGTTATCTCATCGTTTAGTATTAATGGTAAGGCGTTAATAGCTGATGAGGCGTTGATTAAATCGCTTACCTCTTCTTTATGAACGTTCTTAATACCTACCTTAATCCTCAATAGTAGTCTATCTCCATTTCTAACAGCTACTAAGTCTATAGACCTCTCACGGTAGCTACTTGGGTAGTTAATAACTTCGAATGAATAGCCGTGCCTGCTTAAGATATTCTTAACTCTTTCTAACAATAACTTAACTTCACGCTTCCTTTGGTCCGAACCCCCTTGTAATATCTTGTAGGGCATGGAATACCTCTACAGGTTTTAGGTAACCATTTAATTACTTTCTGACGGGTGATTTAAACTTAACCTTACTTAACGTATTTCGCATAAACCATAGCATGGTCCTTATCAAAAGGATCTAAGTGGATGACGTCTAATATTTCGAAACTACCTCCCCTCAACGTATCGATCTCACGTTTATATACTTCATCAGGTTCCTTAGTGACATCTATACTTCTAGCCTTAATCGCTAAATACAGGTATCCACCATTTTTAAGAAATGACCTAGCATTTAATATCACTAAGCTTGCCTGGTCTGGTTGTGCTACATCAGCGTATATAACGTCAACAGGTTCTACGAGGTATTTATACTTCTGAGGAAATCTCGCATCAGCTAATATGGGGATTAAGTTCTTCCTAAATTCCGCGACGGTTATGAGTTCCCTCATAACTCTGGGTGCGAACTCTACGGCGTAGATCCTACCACTAAGGCCGACTATATCTGAGATATGGCTAGCAGTAGTACCACTACCGGCTCCTAAGTACAGTATCTTACTGCCAGATGTAATCTTTAGTTCCTTAATACCCTTAAGTAGTGCAGCAGCTAACTTACTCCTATACGCATTCCACTCTCTGTATTCAATATCGCCTAACTTAAATAACCACTCATCGTAGACTTTCTTACCGGGAACTAAATTCTTAGTTGCCAGTCTAGTAGAGCCGTCTTCCAGTTCAACTACGTACACACCCTTATAAGTTGAATGTTCATAAACCCTCACCGCCTCAGCCACTTTACCACCTGATATTACAGGTGCTATTAAGGTATATAAATTTGGGTTTTTCTTCTTGGCTTTTGAGGAAGGTATTTATAAGCGTTGTTTCTCTTTATTTTCGTATGAACTTAGGCGGTGGTGGGGTAGTACTCCAAGCTGCCTGGGGGCAGAATTAGATGGGAGTTACATGTCGTTTGATTCGACAGCACCCGTGAACCCATGCGGATACCTAAGTCTGCGTGGAAGGTGGAAGTCCCTCGATACAAATAAATAATAAAAAATAAAAACGAATTGCTAGGAGTAGCAAAAGTATTGAAAACCTTAATAAGCTTGGCGTAGATTTCTTTAGGGGGTCTTAATGAGTTTGAAGTTTGAGGTTATCAACATTCCAGTACCTGAGGGTACTAGTGTAATAGTAGGACACTCGCACTTCATTAAAACTGTTGAGGATATCTACGAGGCGTTAGTCACTTCAACGCCTTCCATTAAATTTGGCGTGGCGTTCTGCGAAGCTAGTGGTAAGAGGTTGGTGAGGAGTGATGGCAATGATGCACAGTTAATCAAACTTGCTGAAGAAAATGCATTAAAGGTCGGGGCTGGACACACGTTCATAGTGTATATAAGTGGTGCCTGGCCTATTAACGTCTTAAACGCCTTAAAACACGTTCAAGAAGTTACCACGATATATGCTGCAACATCTAACCCGCTGCAGGTAATAGTTGCTGAGACAGAGCAGGGTAGATCTGTGCTAGGAGTTGTTGATGGGTTTAAGTCTTTGGGGATTGAGGGGGAAGAAGATAAGAGGGAGAGGAGGGAGTTCCTTAGGAGAATAGGATATAAGAGATAGGAAGTGTTCGTAGGAAAATGCATCACATGAGAGTTAAATGCTTTAAAATAGTTGATGCAAGTTTTGGTGAGGTAAAACTTACCGTATTGAAGTTGGTTAAGGAATTAACACTTGATGGTAATAGTAGTATAGGTCAGTTAAGTCTGAACGACTTAATGAAGTCTTCAGAGCTCTCAGAATGTGATTGCGTATTAGTAAGTGATTGTAGTAACTCTCAGTGTGTGGAACTATTCGAATATTTAAAGAAGTTTAAACACCCCAAAAATCTCATATCACCTAAACCTGAGAAACTTATCGCTATGTCGGTCCTGACAAAATATACTAATAGTAAGGAGGTTGACGTATTCTACGGGTCTCAGATCAATGCCAAACAACTTGAAGTACCTGATGGGGTATACGTCTTTGAAGGCGTTCTAAACTTTGACGGATGTAGTGATTGCCTAGGAGTTCTACTGAGGACTGAGTCAGGTGTTAGGATGCTACTAATCGATGAGGGAGTAGCTTCTAGGAAGCCTAAAAACCTAGTTAGACGTAAGAGGAAAAGAAGAGTTAAGAAGAAGTCAAAGAAGAAGCGCTAATACAGCCTTCTGCGTGTGGAGTCTATTCTCAGCCTGGTCCCAAACAACAGACCACTTACCATCTATTACGTCATCGACTACCTCCTCACCCCTCCTTGCTGGCAGGCAGTGCATGAAGATTACGTCTTCTTTAGCCAGTCTAACTAAGTCTACAGTAACTCTATACTTACTTAAGTCTGCAACTCTTTTAGCTCTCTCAGCCTCCTGACCCATACTCACCCAAACATCCGTATATATGACGTCAGCCCCTTTAACAGCTGTTTCAGGCTCTCTTACAATCTCAATTGTAGAGTTATACCTCCGGGCATCACTTTCAGCCACCTTCAGTATCTCCTCCTTAGGGTCGTAGCCTGCCGGCGTCGCTATTGAGACATCTATACCTAATTTAGCACTAGCTAGTAGTAATGAGTTTAAGACGTTGTCAGTACCATCCCCGACGAATGCCACTTTAATGCCCTCCAACCTCCCCTTCTTCTCCCAAATTGTTAGTAAATCAGCTAATGCTTGACACGGGTGTTCTAAATCGCTTAAAGCATTGATTACTGGTATTGACGAATGCTTGGCTAGCTCGAGTAGGTCGGAATGTCTTAAAACCCTAGCAGCAACTCCGTCAACATACCTACTTAGAACTCTGGCAGTATCCGCTATCGTCTCACCTCTCCCCAACTGTAAGTCATTCCAGCCTAAGTAGAGTGCATAACCACCTAGTTGGTGCATTGCAACTTCAAAACTGACCCTAGTCCTAGTGCTAGGCTTCTGGAATATCATCGCTAAAGACTTACCTGCTAGAACATTAACCACTCTCTCACCGGCATAGTACCTACTCTTAAACAGTTTAGACATCTCTAATAATTGAATTAGTTCTTCTCTACTAAGGTCTGAAATAGAAAGCAGGTCTTTACATCTAAGCCTCCTCAACAACTACACCGTTGATGTATTTATTGCAGACCCAAATAAATTTTAGCTAAACTAGTACTTAATATTACGGAAGCTTATGAATATTAAGGAAGTCTTCAACATCGTTGATGAGGTAGTCTTACCTAAGGGTAACGTCAGACCCGGTTTTACTAGCTACCACGTATATCTGACCTTAAATGAGTGTGCTAAAACCCCTTTGGGGAGGAAAACCCTTTCTAATATCTTAGGCATAGGTGAAGGTAGTGTGAGGACTTTAGTTCGGAGGCTCTACAATGTTGGGTTAATAGCTGTTGATCCAGTAGCAGGGGTCTTACTAACCGAGAAGGGCTTTGAAGTACTTGAGTTGTTGAAAAACAACGTTCTTATGGTTGGTAGCTTCGATTTCAGCGATATAGAATTATGTAGGGACTGTAGGATATCAGTAGTCCTTCTTAAGAATGGGGTCAAATTAGTTGAGGAGGTTGGCGGTGTACTATACGTTAGGGATTTAATAGTTAAGAAAGGTGGTGTCGGCGGCTTGATATTGTACTATATTGAGGGAAGCTTTAAACTACCTGATTCCTACGGCCTATATGAAATTACTAATCAAGAGTTCTGGAAGAATATGCTAAGCAGTTTTAAGGTCGTTGATGGTGATTGCATTCTAGCTTCTATTTGTAGGAGGGGGGATATGAATTGCTTAATGTATGTAGTTGAGGCTGCTCTAGACGTGTTAAGAGGTGCTTTACGATAGGTGAGAAAACCCTAGTCTTATACAGCGGGGGGAAGGACTCACACTACGCATTAGTTAAAGCTCTGAGTCAAGGTTATAACGTGGAAAAATTACTCATAGCTATTCCATCAAGAACTGATTCTTGGTTATTCCACACTGTGAATATTAGTTGGAGTGCCCTACACGGCAAGTTATTAGGTATTGACTATGATTTAATGAGTTGTAGTGGTATTAGAGATGTTGAAGTAGGTGAGTTGAGGGGAAAGCTTGAGGAACTACGACGGTACGGATTTAAGTATGTAGTCAGCGGTGTTGTAGCATCTAACTATCAGAAATCAGTAGTGGATAGGCTATGTAGTGAGTTAGGTCTAACGCACATAACACCTCTTTGGGGTTACGACCCCTATACCTTACTGTTTGAGGAATTAAGAACTACAGAGTTTGTAATCACCGCCTTGCAGGCTTACGGATTAGATGTTAAGTGGTTAGGCAGTAAGATAGACTTAAGTAATGTGGAGGACTTCATAGCTATGTGTAGGAAGTATAATGTAAACTTAGTTGGTGAGGGAGGTGAGTTCGAAACATTTGTTACTTCATCACCACTCTTCCAAGGGAGGAGGATATGCATAAAGTCTAGTAGGAAGGTATGGTATCCTAACTACTGGACGGGCTATCTAATAATAGAGGAGGCTGAGATATGTTGAAGCTTACTTAATCCATGCGTCGAGACCCCTAACCTTAGACTTAATACACTCTCTAAACGCCTTCCTCAACCTCTCTAATGCTGGTAATACCCTCTCGTCCGAGAAATCATGTTGTACTACTAGTAACTCCTTAACCCGCTTCTCATCGGGTTCAACCCACTCAACCTTATATTCATTACTTACTGGAGGGTTTAGGAAGAACTCCCTAATCTTAAGCGGATCTACTGGGAATTGAGCTTCAGGCAGGATTTTAAGTACTTTCTCTAAGGAGCCGTAAGTCTTAATAAGTTTTAAAGCTGTTTTAGGGCCGATACCCTTAACCCCATCGGGATTGTAGTCAGTACCCAGCAGTATGGCTATGTCTATTAACTGCTCCCTGGTTATGGCTAAGGAACTCAATAACGTGTTAAGCTCTATGAGCTCTGGTTTAACCTCTACGTAAATATCCTTCTTGGGTAACTTACGTTTGCCTGAAATTGTTAGATTCCTTATAAGTCTAGGAGACCCGAAGAGTATTGAGTCGTAGTCCTGACTTGCTGTAGACCATGACACATTCTTTAAAGTCATGTAGGCAGCTTGTGCCTCACCCTCCGAAGGTGCTTGAACCCATGGAACACCCATAGCGCTTAGTAATTCCTTTGCTTCCTCCACCATTTCATTGGTCAGCTTAGAGGAAATTTGAGCATACCTACGGGCGGTTTCAATATCACCACGTTCTAATGCGTCCTTATACTTAATTAATGCTTCATTCTTTATTAAAGACCTCTGAGCTATTTCCCTAGACTTTAACTCGGGTGGTTTACCGTCAAATACGTATATAGGCTTTATGCACGCCTCCATGAGATTTACGGTTCTGTAGAAGAGGCCGCTTAAATGGCTTGTCACCCTACCCTTTAAATCCATTAACGGGGTTCCATCAGGCTGCCTAATAGCTGTTAGGAATTGGTAGAGCGCGTTATAAGCGTCTATGGCTATGACCTTTCCATAAAGCTCTCTTAAATCGTTAATAGTTCTAACAGCCTTATCAGGTATTAGCTCTCTTAAATCAACCCCCACTGCAGATTCCGTCGGTGATATTGTTTAAGAGCTTATAAACATCTTAAAACATACTTTACTGTAGGATTAGGATATCATATTTTTAAACTCAACTACTGTATAGTAGTACTGGTTAACAATGATGGAGTTGGGAGGACGTACAAGCAGTAAAGGGCCTGTGGTGGTGGAGTCGTCAACACCGCCAGTATGTAGTAGTTGTGGTAAGTTAGTATCGCCTTTTGAAAAGGGGATTAGGTTTTTATGCCCTAATTGCGGTTCGGTAACTATATGGCGTTGTAGGATGTGTAGGGAGTTTAACGTTAAGTACGTATGTCCGAAGTGCGGTTTTGAAGGTCCTTAAGGTGATGCACTATGGCTAAGATATTAGCTGTTCTTAAGGTATACCCTAAGGATATTGATGTAAACTTAGATGGCGTGCTTAGCGATTTGAGGAAGGTGTTGCCTGCTAAGTACGAATTAGTTAAGAGTGAGAAGGTATACGTAGCGTTCGGATTACATGTCCTCAGGCTTTACCTACTAATGCCTGAGGATGTTGAGGGTGGTACTGAGGAGATTGAAAACATTATAAGAGGTTTAGACGGTGTTGAAAGTGTTGAATCTGAATTAGTTACTAGAACTGATATCAAGTAAGTATTATCTAGGTCTTCAGTCTTTAGAGGATTTTTACTACATTATTTTAAACGGATTTAGACGTTATTTAATGACCCTAGAGGTTTAAAATTGTCGTGCTATTATATCGTTAGGAGAGGTGTGTACTACTACGGATAATCCAAGTAGTGGAGGTCCTGAGCAACCAGTAGTGCCTCAGCAGAGGATTAAGAAGGAGGTAGTGTTAAGGGTTGCTGAGGCTAAGCAAAAGGATGCAACTAGAGGTAAGGTCAGAATAGATCTAAGCGTTATGAAGGAGTTAGGTATTGAGGCAGGTGATGTTGTTGAGATTGTGGGTAAGAGGTCTACAGTAGCTGTTGCCTGGCCTAGCTACCCGGAGGATGAGGGCAAAGGTATTGTGAGGATGGATGGTATAATAAGGAGGAATGCAGGGGTCAGCATAGGTGATAAGGTAATTATAAGGTCGGCCAGTGTTAAAGAAGCACTCCTCGTTAAGTTGGCAGTAGCATCTCCCTCCTACTCAATATCATCAGATACAAACTTCACCAACTACGTGTTAAAAAGATTGATTGATTACCCCCTGCTAGAAGGTGATAACGTTTTAATACCTATATTAGGGCAGTCAGTACCTTTTGTTGTTGTTCAAACCAAACCCGCAGGACCTGTAATAGTTAAGGAAACCACTAAGCTCGTAATCCTTGAGAGGCCTGCAGAGTTTTCTAAAGTTCCAAGAGTTACCTATGAAGATATAGGCGGTATGAAGCACGTTATTGAGAGGATACGTGAGTTAGTCGAACTCCCACTGAAATACCCAGAACTTTTTAAGAGGTTGGGTATTGAACCTCCTAAGGGTGTCTTACTCTACGGCCCTCCTGGCTGTGGTAAGACTCTCCTTGCTAAGGCAGTAGCCAACGAGATAGATGCTTACTTCATAGCTATCAACGGTCCTGAGATTATGAGTAAGTTTTACGGAGAGAGTGAGGCTAGGTTGAGGGAGATATTCGAAGATGCTAAGAAGCATTCCCCGTCTGTAATCTTTATTGACGAGATAGATGCTATAGCTCCTAAGAGGGATGAAGTAGTCGGTGAGGTTGAGAGGAGGGTTGTAGCGCAGTTACTTGCATTGATGGATGGTTTAGAGAGTAGGGGTGATGTTATAGTGATAGGTGCTACTAACAGACCCCACGCCTTAGACCCAGCTCTGAGGAGACCTGGCAGATTCGATAGGGAGATTGAGATCCCCCTGCCGGATAGACAAGGACGACTTGAAATACTTCAAATCCATACTAGGAGTATGCCCCTCAGTAAGGATGTAGATCTCGCTAAGATTGCTGAGATAACACATGGTTATACAGGGGCTGACTTAGCCTCACTAGCTAAGGAAGCAGCTCTCAACGCCTTAAGAAGGTACCTACCTAAGATAGACCTTACTAGAAATGAAATACCTTCAGAACTCTTAGAATCTATAGAGGTAACTATGGATGACTTCATACATGCCTTAAATGAGGTAATACCGAGCGGGCTTAGAGAGATATACATAGAAGTACCTGAGGTTAAGTGGTCTGATATAGGGGGATTAGAAGTGGTTAAACAGCAATTGAAGGAAGCCGTAGAGTGGCCGCTTAAATACCCGGAAAGCTTTAAGAGGTTGGGTATTGAACCTCCTAAGGGTGTCTTACTCTACGGCCCTCCTGGCTGTGGTAAGACTCTCCTTGCTAAGGCAGTAGCCAACGAGTCAGGGGCTAACTTCATAGCGGTTAAAGGCCCTGAAATACTTAGTAAGTGGGTTGGTGAGTCTGAGAGAGCGGTTAGGGAGATTTTCAAGAAGGCTAGAATATACGCACCCTCCGTAGTATTCCTAGATGAAATAGATTCTATAGCACCGATGAGAGGGGTTTACGAAGATACCCACGTGACTGAGAGGATAGTAAGTCAACTGCTAACAGAGTTAGACAGTATTGAAAAGCTTAGAAACGTTTCTGTAATAGCAGCTACCAACAGACCCGACTTAGTTGACCCAGCCTTACTCAGACCTGGACGCTTTGATAAAATCATATACGTACCCCCGCCTGATAAGAAGGCTAGACTGGAAATCCTTAAAGTACATACGAGGAACGTACCACTAGCAGAGGATGTAGATATAGAGAAACTGGCTGAGCTAACTGAGGGATATTCAGGAGCAGATATAGAGGCGTTAGTAAGGGAGGCAGCTCTAATAGCTTTAAGGCAGGATATGAACGCATCCTTAGTATCATTAAAACACTTTATGGAGGCATTTCAAATAGTTCAACCATCACTAACTAAGCAAATGATTAAATTCTATGAGGAGTGGGCTGGTAAGGTTAGGCAGAGATTACCGAGGCATTACATCACACCAAATCTCTAGGTTAACCATCGTCCCTTAGGCCTAAAACAGCATTATTACTGCATATTACTATTACTGATTATTACTGATTATACTAGCTCCTTCAATTTTACAGCTTGAGCTTTTGATGATGGAAATGTTTTTAATTTAATTTGTCAAGGTTTTATTAGATTATAATGCATGTTGGGATTAATGACGTAGGTCGTGAAGGTTGTTAAGCAGGTTAAGCTGGTTAAAAACATTAGAAGGTGTGGTAAGGTATGCGTCAAGTAGGTCAGTCCCCATATAGTATTATGTCTGAGATACTTGAAGCTATAAGTAATGGTGGTGGGACTATAAAGGATAAGGACTTATATGATGTGCTTAGGAAGAGGTATGAAATTACATATTCAGATTTCCTTAAATACTTAATGATCTTAGAGATTAGGGGGTTTATAGTAGTATCAACGGCTAGAGAGGACATTAAGATAATCTCCCTAGCACCTCACCTAAAGCAATCGTAATGTAGTTAAGCTTAAAATTATCTTAGCACCTATCTTAGTAAGAGAGGTACTTTCACGTGTATATTAGGGAGTTCAATAACTTTAAGGAGATGTTAGCTTCTGTAGATGAGGATATAAATAGTATTAAAGTAGTTTTAGGCGAGCTTTTAAGGAGGGTGGAGACCTTAAAAATTAAGGTTGAGAGCGAGAAAGCTCTGAGGGATGTGCTATCTAAGATTGGTGTTAGCGAGGATCAACGGCAAGTTAGTAACGTAGTTAATTTGAAGAGAGTGAGGATATATATAAAGCCTACGGCAGAGCAGGAGTTAACTTCACTAGAATCGTTTATAGAGTATTTGAGTAGTAGGATGGTTATCTTAGAGAGTATTAAAAAAGAGTTAAGCTTATTTGCAAGTGCGGGTGTTGAGGCTAGGATTGAGGTAATTTATATTGATGGACTTCCTAGGGAAATCTATATCAGGTAATAGTCCTTAGGAACATGTCAAATTATATGAGAATTAGAATTCAAACTCCTCACTCTTATATATTCTCTCAGCTATCTTACCCCTTAATTTTACTATGACAATCATGCTTATAATAATTAACGTCGCTATGACTATTATCGGTAAATTCCTAATTACTAGGGTTATCGGTAATGGCTTAAGTACTATTCGTTCTGTAATATCCGTGGTTAGGTCTATAGACTTCACGAAGTCGCTAAACCCCTCATAACTTACGATGAGTTGAAATGATCCATAGTAAACTGATGTTGAGTACTTACCATCCCCTCCAACTACACCTCTAGCAACCGTGGTCCCAGTAGCAGTATCTATTAAGGTAACGAGTGCGCCTAAGGCTGGGTTGTCCGCATCATCCCTTACAAGTAGTGTTAGGGTATAGTACTTCCTACTCAATGGGATGTTCATTTGAGTATGGTTGAAGAGCTTAACAGTAACCTTATAATCACTATAAAGTGTTATGAATTGTGGTTGGGGCTTCACCACTATCACGTACGTATCGTATGGTAGGGTCATGTAGGCTTTATCACTAGCTCCGCTGAATATTAAGGTATCGTTTACAAATATGTCAAATAGGCCTAGAAGAGGTCCTGCGGATACGTCGTAGAAGTTTAGCGTTAAGTTGTACTTCCTTCTATTAAGGAGTACATCGATCGTGTGGTCTGTCATTAGGTTTACAGTAGTTGAGTATTCTTCATAAACATTTTCGAAGCCTAAGTCCGGTAATACCGTAACATGGTACGTACCATAATGTAGGGAAAGGCTATAGGACTGAGTTCCGGCAGGTATGTTTACCGACGTATTATTAATGACTATCTTGAGTGGGACTATCGGAGCTCTGGATATAGGATCGATGATTCTAATAAGTAGCGAGTATTTCACCCTGTTAATGTTAACAGTATTTACCAAGTCCTTATCAACAACTAACGATAGGTTAGTTTCCATATACATCATGTTATAAGGAGGTAGTGGGTAAATACTGATTACGTAATCCCCGTATGGGAGTGAGAGGTTAAATATGTCTCCAACGCTACGTGCTACTTCCATGCCGTTAGCGTAGACGTTGTATAAACCCTTAGTGTGTTCACCTGTTAACGGGTCTAATAATTTAAATTCCACATTGTAGGATCTTCTCGGAACGCTAATACTAAATGTCTGACCAGCCATGACGTTGATGTCCTTCCTCACGCTTAAGTATTTATGGCTAAGTTGAGCTGGTATTAGGATATCGATCTTCTGGTGTCCAGCCTTAAGAAGTGTTGATAGTGAACCCCTAACCGTTTCAACCAGTCCGATATCGCTAATAGATACTATAACCTCATCAGTAATTATTTCTCTAGTCAATTCATCTATGATGTTTAAAGTAACGTTATATGCTTTTCTCTCTAATACTATATTTAGCGTGATGTCCTTCTCTACTGATACTTGCAATGATGCTTCCTTGTAAAGGTATGCGTAGTTGCGTGACGGTTTTACCGTTATGTTATACGACCCATAGGGAATTTCAATTAAGTGTCTTTCACTTACCGATTCGTTTACTACTAACTTATCATTTAAGTATATATCGATTGGTGCTTGAGGACCACCGCCAAACTCGTCGGAAGTAATTATATTAAGAGAGTATGTTGTGTAGTTAAGCATTACCGTATGCTTAATATGGGGTTCTCTTAAGACCTCAACAGTTATGTTCGTAGGTTGTAGGTGAGGTGTTTGAGGGTATATGGATATTATGTACTTACCTGGGAATATACTACTAAGTTCTAACACACCATTCTCATCACATATAAACTCCCTACTCATTTCTCCATATGTAAGTACTACTCTAGCATTGGGGACTCCAGTATAATTAGGTGATACTACCCTTAGCGTTAATGCTGGGAGTCTAATAGAGTCTATATCCAAGGGTAGGGGACCGTACGTCTTTAAGTATTTATCGAAATCCCTAATTATTAACAGCTTACTACCACCGCCAATAACTATTAAAGAAAGATCTGAAGATGAATCAGCAAATCTAGCTCCTGGGATGTTGTAGGTGAGTGATGTATTAAATCTTAATAGAGGTAGTTGGAGAGGTTCTAGTAACAGTATTTGAAGCCCTCTAGAAGTGTACACTAAGTAATACGTTTTCCCATCAACATGAACTAACTTAGTGTTTAATGGCTCACCAATAGCTATATATTCTTGCTCAAGCCTATAGAGTTTAGTCAACCCATCATATGCGTAGGTCTTAATCCTACCATCTCTTAAGGCAGCTATTAAATACTTACCCATCACATCAACATCTACGTACTTAACTTTCAACCCATCAAACCCTAAATAATCGTAGAGTAAGACATCAGTTGAGGTGAAGTTCTCATACACGTATGTTATGTTTAAGTAATTATTATGCTCGGTGGTTAGTATATACATGTTCCTCCCCGATTCTGGTATGCTAAATATGTTAAATGGAGTACCTACATAGTTCTTAAGTTCTAAGTCTGTAACGATCTCATATTCCACAGGCACCCTACTAAAGTTAAATACTTTAATAAGTGTTGGTATAGCCTTGGTAGCAATCTTAGTATCAGGTCTATACATTAATTGAAAATCTATGGATATAGACCTAACTCCCTTTATGTCTGATAAGTTTAGAATGCGTTTATAGGTGTTTCCGTAAATATCGTAAAGTCTTACCTCAGCAATATATCCAAGGGGAACTAATGCAGTTCCTAAACCGTTTTCATCTAGGTTAATATCGTAGGAAAAAACCTTAGAAAGTGTTTTAACGTCATATAATTCTATCTCTACATAGGCATAGCTGGCTGGGTAATTCGTATTATTGTAAATATATGTAGCACTTATATTTAATGTTGCTGACAAGCCTGTATAGGTTATAAACACTTTTGACGCATCGTAGTAGTAACTACCATTACGTACTACCTTGAGTGGGACTAGTAGGTGTGGTGTGATGTTTTCTAAGGCATTACTTAAATTACCGACGGTTGGCCCAATCCTTAGAAAACCTCTAGTATTAATATCAAAAACGTATACATACCTCTCCGACGGCAGTTTTTTGTTAATGCTTAGAGCTGCTAATTTAACCGTTGTAGGAGTTTTAAGTAAGTAAACGCTGTCTACGAAGAAGTCGACGCCTTGAACGCTATGTAGTTTCTCATATAATCTACCCCTCTCTACTGAGAAGACTATGGTCTCACCTAGGTCGGTGCCTATGGCTAAGTACCTTACTGGGAATTCATCGACGGAGTACGAAGTTATACGCCCACTTATAGGGTATGTGAAGAGAGTTTTCGGGGAGAACGTCTCTGAGACGTTAATTATCCGGATTACTGAGGTATCATTTACTGAGCCTAGTACTGCTATCAACTCATTTGACAGTACGAGCACGTAATCAATACTCATATCTAAGTCTAATTCATATGAATATGTTATATAGTAGACTTCTTGAGCTGACGTAGTATTCGCTACGGCGGAAACTACTAATATTAAGAACATCAGCCAGTACTGCGTTATCATCTGATGTAATTTCAAGCCCATGCCCATCGTGATAGATGCTCGTACAAAATAATAAACTTATCGTGGAGTAGGTAGTAGAGTGGAAAGCATGTTAGAATTACTTAAAAATTGCTAAAACATTATTAGGTTCGTTGTGCAGTATTAAATTGCGGTAGTAATGGGATGTTCAGCTTTATTAGAGATGCTCTGAAGAAAAAGAAGGAGGAAGAGCGAGAGAGTGTTAGAGAGGCTATTAATAATCCTAACGTGGCGTTAGCTCAGACTACTACTAAGTCTAAATACCTCTTAGATCAGAACATTAAGGTCTTAGAAAAATACCCTCTCACAGCTCCTTGGGCTGAGGCAGTAATAGTAGAAGACCTACGTAGTGGGGAGATAGTATACAACGTTGACGTCATACCGTTGGATAAGCATGAACTTAAAGTGTTTAGAGAGATTATGGATTACCTCGCATGGGAGTTAGAACCGCCTAAGGATGACGTTGACATCCGTGAGTACTTCCAGGAGAATGCTAAGAGAGTTATTAGGATGTTTCAAATAAGGTTGGGTAAGACTCCAGCACTGTCTTGGGCTAAGATCATGTATTACGTTGAGCGTGAAGTCCTCGGATACGGTTTCTTAGATCCTCTATTCAAAGACCCTAATATAGAGGATATCTCATGTAGTGGTTATGGAAAACCGATTTTCGTATGGCATAGGAAGTACGAATCAATACCAACTAACCTCTACTTCCAGAGTGAGGCAGAATTAAATGAGTACATACTTAAATTAGCGCATATTGCTGGGAAGCACGTATCAGTTGCATACCCAGTCTTAGATGCTGTGCTACCAGGAGGTCATAGAGTTGCTGCAACATTTCAAAGCGAGGTATCAGCTAAGGGGTCTACCTTCACCATAAGGAAGTTTAGAGAAGATCCGATAACAATAATAGATATGATAAACTTCGGTACCATATCTTCAGAGCTAGCAGCTTATTTTTGGACGTTAATGGAGCATAAGATGACTACCTTAATCTTAGGGTCTACAGGTGCAGGTAAGACCAGTACTTTAAATGCCTTAGCCAACCTTCTAAAACCAACCTACAAGATAGTTACTGTAGAGGATATACCTGAGATAAGGTTACCTCAGGAGAACTGGGTTCAATTAGTTGCGAGGTCTTCGTACGTTGTTGGTGGAGCTAAGGAAATAGATTTATTCCAATTAGTAAAAGTTGCCTTAAGATATAGGCCTGATGTACTAATAGTTGGTGAGGTTAGGGGTGAGGAGGCATACGTGCTTTTCCAAGCAGTAGCTACCGGGCATTCAGGTATTACGACTTTACATGCTGAGAGTTTGGAAGCCGCTATTAAAAGGCTTACATCACCGCCTATGAACATACCTCAAGCCTATATACCTTTGATTAATTCAATATTAGTGATAAAGAGGGTTACAAAGGTCAGTGAGGAAGGTAGGCCGAGACCTGCTAGGAGGGTAACTAATGTCTGGGAATTAGATGAGGAGGGTAATCATATTGAAATATGTAGGTGGGATCCTGCTAAAGATTTATTTAAGGTAGACTTCAGTAAAAGCTACCTTCTCAGAAGGATTTCCGAAATTACTAGTAGGTCATTCCCAGAAGTACTAAGTGATTTAGATATTAAGAAGTTAATCCTAGAACAGCTAGTAATCAATAAGATAAGATCGTATAAGGACATAGCAAAGTACGTTTATAAGTACTATGTGAATCCTAAGGAGGCATTAAACGCTCTCGGAGTTGTTATGAAGTGAGTAAAAAACTCACTTCAGCATTAATAGTATATTTTGATGCCATTGCGTTAACACTATTTGAGAGGGTATCCCCAACTATAGCTAAGACGTTCGAATTAGATAAAAGTCTTAAAATAGCTGGACTCTACATACATCCGAAGGTTTATGCATGTAGGGTACTCCTCATCACTTTATTAAGCGGTATTATTTCCTTAATAGTTGTCGGTATATTAGTAATGGTATTACAATTCGCTCTACTTGTTAAACTCTTACTTTTACTAACACCGGTAATATCATGTATTATAGCATTTGCTATAGGACTTATCTACCCTTCGTTAAGTGCTTTCTTCAGAAAGTTGTACGTAGAGTCTGAATTACCTTTCTTCTCCGTATACGTAACAACTATGGTTAAAGGAGGCCTCACTGTTGAGAAATGCTTGGAAAGGGTCTCTAGGTTAAAACTCTTCAAATACATGAGGAGGGAAGCTAGTGAAATCCTAAGACTTGTGAAAATGTTTGGAGCAGATCCGTTATCTGCTATTGAGAAGGTTGCTTACGATCATCCAAGCACTAAGTTTAGAGACTTAATGTTAGGCTACGTAACTACGTTAAGGAGTGGTGGTGACGTATCCCACTACCTCGAGGTTAAGACAAAAGAGCTCTTAGACAGTCGATCTGCTGATGTGAAGGCAGTGATTGAGAGATTAACAGCATTTATGGAATTATACATCATACTTGGAGTTGTGGTTTTAATAACAGTATTTACCTTTTACGCAGCAGGTGGTGCAATGTCAATTACCGGTGGTCCCAGATTTAGTTCTATAGCGGACCTCTCGATGCCCATACTATATGTTAATATTGTATTACCAGCTTTAAGTGCTATAATATTGATTTTAGTACATGTTACTCTTCCCAAAACTGAGTTACCAATTAGGTCGCCGTATTACACGTTATTGATTTCCATACCCTTTGCAGTACTTGCCATGGCGTCGGTAATAGTGATAGGTGGCTCGCTACACATTTTTAAAGGAGTTCTTAGGCCTTGGGATGTCGTCGTTCTAGTGATTTCCTTAGGTGTGGGTCTTCTAACAGTCTCAATTCCTCCCTCATTAGTTTACACATTAGAGTCTAGAGGGACTAGGGGTGTGTCTAAGTCTTTGGCTGAATTTTTAAGAGATTTAAGTGAGGTTAGGAAGACTGGGTTAAGTCCTGAGAAGTGCATCGTAACTCTATCTCAAAGGAGTTATGGCAATTTAACAACTATTGTGAAGAGGGCGGCTACTGCAATATCAATGGGTATCACCTTAGATAAGGCATTAGCTAGGAGTATGAGGAGGTTAAGAGACTGGTTTATCGCAATAGTATTCAGGTTTTTAGTAGATTCTGTACTATATGGTGGTGGAAGTCCTGAAATCATTGAGGCATTAGCTATCTTCGCTCAAGGGTTGTCAGACTCCGAAATAGAGTTAAGACGTAGTTTAAGGGCTTACGTACTCTTACCATATTTCGGCATCATAATGATCTCATCCGCTCCTCTAATAATTGTGTGGCAGTTAACTATGTCTGCCGGCTTAAGAACGCAACCAGAAATGCTTACAGGGATTATCGCAACTCTATCTATCGGAGCTTTAATTAATTCATATATTACTGGAATAGTAGCTGGTAAGTTATCGAGGATGGTATTAGCTGCAGGGTTTACACATTCAATAATAGCGGTACTGCTAACACTGACCGTATTAATGATCACAATGTCTATGATAGGATTTATCTAGGTTGGAGTAACGTTCTCCACTTAGGTTTTCGTTCTTCTTAATGTAGTTTACCTACCTCTCCGAACCTTCCCGCGGACTACTGCAGGTTTTCAGAACCCTGGTTACCGACCGACACACCACATTCAAGGGTTTTGGAAACTGCTTAATTACTTTATAAGAGTTAAGGAATCTAAGATAACCTAAAAAACTTGAGGCTAAGAAGTAGTTGCTAACACATCAATACTGATTTCCAACTATGAATACATTCTAACACGGTAAGCATTTCTCAATGTCGGCTTGGATAGTAGGTAGAGGTAAAATATAAATTGTTTTGAGAGTTAGTTTGAAGGGTTGGGTGGTGGGTATTAACGTACCTAATGAGTTGGTGTATCTAATTAATGTTGTTGGAAGTCATAACAGATGGAGGAAGTTTGAGTGTATTAACTTAATTGCATCTGAGAACGTTATGTCTCCGTTGGCGGAGTCTGTCTACCTTAGTGATATGATGCATAGATATGCTGAGGGGAGACCCGGTAAGAGATATTACCAGGGGACTAAGTATGTGGACATTGTTGAGGAGATGGTTTCTAAGTTGTTTGGCGAGCTACTTAATGTTAATTACGTAGAGCCTAGAGCTATAAGTGGTACTATAGCTAATGCTACTGTGTTTAGAGTTCTCGGTAATCCTGGGGATAAGGCTTTAATAGCACCTGTTCAGGCAGGCGCCCACGTATCGCATACTAAGTTCGGTACTTTAGGTGCTTTAGGCATAGAGCATGTTGAGATGCCTTTCGATACAGACTCGTGGAATATAGATGTTGATAAAGCTATTAAGATGATTAGTGATTTAAGGCCTAAGTTCGTAACATTAGGTGCTAGCGTTTACTTATTTCCACATCCGAATAAGGAAATTGCTGAGGCAGCACATGAGGTTGGCGCATACGTAGTTCACGACGTAGCCCATGTTCTTGGATTAATAGTCGGTAAGAAGTGGCCTAACCCAATCCATGAGGGAGCTGATATAGCTACATCATCGACTCATAAGACGTTTCCAGGACCTCAGGGAGGTTTAATCTTCACTAATGATGGTGAGTTGTATAAGGCGGTGTCTAGGGTCATATTTCCGTGGTTTGTAAGCAATCATCACTTACATAGACTGCCAGCTACAGCTGTAACAGCAATTGAGATGAAGTACTTTGGTGAGTCGTACGCAGATCAAGTAGTTAGAAATGCTAGAGCTTTCGCAGAGGCCTTATGTTCTGAAGGCTTTAAAGTACTTGCAGAGAACTTAGGGTTTACTAAATCACACATGTTAGTAGTTGATGTTACGGACTTAGGTGGTGGCTCTAAAGTGGCTCAAGAACTTGAATCAGCTAACATAATAGTTAATAAGAACTTACTTCCGTGGGACCCTCCTGAAGCTGTTAAGAATCCAAGCGGTATAAGATTAGGCACTCAGGAAATGACTAGATATGGGGCTGTGGAATCGGATTTCAAGGAAATCGCAATCATTATGAGAGACTTACTCATCAACCGTAAAGACCCTACCGAGGTTAAGAGGAAGGTCATAGAGTTTAGGAAGGAGTTCACCGAGGTTAAATATACTTTTAAAGTACCTCCCGACATATTAAAAGCGTTAGAATAAGCCTCCAACGTAGTGGGTTTAATGTCTTTCTGGGACTTAATCACGTGGGTTGAGTTTGAGGAAACTGTTGACGATTCTACCATAGCATTACTACCAGTTGGTAGTATCGAACAACATGGTTTGCACTTACCATTAGGTCTTGATTACTTAATAGTTGATGAGTTAGCTAAGAGGTTCGTGGAAAGAGTGCGTAGCTCAGGGATTAAGGTAATTAAGCTTCCTCCAATACCCTACGGATTAAGTAGCATGTGGTCAGGTAATCCCGGGACGTTAGAAGTTAGTGAGGCTTCCTTCATGAATTATCTATATGACTTAATTAAGTCTATCATGAGGTGTGGTATTAAGAAGGTTTTAATACTCAACGGACATGCCGGCAACTCCGACGCGTTAAAGGTAGTTGCTAGAAGAGTTGTTAACGATGTAGGTGGGGACTCTCTTGTGATAGTAACCTCTTGGTGGGAGTTAGTAGGTGATGTGATTAATGAAGTATTTGAGAGTAAGTTCTTCCACGCAGATGAGATTGAAACGAGTATTGCAATAGCTTTAAACATTAGAGTAGTTAGTGAGAGGGCTGTAGGTTCTGAAGTTGATAGAAGATATGATGATTTCTGGCATAGTCTAGACCTTACTAAAAGACCTAAGGCATATGTTTATAGGTTTGAAGGCTTTAAGAGACTTCCAGGAAGTTATGGAAATCCAGATAAGGCTAATTATGAGAAGGGGGTTAGACTTGTTAATTCTATTATGGATAGACTGACTAAATTAATCGTAGATGTACTTTCCGGGAGGATTTAATCTAAGATCCTATACTCAACACCTGAGAATAGATATACTTGATTAGTCCTAACTAAAGCTTCTAAAAGCTTTACCTCCTCACTACTCAGGCTATTAATATCAGATACCTTAATGGGGAATTTAGACTTAAATGAGTTTAGGAAGTCAGGACATACTACCAGATCCCCTACAATGACGACCTTCCCACTACTTACGTAGTCATCTAAAGGTCTCTCAAGTGATAACCCTCTGACTTCATCAACACTCATAACTCCTCTTAACCTCAGCGTTGAGAGAAACTTATCCACATCCCCACTAGCTGAGCGCTTCGTAGGCATCTTAGGTAATGACTTCTTAATAAGTCTGACCTCACTTTCTAACCTCTCAATCCTACTCTCTAAACTACTAACCTTACTGACTAATTCATCTATAATTTTCAGTAAATCTTTGCTGACCGGATGTTGAGTAGTACTATGAACGTAGTCATTAAACACAGCGTCTTGGGATACCCTAACAACGTAACCACCCCTACTACTCCTAATAACCTGTCCCAACTCTCTAAGCCTATTTATAGCTATTCTAACCGATGTTAGACTCATACCTAACGCATCAGCTATCTCCCTAGGAGTTGCTCCGGGATTGACTCTCAAATAACTTAAAACTCTTTCCTCAGCACTCAATCCTTGATCAATGATATAAATACCTAAAGAACTAATAAACCTTGATTACTTTTTACAATTTAAGATATGGGTAAAGTGGTCACCGTCTATGGAATTACGTTATCTAGATTTAGATAAGATTACGAAGTACTTACTACGCCTACACGGTGTTAGAGCGAGGAGGAAGTTAAGTCAGCATTTTATAGTGGATAGGAAGCTGCTCTACGAGGTCTTAGAACATGTCTCTAAGTTAAGACCGTCTAGGGTGGTAGAGATCGGTACAGGTTTGGGATTACTTACTGCTTGCTTAAGCGATGTAGCTAATTACGTAGTATCAGTAGAGTTGGACAGTAAGTTGGCCGGTGTAGCTGTGGATTTCTTAAATAGGGAGGTAGGTTTTAGAGTAGTTGATGTCTTAGTCGGCGACGGACTTCTCCTACTTCATTCCGGGTTGAGGGAGGCGGACATAATAGTATCTAACGTACCGTATAGTATTACTGGTCCGTTAATTAACTCTATCGTTAAGTCTAATTGTAGGGCGGCGGTACTCACACTTCAGAACGAGGTTGCTGAACGCCTTACAGCACTACCTGGTAGTAAGGGCTACAGTAGGCTGACGGCTATGGTCAATACATTTATGAATGTAGAATTAGGGGGACTTTACCCTCCTTCATCCTTCACACCACGTCCTAAAGTGTATTCCAGGGTAGTAGTTTTAATGAGGATTAGAGAGTGGAGTGATGAGTGGAGAGTGTATGAAGACTTAATTAGGTGTTTGTTTAATCAGAAGAGAAAGCTAGCTAGAAAGGTATTGAGGAATTGCTTAAGAGGTAGCTTAAGTGGTGAGGACGTCTTAAAGTTAGAGAGTTTAACCGAAGGTAAGAGGGTCTACCAATTAGATGTTGAAACACTATTAAACATATATTCAATAGTCCGCCGAATCACGTGTTAAATTCTGTTGCGCTTTACTGAATTTAACCCCCTCCCTAAATGCTATGTTTAAAGCTGCATGTATGTCTGTCGTAAACTTAATTTTATAACCGTCTAATTTATTCCATGTCTTAGATGATGAGTTACTCTCATCTGCTACTACGACCTCAAATCCTGATAGGATTAACTCCCTCACAAACATGTTGATCTTCTGATTATTAGTGCCTGCTGAACTACCCAACTTTATGACGACCTTACTTGGCGTTAAGATTTTCCTAAACTCTTCGACAGTTTCTATTAGGTCTTTAAGTCTTGATATATACCCTGCCTTGAGGAGTATATTATCGCAGAGGATTACGTAGGCAAGCCTTCTACCAACGTCCATCCCGACCTGAAGAACTCTAACATCTTTAATGCCGAAGACCTTAACTATAAATCTGTATATTGAAGCGTCATCATGAATTAAGTAGTGATTTACTGGGTTAATACCTAAGCGAGTTCTCAGTATGTCTAAACCTTCATCATCTACTAGTAGCACATCTCGGTAGTTCTTAAGGGAGTTAATATCTTCAGGTACGAAAATCTTTATACCATAATTTTTCACAGCATTCAACACACTTATGAGTAGTCTAGGATTGTATATGAATGCAGCTACTTCTACTTCCTTCCCGCGACGTCTGACTATGCAACCACCATGATAGTTATTTAAGCGTTTAATAATAAAGTTTTATTGAGTCTCCAGCACGGTCCTCCCTATATAAGGTGGTGGGTATTAAGGTTGACGAACTTCTTAAGCTGGTTGAAGGTAAGGTCTCACTAATATACGGTGAGGCAGGAGCTGGTAAAACAAACATAATACTGCAATTCTTAAGTCTTATTTCAATTACTTCGTGTGGGAAGGTCGTATATGTGAGTACTGAAGGACCTTTATACTCAGCCATTCTAGACAGATACGGATTTTCAGAAAATGCTCTATTTATAGACGTATACGACAGCAATAGCTTACTTCAACTAGTACTTGACGTCTATAAGAATTTGAGGAAGGATTTAAAGGCAATAGCTATAGATACCGTGAATAATTTCTATAGAGTTGAGGTTAGCTACGAGCCTCACTCAAACAGGGTCTTCAACACGATATTGGCCTTACTGAACGATATGAGTGTTAATAACGGTACTACGTGTTTGCTTGCAGCTCAGGTAAGCGGTTTCGACGATGACGTCAGAATGAGTGGTTTTCAAATACTTAGGTACTGGTGTGATTACGTATTCAAGCTTGAGAAAGTTGGGAGGAACGTGAGAAGGCTACTTACTGAATTTCCTAAAGAAGCTAATTTAGAGATGAGATATGTAATTACTAGTAATGGTGTTGAGTGGTTGGCGTATGAATCTTGATGGAGCTGTAGTAATGGTGGTGCGGGCATTGATCCTCTTCCTGCCTGCAATGGTTGCTAACGCGTTGCCGGTGCTTGTAAGAGTGTTCTTCCGAAATAGACATCCTATAGACTTTAATAAAAACTTCATCGATGGTAGGAGGGTTTTAGGTGATGGGAAGACTTGGGAGGGGTTCGTACTAGGCCTATCAGGGAGTTTACTATTAGGTCTTGGATACGTCTATATTTTCGGGAATGGTTTATGGGTCTTATACGCCTTCTTCATGAGTTTAGGGGCTTTACTAGGCGATCTAATTAACGCGTTCGTTAAACGAAGGTTGGGGATGCGGGGAGGGGCACCGTTCCCACCCTTCGACCAGATAGACTACCTACTTGGTTCGTTCCTCATTATAAGGTTGTCTGGTGTGGATTTACTGCTAAGTACTTCGTTAGACCTGCAGTCCCTACTTATAGCTATGGTAGTATCTTTAATACTCCATCCATTAACTAATTTTATAGCATATCTTTTCGGGATTAAGGACGTGCCTTGGTGATTTAAAATTCGTTTTTAAGTATTAGTCTATACCTTACGTATCTATCTGTTGGTGAGAATCTAGGTGGGTGTGCAACGTGGGTCTTTCCATTGCATTTAGGGCAGAATTCCTGAAAAGTGTAAAGCCCGCATTTAGGGCACTTACGTAGTAGCCAACGCATTAACGTTCTCTCTCAAAGCTGTAGTTAACGTTAAGCGTTTTAGCTATATCCTGTGCTATAGATATGTAAGTGTTTAAGATTTTCTCAGCTTGTTTATAATCAGCTGATATAACCTCAACCCTATATCTAGGAGCGCCTATAGTATAGACCTTAATTGATGTATTTCTATCTAATTCACTGCTTAATGCATTAAGTGGTTTTAGAAGTACCTCTCTAATCCTCTCCACCCCGTCAGGGTCTGTTGAAGTTAATGTCAGCAGCCCATGTATTTTAACTTTCTTCACCTCTATATGCTTCTTCAACTCATCCATTATGGGGCCTACCCACTCCTCAGGAACCCCAGCCTCCCTGAGTACCTCCTCACCTTGATATGCAGTAAGTTCTAAGCCCCCGAATATTTCCCCATACTTATCTTCTAACTTCCACCCAACCTCCCTGTAAGCATCGTCTAATGTTTTACCTAACCTTGATGCAACAACTTCAAGTATTTTCTCAGCTCTCTGAGCCCTCTTCCACTCAAGTAGTTTTCGCCTTTGCTCGCTATCACTAACCCTCTTAAGCGATATATCAACATGTTTCTTCTTCCTATCAACTCGGATGACCTTAGCTACCACCTTCTGACCCTCCTTAACGAACTCCTTAACATCTCTAACCCACTTACTACTTACCTCACTCCAAGGTAGGTAAGCCTCATGACCTCCGAATTCTTCTAAACGGACGTAGGCACCATATTCAAATGTTTTAGTAACCGTTCCTATTACTAAATCCCCTACCTCAGGTAGTTCAGTACGCTTCCTTACCATCACATCAACTCATAATCTTTATTAACTCACCCAATACCTTAGCCTTACCGCCTGAAGGTACTACGAGAACCACCCCACATACTAAACATCTTGAGGGAAATGTTGCGTGGTCGAATACTACTTGCTCATTACCGCATGACGGACATCTAATCTTCACAAACTTAGACCTAGGCATAGGTATTAGTACTTTCTTCTTCTTCACCTACTTCACCACCTCAACTAACTCAGCCTTCTTAATCCTAATACCCTTCCTATGAATTATATAGCCACACTTCGAACACTTAAGCTTAAGAACTACTTTCTTAGTAACTTTTGCAAATCTCTTCTGCTCGGGCTTCCTCTTACTACCATAGCCTTTCTGCTTACGTGCATACCTTCTCTCACCTTCAGCTAAGGACCTACGCTTACCGTGCTTGTATATAGTAACACTGTGTTCTGTGTGGGTCTTACATCTAGGGCAGTAGCTATTTAACTTCTTTGGTATGCGCATTATACCCCCACCTAATTACCTGACGACCTTCCTTTCATCCTCAGATCTAACTTTAATTATACCTAAAAATATTGCACAACTAATACAATAGCATTTAGTGATGGGGTATTTAGCAATTATAGCACCTTTCTTCTCTAACTCATTAGCTAGTTGTGGGTCTACTGGTGAGTAAGTCCTAGTAACGCATACTGCTTTATCCTCAGGGGTTAACCTCCCACACTGATCGCAATGTATAGCACCAACAGATCCTTTCCCACCTTTATGTCTGCCCCTACTCTCCCTCTTCTTAGGCGTAGCTACACACCTCTCCTTATGTTTTTTACTTCGGTATTTTTAATCTTTAGTATCTGATGATTTTTATGCAGCCGCCTCCAGCCTCATAAGCCGTATTCTCTAATAGTAATTACTTCCCACTTCAGATGTGATATACCTTATAACTAATAACTTCTAAATACGTGTTTAAGTGCTAACTTTAAAACCATCTATTATCACTACTTGTTGGTGTTAACGGTTGAGTGAGGGCAACATATACAGAGATCTTGGGAGGTCCTTCTCCGAGTGGTTTGACTACGTTTTAGAAGTAGCTGAGGTTTATGATTACGGTAGGTATCCAGCTAAGGGTATGGGTGTTTGGCTGCCCTACGGGTTTAAAATTAGGGAGAACGTCATCAACATCTTAAGGAAATTGCTTGATGAGACAGGGCATGAGGAGATACTACTACCATTACTAATACCTGAGAACATAATTAGAAAGGAGTCTGAACACATCAGAGGTTTTGAAGATCAGGTCTACTGGGTTACCCACGGTGGTTTAGAGCCTTTAGACGTTAAGTTAGCTTTAAGACCTACTAGTGAGACATCCTTAACGTATTTAGAGAGCTTCTGGGTTAAGAGCTATAAACAACTGCCTAAGAAGTACTATCAAGTTGTAAGTATATTTAGGTATGAGACTAAAGCTACTAGGGCTATGATTAGGGTTAGAGAAGTAAGTACTTTCAAGGAGGCCCACACACTTCACGAAGACTTCACTGATTGTGAGAGGCAAGTTATTGAAGCTATAGGAATTTACAGTAAGTTCTTCGATTCCTTAGGGGTTCCCTACGTAATATCTAAGAGGCCTGAGTGGGATAAATTTGCGGGGGCTATCTACACCATAGCTTTTGATACCTTACTGCCTGATGGTAGGGCTTTACAGATCGGAACCGTGCATAACCTCGGTCAAAACTTCACTAAGGTATTTGAGGTGAGGATACAGAAAAGTGATGGAAGTATAGATTATGCTTGGCAGACAAGTTACGGGATCTCTGAACGTGCTCTAGCATCGATGTTCGCAGTACATGGAGATCGGAGAGGTTTAGTACTCCCATTCCACGTAGCCCCCATACAGATAGTTATAATACCTTTAATAACCGCTGAGACTCGTGACAAAGTGTTTAAGTACTCGCACACCATATACGAGTTACTTAAGAGTAAGGGTTATAGGGTACACGAAGATCTACGTGATGATTTAAGACCTGGTGAGAAGTTCTACTACTGGGAGTTTAAAGGAGTTCCTCTAAGGATTGAGGTAGGGATGAAGGAAGTTGAAGGTAACTACGTAACGGTATTCAGGAGGGATACATTAGAGAGGGTTAAGGTAGGGTTTGAAGAACTTATAAGTAAAATTGAGGAGATCAGCATTAACTATAACGAAAATTTAAGTAGTAGGGCTTGGCAGGCGTTTAAGTCAAGAATTAAGAGATTTCCAGATATTGAAAGTGCTAAAGAATTCTTAAGCAGTAGTAGGGGTATCGTAGAACTACCTTGGTGTGGTAGGCATGAATGCGGGTTAAAATTAAGTGAGTTATTAGAGTGTGACGCCTTGGGCAGCCCATTAGACGCTGATGTTGGAGACCACAGATGCGTTGTATGCGGAGCTAAGGCACATACTTTCATGAGGCTGGCTAAAAAGTATTAAACTTAAGCATACTGAGCCAGAGGAAGTAGTATTACAGTACTCTTTTATTTTTGACGATGATTTTAAGTGCGACGTCGGCCTCAGGGTTCTTGATGGATGAGCTACTCATTACGGAAAGCAGATACAGCTCTAAAACTACTGCCCTGAAGACCTCTTACGGCTTCAAAACCCTTCAGGGTGGAGTTAGTTATTTTTAAATGTGGTTTTATCTTTTATAAGGGATTCTGAGTGAGTGGTTATGAACTCATAGAACACGCATTAAGTGAGAATTCTAGGAGGATTAACTCTAACATCAACGCCTTTGTATTGTATAATGATGAGGCATTAAATGAGGCAGAACGTATTTTAAGAAGGGGTTTAGAGCCCTTACCACTAGGTGTTAAGGATGTAATATATACTAAAGGTCTTCGCACTACAATGGGATCTAAGCTATATATGAACTTCATACCTGAGTACGATGCATACGTAGTTAAGGTCCTTAAGGAGGGTGGATGGGTAGTAGTCGGTAAGACTAACACGCATGAGTTTGCATCCGGGGCCACTACCACTTCAAGTGTTTTCGGTCCTACTAAAAATCCGTTAGATACTAGTAGAATAGCAGGTGGTAGTAGTGGTGGTTCCGCGGCAGCAGTTGCTGCGTCGTTAATACCGGTTGCTTTAGGAACTGATACGGCTGGTTCTGTTAGGGTGCCGGCCTCATTATGCGGTGTGTATGGATATAAACCTACTTACGGATTAATCAATACCTACGGCGTATACCCTCTATCACCTTCATTAGATACTATAGGTTTTCTAGCAAGTGATTTAGACTGGATTTACAGGGTTTCAGAAGCCTTCATCAGACTTGAGGTTGAGCATGTTGATGTTAGGAGGCTGAGATTGGGGGTACCAACATGGTTTAGAGTGCCGGAGTGGTTGAGAACGCTGGCTCCAGACTTGGTAGAGGAGGTAGAAAATAGTTTCCTTAACTATGTTGCTGAGTTAGGCTGTGAGTATGAGGAAGTTAATATGGTTAATGCTGAAAAGTATGTTTGGAGGTTCTTCCCGGTAATTAGGTACAGCGAAGCTACTGCAATCCATATGAGACATAGGGATAGGTGGGATGATTATAGACCGGACGTTAGGAGGTTAGTTGAGAAAGGACTTGAGTATAAGGCGGTAGAATATCTTGAAGCTATGGCTCATCGAGATGAAGTTAGGGATGAGCTTAACAGCATTTTAAAGAGGGTTGATGCATTAATAACACCAACTACACCTATACCAGCCCCTAAAATAGAGGATGTCTTAGGTAGGGAGGATGGAAGTATAAGGAGTCTACTTACATATGAAACCGTGTATGCCTCCTACATAGGAGCTCCAGCTATTTCAGTACCAGCACTTAAAGTTAGGGGGTTGCCGGTAGGTATTCAACTCGTATGTAGAGTAGGCGATGATTCTAAATTGTTAAGAATAGCTTCATCGATCTCATCAACTATTAGGTGAGAGAGGACTGAGGAGTCAACCACGCTACTTAACTTAAAAATATTTTCTGTGAAATTCGAAAGTATTTTTAATCTTAACAGACCGATTAGTTGGGTAGTGGTGATGAGCTGTAGTAGTGAGTGCTTCGACGAGGTACCTAAGATCGTAGTAACGCCTCCCGGCCCTAAGTCTAAAGCCGTCATAGAAAGTGATGAAGAACTTATCATGCAGTCTTTCAGTAGGTGGTACCCTCTAGTAGTTAAGAGTGGTTGTGGGTCCGTAGTAGAGGATTTAGATGGGAATCTATACATAGACTTCAACTCAGGTATAGGTGTTATGAATGTCGGTCATAACCATCCTAAAGTAGTAGAAGCTATTCAAAAACAGGCCAGTAAGTTAATCCATTACTCACTTACCGACTTCCTCTATGAGGAAGCTGTACTACATGCTAAGGAGTTCTTAGAGGTAGTACCTATAGATGGTAGGAAGAAGGTATTCTACTGTAATAGTGGTACGGAAGGAATTGAAGGAGCTTTAAAAATTGTTAAAGGGTACTTCAGGAATACTAGGCAGTATGTGATCGCATTCATAGGTTCTTTTCACGGCAGGACTTTAGGAAGTTTATCACTATCTGGGAGTAAGCCAATCCATAGGAAGTACTTTCAACCCCTATTGCCTGGAGTGATTAACGTACCTTATCCAGATCCTTACAGATGTCCTTTAAGAGTGGAGGGTAGCGAATGTGGGGAGGCAGTTATATCGTATATTGAGGATTACATATTTAGGAGGTTGGTTGATGGAGATGACGTAGCTGGCGTATTTATAGAGCCTATCTTAGGTGAGGGTGGTTACGTAGTTCCCCCCGACGACTTCTTACCAAAGCTGAGGAAGTTATGTGATAACTACGGAATACTATTAGTATTTGATGAAGTTCAATCAGGTATGGGGAGGACTGGTAAGTGGTTTGCTGCTGAACACTGGGGTGTGAAGCCTGATATTATAGTCTCCTCTAAAGCCCTGGCCTCAGGACTTCCATTAGGAGCTATAGCTGGTAGGGCTGAAGTTATGTCATTACCTAAAGGGACTCACGCATCAACGTTTGGGGGAAACCCTGTAGCATTAGCTGCTAGTAGGGCTGTAATAGAAGTCATAAAGAGTGAGAAAGTACTTGACAACGCGTTAAGGGTTGGGGAATCCATCATGAAGAGAATTTCAGAGTGGGTCAGTAAGTATGAGTTGGTAGGTCATGTCCGCGGTAAGGGGTTAATGATAGGTGTAGAGTTAGTTAATGATAAGAGGTCGAAGGGATATGCGTATAAGGAGTTAAGTAAAGTCCTAATGGAATCGTTTAAGAAAGGCTTAGCAGTCATAGGTGCTGGCTACTCTACGATTAGGATCGCACCTCCGCTTACGATATCAGAGGAATTGGCCCATAAGGGTTTAGATATCTTAGAGGATGTGATTAAGGTAGTTAACAATGAGTTTAAACGATTCAGATATTAAGGACTTAATAATTAAGCTTATTTTACAGCGTGAGGTTAAGACATTCTACGAGCTGAAAACTGTGTTAGAAGCTTCAGGTATTACTTTAGATCCCCTGACGTTAAGGAGTATTATAGCTGATATGGTGAGAGAAGGACTGCTAAAGAAGGAGGTGAGCACTAACTCTAAGAAATTCTTATTTAAACCGTTAAATCTTAGATGCAATCCAATACGTTATTCTTGAACCATCACCTATTTCTACAGAGATCTTAATAGGTAGTGAGGGGCCGAACTCAACGGTTGTAACATCAGCTAGGGTGAATGATTTAGCAAGAGCTTTAAGTAGGTCTAAATCGTACTTACTAGATACTTGCGTTTCTTTAGCCTCTAGGAAGTATAACGGTCTGTCTAGAGCTAGTATTTGTTTAAACATCTTATTCTCTGAAGTGCTTACAACTTCTATACGGTTTCCCTCATACCTTAGCTCTAAATCCTCATCAATTAGTTTAGCATCAGCTATGATCTTTCTTAAATCCTCTGAAGGTATTTGGAATCTTACTGGCAAGTCTATATTGATAGAACTTACTAATTCATTACCGACTTCCCTAACGTTTACGACGTAATTCCTCTCAACACCTGTCCTCATGTTGATTAAAGTTAACTTAAGCGCCCTATTACCCTCCTCAAATTCTATTAAGACGCTATCCTTCTTACCAACCTTCCTAAAACTTCTTAAGAACTGGGATTTATCGACAGTTAGGGTAGTCCTCCTATTAACGTCAAATAATTCGAAAGCTGTTTGAGGCATTACCACCTCGACTAATAAGTTCTTATCCGGACTTAATGCACGTATTAAGAGTCCGTCAGCATCAACACTTATCGGCACTTCATCTATTGGTTTTAAACTATCTTGGAAAATCCTCTTAATCCTAGCCCCTACAGGATACTTAATTTTAAACATGAAACTCCCACATAATTACTAGGTTCTATAGTTAATTTAATACTTATTATGTTTTTAAGCTATTATAGAAGGGCCTAATTACGATGTCTAAAATAAAATTAGTAAGGAGTTTTACCGGCTATACATATATTGAAGGTGACCGTGTAAGCATTACTAAAATACTTACCTACTTGAAGGAAGTATATGGTAGGAACACCTCAGACATTAACGATGCTCTAAGGATATTAAATAACTTTAACCTGTTTTACGATATGATGAAGAGGAAGTTTAAGGACTTTATATCGCCTACGAAGGATGAAGGGGACCTGCTCAAAGGCCTAGTAGTTGTTGATAAGATAAAGCTCTTTAAGAAAGATGGCGTGGAATCCGTACAGCTAGTTTTTGATAAGAGAATAGGATTAGACTTCATATCTAAGATATTAAAGGAATTACAGCTCGATTTCGAGTTAGTAGAGGGGTAGTAGTTTCATAGTAAGTAGTTCTTCACAGGTTTTACTTTCTCTAATGTTTAGTCCTCACACATCAAAGATGTATTGATACGTATTTCGAAGTTTATAAAAACCTCACCGAAGGGTGGAAGACCTTAAATCTACAAGTATGTAAAAACCACCCAACTAAAATGTTGAAAAGGGAAACAGCCAGTTACTTCTCTTGTAAACTTTCATGGATTGTTTTAAAATACCGAAGGAGACAATACATAGGAAGCTCTTAGAGAAGGCATTAGTGGTTAAGGTTTCCCCACATAACATCTCCTGAACCTACCCATAATGTAGGTAAGTAGTGAAGACCTAAGCGGGTTAGGCATTCAAAGCCAAGGATGTGGGGTTTCCCATAACTGTGAGCCCGATGAGGGTGAGCTGTGGGTTGGGGTTACCCTGAATGGGGAAGCTAATGACGTGGGCGCCGATGAAATGGTGCTCTGAGGTCTGTGGGGCTAGGGGTTGGCAGCAAACCAAATCAACCAACATGAAACCTGAGCCCATACACACATTTAATCCCTCAGACTTCCTCAAAACCTTAATGCATCTGAAATGGCTATGCAATCTAGGGTAGTTCATCACTACCTTTTCAAACCTGCCAGCGAACTACTACACGTTCCAGAAACCTGGAGCTATGAATAGTAAGTTAACTAAGGTTAATCGCTTATGAGGTATGCTTTAGAAGGTCTTACTCAGTCTTATGCTTTGACTTCTTAGAACGTTTGGGTTTGACTTCTTCTTGGCGCTTTTCCTTCCTCGACGTTTTCTCTTTTAATTCAGCTTTAGAGGATGGGGGTAGTCCTTTAACCAATTTTTCGATTTCCTCAACCCTAGCTAACATTAGTTCTAAACCCTCTATTGTAAAGCCTCTTAAAACTTCCTCACCTTCCTCCTCAACTTCCTCACCTTTCTCCTCTGATACCTCCTCTACAGGAATTTCCTCTTCCTCACTCACTAGATAAACCCTCACACATTAAATTCCTAAATACATTTAAGCTTTAATGAGGTATAGACCTCCCTCATCTCTTATTCTTACTAAGGCTTCATGTTTCTTAAGATTTGCTACCAGATTTCTAACCACTTCATATTTGATATTACTACCGCATAAGACCTTAGATATGTAGTTTAAGTTGTTGACTTCTTGAATAGCAAATGAGATTATATATGCTGAGTTAGCTATAATGCTCGGCTCAAGGTCAAGTGGTTGTTGAGTAATTATTATTAGACCTAGTCCGAACTTCCTTCCCTCCATAATTAACTTACTTAGTAGTGGGGCGATTTTACCGCCCATGAACTTATGGGCTTCATCAACAATTATGAGTAATTCACTACTAGATGATGTTTTTATATATGTCTCCAGTAGGTAGAGCAGGCTTTCAACGTAAATACCTATTAAAGACTCACTTTCAACCACACTTAAATCGATAACCGTTAACCCGTTGACTAGGTCCTCAGGCCGTAGAGCAGTTGACGTTAAGTAAGGACCTCTGAGCAGGTCTAGATAGGGGATTAACGCACTAAGCATCTCCCTACTAAGGTATACCTCACTAGAAGGATTGGAGGCATTGTCTAAGTAGTAAATCAACGTTGAATATACATCATTAAATGTAGGTATTACACCATCGCCTAATCTCTCATAAGTACTTAATATTAGATTATATAGTGAGTACTTCTGAAGGTTGCCTAGTCTGAATACCCTCTTAATCATATCACTAACTTCTTCAGCTCTCACGTTCTTAGGCTTACCTAAAGTATCTAATGGGTTTACAGGATTTCCAAGCGGTGTTAAGACCCTACCTTTTAAACTCCTAACTAATTCGACGTACTCACCATGGGGGTCTATAATCAGTATGGGGTGCTTACCGGCTAACTGTTTAACTATCTTCATCGCAAGGTACGACTTACCACTACCACTCATACCAACTATGACTACGTGCCTATTATCCTTAACGTTAATAGGTATTTTAACGTAACCTCCGAACACGTACTTAGGCGTACCCCCACTTAACTTCCTAACGATCTTACCTAAGATGAAGTAACTTTCCGTACCTCTTAAGTACTCATAACTCGTAAGAATTATCGACGGTGTTGATATCCAGGATAGTGAAACAGTAAGTATTAGCAGTATATAAGTAGGAACGGACTTCAAATTAATTTGTTCGAATTGAGTTGATACTGACACTACGAAGGAATTGCATATGAGACCGCAAAGCATTATGTAGTACTTAAAGCCCGCTAGAGCCTTACTACTAAGTACTAACTCACTACTGACAGGTAGTGTTGAAATAAAGTACATAGTAATAAGTGATGCCCCAGTAATCATAAGGAAATTACTTAGTGAGTGTATTCCCACACCTGCATATATCTTAGGTAGTGTTAAATTTAATCTCCTAAGAAATGATGAACCGATAATAACGCCTAACAAGTATGGAAATACTACGTAGATTAGAGAAATGCTTAAGTTAATATTAAGCATTATAAAGTAGATAATAATTAAAGTAGCAGCCTCTACAATCACTACTAGGACATTACCTAAGAAACCTACCACGATACCAGCTACAGAGGCTATAATATACGACGAATTTACAGTTAACATTAATGAGATTAGTGAGGTAGGTAGCCTTAACAACCCACCAAGCATTAAGTTCAGCAGAATTATGAGTAATGCACCTACTAATCTCTTAAATCTCAAGATCTCCATACTACTCATATTTCCGCATCAAACGTATAAGTTTTTTGCTACTGTAGTATTAGATGTGCTGGAAGTGGGTAATGTTAAAGACGTACTGAGCATGCTTAACCAGAATTTAGTTAAGGTCATGCTTAAATACGGTTATAACGAATTAACAGAAGTTCAGAAGAAGTCTATACCCTTAATTATTAGGGGGCGTGACGTATTAATAGTAGCTCCTACGGGAAGTGGGAAGACTGAGGCAGCAGTATTCCCTTTAATATCTAAGATGGTAGATGATGTAAGTAAGCACCAACCAATTAGCTTAATATACATAACCCCTTTGAGGGCATTAAACAGAGACTTGATGAGGAGGTTATCGAGCATATGCTCCGACCTCGGTCTAAGGATTCAGGCACGTCACGGTGACACACCTCAGAGTCTGAGGAGGTCTTTAGAGAGAAATCCACCACATATAATTATAACCACTCCTGAAACCTTCCAATACCTCCTAATAAGTAATTCTTTAAGGAATTACCTCGCTAATACTAAATACGTAGTTATTGATGAACTTCACGAACTAGTTAACAGTAAGAGGGGTTCTGAGTTAATAGCATCTCTCAGTAGGTTTGAGCTAATCGCTAAGAAACCGCAAAGGATAGGCCTATCTGCTAGTATAGGAGATATTCAACTAGCTAAGAAGTTCCTCTCCTACGGTAGGATAGTAGATGATGTAGTCATACTTAATGCTAGAGATATGGATATCGAGTTAGTAACTCCCTACACTTCCGGAGGCTCGATTGACACGGCTTCCCTAATTAAGGATATAATGAGTAAGCACAATGAAGTGATAGTATTTACTAATACACGTAATGATGCAGAGCTCTTAGGACTAAAACTAAGGGAGTTAGGAGTTAACGTATATGTACATCACGGTAGCCTGTCCAGGGATGAAAGAGAAGCTGTTGAGAAGAAGTTGAAGGATGGGGAGATTAAGGGAGTAGTGGCAACTTCAAGTCTTGAATTAGGTATTGATGTCGGTAGTGTTGATGCTGTCATTCAGGTATCATCACCTAAGCAGGTTGTAAAGCTTGTTCAGAGGGTTGGTAGGAGCATGCATAGGGCGGGGCTTAAGGCTAAAGGATACGTAGTTACGGACATTTCATTAGATGATATTCTAGAGTCTTTAGTCATCATACGTAGGAGTCTAAATAATGAGTTAGAATACTTCTCAATTCATGAGAACCCGCTTGACGTACTAACCCATCAGATAGTCGGCCTACTCCTCCAGGAAGGTAGGATGGAACCCACTACTGCCTATGAAGTATTGAGGAATTCATACGTTTTTAGGGACCTGACGTTTGAGGAATTCAATAAGGTGTTAGAATTGCTTTCAGATCTTTCCTTAATTAAGTCGAATGGCTCCTTAATTGAAGCTACTGGGAAGGGTAGGATTTACTACTTAACTACCACTATGATTGTTGACTCACCCCACTACTTAGTCATCGATTTAGCGTCTATGACCCCGATAGGTCAATTAGATGAGGAGTTCGTAGCTTTAGAAGTTAATGAAGGGTCTTCGTTAGTTCTCAGCGGTAGGTTGTGGAGGGTGGTCGGTATTGATGAGGAGGAGAGGAAGGTCTACGTAGAGGAGGCAGGCAGTGGGGAATACTTAATACCATCTTGGGTTGGTGAGACAATACCTGTTGAGTATAGAGTGGCTAGGGAGGTCTGCGCTTTGAGGAAGTTATTAGCTCTTAATCACCTACCAAAACAGTATGCTGGGTTAATCTCTGAAGAGATTTTAAAATACTTAAAGGACATTATATCAAAACACGTAAATAGTGGGTACCCACTACCTAGTGAGGACTTACTCGTAGTAGAGGTTAAGAAGTCAACCCCGACAGTCATCGTTTTACACTCATGTCTAGGAAGTAGGGGTAATAGAGGTTTAAGCTACTTACTCGGCTATGCATTTAGTAGGTATTTAGGGTTGAACCCATTAATTAAGTCAGACCCCTATAGGGTGGTTATTCAACTACCTACACGTATCCAATTAAGTAGTGTGGAGTCTATAGTAAGGTCGACACTACTCGAAGACGGTTTAGAGGAGTTGTTTAAGGAATCTTTAAGGAGGTCCTCCATATATAGGCTTGTTTTAGTTAACGTGCTTAAGCGGATGGGAATTATACCTGAGAACGCCCCTCTAAATATAATTAACGCACTTGCCAAGAGATTTGAAGACAATGAACTAATATGTAGGGAGGTACTTAACGAACTTACATGTAGGTATGTAGACTTACCAACACTTAAGAAGTTTGTTAGAAGGTTGGCTGAGGGTAAAACCATAATTAAGTTTATAGAGGTCAGCGAGCTCTCACCACTAGCACTTGAAGGTCTTAAAATACCTGGCTTTAGCGGGAGAGTCCTAGCTAGATACATACCTAAGAACATAATATCGGAGATGGTGAAGAGGAGGCTTCTAAGTAAGAAGGTGAGGTTGATATGTATGATATGCGGTTATAGCTATATCAGCTTTGTTAAGGACCTTCCTGATAGTATCTCATGTCCCAAATGTAATGTAAGGTACGTAGGTGTTAGTAAGGATTTAAGTGATGATATCGTTAAGTTAGTGCTTAAGGGTTTGAAGTCCGGTAAGAATTATAAATTCACCTTAAGTGATGAGGAGAAGGAAGAATTCCTCAGACTTAAGGAGTCAGCGTATCTAGTCTTAAATTACGGTAGGAGGGCTGTAATCGCTTTAGCTGCCTATGGGGTAGGTCCTGAAACAGCTAAGAAGGTTTTAAGTGTTAAGGATGATGAAGACTTTTACTATACTATATATGAGTTTGAGAGAAGGTACGTCTCCACGAGGAGGTTCTGGGATTGATGTACTTCGCGGTTGTGTTAAGCTTATTTAACTTCTAAACCCATGAAATGTGTGTGGGAATCTAATGCCGTGGAGCCTATTAGAGTACCTGAGAAAGGATCCTGAAGTACTTCGAGACTCCTTAAGGAAGAGGTTCATGGACGTATCATTAGTTGAGGAGGCTATAAAATACGATGGTGAGTGGAGGAAGCTGTTAACTGAGGTTAATAATTTGAGGCATAAGCATAACCAGATAAGCCAGCAGATACCTAAATTAAGTGAGGATGAACGTAAGGTCAAGATAGATGAGGCTAAAGAACTTCTGAAAACTATTGAAGTACTTGAGAAGAGGTTAGCAGAGGTTGAGGAGATTAGGGATAGCTTACTTTCCTCAATGCCTAACATCGTACATCCGTCAGTTCCTGTAGGTCCTGACGATAGCTATAACGTTCCTGTAAGGGCTTGGGGTAAGGCTAAGGTATACAAGGAATTCCTAAACGATTTCATCAAATCCACAGCAGGGCTTGGTGTGAGCATGGACTACGAAGTGATTGACTGGAGACCTATAGGTCATGCAGACATGTTGGAACACGTTCTCAATTTAGGGGATACCTTAAAAGCAGCTGAGGTAGCTTCATCGAGATTTTACTATTTATTTGATGATATGGTCTGGCTTGATATTGCATTACTGACCTACGCGATTGATTACCTAACTAGCAAGGGGTTCAAGTTAGTATTACCTCCCTACATGCTTAGACATCGATATATGTCCGGGGTCATAGATTTAAGTACGTTTAAGGATGCGATCTATAAGATAGAGGGCGAGGACCTATACCTAATAGCTACTGCTGAGCATTCATTAGCTGCACTACATGCAGGGGATGAAATACCTGAGGATTACCTACCACTACTCTACGTAGGTGTTAGCCCCTGCTTTAGGAGGGAGGCAGGAGCAGGTAGTAGGGATATTAAGGGTATCTTCAGGGTCCACCAATTCCATAAAGTGGAGCAATTCGCATATACGTTACCTGAGCAGAGTTGGGACGTTTTCGAACAGTTAATTAGTAATGCTGAGGAATTGTACCGCGGTCTAGAACTGCCTTACAGGGTTGTCAACGTGGCTTCTGGTGAGTTGGGGGCGCCAGCAGCTAAGAAGTATGACCTAGAAGTGTGGTACCCAGCTCAAGGTAAGTTCAGAGAATTAGTTAGCTGTAGTAATTGTACTGACTGGCAATCATATAGACTCCGTATCAGGTATTTTAGACGTAAGGGAAGTGTTAGAGACTACCTCCATACTCTGAATTCGACAGCCATTGCTAGTACTAGAACTATTACGGCAATACTTGAAAACCATCAGAAACCTGACGGTGTTGTTGAAATACCTAAGGCATTGCGTAAGTACTTAGAACAGTATAGTAAAGCGCCTAAGGATTACATACACCCAGCTAGGAAGGTCGTTAAGTAAGGATTTTAGGATCTTAATGCTTAGCTCTTCTTATACCTATGGTTACCTTCCTACCTTCAAGGTCCCACTCAGCTAGGTACATGCCTTCCTTCTCATTAATAATTGAGGTAGACCTAGTCTCACTGAGTATGAAATCGTAGAACGTTTTGATGGAGTCCTTCACATCCTCATCATCTGTAAATATTGCGAGTTCTATGAATTCATCTACTGCTAGGTTAGCCTTATTCCTCATTACCTGAATCCGCCTAATTAACTCTCTAGCAATTCCTTCGTAGTATAATTCCTTATCTATAGCCTTACTCACACATACCTTAAACTTATTGAAGTCCTTAGTTAGGAATTCCTCACTAAAGCACTTACTGGGTAGTTCAGCTGTTATGTAGATGTCTTTAGCATTTGCTAAGAACTTAATTATGTTTGAATATTTTGAAATCCTAGTTAGTAACTCACTACCTAACTCGACGAATACTTCCTTAACAGGCCATCTTAGCTTAATTCCAAGGGCATTCCTCATAGAGTTTACTGAGGTGTATAACTCGAAGATTAGCTCGAAATCCATCTCTAAATCACTCCTTATACGGTCCTCATTAACTTGAGGAAGCTTAGTTAGATGTAGGCTCTCAGCTTCATCAGGTTCGTAGTACTTAACGAAGTGTAGCCAAAGATACTCACTTATATGGGGTATTATAGGGGCTAGTAGTTTGAGCGATTCTTTTAATACTTTATAAAGTACTGCATATGCGATGAATTTATCATCTCCTTCCTCCTTCCAAACTCTCGGTCGTACAAGCCTTATGTACCTATGACTTAAGTACTCAATTAAGTATTCGAAGATAGCCCTACTTGCCTGATGCAATTCGTATTTCTCCATAGACGATTCATAAGCCTTTAAAGTACTGTAAAACTTCGATAGTATCCATATATCTTCAACCCTAGCTGAAGTTATGAGCTCATCTAACCTGTAGGTCCTCGGGTCAAACTTATCTAATGACATATACATATGTGCGAATCTGTAGACGTTCCATATGATGTTTAACTTATTAATCATTTCCTTAACCTCATCGGGGTCGAATGAGAATACCTCACCTGGCGCGAACTTTGTTAGTATGTAGGCTCTGACCGGGTCAACGCCATACTTTTCGAAAATGTCTTGAGCCCATATAACATTACCTTTAGATTTACTCATCTTCTGACCGTACTTATCAACCACATGTCCTTGAATCAATATGCTCTTATAGGGTGGTTTGTCGTTCATCAAGACTGAAGTCGCGAGTAGTGAGTAGAACCAACCTCTAGTCTGATCTATAGCTTCAGTTACAAAGTCATAGGGATATAACTTCTTAAATAGTTCTAAATTCCTTAATCCGTCAATACTAGCCATCCATGCTACACCACTATCTATCCATACATCTATTACATATGGTTCGCGAACCCACTCCCGGCAATCCTCAGTCGATAATTTTACGTTATCTATCCAAGGTCTATGCACTAATTTATCCTTATCTACGTCTGGTAGTTCAACAGCTAGCTTAGTGAGCTCTTCAATAGAGCCTACGACTAATATCTTCTCCGGATCCTCCTTACATCTCCATATAGGTAGTGGAGTTCCCCAAATACGTGATCTCGATATAGTCCAGTCCTTAGCGTTAATTAACCAATTATAAAACCTATCACGGAGCTTCTCCGGATATATTCTAACCATATCTAAACTGGCGATTAATCTGTCCTTAGTTGAGGATATCTTTAAAAACCACTGCTTATCTGTTCTGTAGATTAGCGGTGTACCACATCTCCAGCAGTGCGGGTACATATGTGTTATTGTTCCCTCATACACTAGTAGACCTTTGGACTTCAGGATCTCAATAACCTTACGTGATGCTTCCTCAATGCTTAGGTTCTTGAAGACCCCGCCGAACTCGTTGAAAACTCCATTAATGTTAACGCTATTACTTATCGGTAGGTTGTGCTTAACACCTAATTCGTAGTCTTCAGGGCCGTGTGCTGGTGCTATGTGAACTAGTCCTGAACCCTCAGTTAATGATACGAAGTCAGCTGTGAGTACCTTATGCGAATCAATATGTTCTCTATGTATGGGGACCTCAGTAATTAGCGGGTGTTCATATTTCAGACCGCTTAGTGCATCACCTTTAAGCTCTTCAACGCAGACTACCTCAACACCTAAGAGTTTTGAAATATTAGTTATTAAGTCCTTAGCGATGAAGACGTACTCATCACCTATTAATGCCTTACAGTAGTCTCCATCACTTCTAACTGCGACAGCCTCATTATCTATTAAAGTCCACGGCGTGGTAGTCCAAATTAATAGGTAGGTCTTCTCGTGGTTGGTGAGTTTAAATTTAACGTAGATTGATGGGGATACCTTCTCCTCATATCCTTGGTCAACTTCAGCATCGCTTAACGCTGTTTCACATCTAGGGCAGTATGGGAGGACTCTAAAACCTTCGAAGAGTAGTCCTTTCTCATACATTTTCTTAATGAAATGCCATACATGCTCTATGTAGTAGGCTTTACGGGTCTCATAAGCGTTTGTTAAATCAAGCCATAAACCCAGTCTAAAAGTACCTACGTCTGACCAAACCTTTAGGTAGTGGTCAACTAACTTATTACATTCGTCTACGAATCTCTCAAAGCCTAGTAACTCTACGTCCTTCTTATTCTTCAAACCTAATTTCTTTTCAACTTCGACCTCAACAGGTAGTCCTTGCTCATCCCAACCACCCTGAGCCCACACGTTATACCCTTTAATCCTATAGTACCTTAAGACGAAGTCCTTATACGTCCTACCCCTGATGTGTCCTACGTGTGGATAGCCATTAGCTGTAGGAGGTCCTTCGAGGAATGTAAATGTTGGTGCATTATCCCTCCACTCCCTCCACTTTGAGGGTACGTTATTTCTAATCCAGAACTTCCTAACATATTCTTCAACGTCCTTAACCTTCAAGCTAGCCAAATCAATAACTGACACCGTTACGAAAATATCTCTATACGCTTAAAAATCTTAAAACATAATTAACGTAAATGTTTAAATAGACTTCCTTTAAATTTAAGTTGGTGTGGATTATGAATTCGTATAATGTGGAGGGCATACCAGAGTATGGGAAAGACCTAATAAATAGGTTTATGAGGTTCTTCAGACCTAGGAACGTTGCCGTCGTAGGTGCTTCAAGAGAGCCTGGTAGAGTTGGTTATGCAGTAATAAAGAACTTAATAGATGGTGGGTTTAAAGGGAATATATACCCGATAAACCCTAGGGCTACAGAGATATTAGGGCTTAAATGCTACCCAGATGTTAGGGCAGTACCAGAGCCTGAAGTCGATGCCGCTTTAATATCCATACCTGCTGCTATGGTACCCGACGTCATTCCATCACTAGCTGAGAAGAAAGTACCAGTAGCTGTTGTAGTGTCTTCAGGTTTTGCTGAGACCGGTAACGTAGAACTACAGGAGAAATTAGTTAGAACTGCAAGAGAGCATGGTGTTAGGATCATCGGTCCTAACACCTACGGCATCTACAGTCCCTGGTATAATCTAAGCCTGTCATTTACGATACCCTACGAGTTCAAAGGAGGTTTAGCTACTGTAGCGCAGAGTGGTGGTGTGGGTATGGCTGCTTTCGGCTATGCTAGATGGAAGAGAATAGGGATCTCCATAAACGTTGGTTTAGGCAATATGTCCGATATAGATCACGCAGACCTACTCTGGTACTTCTACGCTGATGAGAATACTAAGGCAATATCACTTCACATGGAGTCTATAAAGGATGGTAAGAAGTTCATAGAAACTGCTAGAATAGTTTCGAAGAAGAAGCCTATAGTGGTTTTAAAGGCTGGGAGAACTGGTTACGGTGAGAAAGCAGCTAAATCACATACAGCAGCACTTACGGCTTCCGATGAAGTTATTAATGCAGCGTTTAAGAAGGCAGGCATTATTAGGGTCTACGCTCTTGACGAATTATTCGATATAGGTAGATCATTAGCAATGCTTCCACGTCCTAGGGGTGAGAACGTGTTCATAATCACTATGGCAGGCGGTTTAGGCGTACTATTATGCGATGCAGCAGCTGATAACAACTTATACTTGATGGAGGCACCTCAAGATCTTGTAGATGAGTTTAAGAAGTTCGTACCGCCTTTCGGTGCTTTCGGTAATCCTATGGACATAACAGGATCATGCACACCAGACATGGTTCAAAAGGGTATTAAGTTAGCGTTAATGCATCCTAAGACTGACGCAGTAATCATAGGTCACTGGCATACAGTAATCACACCGCCAATGGAGTTTGCTAAAGCAGTTGTTGAAGGTGTTAATGAAGCTAGGGCTAACGGAATGGATAAACCAGTAGTTGTGTCTATGAGTGGTGACATACCTGAGACGCTACAGGCTGTTGAGTACATAGAGACGCATGCACAAGTTCCTACGTTCTTCTGCCAGCCTGAGAGGGCTGTAAAGGTTCTCGGAGCTCTGTATCAGTGGGCCAGGTACGCAGGATTCATGAAGAAATAGTATTGTTTACTGTAACTGTTTAAAGACGACGTTAACTGCTTTTTTTAACCTAGAGTACGTATCCCTTATATCCTCAGGTATTACCTTTACATTAGCTATTAAGGGCATGAAGTTGGTATCACCCAACCATCGAGGCACTATATGTAGGTGTAAATGTCCTTCAACACCAGCGCCGGCAACCTGCCCTAAGTTCGCCCCAACGTTATAGCCATGCGGTCTGTACTCATTATCTATAGCTTTAAGTACTAGCTTTACAAGTCTCATAAAGTCTAATAACTCCTCATCACTTAGTAGTTCAAAACTATTGACATGTCTGTACGGTGCTACCATCACATGCGCCGTATTATAAGGATATAAGTTAAGTATTGCAAAGGAAGTTGAGCTTCTGAAGATCACATACGACTCATCGTCAGGCTTATTCCTAGCATCGCAGAATATGCAGGTTTTCTCATGATGCTTAGCTATGTACTTCATCCTCCACGGAGCCCAGAGGACTTTATAACTCAGTAATATCACCTCAAGTGCCTAGAAACAACTTAAATATACCGTAAATAAGTTCTTTAGGAGTCATTAATGATAGTAGGTAGCCAACGGTTATAAAGAGAATGTGGGGTAATGCAGGAGTCACCCAGATGTGGTCCTCAGGTCTTAAATAACCCTTACTTAAGCATTTCTCTACTTGGTTAATGTGTTCCTTGAAGTCCTCACTTATATCGAAGGAAGTTCTGCACATAACGTCATAGGTTTTAGAGTTACACTCAAATACAGTTAGGGGGTATAAGAACTTACTCCTAATAAAGGCTGAAACCTTAATAGGTCTGCCAAGAAATAATAACAACCACTTAGGTGTTGGGTCACACTTCAATTTTAAGTAAATGCCTCTGTACTTTACGGTATTTATGATGAAGTTATATATTATTGTAGTTGAGGGTATTAGTGCTGAGTAGAAGAGTGTGAGTAATGATATAGGTAGTACGTTTAAGTAAGGTGTTGAGAGCCCTATTAGGAGGATTGCGAGGAAGTCAGCCCCACCGATTAATTTAAGTAGTACGAGGACTAGCACTATTAGTGCAGGCATGAGTGAGAAGATAAGCACTAATAAATTAGGTCTAGAGACAAAGTAAGCTGATAGTACTGATATTACTAATGCAGGTACCCATAAAAACTCGGCGATCTCCCTACTTTTAATATCGTAATACGTTGCAATGATCAAAGTAGCTATAGTAGCGAGTATGGGGATTAATTCATAACGTGTTTGTAGGTCTAATAGAATCATTCTTCGACATCCTTAATTCCGGTTTCAGTTATTGCGAAAACTGCCTCACCCTCTGGAAGGTGTGGTGCATCTACAACTCTAGCGATCCTCCTATTGCCCCTACTCCGCCGTAGCTGAACTCTGACTCCAGGGGCGTGCGCTAGTATATGTCCTCCTACAGCCTGTGTAGGATCTCCGTAGAAGACGTCTGGTCTCGCCATAACTTGATTAGTTACTACGACAGCGATATCGTACATATCAGCAATTCTATTAAGTTGATGTAGATGTCTGTTAAGTTTCTGCTGCCTCAACGCTAAGTTCTCACGTCCTGGGTACTCAGCTCTAAAGTGACCTGTAACTGAATCTATGACAAGTAGTTTTATGTTTTCCTTAGGTATTAACTCCATGATTTCATCAACTATAGCTATTTGATGATCGCTGTTAACAGCCCTTATATATATGATGTTCTCCATAACTTCATCGGGGTTTAAGCCTAACCCCCTCGCCATAGCTTCAATCCTCTCCCATCTGAAAGTACCCTCACTATCTATGTACATAGCCTTACCGGCTAGACCTCCTTTCTCAGGCGGTAGTTGAACGTTAACTGAAAGCTGGTGGCATAGCTGGGTGTTGTGGAGTATTAGGCCATTAGGATCTATGAAGTAGTGGATTTTTGGGACGATTAAATCGTATACGTAGTCACGGTATTCAACAGTCCTTACATCTTTAATTGTGTGGTAGGTTAGACCTAGATCCTTAGTTAATGCTATGATGTTTAAACTACTTCTCCCTGAAGGATCTATGAGTTTAAGCTTCTCTAGCGTGTCAAGCTTGAGTGGGTGCTTAATACCTATAACAAAGTCTCCAGGTCTTAAGTACTTAGCAGGACACCACTTAAGGCATCCATTAATAGACGTTAACATCGGATGATTAACAGTAGCTCTTAAGGTAGTGCCATCAACTAATTCTATTTCTAAGACCTTCCTAACCATCTCTTTATACAGACCATCACTCCTAACGATTACTAAACGATCTTCAACAACTGTCGGTACGTATATGTTGCTAATATGTACTAGGAAACCTCCGTCGTAAGCTTCCTCACCAAATAAGTTACTATATCTAGTGTACATCTCCTCAACGGTCTCCACACGCAATTCGTAACCGTCGTAGTACGCTACCTCAGTATCCTTCGTAAAGCATTTCCCGGTTCCATACTCGCCGAATAACTCTGTAATTGTTTTAATTTCAACACCACCACCTAGCAAGCTGTCTAAATTCTTAGAACCTGTTGTAATCTTCTTAATACCTAGTCTCTCCTTCTTAACTTCTAAGGCTGTCTTAAACTTAAGTCCTAACGCCTCCCTAGCCTGATTAACTATTCTTTGAGCAGTTGGTAGCGGTATGCCAACAACTGTCGCTAACTCGTTAATATTAGCAGCTGCTAACGCTTCTAAGGTCTTATACCCAGCCTCTCTTAACTTACTAACCATGGTAGGGCTGATGTTCAGGTCCTCCAGTCTTTTAATCTTAACGTCACTCAATATCCCACTTCCAAACCTATTATAAACTTCTTAAAATGAAACTATTAAACTTACTGTGCCTCCACGCTCTAGTACTGATGCTGTGTAGGTGGTAATACAGTGCTTAAGGCATTACGATACATTCCCTCCCAGTAATCCTCCTTACCTCGTTAGCAAAGACATCTGCATATGTACTCCTCACAGAGTTAACAATTACTGTTTTAGGGTTTGAGTTAATTACGTAGTTCATTAATCCATTGAAGTCTGCATGATCGCTGAAGGCTACTAACCACCTCCCACCCCCTAAGTATCTATAGGGTTTCTTAAATTCCCAACCACTTAAGACTATTCTCGAAGCCTTAAGCTCTTTAAGGCTGTAGCTGTAGTTTGAATTTAAATGATCCAGCAGTAAGAACCAATTACTCCTCATTAATTCCATCCCTTCCCTAGAGTTTAAGACGAAGTAGTTACCTATACTTAATCCGTACTTCTCAACAGCTTTAGTCAGTTTGTAAGTTTTAGGTGTTAGTAGGTATGGTGCGTCGATCCCGTAATTTCTGAGTATGTGCATAACTTCCTGAAGCTTTCCGTGATAGCCTTGAATAATTACAGGTCCCTTACTAAGTAGCTGCACGGTTAGGTCTGCTAGTATGCTCTCTATATAGTCATCAAACTCCCTAACGTATGAGGGGTTCCCGTATACTGCGTCAATTATTAAAATATCAGACTCGATTATAGGCGTTTCCCTACCAGGTTTTTTAAAATCGCTGGTGTATACTATCCTCAACCCATCTTCATCTACTGCTACTACTTGAGACGAGCCTGGTATGTGACGAGTTCTCTCAAGCATTACTTCTAAACCATCAACTCTAATCTTAGAGCCGTAGTCAAGTCTGATGGTATTACCCCTACTTAACGTATGTCCTAACTCAGTTAGTAAATCTAAGGTTAACGCTGTTGCAGCAACCCCCCTACATTGAGTTAGGCTTTTACTTAAATCTCTCACATGATCTGAATGTGCGTGTGTGACGATTCTCAAGGAACTACTGCCATGTCCATCGATAGATAGTGAGTTATTTATTAGTATTGCCCCTCTCTCATTGATTGTTATTTTAGGCACTAACAGTCACCGGTAGTCCTCCAGACTATTATGCCGTGTTATTATTTTAAAGATTAATACGGTATTAAGTCACCTCAGTTTATTAACCTCTCACGTTAATTCCAATATTAGTGATGGGTATTGCGTGTACTTATAATTCATGCCGAGTATTTTAAGTACGAAGTACGGGAGAAGGCCATAGATAGTGCTGAGATAACCCCTACTAAGGGTGGGGAGTTTAATAACGTACTCGTAGTATTTACAACTGTTGAAGAGGGTGATGGAAGAGTAGTTAATAACCTATCAGCTAAAGTAGTTAGTGATATCTCAGATATTTACTCTAAAGTTAAGGCATCAGCTATAGTGTTATATCCATACGCACATCTATCGTCGAGGTTAGCAGGCCCTGACGAAGCTATGAACGTATTAAAACATTTAGAGGAGGTATTTACAGCGCAGGGTATTAAGACGTATAGGGCGCCTTTCGGTTGGTATAAAGCCTTCGATATAAGATGTTACGGCCATCCACTATCTGAGCTGTCCAGGGAGTATAAGGTTGAGGAGGGGGTTAGGCAGGTAACCATCACTAGGAAGTACCTAATAATCACACCTGACGGCGGTATCTACAGCCCTGAGGAATATACCTACAAGCCCGGGGAAGAGGACCTTAAAATACTGGTTGAGAAGGAGGTCTTCAAGAAGGAATTACCTGGGGGTAAGTCAAGACTTCTTGAAGTTTGCAGGAAATTCGGTTTTGAATGGGAGCCTATGTCTGATAGTGGCCATATGAGGTACGAGCCTCACGCAACAGTTATGGTTGAGGCCGTTAGACAGTATTCCTGGATGGTCGCTAAGTCATTAGGTATTCCAGTACTTAGGGTTATGGGTACTAACATGTTTAACCTTAAGTTTAAACCAATTAAAGAACATGCTGACTTGTTTGGCGATAGGCTCTATGAGGTTGAGTCAGAGGGCAGTAAACTTGTTATGAGGTATGCTGCATGCCACCAGCAATTTGCTATGATTAGAGACTGGGTAATTAGCTACAAGGAACTGCCCTTAGGGGTTTTCGAGGTAGCTGATAGCTATAGGTTTGAGCAGAAGGGTGAGTTAGTCCTATGCTTTAGGTTGAGGAAGTTTTACATGCCAGACCTACATATACTGTTAAGAGACTTAGACGAAGGTAAGAAGTTTTCATTTAAGGTTCAGGATAAGATCGTTGATGAAATAAGGAAGTTGGGGAGGGAGTATGTAGCAATCTACAACGTTACTGAAGACTTCTTCAAGTCTAATAAGGACTACGTAATAGAGCTTATTAGGAGGATGGGTAGGCCAGCACTTGTAACCCTCTACCCGCCTGGGGTGTACTACTGGGTCATTAATGTAGAGTACAACGTAATTGACGAGCTTAAAAGACCTAGGGAAGTTGCAACATTTCAAATAGATGTAGGGAATTCCGCTAGGTTTAACATTAGATACGTAGATGAGTCAGGCGCTGAGAGATACCCAGTCATAATACACACAGCTATAATAGGCTCTATTGAAAGATATATATACACCGTATTAGATAAGGCGGTTCAGGACGAAGAGAGCGGTAAGATTCCTAACATACCTACATGGCTTGCACCAATTCAGGTTAGGATAATACCCCTCTCAAGCGAGTTTATGGACTTCGCGAATGAGGTATTAGACACGTTACTGAAGAACGGTATTAGAGTTGATGTAGATGATAGGGACTTAACGCTTGCTAAGAAGATCAGAGAAGCTGGTATAGAGTGGATACCCTATGTGGTAGTCATTGGCGGGAGGGAATTTAAGACCAGGACACTTAACGTTAGGATAAGGGCTTCCAACATACAGAAAACAATGAGTTTAAATGAGTTAGTAGAAGTAATTAATAAGGACTTAGAAGGCTATCCGAAGGTAGATTCAACACTACCTCCCTACCTAACCCTAAGACCGGCACTACACTACCTGAAAGAACTATCCTAAATCGGCTAGCACGTACCGCTTAAATCATTAACAAACCCCCGGTAGGCTAATCTTATAAAGTTAATATGTGAGCTTTAAGAGCTTAGATCAGGTGATGAAGGACTACTAGCTATGATCGGTGATTGTATGAACCTCCGCTGAATCCTCACTTAATATTTCATGAAAGGTATTCTTCTTACAGACATTACAGTAATGATATAGTTTCTGGAAATCACTAAGGCTATAGCTAACCTTAGGCCTCCATAGAGTGCCACACTCCTCACACCTTAATACATACTTACTCAAACTACTCATACCTACTTTACTAGCAATGTTAAACGTATATAAACTCTAAATTAAATTATTGGTTGATGGAATGTGGTGGGCCCGTAGCTCAGCCAGGCAGAGCGGCGGATCTTTAGTCGAGGCTCCAGTTCACTAGCTACGGGTCTGACGACCGTGAGGGATGATATAGGACTGGAGAAGAGACCCGTAGGTCGGGGGTTCAAATCCCCCCGGGCCCACCATTAGTTATCACAACTGCTGAGGGGTTTTGACTTTAGAACATATATAAAGGGTCATGAATCCTCAACTACGAATTAGATTTTAGCTAATCAGAGCTTTGGCCCCACATCACTCATCAGTCTTTAAAACTCATCATATGATATGTAGAACTAACGGTAAGTTCTATGTTTCAATACTTAAATATCTAGCTCATTAGTCTTTACTCCATATTGTAGTAATTCTCTTCTTCTTAACCTCGTGTGCAACTCTATCTAAGTACTTATATACTGTTGTATGTTGCCTTCCCTGTATGAGCATTTCCACAGCCTCTCTAGCAAGATTCGCACTTTCGTAGTCCCCTATGATTGCTACGTAATCATCGTAGACTGAGATGTAAGTACCTGTTATCTCCTCAATGTTTTTTCTAACCCTACCCCCCTCACCTATTACCCTACCCTTAATTCTCGTTAGGTGGTTTTGAGCGTCACCTACAGCTACTTTTAAATCTATGATTAATAATACCTGATCGTCGTTTAACAACCTCCAAGCCTTCTCCGGTGGGAAGCCCACTGCTACTGCGTTTATGAATTCCTTAGCCTTAATGACGTTTATAACAGGGGTATTAGGCGTTGATGGTTCAACTATGGCGTAACTATTAACTTCATCTATGCTTATCTTAGTGAGAGTTCTATCCTCTAATTCCTTAATTACCTGCCTATTATTACTTGTAAGTACTTTAATCCTCTCTAGTGGTATTCTGACGTAGAGTTTTAGAACTCCTGGAATTACCTGCGGCTTCTTAGCATCGAAACCCACTGATTACACCGCAATTATAACTTACTACTAAGTAAAATTTAAACTTCTAGTACATAGTATCTCAGAACTCGTCGAGATCTACGTTCCCACCGCTTGAGACGTAATCTATTAGTTCGTCGAGGTCTGGAGTATTTAATCCAAGACCTCTGAAGAAGTTTAATAAATTACTTAAATCACGTACAAGTAAGTTGTACGCGTTTGGATGGGTTATCTTCACAGACTGACTTACGTCGATTATGTAGGGAACTCCCTTATAAACCATTACGTTATACTCGCTTAAGTCCCCATGTACTAGCCCAGCATACCTGTAGATCTTCCTAACATCCTCTAATATCTTATAGAATATGACCTCGTAATCATGTAGTTCTAATTCAACCTCCTTAAGTAGTGGTGCTCTAACGCCTTCCTCACCTATGAACTCCATTATCAATACGTTCTCATACTGTGCTATTGGTTTCGGGACCCTAGCACCTACATCATACATGAGTTTTAAGTTTTTAAACTCCTTACGAGCCCACGTACTTACTAGCTTCCTCGTCGACTTAGGGATCTTCTTAAACCTCGGATCTCCAGCTAAATATTTAAGCATTCCCTTCCTAAACTCAGCAGACGATGTTAGGTAGATCTTAACGGCTAGGTCCTCATTACTGAAGGACTTACCCCAGTAAATCCTGGATTCCTTACCGGAACTTACCACACCTTTCAACTCGTAGAGTACCTTCCGCCTACTTAACTCAATTATAGCTAGAAGTGTTGCTGAATCGAAGACCTCTTCAACAGTTTCAAATAAGTCCTTATCTAATTCCTTTCTGACCTTACCGGTAGCCTTATAATACATGTCTAGGAATTTATCTATATCGCCCTTACGGCTTATGCAGAACCACCTTCGATTAAATCCTTGCTAAGTAGGCCGAGTTCTATGAGCTTCTTACGTTCATCCCTCTCGTAACGGTGTACGATATCTCCTTTATCGTTTTGGAATTCCCATACTGCTACTAAGACGACATCCTTAACGTTTATCCAGACCTTCTTCCTCAACTTACCAGGAATTCTACACACCCTACTCACCCCATCCATGCAGACAGTCTTAACGTAGTTAGCTCCGATGACGTCAGTTACTACGCATATGACCTCACCTTCGGCAGGTGTTAGTAACTCCTTACTAGTACCTGCCTTACCCTTCTTAGACATGTAGCATCACTTCTCAACATGTGCTAAGTAAATTCTATCTTTATAAATTAATAACCTAACTCTAAGTCCTGGAAGCAGTCCTTCATGGGCGGGTAGTTCGAAGGTCCTACCTCTACGTACATCCTTCACTACGGCCTTCTCATTGGAGACGTCTACTACGTAACTTTCTACTAATTCGTACTCATCCCGACCTAGAACTACTACATCCCCACTACTTAAATCATGTATGTGAAGTCTTATTAAATTACCTGAATCTAAGGCTCTAACCCTAACTGAATTATGGGAAACTTCCTCAACTAATGCGGGGATCCCCTTAAACGTTATTAGGTCTCCGTATGTTAGGCCTAGCAATCTGAGTGATATGGTAAGCCTGGAGGTCTTCCTACCATCAGCAGACATCCCTACAACCTTCCAGGACTCTGCTAAAGTCCCACCATACATAGATATCAAATCATTAGCTAATTTCCTAGCAGCACTTATACTTAAGACCTTAACATCTAGGCCCTTCTTAACGAATTCAATCTCAGAAATGTTTTTCGAGGTATTAGCATATTTTAATAAGGTGTTGACTAACCTACTCCTCAGAGATTCGTTTAGGGTTCCTGAGTAAGTCCTAACTTGGATGATTGCCTCGTAGTAACCGCTCTTAACCTTAGAGCACTGAGGGCATAAGGACTTACTCATAGTGAGGTCTATTAAGAACTCCTTAACCACCTCAGAAGTTTTTATGGCACCTTCAAACCGTGCTATAATTTTATTACCATCAATACTGATACTTAATGACTTAGGTTTGAATTCCCTATGGAACTTACTCTCCCTCCATATTAATTCTTTTAAGAATTCCTCCAAACCTACACCGTCTAACCATCTACCTTCGAATTTGATGGAACTGCATGAAGGGCATATGACTACTTCTACCTTTCTTGGAGGTCTTACAGCCCTACCCTCCTCAACTAAGCACTTAACGCATAAACCGTCAACAATTACTGCTGGTTCCTCAACACCGCATCTACTACAGAACCTACCCAATTAAAAACACCTTAAATCTTGACGAAGTATGCGTAAGGTACGTTACAGACTGTTAAAACGGCTTCTGGGTGGATGTAGCCGGCTTCAATAGCCTTCCTAACAACGTTATCACCTACTAATACTGCTGAGACAGCCCCCTCAAGTAGGTATGGAATGTCATCTACGTGGGTTTTAAAGCCGTTGAAGAACTCCTTACTAATATCTAATACTACCTCACCCTCCCTTAACACCTTACCTAATACTTCCTCATCACATACTGCTAATACTACTACGTCCCCACCCTCATAATACTTCTTAACATATGCGTACATAGCCGCACCTATACTGGTTTGACTGGTGTTTCAGCACCGCAGGCAAGGCAGGAAATGATCCAGACCTTACCCTGCTTCTTAAGGACTGTATCGAAGGCATTACATGTACTGCATTTAACGTAGGTCATTAAGAACCTATTAAATAGAGTGTTAAGGGTCTGCGATGAGATCCTGCCAAATATTATTAAGTTGTTTGAGTCGTCAAGCGAACCTCTAGCAGCTAACTCCTTAAGTAAGTACCTCATAACAATTCTCGGCTCCCTTCTAATCCTATCACATACTTCCTTGAAGTTCTTAATATGTGTATGTAATCCTACATGTACTACTTCTAGCTGAGGTAGTTCTATAGGCTGACTTGATGTCTTAGAGGGTAGCCTACTGTACAGTCTTTCAAGCAGGTTTTCATACCTTAATACGTCGTAGGAGATAGCCACCACCTAAGGATAATACGTCTTTTAAACTTTTAAATTCATAGATACGGTAATTTATTAAGAGTGGGATGAAGGTTTACATAGAGACTTACGGATGTGCTTTAAATAAGGCTGACTCATCATTAATGAAGGCCCTCCTACTAAACCGCGGTCATGAGGTCTTGGAAAATCTTAACGACGCGGATGTAGTGGTAATCAATACGTGTACAGTCCGTATGGATAGTGAGGAGAGGATCTTAAAGAGGTTGAGGCAGTTGGTTAAAATACTTAATGGGAGGAAGTTAGTGATTACTGGCTGCATGGTAAGTACGCAACCATACACTTTAAAGCAAATTACTCCAACAGCATCACTTATCTCACCTCAAAATATAACTAAGGTGGTTGAGGTTATTGAATCACCGAATGTTGAGAACTTAATAGTCGGTATTAGAGATACCTCACAACTCCTATGCAGTATTGATGGGAGGGTAGCATCAATACCAATCGCTGAAGGCTGCGTTGGTGATTGCTCATACTGCATAGTAAAACTAGCCCGAAGAAGGCTAACGAGCTATAAACCTGAATTAATAATTAACTCCGTAAGGGAGGCAGTATCTAAAGGAGCTGTAGAAGTAGAGCTAACAGCTCAGGATACAGCGGCGTATGGATTAGATTTAGGGGGTATGAACCTACCTAAACTCGTTAGGGAGGTAGTAGATAGGGTTGAAGGAAACTACATGATAAGAATTGGCATGGCAAATCCCAACACCCTAAGACCAATACTTGATGAATTAATAGAAGTTCTAAAAGAACCTAAAGTCTTTAAATACCTACACATACCGCTTCAAAGCGGTGATGACAAAGTACTTAAAATAATGAAGAGGTGGTATACATCTGAAGACTTCATTAACATAGTAAGAGAGCTGAGGAGGAAAATACCCGGCATAAACATAGCTACAGACATCATAGTAGGACATCCTGGAGAGGGAGATGAGGAATTTGAAAACACTCTAAACGTAATCAACACAGTCCAACCAGATAAAGTACACATCGCACAATACACCCCAAGACCTAGGACTGAGTCAAGTAAGATGGCACAGGTAAGCGAACAGATTAAGAAGAAGAGAAGTACGTTACTGACAAAAATTGTTGAGGAAATAGGTATGAAGATAAATAAAGAGTACATAGGATCTATAGCTAAACCGCTAATAATATCAAAAAACACTAAAAAGAACACCGTGCTTGGTAGGTTATTCAATTATAAGTTAGTAGTAATTAATGATGTAGAATTTAACGAATCACCTGTGTTACTAACAGATGCAACGTTCTACGACCTTAGGGGAACATATATTAAGCAGTACTAACAGCTATATACTCAATACTCGAGTAAACGTCTCCAGCCCCTTCTTGAACAGTTACATTAATCTCTATAATAAGATCGTAAAGTCCTGGATTATTAGATAACAACGTATCAAAGTAGTTAAACTGCTTTACTGGGAAGAGGACGTAGCCCTCATAAATCATTAAATTGATGTCCCCTCTAGTGATCTTTGCTGAAGACAGAACAGCGTAGGAGGAAACCATTATGCTCAAATTTCTACTATGAGCTAAGGAGACATTAATACCTACAACTACGCTGGCATCCTTATCACTTTCAAACAAGGCCTTCATATATACTGCGATTAGTTTGGTATCACTCGCTATATTAACGTAGTTGCTAATCCTGATAGCGTATTGGTAATTATCATCGCTCAGGACTCTATAATTATTATTATTATCAAGATGTATTACAACTAGTTCTGATGCATTATTACCGTCTAGGTCTGAATATGTCTTATCAGATTTATCAGATTTTACGTCGATGGATCTCCAACTACCATTTACGTAGGCCCACCAACTATTATTATAGTAGATAGCTGGGAGGGGTCTATTGCATTCTTTTCCACTTATGATGCATCTCATTACCGAAATGTTTAAGTCAAATAGTGTAGAGCCCCCGCTGATTTCATTGCCACTTAATCCGAGTGGAGCCCCAGTCGGCGGTGTTGGTGGTATTAACTCTGATATTTTGAATACTCTTCCCCTAGCTGTTACTATAGCTTCTAATTCTTTGGGTGTGCTTACTAGCTGTGTTATTGGGATGTACTCACCTGAGGGTATTTCTATTGGTTGTACGTCAATTGGTACTGATGTTCCGTTCACATTCCTCCATATCCTAACTATTGTTACTTTTACTGGGCCTGAATTTTCTAGTTTGGTCATATCTTTACTTAGTGTTAGTTTTTCAGACCATCTCTCAACTTCGAATTGAGATCTTAGTACGAAGCTCCTAGTCCCTATAGTTGTTGTAGAACTTATGATGTTAAGTGTTAGTGGTACTATAACTATTAGGAGGACGCTGGCTACTATTAAGCCTCCAATTACTTCTGCCTGACCACTTCTTAATGTGTGACTCATTCTGACCGCCTACTATGGTTTATAAAAGTAGTAAAGTCTAGCCACTTCATAGTATTCGTCGCCAAAGTTGATTAAAATTATTGGTACTACGTATCTAGAGCCGGTTAGGTCGCTCTTACCTATTTCAATTTTAATTAATGATGAGTTTAACGGTTGTGGTTTGTACATTAATGGGTAGGCATTAATTGAGGGGTAACCTAAAATATTTAATGGTACGTAGTTACCTGTGGTTTCAACAACGTAGGTCTTCGCTGCTGGAAGGGTATCAGGGAGTATATTGCGAGGTGGTTGTGGCAGTATTTGTGAGACGTTACTTACGCTTAGAGGGCTTAGATCGTAAACAGATCCGTAGTCGTAGGTTTTAAATAGTATTAAGTAGTACGTATTTGCTTCAGGGATTACTTTAGTTAAACCTAAGTATATCTCTATAATATTATCAGTAGTGCTTACTTTCTCAAAATACATTACAACCTTAGCCGTTTCATCTAATATCATATTTCTTAACCTAGCTTCAGAACTTTGCATATTGCTTAATGAGGTTGCGTATGTCATGAATGTTATACCTAAAATTATGACAGTAGCTATTAGGATTGTCGCACTGATTACGGGTGATATCCCCTTATCTAACTTTATAAGCGTCCTACTCAATTCAGCTCTCTACTTATTAAACGTTTATTAAGCTTAAATTATTATCTCATTCTTCCTCTTCAGCAGGAGATGTTAAATCTATAGCAAGTAGTTCTACATCATTTTTTATTTCATCATTTATATATGGTGAGATTACGTAGACCTTCTCATCTATTAAGTCCTCTCCAACCCACCTGTTCTCATAGCTAATGACATATACTGGTAGTCTTGCTATGACCTCCGATGATGACTTCCTACTCAACCCGTACTTAGATAGGGTCTCATAGAGTTCCTTACTTAGCGGTAGTCTTAGAGTTATTTCGTGTTCGTATTTCATAGCGATTAGGTCTGAAGTTTTAGGAGACCACTTAGGTAGGACTTCCACTACGATTTTCTTAACTACTTCTTCTAACTCATCCTCCACTATCTTAGAACTTACTATGTTACCGCTTTCAACACTTAGTACTAACGTCTTCTTAGTGCTTATGGAGATCACCTTCTGTAGAGGTATATCTTATGCTTTAAATATCCATCACTACATACTTCAATCTTAGCTGGTATCCATCCAGGAATTTCAAATTCGTGTGAAACTACTCTAGAACCACTTCTTAACTCCTTCTCAAGCTTAGGTCTTAACATGTTATTAACGCTGGTTAGTAGGAAGAGGGTTACTACCGTAGCTTCAGATATGTCTACCTCAAACATATCTCCGTGGTATATTTGAGCTCTATCACCTAGGTTTAACTCATTAATTTTAGACCGTGCTATCTTAACGAGGTCATCCCTAATCTCAACTCCTACAGCCTTCTTAACCCCGTACTTAGTTAGCGCTTGTACTACTATCCTACCATCCCCGCTGCCAAGGTCGTAGAGAACGTCGTCAGGACTTACGTTAGCTAGTTGAAGCATCTTATCAACTACTACCTCAGGTGTCGGTACGTATGGTACTAAGACCCTCCTACTATAGTAGTTTTGAGCCGTAGTCTCAACCACTCATAATAGTTCTTAACTTAGCTGTTATTTCCTCATAACCCTTCTCTAAGTCAGGTTTTAACTCACTGTCGAAAGGTGCTTTAGAGAGTAGTAGTGTGATAGTACCGTCATCTAATTCGGCTAGGAGTTGGGGAAGCCAAGCCATACCTAACTCATCAGTATCGCCGTGTTCTATTAGGAAGACGTAGTCTTCCTCCCTAACATCGACATTAACTCCTAACTCCTTAGCAACCCTCTCAGCTAACGTAGTGAAGTACTTATGGAGCGGGTGGTGCTCAGCCGTTACTAATATTAACTTCCTAACTTTACTCATTAGCACACCGATTAAATTAGGTAGTAAGGAGTTTTAATATGTATTTGTGTCAGCGAGCATAAATACATCACTCATCAGTTCCCGGATTCCTCCTCATTCAACTCAATTAACTATCATACTTAACCGTAATATACTTAACTATTAGTTGGTTATGGAGTTTTAACACTGAATGTAGAGTATTATTGGTTTGAAGAGATGTTAGGTAGGTTTAGAGATGCGTTACTACCTATAAGTCTGAAGGTGGGTACTGCCTTAGGAAAATATGGTATATCACCTAACCTACTAACACTTCTCGGCGTTTTAACGGCGTTAACTACCATACCCTCAGGTATTGTAGGGGTTTACTGGCTAATACCTACGCTCATGGTAATTTCCGCAGTACTTGATTGGTTGGATGGTGCTGTAGCTCGGGCTACTTCGAAGACTACTACCTTAGGAGCTTTTATAGATTCATTCTGCGACAGGGTTTCAGACACATCCTACTTAATCTCTTTTAACTACTTAGGCATTAATGCTTACTTAATCCTAGTAGCTATTCCAACCTCACTACTAGTTAGTTATATTAGGTGTAGGGCTGAGTCCTTAGGTATCAGGCTTGAGGGTATTGGAATTTTAGAGAGAGGTGAGAGGGTTATTATAATGATATTAGTTGCTGTGGTGGCGTCGGCTGGCTGGGTCTTAGTAGGTAATTATCTATTATTGCTTATGGTCCTACTGAATACGTTAACTATAATACAGAGGGTAGTACATGTTATTAAGGTGTTAGGCAGTGGGTGGGGGTAACTACACTGCTTGGATATTCACCATAGGCAATGAAGTAGTTCATGGTAGGGTGATTAATACTAACTCAGCATTTCTCGGAAGGCGCTTAGTCCTACTCGGCTATGATGTATTGGGTAATATTTCCTTAGTCGATGACGTAGACCTAATATCTCAGTTCATTAAGTACGTCCTACCCACTTCTAAGGTAATTATAACTACTGGTGGTTTAGGCCCTACATATGATGATAGGACTTCAGAAGCTTTAGCTAAGGCCTTAGGACTTCCATTGGATTTAAATCAGGAAGCCTTCGAGATGGTTAAGAGTAAATATGCTGCATTAAATCTACCTCTAACTCAAGAGAGGGTAAAGATGGCTATGCTACCTAAAGGCGCTAAACCCATACCTAATAGGGTTGGTACAGCGCCTGGAATACATGTAGATGTAGATGATAGGATGGTAATTTCATTGCCTGGAGTTCCTAAGGAGATGGAAGTTATGTTTGAGGAATACGTAGTACCTCTACTCATGGCTAGAGGTCCTAAAATATTCCTAGCCGAACGTGAGTTTGAGGTGAGGAACCTCCCAGAATCATCGGCAGCAGAATCAGTAAACAAGCTACTTAAAAAGTATTCAAACGTATACATTAAGACTCAACCTAAGGGTACTGAACTAGGAAAGCCGATATTATCAGTATATGTATGCGTTTCAAGTAAGCTTAAGGAGGAGGCTGAGGGAATAGCTGACGAAGTAGTTAGGGAGTTGATGTCAAGCTTTATTAGTAGGGGAGGGGTAATTACATCAGGTTAGCCTCCTAACCCCCTGCAGGGGCGCTTTCACACTAAGTTAGATGTAGCTAAGCTCCTTAGCTCTAATCGTAAAATTTATGAATTCTCCAAAGGTTTAAATAGTAAGGGGTTGTCCTGGTTAAAGTCCCTGTGAAATTAGTTTCATGGGATGAAATAGTTGAGTGGTCGAGAGAGCTCTCCAAGATCGTTAAGGCATCTGGCTTTAAGCCAGATGTCATAGTTGCTGTAGCTAGAGGTGGCTACGTGCCTGCAAGACTTCTATGCGACTTCCTAAATGTTGAGAACTTACTGTCGATTCAAAGCCAGCATTGGACTGAAGCAGCTAAGGTTGCTGAAAAAGCATTAATTAAGTTTAAATATACTGTGGATTTAAGCGGTATGAAGGTATTATTAGTTGATGATATAGTTGATACTGGCGAGTCCTTAATACTTGCTAAGAATTTCATAGTGAATGAATGGAGGCCTGACGACGTTAAAATAGCTGCCCTTCAATGGATTTCACCAGTAGCTAAGTTAAAACCTGACTTCTACTTAATTGAGGTTAAGGAATGGTACTGGTTCCAGTATCCGTGGACCAGGCTTGAGGATACCTACCAATTCATTAGGAGAATGCTCTTAGAGGAGAGTTCGAGTAAGAAGGAATGGACTTTAGAGGAGATAATTATGAAGTTTAAAGAGTTCTACGGCATTGATGTTGGATTAGATTACTTTAAAGATGCTGTTAACTTATTGGTTGAGAATGGCTTTCTGGGAATATCAGACGGTAAGTACGTAGTCAAATCTTAACAGTATTTAAATTCTTGGTTAAATCCTTAAGTTTTGATTCAGCAATTAATTCTGCCTCATTAATTATCTTCCTAGCATCATCACTTACTACGATATTCATGCTTGATTCGCTGAAGCCTCCCTTAGTATCATGTATTAAGTCGTTGACCTTATCATCTATATCCTCAATAATTATTGAGAGCTCGGGGATGTTGAATGAGTATCTCTTCAGCTCTTGAACCACGTTTTTAATTACTGCTAGGTCCTTAGCTGTAAGGTTAAGAAGTGTTAGGGTTTCAACCCTGATGATGAGGACCTCAAGGATGGCTGACATCTTAGCTAGTGAACGAGCTAGCATTCTAAGACTTTCTAATTCCTTAACTAAGGTTTTACTACTTTCAGGACCTTCGGAGCGGCTTAACCTAGAATTTAATACCTCGATCTTTGATGTAACCTTAGATAGTAGGAAATTTACCCTACCATAACATAGTTTAAGATAATGCAGTAATTTAACAAGGTCATACCTACTATCAGACTTCCTTCTAAAGATGGTGATACCCTCATTAAATCTCAGCTTGATAAGTATTTAAGTAATTTACCCCTAATGGCTGAAAACTCCCTCCAATCCTAAAGAGTGAGAGTTTTTCCACTACTGCGAATGGTATTTAGAATTTATGGAAAATTTATAAGTTTTGGGTCTGAGTATTCTAGTGGTTCTACAGCCCGCCGTAGCTCAGCGGTAGAGCGCCCGGCTGTAGTGTGGGGGCGCGGTTACCGGGTGGTCGGGGGTTCGAATCCCCCCGGCGGGACTTACTCTAAATTCGCGGTGGTTCTTCAGATTTATTGGAGAGCGCCTTATTTAAAGCGTTTATAAGTTTGATACGTAGTTCTACGTCTATTAAGAACTCTCTTAAGTCCTCAATAACTCTCCTCGCTACGTCGACCTTATGTCTGACTCCTGGTATTAGGGCTTCAGGATAGTCTAATACTTTAATAGATTCGTATATTTCATTAGCTATGTTGAAGTATTCCCAGGCATCGCCGAGCTTACCAGATATAACTAACTCTAATGCGTATCTCTTAAGCTCACCCACTAAGTCTAACATTCCCTGTAGGTATGGTATGTAGTGGACTTCCAACTCCTCCGAAGATTTCAACTTCCTATACTTTACTAAGTTGAAGAATTGGATAGCTTCTACGTATTCCGTAATGGCTGTGAGGTATAGGTTGGAGTATTTAAGTTCTGGATGCTGGGTGAGTTTACCGTCTAGTTCAGCTACTTTAATCTTCAAATTATTTAGAAGTTCTTCTGCCTCAGCCACCATACCTAAATGTACGTAAGTAATGGCTAGGCTTGACTCACGTGTTATATCCCTCACAGCCTTAATTAAGAACTCCCTCACAGAATCTTTCAACTTAAGTAAGTCCTCTATGGATTTTACATACTTAACTACTTCTGACATCTACACCTCCCAAATTAATGGACACTCTTAAAATTAAAGCATCTATTAAACCTGACTGTAATGCTTTAACTCCATGCATGTCTTACTTACGTAGCCACCATCAACTTCGTAGCATTCATCATCAGGTGATAGTTTAGGGTATACCTCATAGATGGTGCAGTCCGGGATCCCTGCTTTGAGAAAGGCCTCATGCCTATTAAAGCAGCTCTCACACCTACCGCAGTGGTGGTTACCGCTTAAGTAGCAGCTCCACGTATCGTATATTAAGTCTCCAAGTACTTTATAACCCCTCCGCAGGTTTTCAGACTTACTCAACCCTTCACGGCTTGGGCTCCAGATTTCAACACTCCTACAGCTCCTGAAGTGACATATTCTAAGGGCTGCCTGCAGAGATTCAATACACTCTGGAGAGCAGTCAGGGTATTTAGGCTCCCCCGTATCGGGTCTGGGTAGGACGTCGTCGTAGTGTGCGCCATATATTACATACCCAGCGTTAACCGTATACGCATATGCGGTAGCTATTGATAACAGTATGACGTTCCTTATGGGCACTACTACTGTGGGTTCATATTGAGATTTAACCACTACAGCTGTATCAGTTAGTTGTGTTCCCCTCCATAAGTCCTTCATGAACGATATATCAATAAGTTTAAACTCTAATACCCTACCTTTAACACCTAGTTTACCTAACCTACCTACTAAGCTTTTAGCTACTTCGACTTCCTTAATACCCTTCTGCCCGTAATTGTAGGTAAGTACGTATGCGTCATACCCCTTAGACAGCCATTGAGCTAAGTAGGAAGTACTATCAATACCACCACTTACTACAGCTACTACGGAATTACTCACATAACCACCCAAACCTACTTACTGCTAAAGAGTTTAGGTATGTTAACATCTAGGGGTTTCTCAGCAACTCCATCCTCAGTAATAATTGCTGAGACTAGTTCAGGCGGTGTTATATCGAATGCTGGGTTTAATACCTCCACATCAGGTAGAGTGATTAAGGTCTTACCTAATACGTATCTAACTTCATCAGGATTCCTCTCCTCAATAATTACCTCATCAATCCTCGTATTCAGATCTATCGTTGATTTAGGAGCTGCGACTAGAAAAGGTATTTCATGCCTGGAAGCTACTACTGAAATCGTATACGTACCTATTTTATTAATAACATGTCCCGATAGCAATATCCTATCAGCACCTACTATAACCTTATCTACTAACCCTTTACTCATTACGTATCCAACCATATTATCCGTTATTAACTTCACCGGTATTCCCTCCTTCTTCAACTCCCATACAGTTAGTCTAGCACCTTGAAGTACCGGCCTAGTCTCAGTTGCTATTACCTTAACCTTCTTCCCCGAGTGCCAAGCAGCTCTAATAACACCTAAAGCAGTTCCGTAACCAGCTGTAGCTAGAGCACCTGCATTACAGTGTGTTAGTATCGTATCGCCATCGTCTATATACTTTAAACCATTAATACCTATCTTTCTATTAACCTCTATATCATGTTCGTAAATTCTGATTGCTTCCCTAACTAATAGGTCTTTAAGTCCCTCAACACTTCCTGAGTAATTAGTTATTATTGATTTAACCCTATCTAACGCCCAGAAAAGATTCACAGCAGTTGGTCTCGTCCTAGCAAACCTCTCAACTACTTTAAGTAAGAACGATTTAAACTCACCTAAGTCGGCATAGCTATAGTTATATGCTGCTAGAGCCACACCAAATGCTGCTGCAACACCTATTGCCGGTGCACCCCTTATCTCCATCCTCTCTATAGCTGCTGCAACCCTCTCATAATCCGATGTCTCCTCGTAAACCTCCTCATGTGGGAGTAACATGGTATTCAACCATCTTACTCTACCGTCAACCCACTCAATCGTTCTAACCTCCATCTCATTACCTAGTTATTGGGTCTTAGCACACAGTTATAAACTTAATAGTCTTAATCATATGATTAGGTGGTCAGTAAGTGTTAGAGATATACGTCAGGGACGGCAAGTTTGTAGTCCTTGAGGGCTTAGACGAGGTTAGAGAGTTAAACCTAGGTAATTACGTAAAATCTCTAAATGCTATAGTATTAGATATTTCTGAAGTTGCCTACCTAATCTACAAGAAGTTAGGTAGGTTACTAGTAGACGGTAAGGAGTTAACGCTTGATGAGCTCTTCACTAAGTATTCGAGAAGTCCTAACGACTGGATTAAATTTGTTGTATTATGCGATTTGAGGGAGAGGGGGAGGAAGGCTAAGGCAGGCTTCTCGGATAATTCCCTAATATTCGAACGTGATGGCAGGTACTTAGTATACGTAACTGAGGAGAACTCCCCAATAACACCTAACGAATTAGTTAGCTGGCTATCATCAGCGCTGTCTAAGGAGTACGAACCACTAATAGCTGTTGTGGACGCGCATGGCGACGTAACTTACTACGAACTCCTCAGCGTCAGAGCCCGCGACCTAAAAGAGGTAATAGTATGACATTTAAAGTAGAGCCCGTTAGGGGTTTTCGAGACATACTGCCACCAGAATCAGAGCTTATGAGGATTATAACTAAGAAGTTCGTAGATGTTGTTAGGTCTTACGGCTATAGTGAGGTAATCCCACCAACCGTGGAGTTATTTGAGTTATTTGCTACTAAGTCAGGTCCTGAAATCAGTAGGTCTATGTACGTCTTCCGCGATAAGGCTGGTAGGGAGGTATGCTTAAGGCCTGAGTTAACAGCAAGTGTTGTAAGAATGTATATTAGGTCTATGCTGGCTGAGCCAAAGCCTGTTAAAGTGTTCTACGTAGGTAATGCGTTTAGGTATGAGGAACCTCAACTTGGGAGGTATAGGGAGTTCTATCAGATGGGGGTGGAGTTAATAGGTGATAGTAGCTTATACTCGGACTTAGAGTTATTCTTAATACTGAGGGATTACTATAAATCGTTAGGTCTGAGTGAGTACTCAATAAAGATCAACGATGTAGGCATACTGAGGACTTTATTTACGTTATGGGGTGTAGGTGAAGAGGTTCAAGACCTAATACTTCACTACATGGATAAAAAACTATATGATGAGGCAGTTAAGATATTGCGTGGATATAGCAGTGCTGACTTAAAACTATTTGATGAGGTGACTAAGGTGAGGACTGAAAACCCTGAGGAATTACTTGAAACTACTAAGACGTTAGGCATGCCTGAAGAAGCTATTAGCAGGATTAAGAAGTTATATGAAATTACATCTCTGATGAAGGCGTTAAATGTTGGTAATGTCATTATAGACTTAAGCTTTGCTAGGGGTTTAGCCTACTACACAGGACTAATATTCGAGGTCATAGTGCCTAACTTAAACGTAAGTATTGGCGGTGGGGGCAGGTATGACAACTTGGTTGAGTTGTATGGAGGACCGCCAACACCTTCAACAGGTTTCGCATTAGGTGTTGAGAGAACTTACCTAGCATTAAAGAATTTAGGGCTTACCGATAAGTTAAGCAGTTTTGATAAGGTTATGCTTATATCACTCATTGATGACTACGTATACGTAGATATTATTGCGAGTACTCTGAGGAATGCTGGTTACGCTACAAGCGTAAGGTTTACAAGTAAGGGTAAGTTAGGAGATGTATTAGGACTTGCAAGTAAGAAAGGTTATAAATATGTAGTACTCATAGGTGAGAAAGAACTTAAGTCCTCAAAAGTAACGGTTAAGAACTTAATTACTAAGTGGCAAGGCGAGCTCGACGTATCTGAGCTGTCTAGACTAGGTGAGCATTAAATGCGGTTAGATCCCGTCAAGGACGTACGTGTAAAGCCTAACATGGGTTTAGAAGAGCTTGTAGAGCTCTACGGACATATCCACGGCTTTGGGGCAGGGCACTTATACGAAGCTATTAAGGTGTTAGAGGAGATGGTTCGCGAATCAGATCTAAGGTTCATCTCATTTACGGGGAACTTAGTAGCTACTGGTTTAAGAGGTCTGATAGCTCAGTTAATATCGGCTAAGATTTTCAACATAGTTATAACCACTTGCGGCGCTGTAGATCATGACATAGCTAAGGCTATGGGCGGTAGGTACTTAAAGGGTTCTTTCGACGTTGATGATATGAATTTAAGGAAATTAGGATATCATAGGATAGGTAACATACTTGTACATCAATCAGATTATGGGAAGCTTATAGAAGACTTCGTAAGGGTACTTGTAAGCGATTTAGCTAATATAAAGATTAGGTGGGGGGTTAGGGAAGTACTCCATGAGGCTGGTCTGAGGATTAACGACTCTAACTCAATACTGTATAACGCATCTAAAAACAACATACCTATTTACGTCCCCGGCATAGTTGATGGGGCATTTGGTACAGCACTCTTCATACAGTCCCAATTTACGAAGTTCGAATTAGATATATTTAAGGATATGAAGGAATTATCCGATAGGGTATTTACGTCTAAGAAGTCGGGGGCGTTGATAATTGGTGGGGGTATCAGTAAGCACCACACGCTTTGGTGGAATCAGTTTAAAGATGGTTTAGACTACGCAGTCTACATAACAACAGCTGTTGAGTGGGACGGTAGCTTAAGCGGTGCTAGGACTAGGGAGGCTATTAGTTGGGGTAAGATTAAGGAGTCAGGCAAGCACGTAGTCATATATTCAGATGCTTCATTAATTTTACCGATAATTACTGCATACTTAGTAAGTAAGGTGTCTAACCCCTCCGAATCTTAGATATTACTAAGCTTATGACGTATATCAAGATGAATATACCTCCTATCATACCTGACGGCGAGCTATTAGTTAAGATGGCTATCTGAAGGCCTAAAACACCAGCTAAGATACTAGTAATTAAGCCAGCAGCGTAGGCCTTCTTACTACTCTCAGATATTTTAGCAGCAACTATAGATGGGAGTAATATTAAAATGTGTTGTAGTATGAATCCTGTCACCCTGATTAAGGCTACGGAGGTCACACCAAGCAGAAAGAAAAGAGCGTAGTCATACAACCACTTACGCGTGCTTACTAATTTCACGTAGTCCGGATCTACACCAGCATATACATGGTACTTTAAGCTCAGAGCTGTTAGAAAAATTGTTATTACGGTTATTAATAATAGTGGAGGTAAGTCACTCCAAGCTATTAGAAGTGGATCACCTAATATAACACTCCATAAGCTATAACTAATTTTAAAAGACGTTAAGATGTAGTTCATAGCTATAACGCTAGCAGAAGCTGTTAAAGCTACGTATACGGATGTAATAGTATCTGTATCAGACCCCCTGCGGATAAAGTAACCAACACAGAACATTAGGGCGCAACCTATGATGGCAGACCACAGAAACTCGTTGAGAACTCCTACTATCCTGTTAATAATTACTGCTATTATTACTGCTAGTAGTGCTGAATGCGGTGTTACAGTCGCTAAGAAGTAAAGTCTCCTAGCAGATATTAAGATGCTTAAATTACCGTAAATTAGTGAGGACATAGTAATAGTTAATAACCATTTAAGGAGTAGTGATTGAATTACTTCCAAGTACTAACACGCCTCAGCGCGTACATTAGAATGATTATGGAGGTAAGCGTCATTAGTAGCGTTAATCCCATATAGTCCTCCCGCTCATATATATCTGCAGTCTTCAACGTTAAATTCCTATAATTACTAATAATTGTTTCTAGTTTATCTATTGTTGAGCCTGGGGCGATGGGCGAAGGTATTTTAAGGATTGGTATTGAGTACTTTACAGCAATTTCATTTAACGCCCTATCAATGGCTGAGTCACTATCTACTACCACAGCCATAGTTGCTAACCTATTGCTAAGCACTTTCTCTACATGACTTATATCGCTTGGTGTAGGAGGTGCTTCAGGGTCTATTACTAGGTATGTAATTACCTTCACACCTAGCCACTCAACAGCGTATTGTGTGAGTGGTGAACTCCCAACAGCTGTTAAGTTATTAAGCTCTACTGCTTTCTTTATCTTCTCAACCTGTTTAACTACTTTATTCAGATTCTCCATGTAAGTACTACTGCATTCCGGCCTTAACCTACTAAGCTCTCTTGCTATGGTCTCCATAAGTATGATGTAGTTGTCTGGGTCGTAGGTAACTGCGTGGTAGTTAACTATGTTGGTATTTGGTATGTAACGTATATTTACTTTAGGTAGTTTTGGGACCTCAATGAGGGAGGAGTTTAACTCACCGCTAATTATTAACTCATAGATTCTACGTTCTAGGTGGGTGTGGGATGTTGAGATTATAATGTGTGAAGTCTTCAGGAATTCAACATCTTTAGGTGTTAGAGAATATTCGTGTGGGTCGGCACCTACTGGAACTATGGAGTAAGCCTCATCACCGCTACATAGGAGTAGGCTTACATCATCAGCTAGGTATTGAAACGTAGTTGCCACCCTCACACCATTGGTGTTAGCACTCACTACTTGAATAGTGCTGAAGACAACGATCATTAAGATTGTTAGGTACTGCCTATACATACTATCACTTCTGCGTGATATTATGCGTGCACAAAGTATTTAAGTTTTAGAAGGTAGTGTGCACATTGAGGTATATGAGGGTAGTAGCTGAAAATCTAACAATAGGTTATAAATCACCTCTACTAAGTAATATAAACTTCATGTTAAGTGCTCCTGCCTTCATACAGGTGATAGGTCCGAATGGTGTTGGTAAGACAACATTATTTAAGACTATTGCAGGTCTCATAAGACCGTTGGGTGGTAGGGTCCTAATAAATGGTGTTGATGTGTCAGGGCAGCCCTCACTAGCTGGTAGGTATGTAGGGTATGTACCTCAATTAACTACAAACTCTGTAAGTTCCTTCCCCATATCCTTATGGGAGTTTCTGCAGTATGGGTTAGAACTAGTTGGCAGTAATTTAATAGGTGTGGATGATAAGATAGCTAATGCGTTAGAGTTCGTTGGGATCCCCAGAGAGCTATGGTATAAAGATGTTCGCAAGCTCTCCGGAGGGCAGAGGCAGAAGGTACTCATCGCTAGAGCTGTCCTAAGGGGAGCCTCAATACTACTCTTAGATGAACCGCTATCTAATTTAGACCTGACTAGTAGGACTCAAATAGTACAACTCTTAACGAACTTATCTAAAGAGAGGTTGGTGATAGTCTCAATGCACGATCCAACACTGTTCTTAAAACACTCGAAGACTATAATCTTACTAGGGTATGGTAAGTACTTCATAGGGGACCCGCAGGATATCATGAAGTTAGACGTACTTAAAGATGTTTACGGTGAGTCTATAACCTCAGTAGAGAGATGTCAGCACATCCTAGACCTACATTAAACTGTCATTTAGAGCTTGAAGTAGAGGTCTTTTAAATAGTAGGTAACTAGCTGAAGAAATGGTTCGGTATTTCAACATCCGTATTTAGCTCTAAAGTACTGCTCTTCTGTATGTGGTTAAGCCTTAAAGACCTGCTTAAAGTAATAGTCCTAGATTGCCTCCTCATCCTCGTAAGACTTAAATTGCCTGTTAGTAAGGGCGTCACTACCTTATCGACTAATACATCACTGATTGGGCAGACCTCTAAACAGATGCCGCAGCTAAGGCATTTACCCTCATGGACTACAGGCTTACGCCCTATTAACTCTATAGCCTTATTAGGACACCATAAAGTGCATGCACCACAATTTACACATTTCACCCATCTAACTACTAATTTAACTATGTTTAACGTTAGATCTAATGCATTAGTTTTTAATACATTATTGATTACTACTTCGAGAGTATTTCCTAGTAGTTTAATAGTATAATCAGGTGATCTTATTTCGATGCTGTGGTCGTCACTACTCACAGCGACCTTACCTAGAATGCCTGCCTGTTTGATTAATCCCTCATAAGGTATTAATGTATTGAAGATTACCCTACATTTAGTCGCAGTTAATTCCCTACTAATTACTTTAATCCCAACCCTGGCTTCATATTCGCTAATCCAATCACTCCGGTAATCCCTACCTAAGCACTTTACCTCAACCCTCCTACGACCGCTTGCTGATGGGTTTAACCACCTCCATAATGAGTATTTAACCCAAGCATTAGGTAGTTTAAGACTACTACTCCATTTAAGTAGGTGTTCTTCCCAAGCAGTCCATAGGTCTGGATGGATCCTCATTAACGTATATTGCTCGGCTATATTGGCTGCTGGGCACAGGTAGCAGCCCAATCTATCAAAACCACACTCATATAGGGGGTTGTAGGGTAGTTTATTAGTTAATATGTATGCCCAAACAGCTATTTGAGGCCATTCCTGAATCGGAGTAATATTAAGTATGTGTGAGATCCACTTATTCCTCCATACATTACCGCTGAGTGCTCTGTTAATGGATTCCATCCCCCTCTGACCAACTATATTTAAAGCTCCATGCGGGTATAACGACTTGTAAAGTTTTGCAAGTGGTATTAACTTCACTAGCTTACAGCACCATCTGAAATCCTTAGCCGGTGGTCCAAATACTTCGAGGAGCTCCCAAAAACTCCTATCAGGTCTTGCCTCACGTAGGTTTAAACCGTAATGACGTGTGATGAATGCTACATTATCTATGGTTTCAGGGAGTTCTAACCCAGTATCATTGAATATTATCTCTGGTTGTAGTCCGGCTCTTAAAGCAAGGTCTAATGCGACTAAGCTATCCTTACCGCCGGAGTAGGATATAGTTACAGGCAACCCTACCTTAGAACTTAATACGTAGATACGTTTAATACCTCGAGAAATTAACGTCCTTAACATCAGGTCGTTAGCCTTAATGAAATCATTGAGTGATGAATTCTTAGTAATTACGTCTGAAGTAGCTACCTTACTGAAAAGTGTTTGAACTCTTATACTACCTCTACGAGTTACAGCTATGCCGAGAGGTTCTAAATCCTTATTAACTACGACGTATTGCGTATCATCTTCATCCTTAGTCGATGCGATTACGTCTAAGGGCTTTACCTTATCAACTATGATATGTTTAACTAAACCCTTCCTAACAGCAACTTCAGCGCTGTACCTACTTAGCCTCCACCGCCATCTCAGCTTTATCGGGTCGAAGAAGTACCTCCCGACAATGACGCCACCTATTAATACTTCCTTCATGTCATCGTAGTGGGGCACCTTATTAAGCAGTATTAACTTATTAGTGATTAATTCGTTGATGAGTGATGTATCACCGAATTCGTTGGTGAGTGCTTCCTTAATAACTTCTATATCGCCTTGAAATGCTGGTCTTATATCAGCTGGAGGGTTTAACCTTACGTCAAACCCCTTAGACCTGCACACATCGCATACGTCTTGAATTAACGGCACGTTACAGTTAGGACACCATTTAAGCCTGACCCGAATAGGCCATCTAAACCTCACTCTAACATCCTTAAATGAGGTTCTTAACGAAAATATAAATAAGTCTTCAAGGTGATTCTACTAATCGTTAAGTCTTACATATTTCTCAAGTAATGGTATTACGTTGCTAAGACCTAGTTTACTGATGGTTGACTTTCTTGGTATGCCGTCACTATCCCAACCCCTCATCTCGTAATACCAGTTAAGCATTAACTTATAGTTGTTGAGGTCTAACTTACTACCTGCAAGTGAGCCCTTACTAATAGGTTCTTCAAACCATCTTTTAGGTGGTATATCCATAGCTGAAGTCCATTTAATGCCTTCAGCAGCGTATTCTCTAACCCAGAAAGCCCTTACTAACGTGTATATCCTATTAGCTATTAGGTATATGTCGTCCCAAGTATAGTCAACACCCGTTATTAATTTAAGGAATTTAAGGTAGGTATCTAAGCTTAATGAGGTTTCAAGCCATGGGAACCTACAAGTGGTTAGCGATTCGAATAGCCCGCCCCTAATATTCTGCATCCAGATTAGACGTTCGACCTTCTCCTTAGTATATTGGAAACGCCCTAATTTTATCTCAGTTGCTATGAACCAAGCGTCTTTGTGATGAGCGCCTATAGGTGATGTACTATAAGCTAGAGCCATACCCGGTGCCGCATGGCAGTCGTAAGCTGATATCTCAAGTCCCTTAATATGCATTGCGTAATTCGCAGTATCTCTACCTAACTTCGTGGATACGTATCTAACACCCTCAGCTAGGAGGTCCCCTAAACCTCTCCTATATGTAATGTCCTCTATAAGTTCTTTAAACTTCCTGTAATCACCCCACTCAACCTTCTCATCAATTACCCTCTTCTCACTTAATTCTGCAGTAAATGCTAATACGTTACCCAGGCTTATAGTATCAAGTCCGTAGAGGTCTGCTAGGAGGTTTAAATCTGAGACCTTATTCAAATCACCTACCCCTATGTTTGAGCCAAGCATTGCAACGTTTTCGTAGTCTAATTCGGATTCGTTGGAGATGCCGTCAACTACGTATTTAACTATGTTCCCACACGGTATCTCGCAGTAGGGACAACCCTTCTGCCTAACTTTAATTAGTTCCATAGCATCACCACTTATCTTATGGGCCTCATCGAAGACCCCCTCCCTGAAGTTATACGTTGGCAGGCAGCTATTCTCGTTAGCCCATGAGATAGTTGACATCGTACCCTGCCTAATCCAGAACTCGTAATTAGCATCTCCTTTGATATGCTTGTAGGCTTCATCACACGCTCTCTTAAACCCCTCAGGGTCGTATATTGGTACGTCCCTAGTCCCTTTAATCGCTAACGCTTTAACCTTCTTAGACCCCATTACGGCACCCATTCCAGGCCTACCGCCAGACCTACCGAACTCACTGACTATGGTTGCATACTTAACTAAGTTCTCCCCAGCAGGGCCTATGCTCATCACAGCTACGTCGCCTCCATACCTCTTAGTAATTCTTAACTCAGTTTCCCACGTCGTAAGACCCCAGAGATCATCTGCAGGCAGTAGCTCTACTTTATCATTCTCTACTAAGATCATAGTAGGCTTTTCAGCAGCACCTTCTACTACTAGGGCATCGTAGCCGCACTTCCTTAGGTTAACTGCTGCTTTAGTCCCTATGTTACCATCACCGTATCCGTAGGTGAGCGGTGATTTAGAAGCTACTACTAACTTCCCAGAGCTGGGTAGGGGTAAACCTGTTAAGGGTCCTGCAGCGATGACGAGTTTATTCGAAGGTGAGAGGGGATGGGTGCCAGCCTCCAACTCATTCCAGAGTATGTATGCTGCTAACCCCCTACCACCTAAGAATTTTAGAAGTACTTCAGCGTTGATATTCTCCACTGAAATCTTCCTACTACTCAGGTTTATCCTCAACAATCTACCATGCCATCCAAACAAGTTCGCACCAATTATTATGGGTAGGCAGGTATTAATAAAGATGTATATGATTTAAATGTTGCAGTAATTTTAACCCTCTTAACTTAACGTTTATTTAGGGTTACAAGCATTGAATATTAATTTAATTGTTGATGAAGGGAGGATATTAAGAATTTGCGGTCCTGCCAGCATTGAGGTACTTAACGGTGAGGTAATGATTGCTGGAGCATCTTTCACTACTGGTAGTAAGTTAGTAATTAATAAATACAGGAGCTATGGGATTAAAGCAGTAAGGCGTAGTGAGTTGAAGGTCGCCTTAGGTAGTGGTGGTTCGTTAGATGAACCGCAAGTCGGTGAGGAGGTTATTGACTCCTGGTTAAATATATGTGCTGAAGTCGTTAGAGATCGTAGGAGGGTACGTGTAATTATCATAGGCCCTCCTGAAGCTGGTAAGACATCTCTAACGGCGTTCATAGCGAATAGGTTGATTTCCGAGGGACGTGAAGTGTATATAGTGGATGCTGATATAGGTCAGGCTGATATAGCGGTTCCCTGCACTATAGGTGTTGCAAAACCTAGGGATAAGTTCCTATGGTTGAGGGAGTTGCAACCAGTGATCATGAAGTACGTTGGTTGTAACTCACCTCAGTTCTGCGCACATCAATTTATTGCAGCTTTTCAGGAAGTAGTCTACGAGCTTTTAAATCGTGACGTAGACTTAATAGTTAATACGGATGGTTGGGTTTCAGGCTATAGTGCCTTAGAACTTAAGGAGTTAATGATCAGAATGTTAAGACCTACCCACGTCATAGTACTTGACGATATGCTCTACACGTACTTTAAAAATTCCTTAAAATCTTACCCATCTGAGGTCTTAGTAGCCCCAAAGCCTAAAGTCGTTAGAGAGCGTGATAGGGAGGATAGACGCTATCTAAGGCATCATTCATACATGAAATTATTCAGTAATGTAAGGAGGGTCAGGCTCAGTATTGACAGCCTAACATTGATAGGGTTCTGCATACTTAGTGGTAAGCCGTTAAACACTGATGAATTACGTGATTATTTAGAAAACTATAATGCATTACGTGAGGGTATTGCCTACTGCTCGTTACTTCATAATGTTTTAAACGTCGTCTTCAAGAAGGGTTTTAAGGTAAGTCCTTCTCAGGTCATATGTAAGAAGGACTTGGAGTTAAATATCGTTTATGAGGGTGATGAAAAGGGATTATTAGTTGGTATTTTAGACAACGACTTAAGAGACGTATCAGTTGGCATATTAGACGAAGTAGACTACGTTGGTAGGAACGTATATGTTATAACCCCTTGGAACGGTATTATAGGCGGGCTGATAGCTGGTAAGGTCAGATTAAATGAAAGGTATGAAGAGGTTGGTAGGGTGGTTAAATGTGTAGTTTAAAATCGTTTGTAGATGAACTCAGTGGTGAGGGCTTAGTAGTTAGGAAGTCTAAGTTAAAACCTTACTTGGAAGTCACTAAGGAGTTAATAGAGTCCGACTTAAATGGTACGACCTTACTCTTCGAGGTCGAGGGTAGTGACTTATTATGCGTCGGAAATGTAGTTAACAGTAGGAGGAAATTGTATAAGGCTTTAAATGCTTCAAATGATGAGGAGGCGTATAGAAAACTACTTAACGTGTTAGGCTCTAACCCTCCAGGTGTGAGAGAGTTTGAAGACAGTTTCGCAGACTACTTCACAGCTATTAATACGGACTTGAGTAGATTGCCATTTATAAAATTCTTCGAAGGTGATGGCGGTATGTACATTACCTCATCTATAGTGATTGCTAGGACGCCTGACCTAGATAGTTTTAATGCATCAATCCACAGGCTTATGTTAGTATCTAATGATAGAGTTGCTATTAGGATAGTTCCAAGACATCTCTACAGGATCGTGAGTTTGAACTCCAAATTAGGTGTTGACACTCCAGTAGCCGTAGTTATCGGCGTACATCCGATACTACTGTTATTAGCTTCTCTCTCACCTCCTTACGGTGTCTTCGAATTTGACTTAGCGAGGGAGTTGATTGGTGGTGATTTAAGATTTTGTAGAACTCCTATGTACGGCCTACCAGTCCCCTGCAATTCCTCAGTGGTTATGGAGGGGAGGATAATAAACGAGCAGGTCGTTGAGGGACCTTTCCTAGACCTACTAGGACTTTACGATAGGGCTAGAAAGCAGCCAGTAATACATGTTGATAGGGTCTACCTAAATAAACATGTTGAGGAGCGTTTATTCCACGTAATCTTACCCGGAGGTATGGAGCATAAACTGCTTATGGGCTTTCCTAAGGAGGCTGCTATATGGGACGGTGTTAGGAGGGTAGTTCCCAAAGTCCATAAAGTTAGGTTAACCCCTTCCGGTGGTTGTTGGTTACATGCTGTGATCTCAATTGATAAGAATAGCGACGGAGATGCGAAGAACGCTATACTAGCTGCGTTTGCTTCACATCCAAGCTTAAAGTATGTTGTGGTTGTGGATTCGGACGTAGACCCTGATAACTTAGCAGATGTTGAGTGGGCTATAGCTACTAGGGTTCAAGCTAGTGATGACTTAATTATTATTAGGAATGCCCGAGGCTCTACCTTAGACCCTAGCTCATCTGACGGTATTACAGATAAGTTAGGTATTGATGCGACTGCACCGGTAGATAGTTTTGAAGCGTTTAGGAGGCCTAAGGTCTAGGTGTTCCGATGTACTTAAGCAGTATTGAGGAGAGGATGATTAAAGGTGAGTTCGGTGCGGCTAAAGCACTCGCGTTGAAAGTCATTGTTAAGGTTGGTGAGGCGTTAGGAGCTCAGGAATTAGTGGAGGTCGGGCACGCACATATTTCAGGAGTCTCATACTTTAACGTAGGTGATGCTGGGTTAGAATTTATTGAGGATTTAGTGTTAAGTGGTGGTAGTGTTGAGGTGTTCACATCGGCAAATCCGTATATGGTGATGTCCGATTACTTAGGAGTGAGACATGGTGATGGGGTGGTTGATAAGCAGTTAAGAATTATTAAGGCATTAGATAAGTTAGGAGTTAAATTCTACACATGCGCCCCATATAATGTAAGACCTCCTAGGTTGGGCGAGCACTTAGCATGGGCTGAGAGTAATGCAGTCCTCTACTCTAATACTGTGTTGGGTGCTCTAAGTAATAAGGAGGGGGGACCTCTCGCATTACTAGCAGCTATTACCGGTAGAACCCATAAGTCAGGAGTGCACTTACTCAGTAATAGGAAGCCTAAAGTATTGGTGAACGTCGTAGGTGTAGGTGAGGTAGAGTTGGGGTTTCTAGGCTTAATGATTGGTGAGTTAATAGGTGAGAGAATACCATACATATTAGGGCTTAGTTTTAGAAGTACTTACAGTTTGAAGTCATTTCTAGCTGGTTTGGGTACGACTTCAAATACGCCTATGGCTATTGTAGATGGTGTGACCCCAGGATATAAAGAGTTAGTATCTGATGCAGCTTACGAGGAGTTCTTTAAAATAAGCGGTGAGGATGTAAAGTCATACATTAAGAAGTTTTCAAGTGATGTTGCAGGTGGTAGGGGTCTCTACCTAATTGGTTGTCCACACCTCAGCTATAATGAATTAGTAAGCGTGTTAAAAATGCTGATTGATGAGGTAAGCAGTATGAGTGGCTTGCCAGACTTAAGTGATAGGGAGTTATGGATAACAACTTATGAGGGCTTTGTAGATAGGGGTGTTAAGGAAATGCTTAATAAGTTGATGAGGTATAACATTAAGGTTATCGGCAGTTCATGCGCTGTAGTATCCAGGCTGGACTTACTTAAAGTTAATTATGTGGTTACAGACTCTTCTAAGGCTTGTAGCTATATAAGTAGGCTTTGTAAGGTGCCGGTAGTAGTCCTCCCGACTAAGAAGTTAATTAAAACGTTCTTAACTGGTGGGCTGAGTTTAAGCTTATAATTTCTAAGTGTGAGGGTTGTAGGGATTGGGGTTTAGAATACCGATTAAGCAAGTTGTGGAAGGTGATGCTGAAGGGGAGGTATTATTTGTTAGTAAGCATATTTCCTTCTTAGGCGATTTAGACGTTGAACAGGGAGTTTTAATAGGTTACGGACCTATTAAGAATAAGCTATTAGTCTTCCCGGGTTCTAGTGGCAGTACAGTAGGTCCTTATATTATTTACTCACTTTCTAAGAGGTCACTCGCACCTGCAGCAATGATTGTTAAGAGTTTAGATACCTTATTGATAACTGGTTGTGTACTTTCAAACATACCTATGGCTGTAGTTGAGGATTGGGTAGGTCTTACTAAGATATTAGCTGGTTGTAGTAGATGCTTCGGCAGGCTATTAAGTAGGGAGGGTGTGTTCGTCATTGAGTGAGGGTATTTTAATAGTTATTGAAGGTATTGACGGAGCTGGTAAGACGTCAGTCTCTAAGGAAGTAACACGGAGGCTGGAGGACTTAGGGTTTAAAGCTATTTACACCTATGAACCATACACCCAGTTTATAGTGAATGTAGTTAACGAGTATTGGAGTGAGATTGACCCAGTAGTGCAGACATTACTTATGGCTGCAGATAGGTACTACCATATTAGTAAGGTCATACTACCTTACATGAGTTCAGGATACGTAGTGATTAGTGATAGGTATTACTATTCATCACTCGCCTATCAGGGAGCGCAGGGCGTAGACCTCCAGTGGATATTAGATGTTAATAAGTTTGTAGTGAAGCCTAAGCTAGCTGTATACCTAGATGTAGACCCGGAGGTCGGTTTGAAGAGAAAGAAATTATCTACAACTAGAATTAAGGGTGTAGAAGCTGACATTGAGTTAATTAAGAGGGCTAGGAAGATCTACTTAGACCTTGTCTCACGCGGTGAACTCCTACTAATTGACGGTAGGTTAGACCTAGGGAAAGTAGTCGATGAGGTGATGGGACATATTTTCAAATTGATCCGTGGCTCAAACCAGAGTTAACGGTTCTGAGGCCTTCACTATCAGGCCTTCTCACTATGTTTTATAATTGCTTTCAATCTCCTCACTCTTTCTAAGACGTCGAGCCAGGAAACTAACATCCTAACTATGTTTGAATCATTAGCGTCGGAGTTCCCAACTTCTAAATCCCTCCTCAACTTATTGATAATGCTTACTGCAACTCTCTCTAACTCATCTAATGATGCTATAGTAGTTATGGAGAGTATTTCCTCATCACTCTTAACTATTTGAACCCTACCATGTGTTGGGCATATGACTTCACCACTCTTAAGTTTGAAGAGTGGTAAAGAGCATATAGGGCATGATTCGCTTAGCATTATAGCTCCGGTTCTCAGCAAATCACTCATCTTTTTAATGTTAGCATCATCCTTAATTATTTTTAATCCCATTAAATTATTTAGATAGAGTTATTAAATTAACTAACGGTTCAGTGTGAGGTGGTATGATGAGTGGGGAGTCTAAGGTGGATACTAAACTCCTTAATGAGGCTAAAATACTTCAGGCTGTTAGGCTGTTAAATAAGATAGTTAGTGATTCAAGCGTTCCTAGGAATATTAGGAGAGCTGCTATAGAGGCTCTCAACATGTTGCAGGATAAGAGTCTCTCACCTGGGGTTAGGGCGGCAAACGCTGTCGGAGTCTTAGATGATGTGAGTCAAGATCCTAATATGCCCATCCATACTAGGACAGCTATCTGGAACATAATGGCTGTACTCTCAACTATTAAGGATTGAAGGGTAAGATAGTAAAATGAAGTTTAAAGTTAGGGTTAGAGGTGTATATGCAACAGCGCTCTCAAAGATATTACATGAGAGGGGTCTGATATTAGTCGATGTCAGCGACGTCATAGCTAGGAGGTTAGGTGTGAGTAATCTGAGAGGTGAGGTGGCAGACGTAACGGTTAAGTCTGATGATGAAGACCCGTCAAATATCTTAGTGATAGGCTTCCCAGAAGCTGTGAAGTCTGTAGTAAACATACTAGTTAGTGAGTTGCCTTACGTAGTGTTAAACATGCCTGAAGTAGGTCTCTACACGACTTTTAAGACCTTCATAGTTGGTAAGAAGGATGGTGAGTGCTTAGTTGACTCACCTTACGGGCATGCACCTTTAATGGACGTTAACGAATGTATTGAAGGCTCTGAAGTCTATGTAACATCTATTAAAGTCCCCTTAAGACGTGGTGAGCGTGTAGTATTCTCTAATAAGTTAAGGGTTGTCGGCTACTACGCAGTAGTTGGTAGAGGTAATAAGATAACCTTTAGTAACTTCATTAAGAATAAGAATAAAATCTCAGAATTACTAACCATATCATCGAGCTATGTAAGAAAGGGTTATAGCATACATTGGAGGAGTAATGTCGACGACGCAGACCTGAAGGAAGTTATAGATGAGTTGGGTAGGTTGTTTAGTAAGTTACATGAGCTTGAGAAGTTAGTTGTGCAGAGCAGACCTTTAGATATAGTGTATGAGGGTGAGAAAGTAGCGTTAATAGTACTCTCCTCCATATCTAAGGATTATCTAGATGGTGTTAGGAATACTGTAACTAGTACAGCACCCTACCACCACCGCTTAAGAGGTCTGGAAGATATGTTTAAAGATGTTATTGATTTGATGGATACTCTAGCACATGCCGTTGACGTAAGTATTTTAAGCAGATGTTTAAGGGAGTGGATTCTAAGTAAGTTATTAGAATCTGAGGTATCTATAAAGCATGTCAGACCTGATGGTAGTGTGTTAAGTTTAAGTAAGGGTAGGATCTCAAGGGTGTTGAGGGATGATTACATATGCGTTAATTTAGAGAGGGAGGTTACAGGTGGTGGGGTTTACGATGGGTTAGGGGTTTCTAAAGATGTTGGTGATAAAATAATCTCAGAGATATGTGAGGGTAGGTGGTGGGTAAAGCATGAATATCTCTCATCTAATGGTAAGGTGAAAGGTGTGTACGTAAATGTAAATACGCCTCCGGAATTCCTCCCCTACAATATAATTAAGTACGTAGACTTAGGTATAGATCTTGTGAAGGGGGGTAATAACTTATGCAGGTTAGTTGATGTAGAAGAGTTTAGGAATTTAATACGGGGGAATTCCTTAAAGTTTGATATAGTAAATGACGTAGTAGTCCTGTTAGATAGGCTGATTTCTGAGTTCTGCATGCTATGAGTTTAGGTCTTGGGTTCTCTTTCATTAGAGGTTTTAACCTTTCGTTTCATTTACTAGCTCATAAGAGTTTCATAATGTAGGCTAATTTATTGAGGGCTAGGTAGATAGCTATACTTGCAGGGACTCTAAAGCTCATATATTTAGTGAGTTCTAACTCATGCCCTAGTAGCTTAACACCCTTTATATCTGCTGTAGGTAGTATTATCGCTGTATGGTCTGTAAAGGGGGATAACTCATCTCCGAGCTTGAAGTCGTATAAGTCCTCACTACTTAATTTAACTACCTTAAGACCTGTCTTACCGTTTAGACTTCCCTGAATTCTGACAAGCCTCGATACGTCGATGGTCACCTTTTCATCAACTTCTATAACGCACTTAGGTATTAACGATTTAAAGTATTCGGCGGGTTCCCCATCAATTATATCAGAGGCCTTCTTAGCAATCCTCCTTCGCCAACCGCCTTCAGAGGGTTTCGGCTTACTTAACTTTACTTTCTTCTCGTCTACTGGGATGATGTAACGTATGTCTAATTCCACACCTTTTAAATAGTCTACTATTTCCTTCCTCGCAGATGAATTCAACATCAACCATGACTCATCCTTCGGGTGTACCCTAGTGTGGAAGCCTCTATTACCTGAGAACTGTATCTCAAGTTCGTCGTAGGAAAAACCTAAATCATTGGTAAGTACGTCCAATAGCTCTACTTCATGATTCTTAGCTAGCTCTATGCATTCATCATTAATTAACTCTACTTCATGATGCTCATTACCTATATAAGTGCTTATTTTTAAGGGCTTACACCCAGGTATTTCATTAGCATCTATATCGAATATCAGATCTGACCCAATCCAGCCTTTCTCATCCATGTTTTCAATTCCTGGATCTCGGTAAATTGCTGATGAGAAGTAAGAGTGTTTAGGTACGATTGAAACTATATATTCTTTAAGTAGTGCTAACGAGCTAAATGATTTATGCCTTATATACGACTCGCTATCAAATGTTTGGAACGCGAACTCCCTCATGATAAAGTCATTAGGGACTTTAACATCGGTCTTCCTGTAGTACTCTCTGAATAACTCCTTAATGATGTTCTTAGTCTTACTACTCAACTCTAGGTGCGACATAGTAATTCATCTTAACGCCTTGCGGGAAGTTGAAAATCAGTTTGCAAGGCATTTCAGGACTTAGTAGTATGTCTACGTTTTCGGAAATCCTCATAGCTAATTTAACATATGTGAAGTACTCCAAACCGTATGATACTTTGAAGTCAGGTTCATTAACCTCTTTCTCAAGCAACGACCCCGACTGAGTGTTGAAGACTACTTCAGCCTCCCCGAGGTCGCTTCTAACTATTAGATGGAGGTCCTCCCCGGAGGTCGTAATAGTTAGCACATCACCTAGACCTTCAATACTATTAATACCCTCGTAAAGTAGGAGTCCTGGAACTCTAAACCTGTTATTTAGTTCAAGCTTTAACTCAGGAATTGCTTCAGCCTCACTACCGATTTGAAGAGGTATTGTGAATTCCCTAGTAACTCCCTTCCTCTCGAACTCAATTGTCATGGAACTCTCCTTAAATTCTAAGGATATCCTATCATCTTTTTCAGAACTCCGTAAGATCTTGCCTAATTCCTCAACATTTACAGCTATTTTTAACTCACCATCTACTTCAAATACATCGAAAGACTCCCTAGGTATGTACATCTCAACTAATGAAACTCTTGACGGGTCTATGGCCTTGAAGGCTAGACCTCCCTCATCAACAGTAATTAAGCCGAACTCTATGAACTTACTCACACCAGCCATGATATAACGCCATACCCTAGCACTAGCAAATGTCAACCTCATAAGTTAAACCCAAATATATACTGAGGCATTCAAGTTATTTAAAACCAACTGATTCTGCATACCACCATTAAGTATTTAGTAGTCCTTCTCATAAATCCTCGAAGTACTCATTTTCATCATACTCCGCAACACAGTACTTTAACGGCTTCATCAACTTAGCACAGAAGAGCTCTGGTCTAGCAATAGTTCTTAAGACCTCAGTACTCACGTCTATAGAGTCTGGGGGTGTGATGACCTCCTTCTCTACGTGTATGTAACCGCTGGCATCCTCTTTAAGACCTACTAAAACTACTGGGGATTTTAAGACCCAAGCAAAGATCTTCGTCTGGGTTCTAGCGTATTCGTTTATCTGATATAGTTTAAACTCATAGTAAGTTTTTTCAGATTCGTTGTAGAGGTCTGGCTGCGCAGCTATGAAGATAGAATCTGAGTAGTGTCTGAAAGCTGTCGGCGGTTTCTCACCGACGACTCCAGCTTTCAGAAGGGCTGAGTAGGCTCTATAAGCCTTAACTACTAAGTCCTTGCTGTATATTCCCTCACTTCTTAATCTATAGGCGATCTTCCTTATGAACCATGTAGGTATTTGGGAATACCCGCTCCACATGTAGATATGGTTTGCTAACGTGTATTCCTCCTCAAATATTTTTCCAAACTTAGCAGATACTTCATCTCCGCTAATAGGCGTGCTTAAGATTTTAGCGAGGTCTGAGGACCTCACAACTAAAACTCTAATGATGTCTACATCTTCATCTCGTCCTCTACTCAATTTAATAGTATCCTTACCCCTCATAATACCACCATCTACAGAAGTGGTCTGTACTAACGAGATCGCATGGTGTCATATATACTACCATATCTTAAATTAGGATATGTTAATTATATTCCTTGAATACCTATCTAAATGATTAATTTTCCAGTAGTCCTCCAGTAGTCCTACCGTAATATCTATGAAGCTTATGAGCTTCTAACTACTTAGATAGCTCCTCATCTTCTTCGTAGAATTCGATGCTTATCCTAGCCTTAAGCCTCTCGGAAGGTGTTGCCGGGATCTTATCGCCTAAGTCCACCGCGAAGACAACTTGATTGCCTAGCGAATCTTTAAATCTTACCTCGGCTACGTATGTATACTTAATACCTCCTTCTAATGCCTTCATGAGGTTCTCATATATTCTGGAGAGGGCTATCTGAAATGAAACAGGGTTTGATAGGTCTTCAGGACTTAACCTTATTTGAGCCATATTAAGCATGATACGCTGTATTCTTGCTTCACCAATTAACTCTACTTGAAACACGTTCACCACCTATTAATATTCACCCTTTAAAGTAATAAGTTGATTGGTGAGGTCACCATATCTTAAGTAGTGTAGCTAATACGCCTAATAAGCCTACGATAGCTACTGCTACTACGGCGTCTAACTTAACCCTATATAGTAGGAGGATGAAGACTGCTGTGAGTACTATGAGTAGAAATGTTTGAGGTAACGTATGTAATGAGGCTAGAGTATTGCGGAAGACCGTGTAGGCTGATAGCGTAAATAATCCTAATACAACAGCCTTTAAACCGTTTAAAAACCCTTTAACGTATGGGTTATCTACATAGTACTCAAGACCGTAGGCTACTGCAAGTATTACTAGGTATGGGGGTAATACTACGGCAAAGGATGCTATAGCAGAACCTACTACTCCACCAACCTTATAACCTATGTAGGTAGCGGCATTAAGAGCTATAGGTCCTGGTGTTGATGCGGCAATAGCTACTAAATCACTAAACTCTTCCTCATTTAACCATTTAGACCTCCTAACAACTTCCTCTTCAATTAAATTAATTATGGACCAACCGCCGCCGAAGCCTATAGTGCTTATCTTTAAGAACTTGATGAATAACTCTAAATATATTGCCAATGATTGAAACATTTAGAAGGAGTCACCTGTCAGTAGCGGTTAAAGCCTTTAAGATTAGTTCTGAGATATCTAATACCTCAACATCTAACCCCGCATTCTGGGCAGCTGTGCTTAGCTGAACTTCACAGCTCGGACATGCTGTAACTAACTTCCTAACCCCTCTAGGCACGTCGCTCAACCTATTTAAAGCTATTGAGGAACTCCTCTCAGGGTTTAACGGTAGATATAGTCCTCCCCCGCCGCAGCAGTTGCTTTCTAGTTGGTTTCCCCTCATTTCTATTAGTTTTATTCCTTCTATTTTGTTTATTATTTGTCTTGGTTCTTTTAGTATTTTCATATGTCTTCCTAGTTCGCATGGGTCGTGGTATGTTATTGTTTCGTTTAGTTTTAGTTTTGGTAGTCTTCCCTCAAATTCTTTTAGGTATTCTACTATGTGGTATATTCTTACGTTATTACTTATTCCTAGTTCTTTTGCTTTATCTCTTAGGGATCTAGTACATGCTGGGCACGTAGTTACTACTACCTCAGCGCCTGAAGTCTTAATAGCTTCTAAAGCCTTAGTAAGCTGCTTCTTATAACCTTCTAAATCACCTGCTAGGTAGAGAGGCCAACCACAGCAGGGCTCACTATCTAAAACACCAACACCATCACCAACCAAACTACTAATCAGCTGATATGCCGCGGTTGCTGTATCAACCCTTCTAAGTGATGTAGTACACCCGACCCAGTAGATGATTTTGGATTTTCCTGTAGGTCTTTCTGGCAGGAAGTCGATCCACATGCTTTTAACGCTAATATCTATGCCGTAGGGGTTGTCGTTCTTAGAGATGTTCTCAGTTATGGTGCGGATTTCACTCAAGACTACATTATTGCTATGTAGGTATGCCCTACCGATTAGGTATGCGTCAGTTAGTTCAAGTCCTGAAACACATTTTACTGAGCAGTAACCACATAGTGTGCAGTAGAGTCTTAATGCTAGATACTCTCTAGGTCTTAGCTTACCTTCGTATAATCCCTGTAGTAGGAGCATCCTCCCTCTAGGGCTGTATGTCTCTATGTACTCGCTGGTCTTAAATATCGGGCATACTGCCTTACAGAAGCCGCATTTCTTACATGAGTCTACGAATTCTTTCACCTTGGTTAGGAATTCCTCCTTCTCATTAATGTGGGCCATTACGAACACCTTAATCAAGTAATTTTCCTGGGTTCATAATTCCCTTCGGGTCGAATATTTTCTTGATGTCCTTCATTATTTCTACTACATGCTCACCACTACGTAGTTTTAACTCCCTAAGTAGTAGGTGTTTTTTCTGCATACCTATTCCATGTTCTGCTGAGGCTGAACCTCCTAATTCAACAGCAATTAATGATAATTCGTCATTTGCTTTATAACCTCTCTCCCACTCATCTCCTGTTGCAGAATGCAGTCCGGTGAAGGTGTGTAGGTTTCCATCACCGGCATGTCCTACGGCAGCTATAGGTACCTCATACTTTTTCGAGACGTCTTTAACGGCTCTCACCATCTTAGGCAGTTTAGATAGTGGTACGCAGACATCACCTATGATGACTACTGGATATAGCCTTGATAGTGCTGGGTAGGCTCCTTTCCTAGCAGCGTATATTCTCTCCATCTCTTTAGGGTCGGTAGCTACATCTACTTTAAATGCGTTATGCTCTATGAATATGTTCTTAAATGTGTTTATGAGTCTCTCAATAGATTCTGCATACCCATCAACGTCTGCGAGAACGGCTGCAGCGGCTGGAGGTAACCCCAACTTATAGACACTGTCTACAGCTTGGAGTGTGATGTCGTCCATGAACTCTAAGACTAGTGGTTGGAGTCCCCTCCGTCTGATTGTGAATATGGCTCTGGCTGCATCCTCTACGTCGTTGAAGAATGCTAGTATACGTCCTAACCTCTCCGGGAGTGGGACTATCTTAAATACTGCTTTAGTAATCACCCCTAGAGTTCCTTCAGAACCCACTAGGAGTTGAGTTAACTCGTAGCCGAGTGCTTGTTTGTAGACAGGTGAGCCTAAGTTTAATACCTTACCGCCTGGTAGTACGACCTCCATGGAGAGTACTACATTCCTTATAGTCCCATATCTAGCTCCCCTCATACCACCTCCGTCGTTTGCTAAGGTACCACCAATCGTAGCTACTTCAGCACTAGCAGGGTCTATAGGGAACATGAAGCCGTACTTCCTACACTCTCTATCAACCTCATCAACTGTAGCACCTGCCTCAGCTTCAACTACTCCGTCATCTACGTTGACGTTGATTTTATTCATAGGTCTTAGGTCTAATATTATTCCCCCATTAAGTGGTACAGGACCTCCGGTCAAGCTAGTACCAGCACCCCTAGGAATTACTGGTATGTGATGTTCGTCAGCAAATTGAAGGAGCTTAACAACATCTTCAGTACTGTATGCCCTAACTATAGCCCAGGGAACCCCACTATACACTATTGATGAGTCATATCCGTATACGTAGATATCCTCAACTTCTGATAGAACTTTATCAGGTCCTAATATATCTTTCAACTTATCTATTAAATCTGGACTACCCATTGCTACGACCTCTACTTATATCTACGTCTATTCTATTTATTACCTCTTCTATTTGATAATCTAACCTAAGTTGACTAATAATGAAGGATATTTGATTCTCTAATTCGGACCTGCCTAGGCGGTCAGAGAAGTGTATAAAGTAAATTAAGGTTTATAAAATTAAGTTATAAGTTATGTGGTGGTAATTTAATATGGTTAAAATAGAAGAATTCGAGCTTAGAGAGGATTTGTATTATTGGCGTAAAGGTCATACGTGGGCTAAGGTTGAAGGTCCTGATAGGGTAAGGGTTGGCATGGATGATGTTGGTGTTAAAGCGGCGGGTCAGATAGTCTTCGTGAGGCTGAAGCCTAAGGGTGCTAAGGTCAGGCAGGGTGAGGCTTTAGGTGTTTTAGAGTCTGCTAAGTGGGTAGGTCCTATAGAATCACCAGTTAGTGGTGAGGTAGTTGAGGTTAATGAGCAGTTGAGAAAGCAGGCTAAATTACTCATGTCTAACCCGTATGATGATGCATGGGTTGCTGTTATTAAACCCTCGAATTTAGAGGCAGACCTCGCCAACCTTCTTAAGGGTTCAGATCCGTCGGCAGTTGAGTGGTATAAGAAGGAAATTGAGGAGAAGGTCAGGAGGAAGAAGTAACTTAAAAATATTTTAAATAAAACTACATTTTCAAGTGTCTCTCCCTTACTCCGCTTTTTTAGCGATTCCGAAGGGGTTGCCGAAGACTTTTATGTTTTCAGATATTGTTAGTAATTGCTTCGGTGTTAGACCAGCTTTAAGTAATTTCTCCCTAAGTTTGAGGATCATTCTCGGTGTATCTATCTCCATGGGGCATATGGCTTTACATCGGCCGCATGTGGTGCATGTAAATGCTATGGGTGCTGCTTTTTCTAGTCCGTGGGTGAATGTAGTCCAAATAGCTCCTATACCTCCCATATACTTATAACTCCATACTATGCCGCCTATCTCACGGTATACTGGGCAGTCGCTTAGGCATGCACCACATCTTATACAGTATGAAGCTTCCTTGAAGTCTGGGTCCTTCACCATCTTCGACCTACCATTATCTACTAACACCATATGGAATTCCTTAGGGCCGTGTACACCTAATGTGAGTTTTAATTCTATGTCGGCTGTTCTGCTAGGCCCTGTTATTAGTGATATGTATACGGGCATTAGCTGTCCTGTGGCGTTGGGGGTGATAACCCTTGAGACCAGTATTGCGTCCTCAACTGTTGGGACTATCTTTTCAATACCTGATACGCATATGTGTACTGGTGGGGCGTTTGTTGCGAATCTAGCATTTCCCTCGTTCTCTATAATTAAAACCGTCCCAGTTTCTGCTGCTATGACGTTAGCCCCGCTAATACCTACGTCAGCGTTTATGAATTTCTGCCTTAATTTCTCTCTAGCTATTCTTACTAGTTTCGAAGCGTTTGAAGGTACTTCCATGTTTAGTGTTTTTGAGAACGTTCTAGCTATTTCCTCAGTAGTTAGGTGTATTGCTGGGTAGATTATATGTGATGGTTTTTCACTCCTTAATTGTATGATCCACTCACCTAAGTCTGTTTCTACGACCTCAATACCCTTCTCTATGAGGACCTCATTAAGTGATAATTCCTCAGTAACCATTGATTTAGACTTAACAACTAACTTAGCATTACTGCTCTCACATACTTTAGATATATATTCTACAGCATCTCCTGCGTTGTTGGCTAGGTAGAACGAACCTCCTAATGACTCTACACTTTCTTTGGTCATCTTTACTAACTCATCTAAATGTTCTATAGACCAAGCTTTAATCTCCCTAACCCTCTTCCTGTAATAGTTATAGTATGGTAATTTCCTCAGGGCGTTATTACGTGCGTTCCAGTAAGTCCTGCTGAATCTCTCTAAAGCAACTTTTAAGACTTCGTTCTCTAACTCTTTAGTTACTTCATCCTTATATGATTCAAACCAGGAACTCATGAATATCACCTCACTCTGCTAACATATTTACTAACTCAACAATGTCTAATACCTGAAAGCTTTTAGTACCGTAGAGTAGTTCACTTATTGAGACACCGTCTCTTAGATTTTTAACGCATGTGGGGCATGCGGTAATGATAGCGTCGACGTTTAGTGGTGATACATCATCTTTAATTCTAGTAACTGCGATCTGCGTGGAGAGTTGAGGTATTGAAAGTCTTAAAACTCCTCCAGCACCGCAACATCTTGAGTGCTCCCTACTCCTACTCATCTCAATGAGTTCTACCCCAGGTATAGATGTTAGAATACTTCTAGGTATGTCGTAAATACCTGAATGCCTGCCAAGGTCGCATGGGTCGTGGTAGGTTACGCGTAGATTAGCACTACCTTTAAACTTAAGCCTACCATTCCTAATTGCGTCATAAATTACTTGAGTTGAATGCATAACCTTAAACGGACTTCGACCTAAAACCTTAGGGTAAAACTCTGTAAAACACCTATAACACCCAGGACAATTAGTAATGACGACTTCAAACCCTTCAGCACTGATTAATCCTACTACCTCATTAGCAAGAGCGGAAAAGGATTCATAATCACCAAGCAATACTAGCGGATACCCACAACACTTCTCCCCACCCCCCAGAGACTTAAAATCCACACCTACCCTACTTAACATCACGCTCATCTCATCAGACAACTTAGGAATTAAATACGAAGTAGTACAACCGGACCAGTAAAGAAGACCTCCCCTCATAACATACCCAAGTATTCTAATTAACATCCTCTATTTAACTTATTTTATTTACTAAAACAACATCAAATTACTGTAACATTAATCCTAGCTGAAAGCCTGAGACAAACCACAACCACAAGAAATTAAACACCCCATACATATTTTATTAGGCTCCGCAACAGAACTCCGTAATAAAAAGTATAAAAGCTGGGGGTGGTAGTGTCAGTAGGGGCCCGTCGTCTAGCTGGTTAGGACGCCGCCCTGACGCGGCGGAGGTCCGGGGTTCGAATCCCCGCGGGCCCACCACGACTCCTCCAACTTCTCACACAGACCTACATAAATGAACCTCTTCCTACCCCAGTGTAGGCAACTTTGTAGAAGTAGTATGATTGTCTCCCACCCTAGGTCGTCGTAAGCATTCCGAAGTGGGTTATACCTTAGCTATCCAGCAGCCGTTTCAGGTTTTATAGTGGTTTACTTTAGTTGGTGTTATTCTTCGGTTATGATTGCTATGTAGACTTTTCCCATGGGGGTCTCTTATCTTCTCCTCGTCTTTCTCTAGCGGGTAGAGTACCGGTGTTCCGTACCTATACCTTATCACGCTACACCCTGATAAAGTAGAACTTGCTGATCACGTCATCATCTATAAGTAAACCCTATAGAAAGGCTTGTAAGCATATCTCTTCCGTTCCAGACATGGGAGTACCCGATGCAGGAGAAAGAGCTAGTTAAAAATGCTCAGGATGAGGGCTCTCTGAGGATGGCCGTGATTATAATAGGTCGAGTTCCTGGAACTCTATTATGATACACTTCAACTCGTAGTAGGCAAGATATGGGGTTTAGGCAATGTATCCTTAACGAAATATTAAGGGTCTGGACGCATGATTAGAGCACGTCCTAGCGGCTCCACGGACTTAGTACGATGCTGATTAACGTGTAGTGATGGTTAGCTATAGTTAAAAGTACCTAAGAAAAACTGGCTGGAGGATACTATAGTATTTGAATGAATTACCCGTCAAATTTAAGTTAAAATATGCTATCCCATAATGGATGAATAGAATGGTTGTAAAATTTATAAGCTAGAAATTATTTTAGTGTGTAGGCCCCCGAGTGCCGCGGTAGTATAGCCCGGCCTAGTATGTGGGCCTGTCGAACACCGACCTTGGGTGTAGAGAGCCCATGACCCGGGTTCAAATCCCGGCCGCGACACAACCATAGGTTGTGCGGTAGGCGCCAATGGGGGCCATCATTTACTGGTTTAAAACCTTGTGATGGTTTATAATTACACCTCCTCATAGGTCTTAAACTATGTCACCCCTTCTTAGGTCAAATCTGCCGAATCGTAGCGGTGGCGAAAGAAATACTCTGCTAGAATATTTTACGTACATTGTTTATCGGGAGTGAGGAAAACATTAGGTAATTAGATTGAGGCCACTTTTCTTTTCGATGGTTTCTGAGTTGTGAGAGCCGTAGGGCTGTGAAGCTCTGGAAATGAATTAGAAATACTGCAGTAGGAGGTCTTGAGGAGGTTGTTAAGGAGTGAATAGCTGGAGGACCAACACCAAAGAATGTGAATATATGGAAATAATCTATCGAGAAATTAGGAGCTCATTTAATGGCTTGACATATTCATTCTCATTATAGTTCCGGCTCTGACTCTGGTTTTACTTCCTATAGATGAGCTTGATTTGATGATGTTTAATAGTGCTTTACTTAATGTTATACTTTTACTGCTCACAGCTCTTAATATTAAGTCCTTCCTTAGATCTGCAGCTGTCACTACGTTGCCCTCTATTACTGCCTCACTACCTATTACTGTTAAGTATATGTGCGAGTTACTTCCGACTACTACTTTAGGTTGTATGGAACTCCAGAATACCTCTGAATATGTGTCGATATACGTTAATTCTTCTAGTGAGCTGTACTTACTTATTAATGTGTACGGGCTTATCTCTGAGCCACGGCCTATGAATAGAGGGCCTTCAAGGACTGTGTAGTGGTCTACTACTACCTCATCTTCTATTATGAGAGGCCCCTTAACTACCGCTGTTGAAGCTATTGAGGCCTTAGAGGATATCTTAATACCATCTAATTCGTTTAGTACGTAGTAATTAGCTTTAAGTATGTCCCAGGGAAAGCCTATATCAACCCACCAACCACTCCAGATGGCTGCCTTCAAAGCCTTCCTACTTACGTACTTTCTAATTCCCTCATCAACGTTTGAGGACTCCTCTAAAGTCTCAACTAATTCCTTATCGAATACTGCTACGCCGCCGTACGCATACGCACCATCTATATCAGTACTTGGCTTCTCTATGAAGTCACTTACCCTATTACCCTCACCAATTAATACAGCGCCATATAACTTCACATCCTCCTCAGGTACTACTAAGATTACTGGCCTGCCATAAGTTATGTATGCATTTATAACCATTCTGTACGCTTCGTGAGGGACTAACGTATCACCGTAGATGAGGAGGGAGGCACTACTAACCATATCCCTGGCCGATAGTATAGCATCTCTAATACCACTACCCACCTGCTTAACGACCTGTACGTCAATTACATCACCGTACTTAACAGTTACATCCTCAAAAAGGGTTGGTTGGTCTGAAACTAAGACAACCTCCCTCAAACCACATACTAGTAAGTTCTCAATAATCCTCTCAATAACTGACTTACCAGCAACTTTAAGTAGTGCTTTAGGTGCCCCACCACTTATGGCTTTAACCCCACTCCCCATACCCCCTACTAATACTATTGCCCGCTTCATAATCTCAACCTACTACACTACAGTAACAGTTTTAGCTAGATTTCTAGGCTTGTCCGGATCGTACCCCCTAGCAACAGCACTGTAATAAGCTATCAACTGGTAGGGTACTATATACGCAGCAGGGGCTAGCTCATGAGGCAGGCGGCGAAGCTCGAACACGTAGTTAAAGTACTTATATATTTTATCAAATCCTTTAGGCATCACAGCTAGGGTCCAAGCACCTCTAGCCCGCATTTCCTCAACATTGCTAAGTATTAAGTCGGCTTCATCACCTAAGATCGTGAAAGCTACTGGGAATTCCTCATCAACTAATGCTATAGGTCCGTGCTTACTCTCCCCAGCAGGGTATGCTTCAGCATGGATGTACGCTACTTCCTTAAGCTTTAGAGCACCTTCCATAGATGTTGGCAGTCCTAAACCCCTACCTAAGTAATACATGCTCTGTCTCATACTGATAAGACTTGAGAGAGTTCTAGCCTTAGGTTCGCTAACCGATACGACTGCTGACATAATACTAGGAAGTTCGCGGAACTCTGACTTCAGATCGGATAGCCTTCCCTCAGGAATAGTCTGCAACCTCTCAGCCAGTTTAATAGCTATGTATGTGAGGGTGACTACTTGAGATGTGAAGGTCTTAGTTGCTGCTACACCTATTTCAGGGCCAGCCCTAGTATATATACTTAGATGTGACTCCCTAGCCAAAGCACTATCAATAACGTTTGTTAACGCAATGGTCAGAGCTCCTCTCCTCCTAACTTCACGAGCTGCTAGGAGGGTGTCTATAGTCTCACCCGACTGACTCACAGCTATGACTACGTCTTCATCATCAACGCTATTTACAAACCACCTCATCTCAGATGAGATTATAGCATGTGCTTTAATATTAGCCATCTCATTAAACAGTAAACTACCGATAAGTGATGCATGGTAGCTAGTACCAGAACCAACTATTAACACCCTATCTGCCTTCGAAATCAGCTTAACAATGTCTTCCAACTCATTCGAAATTGAGGTTATAGTATTAGCTACAGCTTGCGGTTGCTCATGAATTTCCTTAAGCATGAAGTGCGGGTAGCCACCCTTCTTAGCCATTTCGGGAGTCCAATCAATATATCTAATTCTTAAGGAATGGTCGACCAACTCAGTCTTCGGTAACTTACTATCAAATTCGTAGTTCTTATCAACTAGCTTCTCAATAATTACTGAATCCTTAGATATGTAACCAACCTCGTCATCCTGAAGTACGATTACGTTCCTACTGTAGTCTAAGAACGCTGGTATATCACTAGAAACAAACTTAACATTGCTGCCCAATCCTATGACTAGCGGTGAAGTATTCCGTGCAAAGAAGATCTTACCGGGCTCATCTAAATCTATGACTGATAACGCGTAAGAGCCCTTTAAGAGCGATACAGCCTTCTTAAACGCTTCATATGGTTTGAAGCCTAACCTCTTATAATCTTCTATCAGATGAGCCACTACCTCAGTATCAGTCTCACTCTTAAATTCGTGACCCCTCCCAATTAATAACTCCCTTATCACAAGGTAGTTTTCAATAATTCCATTATGTACTACAGCTATCCTACCCTCACAATCCGTATGTGGGTGTGCGTTAACATCGCTCGGTCTTCCATGCGTAGCCCACCTAGTATGTCCTATACCGCACGTCCCGTCGAACTCATCGAATGATAATTTAAGGACTACCTCATCTATCTTACCCTTACTCTTCCTAATAATTAAGCCATCATCTGATAGTATGGCAAATCCTACCGAGTCATACCCCCTATACTCTAAGTTCTTAAGACATTCCCTAATTACTCTTCCAAGAGGTTTTGAAAGTAAGCCCCTTTCCTGAAGCACTATACCTATAATGCCGCACAAAGGTCCTCAACCGCCGAATACCACGTAAGTTAAGACTACTACATCACCATCCCTTAATTTCATATCTAAGTCTTTATCTGTTAGTACTTTATCATTTACTATTATGAGTACCCTGCCACCTACCTCATCACCACTAGGATTTCGAAACTCTTGTCTAAACTCCTCGCCATACGTCATCCCCAACATGTCTATGAGGTCTTTAATGGTGGTTTCCCTACCCACTACGATCTCATCTCTATCCTTACCTACTAAGTCCTTAAACCTAAGTAAGTATTCAACTACTATCTTAGACATTTACGCCTTCCTACCTTTAATATAGGTTAATGTGAAGTCTAATCCTAGCTCTCTAAGTTTTTCCTCCTTAGGGATACCGCTCTCAACATCCCAACCCATCAGTTCGTAGAACCTCTTCAACATTGACTTAAACTCGCTGGGAGTTGTGCGTGCACCCTTCGACGGTCCTTCAGGTATTGGTTCGAAGAGAACTCTCGGAGGCGGGTTTCTATCAGCTATACTGTCAAATCCTTCCCTAACCTCTAAAACTCTAATTAAGGTCCTAATCCTTTCAGCAATTACGTTGAGTTCATTAACTGTAGGCTCCCACCCAGTAACCATCCTAACTATCTTGCTATGAACCTCGGTAGGCAACCTCACCCCATAGTAACCTCCGAAGAACCTACATGTTATTAAACTCTCCTCAATCATAACTCTTAAAGTAGTGTCACGTATTAATTCCGGCTTCCCATCAGTTGAGAACGCCCTAACCTCGACTGGATTAGCGTACTCTATATCATGTGGTCTTGCATCATGGTGTGAACCACCTCTCCAACCAACTGAGTACCCTAACGTCCATGCCTTAACAGCTCTAGGTGAGTGGCCAGCTAGTTCCAACCCCTTGAAGTGCATGGCGAATGTCTGAGAGCCGCAGCCAATAATGCTAGAAGCTCTAGCAACGCCTTCAGCCAGTAGATTTCCTAACCAGCCCCTCCTATAGCCTATCCTCCCAATTAACTCTACCATAGCATCAGCGTTCCCAAACTTAAGTTCTAAACCGTCACACTCCTCCCTACTCAGAATTCCTTTCTCGTATGCCTCCATAGCAAACGCTATTACAACACCGGTGGATATGGTGTCAAGTCCTAATTCATCGCAATTCCTCGAGGCCGCAACTATGCTTGGGAAGTCATCAACACCTGTTAACGAGCCTAAAGCGTAGAGGGTCTCATATTCAGGTCCTTTAGCCCAAATACCTGCGTACTTTCCCTCACGTATTTCCTGGATTTTAACACAACCGATAGGGCAGGAATGACATGCGTAGTCTTTAACCTTATACTTAGGTATGGTCGTCTGGCCACTTATCTTACTAGCACCTTCAAACACTTCTGACTGCCAGTTCCTAGTTCCCAAACCACCTAACTTGTTAACAGTTTCCATAACAGCTGTGGTTCCATACCTAACTAGGAATGGGTGGTTTCTAGCCTTCCTAGCAATCTCCCTGAAGAAGTTGAGAACCTCATCAGGGTAGGCTACCTCAACCCTCTTACTACCACGTACTGCTATAGCCTTCAACTTCTTATAGCCTAATACAGCTGCTATACCGCCACGCCCAGCCGCATGTATGTCGTGGATTATGGCAGATATCCTAACTAGGTTTTCCCCAGCAGGCCCTATGCATGCGACTTGGAACTTCGGATCACCTAACACCTCCTTAATTTCCATCTGTACTTCATACGTCTTCATACCCCATAGCTTAGAAGCACTTCTAAGCTCCACCACATCATCATCGATTACTAGGTAGAGCGGTTCGTTAGACTTACCGGTTATTACCACGCAGTCATATCCAGCCTCTTTTAACTCCCTTGTTAGATAGCCGCCGAAGTTAGAGCTGAAGAACCTATTAGTAAGCGGTGACTTAGATATGAAGAGACCCCTACCAGCACCCGGGATTAAGGTACCCTGAACGGGCCCGGTCATAAGGAAGACAACGTTATCAGGGCTTAAAGGCTCTGCGTTTGGGGGAACTAATTCGTAATATAGGCGGGCACCTAAGCCTAAGCCCCCTATGTACTCCCTCATATACTGCTCTGGGATTTCCTCCTTAACAATACTGCGGGTGGTGAGATCAACCTTAAGCATTCTAAATGAATAACCACGTAACATAAGGTATAGCCTAATAATTTAAGTATTAGGCCCTAATAACCTTTTTTATAGTTGAAGGCTCCATACTCTAGGATTGAATAATGTTAGAAAAGAGCTTTAAAAGTCTTTTAAGTAATAGTATGGAAGGTGTTAGTTAATGAGTACTACGTATGCTGAATTAGGTGAATTACGTGAAGGGAGTTTTATAGTAATAGATGGAGAGCCTTGCCGCATAGTAGAGATTAGTAGGGCTAAGACCGGTAAGCATGGTAGTGCTAAAGCACATGTTGTAGCTATAGGTGTGTTCACAGGCGGTAAGAAGACTTTAGTCGCACCTGTAGACCAAAAGGTTGAGGTACCAATAATTGATAAGAGGTCAGCCCAGGTAATTGCAATTACTGGCAATACCGTACAGTTAATGGACTTAGAAAGTTATGAGACCTTCGAAACTGAGCTACCTTCAGATGATTTAGCCAGTAGGTTAGCTCCCGGGGTTGAGGTTGAGTATTGGAGTATTATGGGTAGGAGGAAGATAGTAAGAACTAAGTGAATTTAATGAAGGGTTTAGAAACATTAAAAAGTTTAGTTACTTCTTTCTTAAAAGGTAGTGAGCCATATGAGAGGAGTGTTGATGAGTTTATTAAGGAGCTTCAGAAGGTCTTAATTAAAGCTGATTTAAACGTTAAGTTAGTCTTCGAGTTTACTAAGGAGATTCGTGAGGAGGCGTTAAAGTCTGAACCACCGCCAGGTGTTTTAAGGCGTGAGTGGTTCATTAAGATAGTTTACGATAAATTCGTTAAGTTATTTGGGGGTGAGGGGGAGGCTCAAGTAATACCGGGTAAAACCCCCTACATAATTATGTTAGTAGGTATTCAAGGTTCGGGTAAGACCACTACTGCTGGTAAGTTAGCTCTCTACTATAAGAGAATAGGTTATAAGCCTGGATTGCTAACTACGGATACTTACAGACCTGCTGCTTATGAACAATTACTACAGATAAGCATGAGTGTTGGAGTCCCCTTCTACGGGGAGAGAACAGCTAACAATCCGGTCATCATCGCTAGGGAGGGAATTAATAAATTGATCAATGACTTCAAATGCAACGTAATTATTGTAGATACTGCTGGTAGGCATGGCTATGGTAGTGAGGAGAAACTACTTGAGGAGATGAGGGAATTAGCTGAGGCTATAAGGCCGGACGAAGTCTTATTAGTCATTGACGCATATATCGGTCAGAAAGCGTACGACCTAGCTAGAAAGTTCCACGAATACACGCCAATAGGTTCTATAATAGTTACTAAGCTAGACGGCACTGCTAAGGGTGGGGGCGCGATTTCTGCAGTAGTAGCTACAGGGGCTAAGATTAAATTCGTATGCGATGGTGAGAAGTTAGAAGATATAGATGTTTTTAATCCTAGGAAGTTCGTAAGTAGGTTGTTAGGCTTAGGCGACCTCGAATCACTATTGAAGAAGTTTGAATTGTTGGAGGAGAGTAGGGAAGTTGAGAAACGTATTGAGAAGATAGTAACTACTGGTAAGATTAGCTTAAGAGACATCTACCTACAGCTTCAGTCCTTAAGGAAGTTAGGACCTCTAAGGAAGGTTCTAGAGATGATACCTGGTTTCTCGTTAATGCCCGTACTTTCAGACGATCAGATAAAGCTATCTGAGAGTAAGATTAAAAAGTGGATTCACATAATTGAGTCCATGACCTACGAAGAGTTAGACAATCCCTCATTGATTGATAGGAGGAGGATGAAGAGAATTGCCATGGGTTCTGGAACGTCAGTAAGCGATGTTGAAGAACTCATAAAATACTACGAACAGTTAAAACGTTTAATTAAGGATTTAAGGAGGAAGAAAGGCCTTCTAAGTAGGTTAGGAGCTGAAGGATTGAAGTATGAGTAGGTTAGATTGTGAAATCATCTCTAAGGCAGTTGAAATACTGCGTAAATACCCTCTCTGCAGTAGGTGTTTAGGTAGGTTATTCGCGAAGTACGGCTTAGGCTTAAGTAATATAACAAGGGGTAATGCTATAAAGGTCTTACTCTTAATGGAACTGCATAGATTAATTACTAACGATGTCGGAAACCTAAGCCTGCTGAAGGGGATATCCAGTAATGTGGGGGTGATGCCACAACTCATAAGTAGGTATTCAGGTACCACACCACGTGGGAGTAAATGTTACATATGTTCCAATAAGATTGAAGAAGTAATTAGCAAGCTCGTACAGGATATAATTTCAGAGTTGGATAGGTTTAAGGTCAGAAACTTCATAATTAGTGTTCGCAAGGGGTCTGAGATGGAGAGGAGGGAGCTTGAAATAATAACAGAGTTTAACTTAGATTCTTGGGAAAGTATTAGGAGAGAGTTGAAGAGGGAGCTAGGTAAGAAAGTTAAGGCATTACTAAATATCGAACCAGAATTTAGGTATCCAGACGTATCAGTCCTAGTTGACTTAGACACGTTAGATGTGAGGATCATCCCTACACCTACGTATATCTTATGTAGGTACGTTAAATTAGGTAGGAGGGTTTCACAGGTGAGGTGGGTCTCTAAAGACGGTGTTAGAAAATACCCTATAGCTGTTGAGGACGTAGTAGAACCTCTCATTAAGTTATTCGATGCTGAAGAACTCCAACTCCACACCATTGGACGTGAGGACGTAGATGTTAGGGTGTTAGGTAGTGGCAGACCCCTAGTAATCGAGTTAAAGCAGGCTAAAGATAAGAGAGTAGGTATTGAAGAAGTCGCTAAGAGCGTACCACATAATGAGTTAATAACATTACTCATTGATAGGTATGCTGAGCCTAAGTATATACGGGAGTTTAAATCTAAGAAGGCTTTAAAGGTCTACAGACTATTAATCCTTTCTAAGAAGCCGTTAAGTAGTGAGGAAGCGGAGTTATTAGTACGTGAGTTCTCTAACAGGGTAGTGAGGCAGAAAGTCCCAACAAGGATCTTAAGAAGGAGGGATGATACAGTACATTTAAAGAGGATTTACGATATTAAGGTAAGATTAGTCGATGAGCACCTCATAGAGATGTTAGTAAAATGTGATGACGGTCTATACGTGAAGGAATTAGTTCACGGTGATGGCGGTAGGACCTACCCCAACATGGCGGAGGTCTTAAACTCCGACTTAACTATATTGGAAGTAGATGTAATTGATATAACTTACTAGGTGATAATAATCTCTCATCCAGACTTACATGTGTTAGTTGAATTAGTACTTAAAGCTTTTTAGGAATATAGTATAAGAACCTATATAAGCTTTAAATGTAGAAATATTTGAGTAGTCGGTGGCAACAATGGTTAAAGCATCTCAGGGCTTCAGGCATAAGACGAGAGCCCTACTAAGGAAGGATGTGAGGGAGAGGGGGGCAGTACCACCTTTAAGCGTGCTTATGTTAGATTATAAGGTAGGTGATAAGGTCAGCATAATACCAAATCCAGCAATACATTCAGGAATGCCTCATAGAAGGTACTTCGGTAAGGTAGCCACCGTAGTTGGGAGGTGTGGTAGGGCATATATTGTGGAGACGTTTTTAGGAGATAAGAAGAAATTGCTTTATGTTATGCCTGAACATCTCAGACCGCATAAACAATCTTAGCAGGGTTTAATATGGAGCTACTGTCGTATAAGCATTTAACATATTCTGAGGTAGTAGAAATACTTAAGAAGTTTATGGAGTCTGAAGAAGAGTTCAGCCACATGGTTTCAAGGGTTTACGAGTATGCATCTAAAATGGTTAAATGCGTTTCTGGTGGGGAAGTCGTTAAGGAATTAGTTAGTAAGTTGGGTTTAAAGGAAGTAACAGCCGTAATGCTGGTTAATAATTGTCCCAGTTCTATTGATGAGGTAAGAGCGTTACTTAATTTTGAAAGTAGGACGTTCGAGACTGAAGAACTGAATGAAGTCCTTGAGATTTTAAATAGTTGTTGCCGACATTAAATTAAGAATTAATCGGTGTTTTATTTGAGCTCACCTAAGCATAGAGATATCGACAGAAGGGTGTTTAGAGAGGACTATGCAATAGTACTTGATTTCTTACCTAATGGTAACCCAGTCGATATGCACCACCCATCCCATAGAGTTAAACCAATAGCTCAGGCAGTAGGTGATAAGTACTTCACATTATTAGAGTTTCATCCTAAGCCCAGAATATACTTAACACAGGGCGAGAGGGTATTAGTCAGCTTCTCTAAAAAGGAGTTAAGGGATAAGGTTGATTACGTATGGGGCGGTACTGTGACGTATAATGACCTAACATCTGTAGCTAAGAGCTATCTCCCAGAGGCTATTAGAAGGATCATCATGGATAAGGAATGGGTGTTCATAGAATTCTTCAATATTGCTGAACCAGTTACGTTGAAGTTACACTCATTAGAACTCCTACCAGGCATTGGGAAGAAATCTATGTGGTTAATACTTGAGGAGCGAAAGAAAAAGCGCTTCGAGTCGTTTGAGGAATTACAGCAGCGGACTAAGATCGTAGACCCTGTCAAGCTAATCGTTGATAGAGTGCTAATCGAAATTCAAGGTCGGGATAGATATTACTTGTTCCTAGAGCCTCCTCCAGATGTGGGGGGCGCTCTCTTCATAAACTATCTGAAAAAACTCTACGATAAGTTCTTAATAACGTAGTTCAGACCTTACGGTATGTGAGATGAAGTTAAGAATAGTGTTGGTAGAGCCTGAAGGTAGGATAAACATGGGATTCATATTGAGGTTAGCGAAGAATTTCAACGTAAATGATATATGCGTAGTAAATCCTAAATTCAACATCTTAGACGAAGAAGTTCTAAACTTCGCAGCTAAGGGGTCTGAGTTAGCTGGACAGGTTAGAATTGCGAAGTGTTTAGATGAATGCCTTAAGGACTTAGAACTTTCTGTATGCACTACCTCATACTACGATGTCGAGTCAGACGTTATTCGTCAATCAATAAGTCTCAAACATATGGTAAGCATTGCCTCTAACTACAACTCACTTGCATTAGTATTTGGACGTGAGAGTGTTGGGCTAACGCGAAGTGAGTTAGGGAGGTGTGACTTAGTTATGACCATAGATGTGGGAAGCGAGTACAACGTCTTCAATCTATCCCATGCAGTTGCTATAGTGCTTTATGAGTTATTAGGGGTGAGGAAACCTCAGCAGGCAGTATATGGGTATCTAAGTAGTAGAGAGCAGTTAAACTATATTGTGAACTACGCTAAGGAAATAGCTACGGCATTGGGGTTGAAAGCATCTGATGTTGAGATAGCCCTAAAGCACGTACTGTATAAAGCGTTAATTACGAAAGCTGAGGGCAGGGTACTTTATAGACTGTTTAAGAGTATTTACTTCACGCTTAAACATTGCGGTAAGCCAGCATCAGACAGCGTTTCTGAGGACTCTGATGAAAGTGCTTAGAAATCCTCCTTATTAAGGACTCCTCAACGCTATGATATATAGGGATAACGCGACTTCTGCTACCGGCCCTATTCCTGAGTTGAAATACCTTGGAAATACGTGAGTACCTAAAGCAAGTTCACTCTTAGTGAAGCCAGTATCACTGCATGAAACTACTATCATGGAGTTATTCGGTATTTCAACCGTCTCAAGTGGTTTAGAATCATCCCCCTTATATATTAAGAATACGTTACTAGGTTTAAGCAGTTCTACCGCATCGCTTACTGAGGGTAGTATTATTAACGACTTGCCTAGCTTGTATGCTAGTTTACTGACTTCAGGTATTCCTACCTGTGCCGCACTCCCTGTAGGCCTAGTTATAACTAAAGCGTTAACGATTTCAGAGTATTCGAAGCTGTAAACCACTTTAGCAATATCGACTAGTCTTTGAGGACTTGACGCATTATTAGCTACTACGATTAAGTCCTTAACCATACCCACCACCACTGCTAATTAATTTAAGACGCTTTAAATGATACGATCACGGGTGATTGCTTAGAAATGTAAGTACTTCCTCCGCTATCGCTTTCGATAATACGTATGGGACCGCCTCACCGACTTGATTGTACTGCTCATCCTTACTCCCAAGGAATACGTGGTCGTCTGGGAAGCTCATAAGCCTAGCTTGCTCACGGACTGTTAAGAGTCTATATTCGAAAGGATGAATAAATCTCGAAGATCCTAAAACAGTAGGTGAGATGTTGTAGGGATTCAACTTAACTAGGTTTGGTATGAGTTTATCCGCACCTTCATACATGGTCAGACCATAACCCCACTTAAGTCTTACAGCTCTTTTAAGTTTCTTAAGGCTAAGGTTTGGAGGAGGTTCATGATTAGGTATTATAGGTTCTTCAGACGGTTCTGGTAAGTCTTTAATCGCCTCTAATACCGTAGTTATTTTCCCAACCGGTTTAGGTTTTAGAGGAATATTAGATATGAAAACCCTCACCCTCTTAGAGGGATTACCATATTTCTCAGCTCGTAGTATGTTAAAGAATACTTTATAACCTACGGATTTAAACTCGTAATTTAACGCGGATTTTAAGTCACCTTCAAGTATTGCCGGAACGTTCTCCATTATAAATACCTTAGGTTGGAGGCACCCTACAATACCTACAAACGTGAGGACTAAAGACCCTAAAGGATCTTTATAAAGTCTGTCAAGAGGTTCTTTCATACGCCTACTATTAGCACCTGTGAAGGGCTCACAGGGCGGGCTACCGATAACTACATCAACAGTGGACTTACCGATCATATATCTTAAATCATCGCATGTTATGTCTTTCAGATCTTCACATAGGACTAATGCTGTGGGGATATTTGCTTTATAACTCCTCGCAGCTGCTTTATTAATATCTACTGCAAGGATAACGTTAAAACCTACGTCAAGGAAGCCCCTACCAAAACCTCCTGCACCGCTAAATAGGTCAACGAGTGAGGGCTTTCTCCTCATTAAGTATTTCCTCTTGGAGGCATGAGATCAGCTCCTTAAGCACCTTCTTAATATTCTCATTATCAATAAATTCCAACGGCGTATTGCATCGAGGGCATCGGAAGTCGTTCTCTAAAGCCTCATCGAATGGCAGTCTTATATCATCATTCTGGCAGACGTAGAAGGTGTTCTCCTCCTCTAATTTCAATCTATCCTCAAGCCTCCTTAAGACAGATTTCTTCCTAAGAAGTAGTAGTTGGTTTAAGTGTTCGATATCGGCATACCAGTAATATATGAATTTTCCGTCTTTTTCATCTCGTTCTCTACGGTAGGCTACTATACTAAGAGATTGTAGGTCATATAGAGCTCTCCTCACCTCATTAACGCTGATATTTATCTTTGAAGCCAACTCCTCATCTACAAATTCTGAAGGATTCTTAAGTAGGGTCTTAAATACTTCGCCACATACCTCCCCGCAGAACATCCTAACAAGGTTTAATAGGTCTTCTAATTCCTCACTCAAGCCGTACCACCCTCTTACCCTTTTCAGTAGGTACTATACAAATCTTAGCATCAGAGTAAATAAAGTATAACTCCTCCCCGCCGTACAGCCTGTCTAGGAATACTGCAAGCGCCCCTACCTCTGAATGTGGTTGATGCCCTATAGCGACATTATAGTCAGCTAGTTCGTAGATTATGCCAGGCACTTTCTCAGCTCCGACAATAACTAGTAGGTCCTTACCTATGGATCTCAAATTACTTACTACCTTATCTACGTGGACGCCGTACATAGTTAGATGCACTACTAGGCCTCCATTACGCTTCCACTCGTTAATGTAGGATATAGGGTCCACTCCAGTCAAAACTTTAAAGTTCTTACCACCCCAAGTGTTACATACCTTTTCAATAGACTTTACGACCTTCTCGTCATGGACATTAGCTAATACGAACCCGCTTGCCCCGAATGCTCTAGCAGTTAAAGCTACATGCGTTGTTATCCTCTTATCTCTAGTAGGTCTGTGACCAAGCCTCAGTACGAATACCTTCATAAGCTCATCTCTATGAAGTCTAAGATGCATTTCTTAAGGAGGTCTAAGTTTATTTCTTTAAGAGCTGATAAAGGTATTACCCTCCACCCCCACCGATAGTTACTGTCTAGGAAGTCCTCTACGGCCTCTATCTTACTGTTAAGGTCTTCCTTGCTACTGATTACGTCAATCTTATTTAACGCTACTATTATTGGCTTACCTACGTAGCCTATCCTACTCAGAATTTCTAAGGAAGCCTTCAACTTATCAGTAATTATGTTGAGAGTTTCCGTGGAGTCTAAGAGAACTATGGTTAGGTTGGATTCCGCTATTTCCTCAAGGGTTGCATAGAAGGCCTCTATAACCTCTGCGGGGACCTTCCTTATAAACCCAACAGTATCTACGAAAATTACCTTCCTGTCACTGATTAACGCGCCTTTAACCTTAGGAGATATGGTTGTAAACATACCCCTACCAACAGGTTTTGACTCATTTGTCAGCACGTTAAATAATGTTGTCTTACCAGCATTTGTGTAGCCTGATATAGCAACCTGTGGGTAGCCGTAGCTAGACCTTTTAACCCTTTCTAAACTCCTCCTCTCCCTCAGCTTAAGAAGTTCATCTTTAATCCTCGCATACCTCCTCCTAACGCTATAGTAGTACGCATCAGTTGCGTACCCTCCAGGACCTAGGAAGCCTGGTAATTCTCCTAACTTAGTCCTACGGATCCATTCCTTAATCAACGGCAGTTCATGCTTTAGCCTAAGCATCTCTATTTGAAGTTTAGCCTCTCTAGAACCTGCATGTAATGCGAAGATCTCAAGTATGAGTCCTATCCTATCAGTTACACTAACCTTCAACTCCTTCATTAGGTTTATTATATGTCTGGGCTTTAACTCATCATATATGTATACCTTACTAATGTTATTTCTGGCTATGAGCTCCTTCAGCAGGTTTAACTTACCCTTACTTAAGTAGAAATTAGTGTCAACTCTCTTACCCTTAATGATAATCTCATCAACTACGTTTAGGCCTAAAGTCTCAACTAAAGTCTTCGCTTCATCGATATCCTCATTCAAGGCAACTACTAATACGTTACTACCATCCATAAATGTATGTACCTACCTTACTTCTTCTCCTTTATATTAACTACATCACCTAAAGTAAGTTCTTTAGGTATCTTCTTACCAGTCGTTACTAAGTGCTCACCACTATCTACGATAGGCTCAAGTAATTTTATGTTGAGGACTTTCTCAAGCCTCCTAGCCAACTCTATAGTGGGGACTAACCTACCACTCTCTATACGTTTAATGACGTTTTCACTCTCCCTAACAGCCTCAGCTAATACCTTCTGACTCCACCCAAGCGCCTCACGTGCATTTCTAACCCTGCTTGCGAAGTCGTCAACAACCTCGAAGTCCTCTCTAATACCTTCCTTAGGCTTCACACTTCTCTGGACGTTAAGCTGCGCAGACCTCTTAGCCTCAGGTAAGACCTTCAGCGGCTCCGAAGTCAACTTCTTATTAATTTTTGAATAACATGATGGGCATAAAACAAGTCTGGCTCCTTCAACAAATACTATCTTCGACGCACTTCTCTCAACCATCATACCGCATATCTCACAATGTACTACATTACTCATCAGACATCACCTACTAAGCACTCCCCTAATTAATATAATGAGTCAGCTGCTTATATTCTGAGTGGTTATTTAATACCGTATGTCCTAAACAGATATTCTTTAGCATTTACTACTTCTCATCATTCATGTTGGAAACTCTTACATAGTGAGAAGGACTCCATCTAGCTGGGATGTATCCTCCAGGCATTTCGGAATACTGTAGTGAGTGATATATGAATTGCTATGTAGGCTGACTAAAGTTAGGATAGTTTAAAGTCTATAATCTCCTTGGTTGTTAAAGAGGAATAGCACGTCAGATTAGGTATTTAACAATAACTTAAATAGCTTTGATCCTAGTGTGGACTTCTATTACATCGCCATCCATTAATCTATGCTCTAATCCAACCCTCTCGCCTGGGTATTTAGCGGATGGGCCCCAAATCCTCGCATACTTAAAGTATTGAAGTAATTCACTACGTAGGTTTTTTACGGCATCCATAACTGTTGCACCCTCTTTAAGTACTAATGGTTTAGGGGAGGGTAATTCGTTATTGGGTTCTTTAGCATAAATCCTTATGATGTTGAGGATCTTAAAGAGATGTCTGGGTACATCGCTTAACCCATACCCAGTCTTAGCAGATGTGGCAATCACTGGTATTGAAGGGTATCTCACTTTAATACTTTCTACTAATTCACTTAAGGTCTTAGGATCGAGTAAGTCTGACTTATTCGCTAGGATTATAGTAGGTTTGTAGGTTACATTCTCGAAAATACTTCTTTCAACATCTTCTAGAGTTACCTCACCGTAGATCTTTACTAACGCATTGTAGATCCTGTAAGACTCTAATAACTTCCTAACATCATCTAAAGTACAGTTTACTAGCTTGCCTAGGTTTATAACCCTTACATTCTGATATGCTTTAGACTTCTCTATGACTGCATAACCCCTAGGTTTCATAACGTATATGCCAACTTCGCTTAGCTCATGTACTATGGTTTCTAACTGGTGGAGAGGCTCATTACTTAAATCTATAACTATCATTAACGCATCTGCATTTCTTGCAAGTCCTAAAACACGTGAGCCCCACCATATAGCACCTTCTGATATTCCCTTAACTACGGCTGGCGCTTCAACTAATTGGAACTGTATATCTTCATATGCAAGCATGCCTGGGACAGGGAACTTAGTAGTAAATGGTGTATCACTTATTTGAGGCTTCGCATTTGTTAACATGCTCAGGATAGAGCTCTTACCGCTTGAAGGCATCCCTAGGATGAGTATCTGTGCTACACCCTCTTTCTCGATAAAGAATGAAGGCCCACCTCCTCCAACCTTCTTAGCCTTTCTCTCCTCAATCTCCTCTCTAAGCTCGGCCATCCTTCTCCTAACCCACTGGACGAGGTTCTCAGTACCTTTATGCTTAGGGATAGCTGATAAGAACTCCTGAAGGGCTTTTAACTTCTCCTCAGGTGTTTTAGCATCTGAATACTTTACCCACTTAGCTTTAGCCTCGGCAGGAAGGTTAGTTACCATTACCCCTCCACAACGATATTTACATTCATAAGCTAAATACTTTACAACTGAAACTACTCACTAGATGTGTGAGTTCTTATTGACGTTTAATTATTAATTAATAACTACATACGTTTTAAGTGGGTAGGGTAATTGCTCGTACTAGGTGTTGATGAAGCTGGCAGGGGACCCTTGATAGGAGATATGTTCGTCGCGGCTGTAGCCGTACTTAACGAATACTTAGACGTCTTAGCCGACATCGGGATAAGGGATAGTAAGAAGTTATCACCTACTGCTAGGAGGAGGCTCTTCAACGTAGTGATCCACTATTCTAAATACGTATTTGTTAGGAGGTTCCCACCAGACGTCATAGACGTAAGTAATATTAGCTCATTATTTATAGACGCTATTAGGTCTTCTATTAGGACGGCTTACGCGTTAGGGTTAAGGCCTTCGGAGATTTACGTAGATTCGACATCAAACACTCAGAAAATAATTGATTCTATATCAGAGTTACTACGTGGTGATGTTAAATTAGTTGTTGAGTATAAAGCTGATGAGAAGTACGTAGTTGTAGCTGCTGCCAGTATAGTAGCGAAGGTTTTAAGAGATGAATATATTGAGTACTTAAAAGCTATCTACGGTGACTTCGGTAGTGGCTATCCTTCAGACCCTAGAACCATTAGGTGGGTTGAGGAAGTCTTAACCTCCGGGAGTGATTTACCACCAATAGTTAGAAGGAGTTGGAAGACTGTTAAGAAATTAGGCAGGAAGCATAGAACTTTAGAGGACTACTTGAAGTAGTCCATAGTTGGAGGGATTTCCCCATCGGTTGAGGATACCTATTAGTTCAGAAGCCTGGTTACGTTCACTTAATCAACCCTTACGAGCTTCATCATCTAAAACAGTAGGTGCTTAGAAGCTAAAAACCTGATCTTGTTTTAGATGTGGGACTTACAGATAGGGAGGTAGGAAGCAGTGATGGAGGTAAGATTACTTAGAAAAATAATAATGCCTGGGATTTATGAATAGGGTTGAGATTATGGGCTTAGTAAGTAGTGATTATGTGTTGGTAGTTCTCAGAGATTATAGTTTAGATACGTTAGCTAGCATGCTAAGGTTTCTGAATCAATATAGAGGGTATGTGAGAGCTTTAGTTAGTTTGAAGACTTCAGCTATTACATTGATGGTTAATAAGGTGAGGAGGGCTGTGATCATACCGCCACTCTCCTTCTTTATTAGTCGTAAAAAATTGGACGATGTAGTTGATCAGTTAAATAGTTTGAATGTTACTGTCTATGATGTATTAGAGGACTCGTGGGTTGAGTGTAAGGAGTTATCTTATAGGGTGTTTGCAATTACGGACCGACTTCCCTTAGTTCTTCGGCACGCCGGCTTAGAAGTCGTAAAGCTCAAGGATGTTAGGGAGATACCTAGGGATACCCGTGAATGCGTCCTAATCTCATGTGATGAGTGTTTAGGCCTAGAGTCTTTTAACGACTTAATGCTTAAGTCAAGATATGTGATTGATTTAAGGTCGATTAGTGGGTTGAATAGGGTTAACGTTAGTGGGCACCTTAAATACTACTTAAGAGATCATGCGGTAGTCTACGGCGTGGAACTTAAGGAGTTTCAAGGTCTGATAGCTGATGTTAGAGGTGTGAGAAGAGTTCTAACGTATGGTAGGCCGTTAGTCTACGTTAACTCTAATTACTTAGTTATTGAAATGCCTAATAATTCATTAGTTTTTTGCGGTGGTTTAGACGTATTAGATGAACTCCTACTACGTGCATTGATTTACTCTTGCTGATTATCGATATCTAATTCAGTGGTCTTACGTCTCTTTGACTGGAGCTCCTCGCTAGTGCCCCTCACCACAACTTCGTAGAGTACTGCCCTCTTCCCCTCCTTAGGTCTTAGGAGTCTGCCGAGGCGTTGTATGAACTGCCTCCTAGACCCCGTACCAGCAACTAATATGCCGACCGATGCGTCCGGTATGTCTAGACCTTCATCTCCTACTGTAGTGACTACTAAGACACCACTTCTTACCTGTCTAAACTTATTTAGAATTAGGTCCCTCCTCCCCTTATCGATATCACCTGTGAGGAGGAGACCTCCTACAGCTTTGGCTATCTCCTCCGCTAGCTCTACATAGTGTGCAAATACTATGATCTTATTACCCTTACTTAACTCGGATTCTACGATCTCCCTGACCTTATCTACCTTACTCTTAGACTTCTGGACTAAGAGTTTGATCGATGTATGTATTTTAAGAGCTTCTAATGCTGTAGGGTTCCCATTCTTAGCCGCGTTTAACACATCTTCAAACCTACTACTCCCGACTAAGGCTCTGTACTTCTTAACGAGTTCTAAGTATTTCTTCCTCTCCTCAGGTGTTAACTTAACGTAAACTGTAACTACTTCGTAGGGGGCTAGGAAGCCCTTCTCAGACAGCTCTGCCGGGGTCTTATAGTAGACTACACCACCCATCAGTGGGAAGAGCGTTACATGCTTACCATCCTCCCTATAGGGGGTTGCTGAAAGACCCATCCGGTATGGGGCGATTGAGTTAAGCGCTATATGCTTGAACTTCTCCGCCGGTAGGTGGTGTACTTCATCAATTAGGAGGAAAGTAAAATACCGCATTAACTCGGATATATATTTAAAAGCTGTTTGATATGTTGTTAAAGTTATTGGTGCAATCTTCTTCTCCTCACTGTAGTACATCCCAATGAGCGAGGGCTGAGCGTTTGTAAACTTTAATATGGAATCCCTCCACTGAGTGAGTTGGTCCTTAGTATACGCAACTACTAAAGTCCTTTCATTTAAGGATGTGAGGGCAGCCACACCTATAATCGTCTTCCCAGAACCTGTTGGTAATGCTATTATGCCTCGGCCGGAGTTAGAATACCAATTATTTATTGCTTCTTGTTGGTAGTCTCTTAACTGACCCTTAAACTCTAATTTAAGTGGTAGTGGTTGGGATTCCTGCAGTCCTGTATTGTTGATTACCTTAACGCCTAGGTCTGTAAGAGTCTTAATAACTGTGAAGAGGTAGCATGGCACTATCTTAAATGTCCTCTCCCGCCTATCATATGCTACGTAATTCCTAAGCCTTTCATATATATCGCCTAAATACCTATTAGGAAGCATAATTATAGCACCGTCCTTAAGTTCGAGTTTAACTACGATCGTATCCTTCCTGCTGAGTTGTTTTGTTAGACTATCCACTAATTCGCTTGAGTACGTGAATTCATGTTTCTCTAAGATATCTATAACGTCGTCGACCTCGTAACCCTTCCTTAAGATCTTACTTAAGTTTATACTGAAGTTTGACGTCCCCCCATCCCTTCCTAAATAATCAGCAATACTTAAAACCTCCTTGAATTCCTCATCATCAAGCCACTTCTTAGTCCTCACAATATATGGGTTTATCATGACCACCTATGCTCTCAACTTCTCACATAATTCCTTATATCTAAAGAAAGTTAAAACATTATTACCTAAATTTCACCTACACTACGTAACCTACGAATTAAGTTTAAAACTTCACCAATCAAGTTAAGTAAGGTGTTTAAATATTGAGTAGTGAGGAAGGTACAGTATCGGTAGGCAGCAGACCTCTAAGCGATTACGTCCTCTCAATAATCATACTCTTCAACCAGGGGGTTAAGAAAGTAGTACTTAAAGGAAAGGGTGGGAATATAAGTAAGGCCATAGCAGTCTACAACGCAGTTAAGGATAGGTTGGGAGATTCTATCAGATTAGAAGGCATTGAAATAGGTAGTGAGTACTACGATAATAGGAAGAGAGTTTCATATATTAAGATATCGATCTCTAGATAGTTTTCGCAACTGAGTTTGGATTACGGATTTGATAACGTCTTACCTGCGTCCATAACCGTATTGACTACTCGTATTCCAGCCTTCATTACAGGTAATTCTCGGCTGCACAGCTCTACTTCATACTTCCTACATGTAGGATAGGTTCCAACAAGAGCTTAGTACGGATTACTAAGAATTAACCAATTTGAAATGATATTATTGGACAACGCATAAAATATTCGAGTTTTAGAACTACCTGATCGTTAATGAAGTACTTTGTCGGTACGTCTGGCTGGCTATATCCTTGGAACCCTCGCAGAAGTTTTGATTGGTATGTGCAGCATTCATGTCTAAACGCTGTTGAATTAAATATGAGTTTCTACCGTCATCCACTTCCTAACATGGTTAGGGCATGGGCTCTTAAGGGGAGGTCTTTAAAGTGGTCTGTAAAGGTGAGTAGGTTAATAACCCATAATTTCAAACTTAGTGAGAAGGCTTTCAATGTCTGGAGGAGGTTTCGAGAACTCTTCGAACCATTAGATCCCTATATCAGTTTCTACCTATTCCAACTTCCACCATCAATAACTCCTAAATCTAAAACATTGATAGAAAGATTCATAATTAGGTCGGAACTCGGTGGAAGGTTTGCACTAGAGGTGAGAAATCTAAAGTGGTTTGATATTAATTACATTAAGTGGGCTTCCCAACTCGGAATAACGTGGGTGAGTGTAGACTCGCCCGACTTTCCAAGAGATATTATTAATACGAACGGTACCGTATATATTAGAATGCATGGACGTAATTCATGGTACTCACATTACTACACAGATGAGGAACTTAAAGAAGTAGTAGGGAAGGTCCTAGCTACAAACCCTGAAAAGGTCTTCATATTCTTCAACAATAATCATGATATGCTTGAAAATGCTAGGAGAATGTTAAACATATTAAATGTCATGAGTAATCATCTTAGTTAAGACAATCGCAGAACAGATATAGGACAGCCCTAGCTTAGAACAGGTTTTCTGTAATTCAGACTTCATAACATTTGATGCTGTTTAATATGTCATTATTAAACATTTATGAAGTTTAAAATAACTTCCTCAGGTACTAATTAACTAGCAATTAGTGCGGGGGGTGGGATTCGAACCCACGCAGGTCTACACCATCGGGGCTCTCCCCCTCAAGGTCCTGAGCCCGACCCCTTTGACCTAGCTCGGGCACCCCCGCCCACTAAAATAAGTAATTGTTCTAGATTAAAGCTTATTGTCTTATTTGTTTTGTTTAAGATAATGGTCTCACATCCTCGTATGGTTATTAAGATTCGTTTTAATTATTTAAGCATGTATAGTACTTAGTTTAAATATTTACTTTGGATGTCTTGTTCTGAACAATAACGATGCTAAGAACGCTATAGATGTAGGTAAGGTCGTAGGGGGTTCGGTTTCATGGTGGTTGATATATTGGTATTAATCCTTGATTTCATTAGCCTCGAATATTTCTCATAGGCGTTCACGTCATTTGCTCTCCATCCATTCGGGATGTAATAATAGCCGAGCGGAATGCAGGGGAACAAAATGAGGCAATGAAACCAACCAATATAAACCTATATCAGAGCTGAACCCCTACTAAGTGTACCTGGAGGTTCTTAGGAAGGGGTTAATTATGAAAATCACTTTATAATACGTTTATGACACTTCTTCGAAGGCTATGCCTAACTTTCTTGCATATTCGTATGCTTCCCTCATCTCAGCAGTAGTAGGTACTCTAGCTATATCTCTATATTCGTCGCTATGTGTTACTACGAGGTACTCCGGCCTATACTGAGCCATTATGTTTACTAAAGAGTTGCTACAGTTCTTAGCTATCCACTCAAGTACGGGCTTTGTACAGCATTCTATGTGATTGGGTAGTACTAAATGCCTAATTATTATTGGGTCGCCGTTAGAGCATATTACTGCGTGGTTCCTACTTACTACGTCGAAGTAGTCCTTAACCTTCGATAATCTCTGACCACATGAGTTATTACCGTATTTAAAGTCAGGTAACCATATATCTATGACGTCTAGTAATATTGTTAGGGCATGTGTTGAGAGGTACATATTGCTATTCCATAATTGGGGTACGTTTACCTCAAGGTATTTAAGCGATTCAAGTATTGTAAGTAGGTTTGGTGTTGGCTCCCCACCTACGTGGTTTATATTTATAGCTCCCTCATTATACAGGTGTTTCTGAATTAATGCGAGTTCCCTAGGACTTACCTTAATACCATCATACGGTCTTAGTTGAGATATTTCATAGTTCTGGCAGAATACGCATCTAAAGTTACAGCTCCCGTAGAATATGGTCCCACTCGGTATCAGCGGTGCTTCCTCACCTATGTGTAGGAAGTAACTACTTACATATGTTTCCAAACCTAACCTACACATCACACCTCTAGAGGTATACCTATTAACACCACAATGCCATTCACATAGGTAGCAACTACGTACGACATTCTTAATTAATTCTACCTTAACGTCTAAGTAAGTAGTTTTAGGATTCTCTAACTTTTTGAATTCCTCTAACGCTAACTTCTCATCCTTAATATCATTAAATAACTTATTGAACCTCCCCGCCAGCTCTTTATGTAAGTTTAAGAGTTCATCAAACGTATACCCATCCAAGCTAACATCGTCTAAGCCTACCTTCTTACATATTAAGAACTTAGCCGGTTTCTTACCAACCATCACGTCATGATACCATTTAAGCCTCTCTAAGACCCTACCGCTCCACACGCCTATAGCGTCAGGTCTTAACAACCTTAAATTAAATCTGAACATACTATTAAGTAATTAAGTTATCAATAATAAAATCTTTAATTACTCTACCATCTCTCATCACTACCCCCTCAGTAATTAGGAGTTTCTCTTTAAAGTGTATGTCCTTCCGACCATTTAGCGTATAGCCTCCTAACCTACCATCACTTCTAACAACCCTATGACATGGTACTACTATAGGCTTAGGATTCTTCTTAATTAGGATTCCAACATATCTTGGGTGGATGCCTAACACCCTAGCCAGTGCTTTATAAGTGGTCACATTTCCTGGAGGGACTAACTGAAGTAACGCGGTAAGTACATCGTTAAGGACTTCATAAGTATTTTCAGCCTTTCTTACCTCACCATTACGAGATACTAATATTGTAGTAACCACTAGCGTGGACAACCTCAGGAGTTTATGTAGTTGCTGTCTGTTTCTTAGGTTTTATAGTTATCACACCTTTCTCAATGTCCTTCTCAACTATGAATTCCATACCGTACTTATCTACAACGCTCTTAGGAATGTAGAGGTTTAAGGGTAGCGTGTAGTAGGTGTAGGTATAGATTTTATCCTTAACGGTTTTCCTTCCTACCACCTTACGGACAACTACCTCCCTACTAGTAATGACCATCAAATCACCTACCATTACTTATTGAATCAATACTTAAATCCTTTTCTATACATTAGCTAAACAGTATATCGTCTTGTACGTAACTCTTACCTAATTTTAAAGCTATCTCAGCCTTACATAATTCATATCCTAGATATGAATAGTGGTCTTTAGAGAGTGTCGGGAAGTCCTTTGAGATCATTCTACAGAGTGATAGTGGGTTAGAGCCTGAGTACCTCTTAATACATACTTCGCTATTAGCGCTATACACATCTACTATGATGTTCCTACTGACCTCATCGACGTATATCTTAAAGTAGTATGGGTCTTCGACCTTCGGTGGGAACTCCTCAACTACTAGGGAAGTCTCAGCACTGATCTCAGGGACCTCAACAGCCTTACGCCTCTTCTCCTTAACTATTAGGAGGTCAACGCCGACATCTATCGGAGGGGACTTTCTCACATAGGCTCTATGAACCATTTCACGTGCCTTGACAGCCTCCTTCACAGAATTTAAGCTCTTCCTACTTTCCTCTGTGACTAATAATACACTTACACCTAACTCCATAGCAGTAGAGGTTAGTAATGCTATAACGGAATGCGTATCAGCATCTAATAACTCGTAAACGTTTGAAAGCCCCATCATTAAAGGGTAGTCCAACTCCTTAGATATGTAGTAGTAGTTTACTAAACTCTCTACGAAGCCTAACTGCAGTGGTTTAAGTAATACATCTACTATTATTTTAGAAAAACCTATCCTAACGGCTTCATTAATAGCCTCCTTCAACGATTTACTGATATCGCTTAAAGATGTCGTAGTATTTGGTATTAGTACCACTACCCTATCCTTATAGTCCTTCAATAAGTTAATACTGCTTAAATCTACATTCATTATTATATCGGGGTCCACGCTTAGGTAATTACGTAGCTCACATACCTGTACGTCTATCCCTACAGGTATACGTACCTCAGATCTAACCTCATTAAATAGGTCGCGTAACACGCCTTCTGGGACCTTACGATTTACAGGTAATCCGATGATTATAGCATCAACACCTAAGTCGGAGGCCTTCTTAATACGTTTTAAAATTGTTGAGTAATCGTTAGCTTCTTTAACCGTAACTTCGTAGAAGAGAATTAGTGGTGGAGGTCTTAGAGGTATTTTAACGCCTCTGACTTCGAAGCTGTATTTAGGTTCGATAATATTTGTAAGCTCGGAGGCATACTTAACTGCTAAGTAATCTTTAATAATATCGTCTGCAGCTAACTTAGTGGAGAACTTAACTCCTAACTCAAGAAATTTTATCATGTCTGGAAGGTCTCCTAAGTATTTAGGTCCCTTAACGACTTCAGTGTTAACGACTTCTTTTAATATTGAGGCATCACCTATCGCAAGTCCTGGTACTATTACGTAGTCATATTTCTCCTTAACCTTCCCAGAAAGTTCTCTAGCAATGTATGAAGTAGTCATTAACGATGCGACTGGATGGTTTAACTTATACACCACTACTTCATGGTCTTTAATACGGCTAACAACATCTTTCGCTATTTCATAGGCGGATGAGCTAGTTATTACTAATATCCTCAATAGTTTAACACCTACCAGTACATCAAGACGTTACGGGAGGATAAAAAATATTTAAGCCAGGAATACTTCTCTACGTGGGAAGGTGTGATATGAAGCCCGTAGCATTACTTGACTTAGAGGGTTTAATACTCAACGGTTTTATACAGCATTTAGAAATTATTGATTGCGAATCACCCAGCAATACTAGGCTATCTAAAATTATCGGTAAGTTAAATGATGGTACTGAAGTAGTTACAGAATGTTACGAATACTCAAGGCTCAGTAGGATTTACTTAGTCTTCGTAAATTATAGAGATAAAAATTGGTTTAGTGAAGTGAAAAGTAGGGCTGTGATGAGTGGTATTACATATGATTTAGAGTAGTGATTTAGGCACCAGAGGCTGAGCTTATTTAAATTTTTTAAATATAATAGTATAAGCTAAGGTTTATTAACCCCGAAGTAGAACACCGTAAAACGTGGGCTGGTAATGAAATTCTGTCCTAGATGCGGTGCCTTGATGCTTCCTAAGAGGGAGGCATCTAAGGAAGTCTTAAAGTGTCCTCGATGTGGTTATGAGGAGTCTTTAAAAACTGATGAGGGATATAAGGTATCTAGGTCCGTCGCGAAGGACGTAAAAGTTAAGACTACATCTATAGTAAGTGAGGGAGGTAGGAGGATAAGGTCTAAGGAAGAGTTTGAGCAAGAGAAGGAAGAGTACTACGAAGTCTTCCTCGACTTAATGCATGAGGAGGAGGGTGGCGGAGAAAGCACTGAATAAATAGTGTGGACTCCACCATACGGCTATAAAAGCGCTAACTATATCGTGATTGATTGGCGGTGTTAGTTTAATATTTCTCGGTTTTAAAGGGGGACCCAATCCCTTAGAGCGGGAGAACCCATCTAAAGTTAATGCTTTAATTCGTTCTCTCGTAAGTAATTCTTATGGTTAAACTGTGATGAGTGCTGAAGTAATAAGACTAGTCAACGTTAGTAAGGTGTATGTAAGTGCTGGCGGTGTGAAGACGTGGGCTCTTAGGGACATTAACCTATCAGTACGTAAAGGTGAGCTCATCTCAATTATGGGTCCTTCAGGACATGGTAAGTCAACACTACTCTACGTGATAGGGACTTTAGAAAGACCTACGTCTGGTAAGGTATTCATAGATGGTGAGGATACAACGACGCTAAGCGATGAGGAGTTATCCAAGTTGAGAAATAGGAAGATAGGATTCGTATTTCAGCAGTATAACTTGATTAACAGGATGACTGTTGGTGAGAATGTTGAACTACCGTTAATTAAGTTAGGCTTACCACGTAATGAGCGGAGAAAACTAGTTGAAGAAGCATTACTTAAAGTAGGTTGTGAACTCTCATGGCTGAATAAGAGACCTATTCAGTTAAGTGGGGGGCAACAGCAGAGAGTTGCTATTGCTAGGGCATTAGTAACTAATCCAGAGATAATACTGTGTGATGAACCTACAGGAGCTTTAGACAGTAAGTCGGCTGAAGTAGTACTTGACATCCTCAAAAAACTCAACGCATTAGGACATACGATAATAATAGTAACACATGATATAAATGTAGCGTCTATAGCTAGGAAAATCTTATTCATTAGAGATGGGATGATAGTCAGTGAGAAGGTAGTCCAACATACTTAATGAAGTATGAGACAATCTTAGAACTCCCATCATTACTGCACACTCCGACCCCCATCCTTCCTACCGGGATGGAGTCCTCACTTATGAGGTGGGCTGAGTTCTTCATAATTTTTATTTAAATTTGTATGTAAGATATAAGAGCTATAGGGTAGTGTTGATGGGTGGGTCGCTGAATACTGTGGTTGCAGTCTTACTAATAGCGTTTGTATTACTTAATGCTGTCGTAGTTCATGAATTTATTTACATCTCAGCAGCTAGTTCTGACTTCGAACTAATAGGGTACGGTTGGAACTCTCAAGTAAGTCCTGAGAGGGTATACCCCGGTAGTTCTAAGGTAAGTTACTACGTGACGTTAATGTATGTCGGTGGTAGTGAGGTGAGGAAGATTTATGCTGAATTATACCTCCCTCAAGGCATTGTCACATTCTCAGAGGGTTTTAAAGTAGCGTATAGTGAGTCCGACCTCACCTTAGGTAAGTATGATGCTATTACTCTAGAATTCCCAAACCTGAATATTTCAGATAAGTTGAGGAGTGGTAGCTATATGGCAAGGTTAGACGTACTATATCAGATAGTTGGCGGTATGAGTTACACTACTACGATCTACGTCCCAATGGTGATTAGTGAAGTGCCTAGGGAGCCTTTAGAACTCGTTGATTATTACTGGTCTACTAAGAGTGGTTTGCGGAGGTCTCTAACACCTGAGTTTAGTAAGGCAGACCTCGTATTCTACTTAAGGGTGAAGGAGGACTTAGTAATACGTAATGTATATGCAATTATATCACTTCCGGAGGGACTCAGCTGCGGTGGTTTAAGAAACGCTACACTAGCTGTTGAGAGCGTACGCTACGTTAAGGGAGACCTCATAGAACTTAGATTTAATAACATTGACATCGGTAGGGACCTCTTAGAAGGGAGTTTAAATATCACCCTGTATGTTAACTCTCAATTAGATTTATACGGGTTGACTACTAACGTAACACAGTTATTTAACGTAACTTCAAGTATTGATTACAGCGTTTTAAGAGTTTTAGAGGTGGTTGATGCGTACTGGGGCAGGGAGGGGGCGGTACCTCTCTACCCTAACACATCTAAGGCTACTTTATCAGTAGTAGTGATGAACGTAGGTAGTGAGAGTATTTATGGTTTGGTGGGCAGGCTCTTCCTACCGGATGGTTTTAAACATCTATACGGTGGTAACGTAGTCAATACGTCTATATCAAGTAGGTTGGGTCCTGGAGTTACGGCGGTTCTAACTTTCGATAATATTGATGTGGGTAGTAACGTACGTCCCGGTAATTACCAGTTTAAGCTATTGGTTGAGTATTTCATAGATTTTGGAGGTAGTTCTATTAGGGTTCTGCAAGAGTATAATATCTCATCACAGGTCTTAGATGTAGGTGAATTCCTATCAATAATAGCAGTTCGTTGGGTTAATAATTACGGTGTAGGATTTCCGAGCAGTAGGGGGGAGCTTGAGGTAATTCTGTCTAATTGGGATGAGTACGCTGTTGAGTTGGTAGAACCTACGGTGAAGTTACCGACAGGTTTTAAATTACTGAGTATTGGTGGAGACTGCTTTAACGGTATACCCCCATATAGTACGTGTTCTCTGAGGCTTACCTTAGATGTTGGCAGTGATGTAGTACCAGGTGATTACTTATTGAATATCACTCTAAGATATTTGATCAGGGTAGGTAGTTCCGACGTAGTGCTCTATAGAAATTTAACACGTGGTTTTAAGGTTTGGGATCCAGGCTTATTCGGCGCTAAATTAGAACCTGCTAACGTGGTGTGGGGTGATGTAGCTAATCCTAGAGAGGCGTTACCAGGCAGTAAGTTACTGCCACTAACTCTTGATTTAGTTAATGTAGGTAGAGACGTAGCTACAGGGGTTATCGCCAATATAGAACTACCTGAAGGCTTAGTAGTTGCATTCCCTGATGGCAACGCCTCATGTGATAGGGTTGAGAGAGGTGGGAGCTGTACTATAAGGTACTATGTAAATATTGACTCCTCAGTAGTGTCAGGTGTTTACACGGCGAGGCTGACCGTCAGGTACGTAACCTACTTCGACTCCGCTAATTTAAGTAAGGTAGAGGTATTCAACATACGCTTACCAGTAAGTGAGTATCACAGAGGTCTAAGGCTTTATGTCGTTGAAGCTAATTGGAGTAATAATTGGCCAGCGTATCCAGGTGATAATGCAGTATTTAGTGTGAGGGTAGCTAACTTAGGCCCGTATACGATATACTCAGTCATCTCTAGGTTGGAGTTACCTGAAGGTTTTACATGTGGGGGTGAGCGCTCATGCGAGTCATACTTCTCAGGACCTCTACAGCAGTACCAGCAGTTTAATACCTCATTTAAGGTGTTAGTTAGTAGGGATGTGAGGCCGGGTACTTACTTAGGGAAGTTAACCTTCGACTACGTAGTCCAAACAGGTGGTTATGGGATTAGACTATCTGATACATACACAACTAAGATCTACGTAAGCGATATTTCAAGTTCTGTGAGGTTAGTGGGGATTTACTGGGTTAATACGACTCCCTCTAAGGGAGATGTAGGTCTGATGAGGGTAGTCTTAAGATGCGATGAAATACCTTCTTTAAGCGGGTTAGTGTTAAGGTTTGAACTGCCTAAGGGTATGGTAGCAGTTCCAAATAACTCTTCAAATATCTCAATTCCCTACTACCAACAACTACAGCTAGCAGGTATACAGTACTTAGGTGGGTTACCTGCACAGCTAGCTGCACCTGCTAGGATTACCCAGGGAGATATAATATACGTAGACCTACCTGTGAGGGTCTTAGAAGTACCTGAGGAAGATGCAGTCTTAGGTGTTACTGCGGAATTCCTAGATCACTGGAATGCCGTTCAAGAAGTACATATAGAAACGTCTCCATATATTTTAAGTAAGTCTAGGGTACTCACCGTCGAACCAGTAGGTAACGTAGTAGTAGCTGGTAAAGCGGTTAGTGAAGTTGGATTTAAATTTACGAATTTAGGTGACTCACCCATCTACAATCTAGTAATATTCGCCCTATCACCCTACTCAGGTATAAGCATATCAGACCCAGTTAAATACGTTGACTCGATCGGAGGGGGTGATACGGTAACGCTTACATTCAGAGCTACGGCTAATCCTGAGGTAATTGAGGGTCCCTACCCAATATTATTTACCGCAGTTCTTCAAGACTTTAGCGGTAGGGTTTACACGTTAAATCTGACGTCGACCTTAGTAGTTAAAGGTTTAGAAGCTATTAGATTATTAAGCCCTCAGATCACTCCTGAGGTAGTAGCTAATGGGAGCATGATAACTTTCTCAGCAACAATAGTCAACGAGGGTAAAACACCATTAAGACATACTGTAGTATCTTTAGACTCGGAGGCAATCTACGATAGAAGTACGTATTACGTAGGTAATATAGACCCAGACTCTCAGATACCAATATCCTTGAAGGCAGTTGTCAGGGGTGACGTACCTCCCGGTACGTATAGCGTTAAGGTATTAATCACATACTATGACGTCTTCCACGAGTTAAGGACTTATGAAGAAGTACGTTATATTAATGTAGTAACTAATGTAACTCCTACTCAAACGCCTCAACCACTCGAATTACCGTCAATTAATGTAATGCTAGTAGTAGGGGTCGTGGCATTCATCATATGTGTTACTGTGTTCTATCTATGGTGGTTTAAGAAGAGGGTTGGGAGAAGTGCTCAACATAGTTGACATAGTCGTACTAGCGTTTAGTGCTTTAAGGGAGAGGAGGCTAAGGTCTATTCTAACCATATTGGGCATAGCTATAGGTCCAGCAGCTATGGTATCCATAATAGGGACTACGGAAGGATATACGAGTACTATAGTTGATCAGCTCCAATCATTAGGTCAGAACACCGTAGTGTTATTTCCAGCCAAGGATTATAGGTTAAGCGACTCAGACGTAGATAGGATAAAGACTTTAGAGGAAGTTGATACGTTGACCCCGTTTTACCAATCTAGAGGTCAGTTTAGAAAGCCTGATGGCACTACAATGGTGGTTACTATCTATGCCTTAGACCTAAACCTACTGAATAAGATAGTAGTAGGTAGTAAAATAGCTGAGGGTATGATACCGCCACCCACGCTATATACGTACTGCGTAGTTGGTGATAAGGTCGTATCATCAGATAAGGTTAGGTACTACGGCGTCGGTGATGCAATAACGGTTAACATACTAGTTATGAGGGATGGTAAACCATTATTAAAGACTGTTTCAACTAGGGTTTCAGGCGTCTTAGCTCCCTACGGGTCCGTATTCCCCGTCAATCCAGACGAGTCTATATTCCTCCCGCTACAGGCTGGGAAGTCCCTACTAAATTTAAGAGATTATTCAGGTATTTTCATAATTGCTAAGAGTGCTGATTTAGTTGATAGCTTAGTTAGTAGACTTAAGGATATTTACGGTGATAACGTACAGATAATATCACTTAAGGAGATAGCTAAGACTGTAAGTAATATAATAAACATACTTGACAATCTATTCTTCACTGTATCATCAATAAGCTTTGCAGTAGCTTTTACCGGCATAATGTCCACGATGTTTACATCAGTAGTTGAGAGGACTAGGGAGATAGGTGTTTTGAAGGCTTTAGGATTTAGTAGTAATGACGTGTTAACATTATTCCTCTTCGAATCAATACTCATGACCCTGATAGGGGTTGCATCTGGAATTACGGGAGGAATCATAGGTGCTTACTTCATCGCATATAGACCTTTAAGACTTGTAGGTACTTGGACAGTGGTTTCAGAGCCTAAGATTACTTGGTGGTTAATTACTAGGGCCCTCGGACTATCTCTAGCAGTCGGCGTTGTTGGGGGCTTACTCCCAGCCTGGAAGGCTTCTAAAATGGTTCCCGTAGAGGCTTTAAGGTATGAGTGACCTTAGTTACCTATTTTGATGGGTGTTTAGATCTCTGCTGTTCTATATCTAGCTAGGGGTGAATAACCTAAAAACTATTCCTCTCTTAGGAATCGTTAGAAGGGGGATACACCCCTAGGTATATATCCTTATAACACACTACATTATATTGGTGTTGGTGGTTGCCTTTAAGGGATAACATCATAGATAGTAGGTTTAGAGGTATGGTTGTGAAGGTCTTCTTAGTCAATGGTGAGAATTTTGAGGGAGTGGTAGATGATGTTGCTAAGTATGAGTTGGGGCTAACTGTACGTGATTATTTTTACATAGTCTTTAGACACGGACTTACCTACGTTGAGGTGAATGCTGCAGACCTTCACGGCGAGCGTGGTATGGAATTGGATGACTCACTAATAACTTCTGACTTCATAGGGGTTGATGTCGATATGATATTAGTAGATGGTAGGAAGTTGAGTGGGAGGCTTATGAAGATCTCGAGGTATGAGTTAGGAATTAGAGTAGGGGATAAGGGCTTAATAATACCTAAGAGTAGCGTAGTCTACTTAAGGATGCGTAAGAGTTAGAACGAGTTAAGCAGTAGATTAGAATTACTCGTACTCCCTCCACACGTGTCCGCATTTTACACATTTGTAGAACCTTGTAGGTGGTTCATCACCCCTCCTGGTTTGGAGGAACCAGTAATAGGCCTCATCATTACCGCACTTAGAGCATGCTACCACACCTTTAACCTTAGGTAGTGTTTCAACATTTACTTCTGACTCAATAACTAACGTTTTATCCTTCTGGGAGTGCTTAACGCTCTGACTTAACGTATACTTGCCTTCCTTACCTAACTCCTTCTTAAAGCCGCATTTAGTGCATGCTAATACAACTCTATTACCATTGCCCAGTTTTTGAGGTACTAGTAACGCCCCACATTTAGGGCAGAACTCCACCATATATCACACCTCCAACTTTATTGTTTAATCTGTTTTTGAGTCATTATAAGCTTTAATTCACTCTTAACTAAGTCGATGATGTGTTTACCATCTAACACTATATTATGTATTAGTACGGCCTCTTCATCCCTTAAGTCGTGAGGTCTGACCTCACCCCGTTCTACAACTCTGAGGACTCTACCTTCGGGTAATACTATATACTTAACCTCATTTATTAGGTTATTGGATCTGAGGTGGTCTTGCAGTTCTTTGAGGCTGCCGTGAACAACTCCTAAGTGTTCTACGCCTTTAATACCTCTTTGGATTACGTATATCATTAAATCATCGGTTACGTAATCAACTACTAATACTCTAACTTCGTCCTTAATCATCTACTCAGCAAGTCCTCACTAACTTTAAGTAATTTTTCAGTAGTGTCAATAACCTCTTTAATCACGTCCTTCAGGACTTCGAGAGGGCTTTTACTACCATCTGTTACTAATACAACCTTAGGTGGCTCTGTAAGCGGATGGTCTATAGAGTATGCAGCTATCTGTACGTTTGGATGGTTAAGAGCGTATTTAGATATTAAGTTACCCATAGTATGATCTTCACCAACAAGCTTAATGGTTAGCTCCCTATCATTCAACTTCTCTATCTTAATCGTCGCCACCACCTCTACATATCACTCACAACCAGTTTATAAGCTTAGAATACGGTGTAAGGTTTATTAGTTTTAAGGCCGTAATCATCTTGGGGTGTTATATGCCTATAGCTATAGTATTAATTAATACTGAGATAGGTGCTGAGAACGAAGTTGCTCAGATATTATCTAAGATGGAAGGTGTTAAGGAGGTTTACGAGGTTTACGGGATTTACGACGTAGTTGTTAAGGTTGAAGCACCGACTCATGAGGCTTTACGTGAGATAATTATTAATAAGATAAGACGTATTTCTAAGGTTAAGTCAACTACGACGATGTTAGTTATTGAGGGTAAGGTCTTAGGGTAGGAAGCCTTCAACTATAACTTATGCTGTTTTTTAAGAACTCTAAGAATAAGGGTGCAGGTGTTAGTGGCCTACTCTTAAACTCTGGATGTGCTTGGATCCCTAAATAGTATCTATGATTTTTAGATTCCATTATCTCGGGGAAGCCCTCATCGCTATAACCACTTACGATCAATCCCTCAGATTCGAAGAGCTTAACATACTCCGGATTTATCTGATATCTATGGCGATGTCTCTCATAGATCACATCTGATTTGTAGATTTCAAATGCCTTCGTATTTCTAACTATTCTTATGGGCTTACTCCCTAGGCGCATGGTACCTCCCTTATAGACAACTCCTTCCTGAGATGTTAGGAGGTCTACAACTGGGTACGGCGTATCTGGATTTACCTCAGTTGAGTTGGCCTCACGTAATCCTAATACATTTCTTGCGAATTCAACAACCATTAACTGAAGTCCGTAACATATTCCTAATGTGGGGATATCCCTCTCCCTTAACTTCTTAATGAGTGCTATCTTCCCCTCAGCACCCCTACTCCCGAAGCCTGGCAGTATTATAGCTCCTGAAATATGTTCAAGTACGTCTTCAGGGTTGATAACCTTTCTCTCAACATCTGTTGCTTCAATCCACTTAAAGTTTACCTTAACTCCCAGCTTAGCTGATGAGTGTTTCAACGCTTCCGTAATACTTAAGTAACTATCCTTAAGTGATGTATACTTACCTATTAAGGCTATCGTCACAGCCCTACTATAGTTCTTCAGGTTATTAACGAATTCTACCCACTGGGTTAAGTCGCATTTAGTGCTTTCTACGTTTAAGTCTAACATCTCGCTAAGTACTTTAGGAAGTCCCTGCTCATATAGAATTATAGGTACTTCGTAAACATATTCTACATCGTAGTTGCTAAATATCGCGTTGTAGGGTACGTTTGAGAATAGTGCTAACTTCTTCCTAGCCTCAGTAGTCAGCATTTCAGATGACCTAGCTACGAGGATGTCCGGCTGTATGCCTATCCTCCTTAACTCCTGTACACTATGCTGAGCTGGTTTAGTCTTCAACTCACCTGTAGTCCCTAGCTTAGGGACTAAAACCACGTGTATGAATAAAGTATTCTTAACACCTTCTTCAAGTCTTAATTGCCTAGCAGCTTCTAAGAATGGAAGGCCCTCTATATCACCTACCGTACCGCCTATCTCGACTAAAACTACATCCGAACCCTGCTCTTTCCCTACAGACCTTATCTCATTTTTAATTTCATCAGTTATATGCGGTATTATCTGAACCGTCTGCCCTAGATACAAGCCCCTCCTCTCATTCTCAATAACTCTTAAGTATATCTTACCAGTAGTTATATTATTCTTCTTATAGAGATTTATGTTTAAAAACCTTTCATAATGACCTATATCTAAGTCTACTTCGCCCCCATCATCAGTTACGTAAACCTCACCATGCATGTATGGGTTCATGGTGCCAGCATCTACGTTAACGTAGGGGTCAATCTTAATTGCCGTGACATTAAGACCCATACTCTTAAGTAATAGACCTACGGACGCTGTAGTGACACCCTTACCTAGACCTGAAAGTACACCACCCGTCACGAAGATATACTTACATGGCATTAGAATACCACATAGAATCTAAGCAGTTATAAAAAATATAAGCCTTTTGCAACTGTTTTAAATCACGTATGAAAGCTTATGCGGCTGTTTCAGGTTTCATATAGGTTTGTATTGTTTGATGTTACTCTTCTGTTATGATTAGTGTGTAGACTTCTTTTCCGTGTAGGTGTTTGATTTTCTCCTTGTCCCTTCCCAACGGGTAGAGGACGTAGTCCCCTCTCCTGTACTTTATAACACTACACCTAACTATCTCAACTCTAGCCATATATATCCACCTATAAAGATGTTGGAGAGAAAAGATTATAAACTAAACTCTAGATGAAGTACCATCAATTAAAACTCTGCATAGAATGTTCTACTCAGAACTTAAGAGGTATGGTTTTAGAGCACACCAAGTTAAGCAGGTATATACCTATGCTAGAGCAGTTGTTAGAAGGCAATGAAACCAACCAATATAAACCTATATCAGAGCTGAACCCCATGCGGATACCTAAGTCTGTGTGGAAGGTGGAAGTCCCTTGATACAAATAAATAATAAACAAATAAAAACGAATATCCAGGAAGAAAACGGGTTCACGGGTGCTGTCGAACTAAACAACATGTAACTCCCATCTAATTCTGTCCCCAGGTAGCTTGGAGTACTACTCACATCACCGCCTAAGTTCATACGAAAATGAACAGAAACAACGCTTATAAATATCTTCCTCAAAAGCCGAGAAGAAAACATCCCGTCCTTAAGGGTGGGAGAGGTTTAGATGCTTAGAAGATATGTTATGATGTAAGTTCATGTACTGGTGTGTCACATTCCTAATCATTCATTAGGGGATAGCCTTAATAAGTCCTTGAATGGTATAGTCTTCTAAACGGGTCATTAGATGTTGATATATAGTGGTTTATGCCCGAACTGCGGCGGGGATATAGATGAGGTTAGGATGAGGTCTGGATTACCCTGCGTTAATTGCTTACCGATTGATGAGACGTGCGAAGTCCCCCATGTTTCTAGGTCTTTTATTAGGGATAAACTTCTTAGCACGCATAGGTTAGGTAAGTACTTAAATTTCCTCGATGTTGAGTCTGAGTTAGAAGAATTTAGTAGGTTTTTCAACAAGGTTAGTGGTAAGGAGTTATGGAGTATTCAGAGAACGTGGGCTAGGAGGATGATTTCCAATGAGAGCTTCGCATTAATAGCACCTACCGGTGTTGGGAAGACTACTTTACTCCTCATATACTCTCTATATAGAGCAGTTAATGGTGGTAAGGTACTCTACATAGTACCTACTAGGGAGTTAATGAACCACGTGCATAGGGTTTTAAGTAGTTATAATGTATTTAGTGTTAAGTTAGTTACTTCTGACAGTATTAAGAGTAGTGAACTAAGCAGTAATTTTATAGCTATAGTAACTCATAACTTCATCCATAGGAATAAGGAATTAATAAGTAGTTTAAGATTAGATGTAGTTGCCGTAGATGATTTTGATGCGTTGCTGAAGACTTCCTCAATCGTCGACCTAATCCTCAAATGCATAGGAGTTAGTGATGAATCAATAGTACATGCTAAGAAATTAGTTTCTTTAAAGAATGAGTTAGCGTTTGCAAGGTACTCAGGTAATGATGAATTAGTCAGTAGGCTTAGGGAAGAATTATTTCAGAGCAGTTTAAGCTTAGTTAAATCTATAAACTACAGCAACTTAGGCCAGCTACTAATCGCTAGCGCTACTGGTAGGGGTAGGGGTGAGAGGGTTAAAATTCTTAGAGAGCTATTAGGCTTCGAGGTCGGAGCTATTAGCGACTACCTAAGGAATTTAGTGGAGGTCTACAGCGAGTTTAACGATGAAGTGCTTAAAGAGCTACTCTCTAAATTAGTTGGAGGTACTTTAATCTTCGTGAGTAAGGACTTAGGGTTGAATCACTCTAAGCGGTTAGTAAGTACTTTAAAGGAATGGGGGTTTAAGGCCGCAACCGCTACCTCAAGGAGGGTTTTAGATATGTTTAGAGAAGGCGTGGTTGACGTAGTAGTAGGGGTAGCTACATACTACGGAATACTTACCAGAGGTTTAGACGAACCCCTAAGGGTTTACAATACAGTGTTCGTAGGCATACCTAAGAATGAGTTCTACCTGGATAACATGTTGTTAAACCCTAGGACGTTCGTCTACATAAGCACGGAGTTATCTAAGCTAGGCTCAGGCTTTACAGTCTCTGAAGACTTAATACGTAAGTTAAGGAACCTACCGCCGAAGAAGTTTAAAGCCCTTACCTACGCCTTAAGGGATTTAATAGAGGTCGACGGCCAGTTACTAGAGCTTAAGGAGGAGGTGCTTAACGCCTCGAAGGTCGTTAAGGAGGTCATTAGCGACTACCTACGTAGTAATCCTAAGCTAGTACTCGGTGATTACATACTTAAGTATAGGAATGGTAGGGTAGTGGTTTGGTCTCCAGATATTATGACTTATATTCAGGCTTCAGGTCGTAGCAGTAGGCTGTACAATGGGTTGATGACTTTAGGTCTCTCAGTACTGTTAGTTGATGATTTAGATTTGCTAAACATATTTATCAGGAAGTTGAGGAATTACGTCCCTACAGCTAATATCACGGATTTAAGGAGGGTTGACCTAGATGAGGTTAAGAAGAAGCAGGTTGAGAGTAGGAGTGTTAGATTAGGTACTTCCTCATCAATTAACACTAGCGTGAAGTCTGCTTTAGTAGTTGTTGAATCGCCGACTAAGGCTAAGACAATAGCATCTATGTTTGGACGTCCTGGACGGAGGTATTTAGGTGAGTACGTAGTGTATGAGACGGTAATCCCGGTTGACGATAAGGTCTACGTAGCATCCATAGCTTCTACATTTGGACATATAACTGATTTAATAGTTGATGAAGGTCTACACGGTATTAGGTTAGACTCTAGTGGCTTAATACCTGTATACACATCTATTAAGAAGTGTTTTGATTGTGGGTACCAGTTTACCAGTAAGGTTGGGGAGTGTCCTAGATGTGGTTCGCCGAGGCTGAGGGACAGTATCAAGGTGATTGACATCTTAAGGAAGTTAGCACAGGAGGTTGATACTGTATTCATAGCTACCGACCCGGATGATGAGGGTGAGAAGATAGCTTACGACGTATTCCTAGCCGTTACACCATTCGCACGTGATATTAGGAGGGTGGAGTTTCATGAGGTAACGAGGAAGGCCTTAATAGGGGCTATTAAGAGTTCTAGGGATATAGACTTATCCAGGGTTAGCGCTCAAGTAGTTAGAAGGGTTGACGATAGGTTAGTAGGTTTTGAAGTAAGTAACATCCTTAAGAAATACTTTAATAAGTACTGGCTCGGCGGTGGTAGGGTTCAAACACCTGTCCTTAGCTGGGTTGTCAATAATTATAGGAAGTATGTTGATGGTAGAGGCTATAACGTCGTTATAAAGCTATTCGACAAGTACTACCTCACCATATTTCTAAAGGTTAGAGATGAAGCGCTTAAGCTTGCTGAAGATGTAAGAAGGAATGGGGTTAAGCTTGTAAGGATTTACGATGATGTTAGAATACTTCAGCCGAAGCCTCCCCTCACCACTGATGAACTACTCGTAGAGGCTTCCAACATTTTAAAGTTGCCAGCAACTACTATTATGAAGTTAGCTCAGGACTTATTTGAGTTAGGACTCATAACGTATCATAGGACGGACTCAACCCACGTGTCTAGTACTGGTATTGAAGTAGCTAGAGAGTACCTAACTAAGAAGGATTTGCAGGCATTATTTAAGCCTAGGTCCTGGGGTGAGGTCGGAACGCATGAATGTATCAGACCTACTAGACCTATAGATGCTAGTGAACTCTACAACTACGCAATTAACGAACTCTACATGAGACTTACTGGAAATCATTTCAGGTTATATAACCTCATATTCAATAGGTTTATATCTAGTCAGATGTGCGAAGCTGAGGTGAGGTTTAACTCATACATTGCTGAAGTCGGAGGTTTTAAAAGATCTGTTGAGGTACCAGTACATGTGTTGAGGGAGGGCTTCCTTAAAGTCTACAGTAACTTAGCTATAGTTCCCGTACTAGGATGTCAGGACGTACTAGTAGTTCAGCCTCAAGATGTGAAGGTCGTTAAGGGTTCTGAGGTTAGGTTACTTGATGTGGGTAGTGTGATTAAGATGATGAAGAGTAGAGGTATTGGTAGGCCAAGTACTTACGCTAAATCAGTAGATAATAATATAAGGCATGGGTATTTAATACTGTCTAAGAAGAGAATGTTCTTAATCCCAACTAAACTTGGGATTGAAGTGTATGACCTACTTGCTGAGAATATCCCAGAAATAGTTAGTGAGGCAATGACTAAGGAGGTAGAAAACCTCTTAGAAGCTGTTAGGAGTAATATGTTAAGCAGGGACGAAGCGTTAGCGTTATTACTAAGCGACGTTATACGCATAAGGCTTAGAGGTGTTACAGCATTAAGTAGTGATTTAGTAGGAGGGTTTGACGGCTTAGATGCCGTGCTTTCTGGTTAAGCTTGTTTTAATAAGTACTCTTAGGTTTGTTACAACCTGAAAGCCTCGTCCTTTAGGGCGGGGAGGAGGTCAGAAACTACTTCTAATCCTAGGTCTATGGATCATCAAGTCAGACTAAAACCTAATTTCATATGTTATTTCATTATACCATATAGAACTCTAAGAGTGAACTCGTTTTCACTCCTATTAAGTTCGTACAAGTCTAGTTAATTTAGTCCAGACTGTAATATGATCTTCGTGACCGTCAGACTAAAGAAGCCGTAATTTCCGTAATTTGTATATGCATTTAGTACATCCTTATTTGTGATGAGCTTCATATGTATATACATATGAAATGTGATGACTCGTAACTTGTAATACTACCTACCATGTCATTGTATTTACTTAGGTTATTTGTAGTATTTTATGGTAGGACAGTAGGTAGCCCTTCAATAAAATCGACACTAATATGAGAACTAAAGCTAAGTCCGGAGAAGGAAAATAGACAGTCTTACCCTTATAAATAAGGGGTAAGAAGACAGTAAATAGGTTTAACAATTACTGAAACCAGACTAGCAAGGGTTGTTAGAATTGGGGAATTGCGATTAAATGTAAACTGGAAATATCATAAAATACTCCACGAGTTTTTAATAGAAGAGAACTAGCTCATGAATATGGACTATAAAACTATAGAGGGATATGACAATTATCCTAATAATTAAAGAAGTAGACATTGTGACATAGAAGCAGTAGATGATGAATAAGTTATGGTTGAGGTCAAAATCGAGTGACCAATTAAGAAGAAATCCTAAATCAAAGGCGAAGTTCATTTTAGTAACTGATGCTGTGAAGGAAGTGAGGGTGTGGAGTTTAAATAACTTGGATCTCACTAATCAGGTACATAAAAATATTCTTAAAGTATTTTGAGGAGATGCCATACTAAGAGTTAATTAACGTTTTTATAAACACTTATCTTATGACCGTGAAGTTTTCGATTAAGAACTTATTAATAAATTAAAATAAAGCTAAAACAAAATAGAAATTAACCTAAAAATATATTGTTGCTTCAGTATATAGAATGTTAATCCTAATCCGAAGAAGAGAATATTGGAGGAATATTATAACCCACCCCCTAAATAAAGTAAAGCATAAACTTATGGATGGGTTGTAACTATGGGTAATAACTTGTTCTACACAGTTATGAGGGTTAAGGGACGCTACTACCTCTATAAAGTCATCTACGTCAACGGAAGGAAGAGGTTCGTTTATGTAGGTCCGTGTGAGAAGTTGGAGAGTTCTGGTGGGCCCGCTGGGATTCGAACCCAGGACCTCCGCCGCGTGAGGGCGGCGTCCTAACCAGCTAGACGACGGGCCCGATCATTAAAACATAGAGCAAACCTAATAAATCTTCAAGCATGATTCTATCCTCAAGATATCTAGTCCTTAAAGCCTTAAGGAAATACACTAGTATGCTGAGCTGGGCAGACCTCCCTAGTAGAGGTCTGAGAGGATCGATGATTTGAGATTATGATAAGGAGCGTTAGAAGGTGGGTTTGCTTTCAGGTTTATATTAGTTGATGTTACTGCCTTATCCCCCTGTTTCTAGTCCTAAACTGGTCTTCGATCTATGCCGCCTAGGATGTTTAGGGTTTTCAGCCGTTTCGATGCATAATCTCTTCAAGACTTAAATCTAACATGTGTTACTATTACGCTACTACTCTCCCCTCTACATAACCGACTTCCCAACCCCCTACAAACAGGATGGCTGTCTATGAAGCACTAAAGCAATTTCGTTAAGCCTCCCCTAGACGGTGTGGTTGGTTTAGGTTGTAAGAAAAGTTTATTAACTGTCTGCGCCTCACATAATTTGTGAGTCTGTAGGATAGGGTGGTTATGTTAGGTGTGCGGTGATGCCTCTAAGACCTGGTAGGTGCTATAAGGAGCTTAAGAAACCCCCATATACTAGGAAGGAGTATATAAGTGGTGTTCCTCAGCCTAAGATAGTGAAATTCGTTATGGGTAATACTAAGGGTGTTTTTAATGTTGCTGTTAAGCTTATCTCTAAGGAAGATGTTCAGGTGAGGCATAACGCCTTAGAGGCTGCTAGGGTCATGTCTCATAAGTACTTAAGCAAGTATGTTGGTGATGAGAACTACTTACTAATTATTAGGTCTTACCCCCATCACGTGTTAAGGGAGAATAAGATGATGGCTTTCGCAGGTGCTGATAGGCTTCAAGATGGGATGCGCCTATCTTTCGGGAGGCCTATAGGCACTGCTGCTAGGATTTGCGAGGGTGATGTAGTTGCTGAGGTTAGAGTGCCTGATAGATTTGTCCAACATGCTAAGGAAGCTATGAGGAGGATGCTCTCTAAGATGGGTATTAAGGCTGAAGTAGTTATTGAGAGCTTAAGCGAAGCTAAGTCATGAACGAGTTAGAAAAGTACTATACCTACGACCTAGATAAGATCGTTAGGGAAGTCCGAAGTATTAATGCCCGTAAAGTACTAATCCAACTACCAGACGGATTCAAGCACTACTCAATCAAACTACTAGAAGAACTAACCAACACGCTAAGAGATGTTGAATTCGTAGTAGATGCTAACCCAACCTACGGTTCATGCATACTTAATACTAACCTCATATCACAGTACGACCTAACAATACATTTCGGCCACGAACCCTACCCATATGGGTACGACGTGGAAATCCCTAGGAAGGTATTATTTGCAGACTTCCTAAGCACTCTAACTTTGAATAAGGAATTAATAAATAGGCTAATAACGCTACTAAAATCGCTAAACATTAATAAAGTAGCTATATATACAGTCCACCAACATAAGAAAAACTTAGGACGTTTGAAGGAGGAGTTAAGAGATGCTAGTATTAAAATCCTTAACAATCTAGACAATGCAGTAGTAATGGGGTGCTGGTTTAACGATGTATTAAGACATGTTGACGTAGCAGACGGCTACGTAGTAGTTGCAGGCGGTCTCTTCCACCCACTAGGAGTTGGGATAGTAACTAAGGGGTTAAAACACGTGGTTCAGGTAGACCCGTATAGGGGTGAGGTAAGACTACTAGATGATGTTGTGTGGAAGTACTTAAGAATACGTTACAGTAAGGTCATGGAGGCTTCAAATGCGGCTACTTGGTGTTTAGTCCACGGTGTTGAAGGACAGTTTAGAAGCCGTGTTAGGGAGGAATTAATAAATGCATTGAGAGCTAGAGGTCTCAAATACTTTGAGTACCGATCATCAACTATAAATCAGGAAACGTTAAGAAATATAGATAGCAAGGACGTAGAGGCATACGTCATCACGGCATGTCCTAGAATACCTATCGACGACCTACAAGACTTTGAGAAGCCGGTTCTAACGCCAGGTGAGGCATTCATGATATTAAAAAGCATTAGTGATTACATCTTCCCCTGGTAATAACGTTTTAATACCTGTCCTTTAAAACCGCTTAAACCTACTGTTAAGAGGTGGTAAAGATGAGTAGGTTGAAAGAACTAATGAATATGGATGCCGTTCCAGGCACCGCGCTCTGCGTCATAGAGGAATTCCTACCGGGTAGTTGGGTTTATGAAGAGGAAGGTGTTGTAAGAGCTGCTGTAGTTGGTAAGGTAAGCCCTGATCTGAGGTTGAGGACTATTAGCGTAAAGCCATGTGTTAAAACCCCGCAACTACTTTCGAAGGGTAATATAGTATACGGATTAGTTACAATACTCTATGAAGAGTTAGCAGTAATTAAAATATTTGCGAATGAGTTGGGGAGGAGATATGATAATCCATTCACCGGCCTACTACACATAACTCAAGTCCAGGAGGGATATGTTAGAAACTTCTACGATGTCCTAGCAGTTGGGGATATAGTAAAGGCTAAGGTGTTAAATGATACAACACCCTACAGCATAACAATTAAGGAACAGAAATTAGGTGTGGTAATGGCTTATTGCACCATATGCGGCTCACCTATGAGGAAATATCAGTCAGACACCCTCAAATGCTTTAAGTGCGGTAATACTGAGAAACGGAAGCTAAGTACTAGTTACGCAGTAATTAAAGTCTGACCTCCTCCCCGCCCTAAAGGACGAGGCTTTCAGGTTGTAACTAGGTTATTATATTTATTTGCATCATAATCCTTGTTTGTTTTATTGGTCTGATGGCGTGTCATATTGCGATTTAATGAGTTCTTAGTGTTGTAACCACTAACCATAGCTCCTAACTTCTTTATATTAATGCATGAATTCTATAGTAAGGATTTACCATCACTATATGTAGCGCTATGCAGCTCGCTTAATACCTAGTAATTTTCCTTGAAGTCTAGTTTCAGTCCAAAGACTTTATATAGCAGAGGTCTTAGGTTTGAATTCCTACTTACTCGCTACTAGTTATTTAGTAAGTTATTGGGCTTAAGTGAGGTGTAAGTTAATGCTCATTTACTAATATTTTTTATTGATTGGAAGGCTCATTTTTCCTTATTGGAGGGGATTAAATGTTTCGAGGTATAAAATCATACTTAATTTTTTGATTTCATGGTGAGACTATCGTTTAGTAATGTTGGTTAGGGTTTGATTACTTTTATTAGGTTTCCACGTATGTCGTAGATGTGTATTATTGGTTTGAACCCTCCAGGTAGGTTATGTGTTGCGCATGCGTGGCACGGGTCGTAGGCTCTGTAAGCCATTTCAACCATGTTTAACAGTCCTTCGTCTATGTTGCCGTTCTTTATTAGACTCTTAGCTGCTTTACTTACTGATAGTGATATTCTTGCTGAGTTGTGTTGTGTTGCTACGAGTAGGTTTGCCTTCTTTATAATGCCTTTTTCATCGGTTTCGTAGTGGTGTATTAATACTCCACGGGGTGCTTCTACAACCCCTATACCAACCCCTCTAGGCTTCTCAGGCATGTTCCTGATGTTAGTATCTGTGATTTCAGGGTCTTCAGCTAGTTCTTTAACCTTCTCAGCTGCTTGTATCATTTCTATAACCCTAGCCCAGTGCATGGCTAGTGTGTGGTGAATTGGCTTACTTCCAACCATCGTGACCATCTCCTCATAAGCTTCCTGCGCATACGGTGTTGCCATACCATCAGCTACGTTCAGCCTAGCCAGCGGCGCGACTGAGAATATACCGCTATTAACTCCGTCTTCAAAGCCCTTCCACCCAACCTTCCTCAGGTATGAAAACCTAACATAAGTCCAAGGCTCAACATGCTCTGCGATGTGGTCTAAGTAGTCATGTACGTCGAATTTAGCGAATTCCCTACCGTTAGGATCTACAACTCTTAACATGCCGTCGTAGAAGTTGACCCTATTAGCACTATCTACTAAGCCCATATAGTAGGTTCTATGAGTGTACGCATCACTTAATATTAGGTCGAGATACTCCCTATTCGAGAGGACTAAGTCTTTAAATATCTTACGGGTGAATAAGGCGAAGTCCACGAGACTATTAGCAACTTCTAATAACTTACTCCTTAAACTCTCATCAACAGGTTTAGCAATACCGCCCGGCAAACCGAATACTGGGTGAATAACCTTACCGGCAATTGCTGTTATCATATCCCTAGCAGCCTTCCTAGTCTTGATGACCTTCAAACCAACCTCAGAGCCAACTTTCTTCAACACCCCGAAGACATTCCTCTCGGCCTTAGGTGCCTTAGGACCTACTATGAAGTCAGGGCCTCCCAACACGTAGAAATGTAGTGCGTGGTCCTCAAACATGAATAGATTGTAAACCAACTCCCTAACCTTCCTAGCAGGTGAGGGGGGTTCAACAGCGTAGAGGTCGTCAAGCGCTTTAGTAGCAGCCATATGGTGGGCTGTAGGGCATACACCGCATATCCTAGACGTAATTTGAGGGGCGTCCTCAGCAGGCCTACCAACTAAGAATTTCTCAAACCCTCTTAACTCAGGTACCTGTAAGTACGCATTAACTACGTTACCCTCATCATCTAAGAATATAGCTATCTTACCATGACCTTCTAACCTAGTTATAGGGTCTATAATTACGGTCCTACCCATGTGCACCACCTCTCAAACCCTCATACCTACCTCTAACTAAAGACCTTGGAAGACTATACCTGTAGAACCATCCAACGGGATCTACTATGTACTCCTCAACGAACTTCTCAGCCTGAGCTTCATCGTCGTAGTCCACTATCGAAGCTATGTAGGAGAGAGCTCTAGCACCGTAGTCCACGACCTTGTCTAAAGGTCCGAAACACCCGGTACACGGCATACCTCCCTTAATGCAGAGCGTCCCGCAACCACCCCTGGTTACAGGACCTAAACATATAACGCCCTGAGACAGGTAGCACTTACTTAAGTCTAACCTGACCTGATGCACCCTCTTAATATCCTTAAGTAGTATCTTCTCAGGCTTAGTCTTATTTAACTCACATTCATCGCATAGCGACCTACTACTAGCTCCTAATACGCTTCCCTTAGGCGGTAAGACACCACTTAATAACGTTTCTAAGGACTTCTTAATCACATCAGGTGTTGGCGCACAGCCAGGTATGTAGTAATCTACATCTACGACTTGGTCTAAAGACCTCACATACCTCAACAGCTTAGGTAGTTCGAGCTTCCTACCATCATCAACTACGACCTCCTCCCTAGGTATAACTCCCTCGGAGTTAACAACTGTTGGTGACTCAAAGTATACGTACTTTAATACCTCATCCGTACTGAAGAGGTTGGCGAGTCCTGGAACACCTCCTAGATGTGAGCAACTGCCGAATGCTACCACCAGCTTCGACTTCCTCCTAAGCAGTTTTACCATCTCCTCATGCTCTGTAAGCCTAATACCGCCGTTAATGATTGAGATGTCGATACTACCATCAGGCATTGCCTCAACATCAGATTTCTTAAAGTCTGTTGCGACGGGCCAGAAGACTATGTCGATGACCTCGCTAAGCCTGAGTAACTCCTCAGCTAGGTCTACAATAGCTTCCTCACACCCACCACAACTAGCACACCAGTACAGTGCTACTTTAACCTTCTTACTCACCTTCCATCACCTCCTTAAGCCTTAGAGGACCTAACTTACGTATGTGTTCGACGAAAGCTGAAGCGATCTTAGCCCACCTATCACCCTCACTTGCTGAAACCCACTCAAGCCATACCCTATCACTAAGGCCTAACTCCTTAAGAAGCTTCTTAAGGAGTAAGTACCTCCTCATAGTCTTATAATTACCTGAGATATAATGGCAATCCCCTGGATGGCAACCAGTTATTAAGACGCCGTCAGCACCCTCCCTCAATGCTTTAAGAACCATTTCAGGGTGTACCCTACCAGAACACATAACCTTAACTATCCTAACATTATGTGGGTATCTAATCCTTGAGGTCCCAGCTAAGTCAATACCAGCGTACGAACACCAATTACATGCGAATACTACTATCCTAGGCTCGAATTGGTCGTCCATTACTTAGCACCCCCTGCAAGTGAGACGACCTCAGAAATTATCTGGGTGTCTGTGAAGTAGTTCTGTTGCATAGCGCCTGAAGGACATGTAGCAGCACATGCGCCACAACCCTTACACCTGATTGAGTTGACCTTAGCTACCCTCCTACCCTCCCTCTCCTCAATAGTTATAGCGTCGTAGGGACATACGGAGACGCATAGACCGCAACCACTACACACTTCATCATTAACAACTGCTAGGTAGGGTACTGACTCTACGTAGCCCTTAGCGAGGAAGCCTATGGCAGCAGCTGCTGCGGCTGCTGCATGAGCTACCGTATCTGGGATATCCTTAGGTCCTTGAATAGCTCCTGCTAGGAACACACCATCAGACGTTGTCTCAAAAGGCCTTAGCTTCGGATGTAGTTCTAATGCAAAGCCTCCAGGATCGCATGAAACTTTAAGAACCCTTCTCAACGCCTCCCAATCCTTAGGCGGTACTACAGCACCTTCAAGAACTACTAGGTCGGCCTTCACATTTATTAATTGCCCGGTATTTGAGTCATATACATCGAAGATTAGGGAGCCGTCCTTATCCTCGAAGATCTCAGCAGGCCTCCCCCTAATGAAGAAGACGTTATCCTCACTCCTATACTTCTGGTAGAATTCCTCATAGCCCTTACCAAACGCCCTCACATCGGTGTAGAAGACTAATACCTTGGCATCCGGTATTGCATGTTTGATGTAATATATATGCTTTATAGCGGCAGCGCATCCAAACCTACAGCAATACCTTACATGTTTTTCATCTCTCGAACCGGCACATAAGACTATACCTACAGTCTTGGGTTCCCTACCATCGGAGGGTCTTACAATCTTACCCCTAGTTGGGCCGTCAGCTGATGAGAGCCTCTCAAGCTGTAGGCCGCTTATCACGTTCTTAAATCTGCCGTAGCCGTACTCCTTCAGCCTACTTAGATCGTATAATTCATAACCTATTGCTACTATGATTGCCCCAACATTTAACTCGACGTACCTCTCCTCCTGACCATAATCTATAGCCTTTACAGGGCATACCTTCTCGCAAACCCTGCAGATACCCTTAGTAAACCATAAGCAGTGTTTAGGATCTATTACAGGTCTTCTAGGCACTGCTTGAGCGAATTCGAAGTATATCGCCTTCCTAACACCTAGGCCTTCATCAAACTCCCTAGGAGCTCTGCCAGGGCATTTCTCAACGCAGGTACCGCAACCAGTACATTTACTCCAGTCAACGTAGGTAGGCTTCAACTTAACCTTAACTTTGAAATTGCCTGCAGAGCCTGAGACATCTACTACCTCAGAGTAGGCGTATATATCTATGTTTGGATGTCTTGAGACATCAACCATTAAAGGTGTTAGTATACATTGACTGCAGTCTAACGTTGGGAAAGTCTTATCTAATTGAGCCATCTTACCCCCAATGCTTTGCTTTTTCTCTATTAGGTAGACCTTAATGCCAGCATTAGCTAAGTCTAAAGAAGCTCTAATACCAGCAATCCCACCACCGATAACTACGGCTGACTTAATTACGGGGAATTTCTCTGTGGTTATCTCATATAGGTGTGCTGCTCTCGCAACAGCTGCGGCGACTAATTCCTTCGCCTTCTCCTCAGCTTTATCTGGAGTATCCTCATGGACCCACGTATCATGTTCTCTTATGTTAACCATTTGAAGCAACCATGGATTAAGACCTGCCCTCTTTAAAACCCCTTGGAAGGTAGGTTCGTGCATTCTGGGTGAACATGCCGCGACGATTACTCTATTAAGGTTATACTTTCTAATGTCTTCCTCAATTAATGACTGCCCAGGTGAGGAACACATGTACACGTAATCTCTAGCAACTACGACATTAGGTAGTGTACTAGCGTATTCAGCAACCTTAGCTGGGTTAATAACACCTCCTATGTTCTTACCACAGTGACATACATATACTCCAATCCTAACTTCACTCATAGAGACTTACCCCCAATTTCTCCAAAATACTCTCAATAGGACTTACATTTAGATTTAAACCTAATTCCTTAGGACTTAAACCCATGGCCAAACCAACAAGCTGAGTTAAGTAGAAAGCAGGTATTGAAATGCTCTCATCCCCTACTTCACTACGAGCTGCATCCTGCTTAGCATCTATCATCTCCATGCAGTAAGGACATGAAGTACTAATACCGTCAAATCCGTAATCCTTAATAGTCTTAAGCTTAGCTGCCACTATGAGTAATGCGTGTTTAGCTGAGTACGGCAGGATTGTAGCACCGCAACAGCCCCCCTTATCTGGGTAGTAGCCAACCTCAGCACCTAAAGCCCTGAGAACTGAGTCGAACTTCCTCGGCTCTACAGGATCTTCAGGACGCGGTATATCAGAAGGCCTAAGCATATGGCATCCAGGATATGAAGCTATTTTAATACCGTTTAAGGGTCTCCGAACCTGACTTTTAATTTTCTCAACACCTATAAAGTCGTGAAGCACTTCTAACGTGTGGTAGACACCAGCATTAAGGTTTAGCTTAACTCCCTCATCCTCTAAGAGCTTAGCTATCTCCTCCCTTAAAATCTCATCATGTTTGAGTAGGTCTTTAATTTTCCTCAACGATGTATCACATCCATTACATAGTGCGAGTATTGGTAAGCCCTTCTTAGACGCTATTGATAGGATCCTAGCTGACATGTAAATCCATGCCTTCTTATTAAGTCCTTTTAACGGGAAGCCACAGCAGCCGGCTTCAGGGAATTCAACTAACTCAACACCAAGTCGTGGTAATACACTACGTACTGAGATCTCGTACGCGTATTGCTTCGTGGGGATGGTACACCCTAAGAAGAGTAAGAACTTACTCATAAATACCACCTAATAATTTCTTTAAATTTTTAGCAGTTCCTTCATGGATGTAGGGCTTAACTAGCTCAGGCAATGATAGAGCACTCCTACTATACATTTCAAACTCCTTGCTAAGCACTTCAATAGGTGGTGAGATGTAGCCGAGTTCCACTACGTTCTTAGCCATCATCTTTAAGTCTTCAGGCGGTTTATAACCCATAGCTACGGACAGATTCTTTAGGGCTATTACAACTTCAACAGGTGCAACATCCTGTGGGCAGTACTCACTACACTTCCAGCACTCAGTACATGCCCATATTATGCCGGAGTCTAGGAGACCCTTAATAAGTCCGAGTCTAGTAAGAGCTACAATTAGATGTGGCTTATAATCCGGTATTACCTTAGTAGCTGTGCACGCGCTTGTGCACTTAGCGCATTGGTAACAGTACTGCGGGTTGTGAGGCCTTACTAACTCTCTAACCTCACGTAAGATCTTACTATCTAATAGTTTAACTTCTAGTGCCACAACCCTCAGAACCTCCAGAAGACTATTAAGAGGTGGGGTAAATAAATTATTAGTGATTTAATAATGTTTCCGCGGTTGAAAACCTAAATAATTTTAAACTCCGAACCCCAACTCCTAGATATACCCTCAGTTGTAAAGCACTTAAACAACACACTAATTTAGATGGAATTACGTCGAAGATGTTAAAGCTTACCGCTAGGTTCTTCGGTTAGATAGTCTTCACCATAGCCTAGGACGCGTTGTATTGCGGCGTAAACCTCATCTAATCCCTTCCCACTAACTGCTGAAGTAGGTATTACCTCAACCAATGATTCCCTAACAACTTCACAGAGCCTTAATGATAGGTCAACATCGAATAGATCTTTAGACTCGAGTAATTCATCGCAGGAGTATTCTTCATCGAACATCCTGATTATCCGTGCTTCCTGCTCTGGAGTTAGGAGGTCCGCCTTAGTGAGAGCAACTATTTGTGGTTTCCCTATCCTAAGCATTGATGATATTGATAACAGTAACATTGAGATCGTTGAGAGAGGACTTAAAGTTAGGTAAGAATCTATTAAGAAGAGGCTTACTGTTTTCCTACCTTCAGTTAGGTAGTTGATGAGTAGGGGTCCTACCCTCCTAAACGCAACTATCTCCAACTGTCCAGGCATATCAACAATTACGTAATTATTGTTGAGGGATTCGATCTCATTTTTAATATCTGAAATATGATTTACTAACATATCCGTAGCAGCTATTAACGCGCCGTTAGGCCCTAAGCCATACTTACTCATAATATCCCTAACACTTACATATTCCCTTACATCTACGTCGGGATTATATGGCACGAACTCGGCTGCCGGGTCGAAGTTAACCCTAGTTACGGACATTTCATGATCTTCTATCCATTCGGAGAGTGCGTACGTAAAGGTTGACTTACCAGAGCCTGCTGGACCCATCACCACTACGTAGTACAGAATTACCACCAAGCAATTCTATAAGAACTTTTCTTAAAGGTACCTACTATGTTGACTCTATATCCGCATTTAGGGCATACGTTACCCTCCTTCAACCTCCACTCAAGTATGTCGAAACCATATCTACGTACTACTAAGTAATTACAGTTTGGGCAATACGTATGTTCGAGTTCGTGACCGGGTACGTTACCTAAGTACACGTGTTTAAGGCCCTCACTAACAGCAATCTTAGCCAACCTCTCAAGCACCTCTATAGGTGTTGGCGGTAGGTCTGACATCATGTAGTGTGGGTAAAACCTTAGTAAGTGGAAAGGTGTTTCAGGACCTAAGTTCTCACTAACCCACCTAGCCAACCTCCTAATATCACCTTCATCATCACCGTATTTAGGTACGACTAAGTTAGTGATCTCTAAGAACATTCTCTTATCCTTCATAATACTTAATGAAGTGAATATAGGCTCTGGGTCTGGGACACCCATAAACATTCTATAGAATTTTAGATTCCCCCCGCCCTTAAAGTCCACAGTTGCTGCATCCATGTAGGGAGCCAACTCCACTAAGGCATCCTCACTTATGTACCCGTTGGTAACCATGGTGTTAAACATCCCCTCTCTCTTAGCGAGTTTAGCTACATCGTACATGTATTCGTAGAAAATTGTTGGCTCATTATACGTATAGCTAATCCCATCAGCTCTATACTTCTTACCTATCCTTACTAAGTCCTCAGGCGCGTAGTATTCACCATAGATATCATTTCTCCTAGACTGACTTATAGTCCAGTTCTGGCAGAACATACACATAAAGTTACACCCAGCAGTTGATATGGAGAGCACTGAAGAGCCCGGCATGAAATGCATTAAGGGTTTCTTCTCTATGGGGTCTAAATTAACAGCTGTTAACAATCCGTAGACTAGAGTGTATAACGTTCCCCCACTATTATACCTCACACCACATGCACCGTAGCCATCACTAGCTATCGGGCACTTCTTATAGCATAGAGTGCATCGTACCTTACCACCTGCTAAAGGCGTCCAATGCCTAGCCTTAGCAACCCACGGCTTACTTAAATCAACCACTGATGCCCACTATATCGCACTTAGTTATAGAGCTAATAAGGATAATACTATAACTTAAATTCTCTCTGCAAACATCCTTTAATAGGATGTAAGTTGATAGTTGCTGGTTTATCAGGGGCTAATGGGTTAGACCTAAGGCTTACTCAACTCCTGAATACTGGATTAATACGTGTGGAGAGTAAGTCGTTCCCAGATGGTGAGACGTACATCAGATTCCACGGGAGCGTTAAGGATGAGACCTTAGTAATCCTTCAGTCATTATACCCTAACCAGGATAGAAAGCTGTTTGAGCTACTATTAGGTGTGGATACTGCTAAGGACTTAGGGTGTAAGGAGGTAATTGTGGTGACGCCGTACCTAGCGTATTCAAGGCAGGATAGGAGATTCTTAGATGGAGAGCCAATAAGCATTAAGACAGTCCTCAAACTCTTAAGCAGTGTAGGTGCCGACTACCTAATCACAGTTGACGTACATAAGGTAGAATCGCTTAACTACTTCTACGGTAGGGCCTTAAACTTAGACCCTACACCATTGTTTGCAGGAGTGTTACGGCAGGTGGTTAGGGAGGCAGTAATCATAGCCCCAGATCAAGGAGCACTACAGAAAGCTAGTGAACTCTCACAGCTAATTCCAAACTCAGAATACGTAGTATTTAGGAAGTATAGGGATAGGATTACTGGTAAGGTAAGCCATGAAGCCGTAGATGTAGATGTAGTTGGTAAGGATGTAATAATAATTGACGATATAGTAAGTACTGGTACGACTGTAGCTAATATAGCGTCCTACGTTAAAAATAAAGGTGCGTCTAAAACCTACGTAGTATGTAGTCATGCTTTATTCGTAGGGGACGCCCTAAATAAAGTGATCTCAAGCGGTGTGTCTAAGATATATGCGTTAAATACCGTAGTAGTTCCTGAGGGGGTTGAAGTAGTAGATGTAACTCCCTTAATCTCAGAGGCTATAAAGAGTCTGATCAGGAGCTAAGATGAGTTTTAAAAAGTATTACGCTGTATTATCCGGCGAGCATAGAACGCTTCCCCTATCTGAGTTGAGGGCCGTAGCACATGCTGAAGGGGTGGCGTATAGGGAGGTAGCCAACTTAGATATGGTCGTGATCTTAGAATCTACTGATGAGTTGCCGAGGTATATTACCAGATCTGCTTTGACGAAGGTCTTCGGCGAAGTCATCACCATATCGGAATCTGATAGAGGACTTACAGATGTAGTTAAAGATGTTGATTGGGATTCATTACTAGTTGGTGAGTCTTCATACACCCTTAGTCTAATACGCATTAAGGAGTACTCCAAGTGGATTGACTATGAATCTATAGTGAACGCAGTTAAACCACTAACTAATAAGAAGTTCATCCCATATAGTAAGGCGGTGAAGGCGGAAGCACCGTTAAGTGTAGTAGATTTCGTCCTCAGTGATGGTCTACTCATTGTAGGGAGGAGGCATTATGAGAGGGAGCCTAAGGTCTTCAGGAGCAAGGACCCTAAGTACAGACCTGCCTACAGGCCTGGAACCATGAAGTCAATAATGTCTAGAGTTCTAGTTAATCTAAGCAGGGTTGGTGTGAGGAGTAGGGGACTCTACCTAGACCCTTTCTGCGGTGTTGGAGGTCTGCTGATAGAGGCGTGTACCATAGGCCTCAGGTACGTAGGCTCAGACATAGATAGTAGGTGTGTTGATGGTGCGAGGAAGAATTTAAATCACTTTAACTGCATACCATCAGTAACTATTGCTGATGCATGTAAACTACCGTACAGATATGTAGATGGCGTAGGGACTGACCCCCCCTATGGGAGGTTAACGAGGAGTAAGGGCCGTAGGAGCGTTCAGGAGTTAATGGATTGTAGTATTAACTGTTTAGCCGACGTTATAAGGAGGGGTGGTTATCTAGCTATAGCTCAGTCTAAGGAACTCAGCTTAGATGAGGTACTAGTTAACGCGGGATTTAAAATAGTTGAGAAGCATTATAACTGGCTCCACAGATCCTTAGTTAGGAATATCTACGTGGCTGTTAGGGTATGAACGTTAAGGTCGTGTTTTTAGGTTGTAGAGCTCCATCACCGGAATTCAGTGGTTTTACATCTATTGCAGTAGTTTGCGGTGGTGAGATCATATTATTAGACGCTGGTGAGGGTGCTCAGAAATACTTAACCATGGCTGGGTTAAGTCTAGCTAAGGTGGGTAGGATATTCATAACACACCTACATGGTGACCATGTTCTAGGGCTTATACCGCTTATGGAGTCTAGGTCTTTACTAGGGGTTCAGAGAGGATTAGTGATATACGGACCGCCAGGTATTAAAGAATATGTTGAAGAGAATGTGAGAATGCTTAAATTCACCCCGACCTACAGCTACGAAGTAATTGAGGGGGAACTCATTAAGGTAGAGAGCAGTAAGTATGTTGTAGAGTCCTTCACAGTAGACCACTCAGTAATTACTTTAGGCATTAAACTCAAAATTCGTAATAAAACTATAGTCTACACATCTGATACACTTCCATGCGATTCAATTATTAGGAATGCTGAGAGAGCAGACTTACTAATACATGACTCGACGTATAGTTACAGCGATTTAGAAAAAGCACGTGAGTACAGACATTCAACGTCTGTTGATGCTGCTTTAAACGCATCACTATCAAACGTTAAGGCTTTAATACTTACGCATATAAGCATGCGTTATAATGATACTGCAAGATTAGAGCGTGAGGCAAAGGCAAAGTTCTTCAATACAATATTAGCTGAGGAGTTAATGACTTACTTCCCCTAACCTATACTTTAGGTGTTGGGGCTTCCCATAACGGCTTCCCCTTAGATGTCTTAGGGGCTAGCCAGTCGATTATCTCCCTAACCCTGTCTGAGGTTATTGTTAGGGTTATCGGACCTAGTGGGGATTCATCATCATGAGTTATGAATGATATCCTACCTACGTAGGCTGACTGCTTATGGAATTTAAGTACTATTGAATTATTATTTCCTAAAGACTTCATCATAATACTACGTGCTGTGTCTAAGATCCTCTCAACACGTAGGAGGCGGTGTAACTTCACCAGCGATTTAACGTCGTTTGACATGCCGACTAGTAGCTTATACCCTCCTCCAAGATCTATGAGGTCGAGTCTACTCACATCAACTAAGTTAAGTATGGCTTTCTTAACCTTCTCAACGTCTTCAGTAGGTTTTACTTCAGCCTCAACTCGTACTTCAATCAAAGCCTAACTAACTCCCTAACCTTATTAACTACGTATTTAGTTAAATCCTCGACGCTTAAATCCTCATTGACTATCATTAAGTCAGCTAAAGCTATTACGGAACCTACACCTAATTCCAGCTCGGCCATATCCCTTCCAACGAACTCATACCAATCTTTAGGGTCCCCTTCCCTCCCCCTAGCACTTAGTCTTAAGAACCGTGTCTTAGGTGATGAGTGAATAGCTATTATGTAGACATCACCGAATTTTTTAAAAGTATTGACCTCATCTAAAGACCTCACACCATCTACTACGACTACCTTTGCACCGGACTTGGAGACTTCCTTAACGACCTCCATTGCAACATAATTTGAGCCGTATTCCTTACGGACCTCCTTAGCAAGTTCCATAAGTGACTTAGAGGTAGGTTTGATACCCCTCTTCACGGCCTCACGTCTTATTACATCACCCATAGAAATACTCATATCAGCTAAGTGTTTAATACTACTCACTACTAGGGACTTCCCAGAACCCGGCATCCCAGTAACACATATGAATATATGCTTAACATCTCTTGATGTCTTAATACTTAACACCTTAAGTAGTAGTAAGTTTGAGTTATTAATTAACCTACATTATATACCAATAATTCACAACCCGTATTAACTACACATGTTCTTATCTTTAATTTGAAGATATTTTTGAATCGGTGCTTATATGCCAGTCATATATAAATGTAAGGTATGTGGTTCTATACTATACTCCTTTGAGAAAGTAGGGCAGGATTTCTACGGCTTGCCAACACCGTCAGAACTAGCTACTAAGCTAGGTGGTAAATGTTCTAAGTGTGGGAGGAATTTAGGAGTCCCTGAGTTAGATAATATTAAACTTCTCAGGTAGTTCTATCAAGCCATAGCGGTCTTTTAATGATGAATTTATATAGCCATAACTTAAAACTCTCAGAACTATCATAGAGGTCTCTCAGCATATCTAATCTAAGTACTTCATAACTCTTAACATGCTTTACTTGAAGTATGTTTTTAGCCTCGCCGAGTAATACGTCGTAAGGTGTTAAATACCGTCTCAACTTCATAACTATTAGGTCTCCTGCCTCGTCGACCCAAGGACCTATAACGCTCTCAGATCGTAGGTACTTGTTTAAAAACCTACTAACGCCTTCAGCCTTAAATGATTTAGGCCCTAAGTGTAGTGTGTAGGGGGGTAGTTCGTTGGGCATTACCTCATAAATTAGTACTGCCTTACTTACCTCATCACACCATACACTGCTGTCTACAACCTCAAATTCGAATTGCTTTAAAACACTCCTACCTCGTCTTAAACACCTCTTAAGTTCACCCCATATTACGTCAGGTGATACCCCCTCCTCATAGATGACTAAGTAACCTACTATAGCTGTCCTACGACTATTAACCATGCCTTCAACCTTATCCCAAGGATCTACAACAACTTTTGGGTAGAAGTACTTCGTAGACGGTTTCTCTAGAAATGCTTTGCTAGCTAAGACTGCTGTGGAGAAAGACTTAACTGAGAGTGCGGCTGCAGCATTCCTTTTAACATCTACTGGGTCTGGGAATATGAGTGGTTTCCAACCGTAGGCCCTTAAATAATCTTTAAAATCTTCATAAGTTTTTAGTATATCGATTACTTGTGGTAACTTCCAATTAGCAATACCTTTAATAGCGTCTATGAAGGACCCGTAGTGTATTATGAGTAATTCTGTAAGATAGCCTGAAAACCCCTCAGTCTTTATCTCAGCCCCGTAGACCTCAATACCTTTGAAGAACTTCTTAAGTAGTCGTACTTCGTTTAACATATCCTTAGACAACCTACTCTTAACAAATTGGGTGTGGAATACGGTCCTATCTACAGCTGTTTTAATCTCACTAATATCATAGGCCATATATGCGGGAACTACATCTACTTCAACACCCCCCTCTCTAAACCTTATATAGGGATGTGATGCGTAGAGCTTCTTAGGCTTAAATCTTTGCAGGGCCTCATAGATCCTATCTACGAGTACTTCTAACCACTCCTTATTCATCCCCTCATACCTTATGAGGATGAAGACATCTAAGTCTGTGTCATTTCTTAAATGCGTGTCCTTACTTACAGAACCTTCCAAACTAATCCTGTAGGGATAGCCTAAATCCTTAAGTATGGGTTCTAAGTAAGAGCTGACAACTTTAAAGAGATTTAAAGCACGTTCGGTCTCCTCCGGAGTAGGTAGTATATCATTTAAAACTTCATCGCAGATAGCTTTGAAATTAGTGGAGGACATATCACTCAGCTAGTACTGCTTTAAACAAATCTGAGTATATGGGGCCCTTAGGTGTTAGGACACTCTTCTTAAGCACGACCTTAGTGACTGGGGAGGTACCAACATCAACATCTGAGAACCCGGTGAAGAAGTCTGATAAACACCTGCTAGGCCTAAACTCTTTAACACGGGCTAAAGTTAGATGAGGCGTGAATTCCTCCCTCTCAGGACGGAGGCCTAACCTCCTCAAACCAACCTCCACGCAGTCTCTAATAAGTTTTAACTGAGTGACACCTTCAGTAACACCTAACCACACAACCCTAGGCCTACCTACTGAGGGGAACGCCCCAACACCCTTAAATCTAATAAGGAATTTCCTATAATTAGACACACATTCTAAGGCTTTAATTACATCACTTACTAAAGCTTCATCAACCTCACCAATAAATCTTAGAGTTATATGTAGGTTCTCATCTTCTACTGCCTTCAGACCTACCTCTGAGGAGCATGCCTCAACCCTCTTCTTAATATTTAAGATTTTTTCAAACACGTTACGGTCTTCTACCTCGACGGCTATGAAGAGCCTCACCATAGGCATCATTAAAACCTATGTTAGAGTCAGTATAAATGTTTAAATTTAAGCTTTTTAGTTATGTGTGGAGGGGCCGTAGTCTAGCTTGGCTAGGATGCCAGCCTGGGGAGGAATCCCCGCCGGACCGCTGGTAGGGTACACCTCAGTAAGGTCCCGGGTTCAAATCCCGGCGGCCCCATTACATCTAGGTTTAGGTAACTCCCCAACTTCTACGATAGATGATCCTACTCTAGTTATGGGGGTGTGAGGGTTATGACTGCAATTTAATGCTTAGGTCTTTAACGTATTACCTTTTTCCATACTGCTGAGCTCTCTTATCGCTTTTGAAACCTCCCACTTTGTTCATTTAATTTTTAGTTCAGTAGTTGGGGGAGGTATTCAAACTAATCGTAATGATAAGTTAGCATTCTTTCCTGCTATCTAATTTTGAGGGATTTAATCATTGATGTAGCTTTCCTGACGGCTTCCTCTAAATTACTTCCGGATACATTGAATACTAGGTTTGTCCCTTTAATTTTTAACTTAAATCTACGTTCACCATCTATTATGTACTCCTCGATGAGTTCTAAGACTAGTTCGTTCTCACTCATACGCTCATTCCTTCCAGTCTTTTCCGATCGCTCATGTTCCTAACTACCGTAGGGTTGATTTATAAGCATTACGTCTGCCTAATGAAGTCTTCTAAAGATGGTATTAGTTTTAAGTCCCTTAATAGTTCCTCAAGCCCCTTACTACTTAAGAGTACTTCCCTACTTACCTTATAGGTGTTGCTATTTAATTTCTCTAGTTGCTCCAACCCTACAACTCTCCACTTATCGCCGGATATTTTAACAGCTATAAATGCTTGGCCTCCAGCTCTATCAGCAAATTCCTTTAACTTACGTATTTGCCCCTCGTCTATGTAGATGCTCTCAAGTTTAGACCTACTCTTAACTTCGAATACTAAAACCCTACATGACTTAATAGCTACTACATCTGGGTATTTAGCCCTTTTAATCTTAGAACCGCTTGCAGGAGCTCTCATAACGGCGAAGCCCATCCTCCATAGCTTAACTACTAACTCACGCTCTGCACTATATCCCTTCGTCCTCCCCACAGAATACACCTGCTTAATATTAATTAGCATTCTGAGGTAATTAATGCATAGGTTTAAATTCATCGTAGACTACCTTCACTAGGTGTAGTCCATGATAGATCTATTCACGTTAATACTGGTAGTATTCGCATTAGTAGTGGTCTTCTCATTATTAAGTGCTAGCATTAAAGTAGTTAAGGAGTATGAGAGGGCAGTACTCTTCAGGCTCGGTAGGTTGGTAGGGGTTAGGGGTCCTGGACTCTTCGTCATAATTCCATTCATAGATAGCTTAGTTAAGGTTGATCTGAGGGTTGTAACTGTTGATATACCTAGACAGGAGATAATGACTAGGGACAACGTAACAGTCAATGTTGACGCGGTAGTCTACTACAGAGTGGCCGATCCGGAGAAGGCTGTGACTAAAGTAGCTAATTATCCATATACGATAACCTTGTTGAGTCAGACAGTATTAAGGGATGTGATAGGTCAGGTTGAGTTAGATGACCTCCTCTCTAAGAGGGATGAACTCAATAAGAGGATTCAAAGTATTATAGATGAGACTACGATGCCTTGGGGCATTAAGGTAGTGGGGGTTACGTTAAAAGGTGTTGAACTACCTGAGAATATGAAGAGGGCTATGGCCAAGCAGGCAGAGGCTGAGAGGTGGAGGAGGGCTAGGATAATTGAGGCAGAAGGTGAGAAGCAAGCGTCTAAGATATTATCAGAAGCGGCTGAGGAGTATGAAAAGCATAGAGTTGCTATTAGGTTGAGGGAACTGCAAACACTGACTGAGATAGCTAAGGAGAAGTCCTTAATAGTAGTTACTGAGACGTCGAGACCTGAGCTAAGTGCTTTGCCGACATCTATAGGAGTGGTTAGACACTTAAGTAAGGAAGTAGAGGAAAAGTAAGGTAGAACATGTACTACCAGCTAGGTAAGCCTTTACCAGTAGTTGTTTTATTATTGGTAATTCTCACATTAACTATAGGTTTTGAAGCTACTACGACTGGAAGTACTGCCTTAGTAGTTGAGATTAAACCGCCCTGGGACACTATAGACCCAGGCATAGCTGAATGCGTTATTGAAGCATTAGATTTAGCGGAGTCTTCCACTTCAGTACTGATTCTAGCTGTAGATTCTTACGGGGGTTGGCTTGACTCAGCACTCGCTATAGGTGATGCTATATACTCGTCTAAAATTCCTGTAATTGGGTATGTGGCTGGTGGCAAGGCATTAAGTGCGGGTACTTTAATACTCCTCCCCTCACATATTATTGCATTATCGCAGAACTCTATAGTAGGTGCTATGCAGCCGGTCTCCTACGACCCACTAACCGGTAGTGTTAGATACCTAAATGAGAGTAAGGTGTTAAACCCCATCATCGAGAAGGCAGTACTGTACGCAGAGTCCAGAGGTAGGAACGTATCGTTAGTTAAGGAATTCATAGTAGGTAACTTAGTCTTAAATGCTCAGGAAGCGCTGAAGCTGGGTTTAAGTGATTTAATAGCTAATGATATCGCGGACCTAATTGCTAAGGTCAACGGAGTTGAGGTTACCATAGCATCTAAGAAATACGTCCTCAATATAGAGGGATATCGGTATTATTCATGTAGTTTAAGGTCTAGAACGCTCTCACTACTTAGTAATACGTTAGTTAGTACTGTCCTATTCAGCGTTGGTATCATGGCATTAATATTTTCAATAGCTTCTGCCAACCTATATGCGGTACCACTTGCTTTAGTGTTCTTAATCTTAGGACTTATAGGGTCAGGCTTTAACCCCAACCTAGCCTCCTTAATCATGATAACGTTAGGCTCGATGCTACTCATGCTGGAATTATTAGTAATTCCCGGGTTCGGCGCCACCGGAATCGCCGGGATAGCGTTCCTGGTGTTTGGGTTCCTCCTAATGCCTACATCCCTCCCGGTTACAACTGTGTTAACCCCGGAGCAATTAGCTATGTTTAGGGTAGCTGCTATAGCCTTAGGTTTGTTAGGGGGTTCCATAACAACATTAATATTTGTGAAGTTAGTTAAGATTAGGAAGATGAAGAAGCAGTTATTCAGCCTTGAGGGTAAGGTTGGTAAGGCGGTAGATAGATTAACCCCAAATAGCTATGGGTACGTATTTGTTGAAGGTGAGTACTGGTTAGCAAAATCTGAAGATATTGTAGAGCCTGGTGAGAGAGTCTACGTAGTGAAGCATATGGACACCTACTTACTGGTGCGTAAGTATGTCTCTTAGCGGTTACGCCGACCTACCACTACATAGCGGGCACGTACCCCGCTGGTTAGCCGAACTTATGAAGTCTCTAGCCAAGGGGATAATTAAAGTCCTAATAATGGAGTTCGGTAGTGAGGGACTGCTTAGAAGGTTATCAAACCCTTTATGGTTCCAAGCATTTAACAATGTAATAGGCATGGATTGGGATAGTAGTGGCTCAACTACCGTAACCACAGCAATCATTAAGTACGTACTCGACGAACTAGGATTAGATGTTAGGATTGCTGGGGGTAAGGGACGTACATCATTGAACGTCCCGCAGGAAATTTCAAAATATGTTGAGGAGCTCGGCGGTAGTACTTTAACTATTAACGAATTAGTGAAATGTTCTAAACTAACAGCTAAGGTCGACAGTGTATTACTTCAGGATGGTTTTACACTCTACCACCACGCAATAGCTTTCGACGTCAATGGTAGGTGGGTCGTAATACAGCAGGGGATGAATCCTGAGAGGAAGCTTGCACGTAGATATCACATTGCATGGTTTGCAGTTAATACGATAGATGAGGAACCCCATTCTGGAATATCTTCAGACTACGTGGGTGAGGCACTTAACTTAACTGATAGGAATTCCAGGAATTGTAAGAAAGTGATTTTAGACTTAGTTTGCGAGAACCCTAAAAAAATAACTACGATGGTATTCGAAGTTAATAGGATTTTAAAGAATGTTAAGTCCTTATACTCGTATATTGAGCCATCTAAAACTGATCGTACTTCTAGGCCGGCTGCATTCAGCAACATACCTTACTATAGGCCAGTTAAGGTCGATAATGCATTAATAGCTAAGTTGATGAAGGCTTATGAGGTAAGACCGTCGAACATGGAGGAGATGCTTCTAATACCGGGACTTGGTGGTGAGGTAATCAGAGCATTAAGCCTTATTTCTGAGTTAATTTACAGAGAACCACCATCACTTAAAGATCCAGTAACGCATCCATATGACCCGTTTAAATATGCATTCGCAATCGGTGGTAAGGACGGTGTTCCATTCCCAGTAAAGAGAGAACTCGTTGTCAGCGTCATTAAGGAGTTAGGGGAAATAATTAAAGATGCAGAACTAGGTAGTAGGGAAAGGCTGATAGCTTTGAGAGCGTTGAGTAAGTTAGCTCCTAAGGAGTTAGTCCCTAACGTATAACGTCCTAGCAGTTTTAAATACCTTTTAATTTAATAACCTAGAATGCCTTGATATTGTGGTGGCGTTTAGTGCCGAAGGGTGATTTATTAGAATTTGTTAGATCGGAGGTTAGAGGGGTCGTATACCATAATAGCATCTTAGATGAGATGAGGTTAGGTGGTAGGAACTACCCGAGGACCGGTAGGTATCTCATTGAGGTAGATGAACCACAGCTGGATGAGTTATACTTAACTATAGTATCAATCCTTAACGAACCTGTAAATAAGGTTATGTGGAAGGTAAGTATTGATGGGTTGAACATTACGCGTGAGTTTAAACCTCAAGTAGTTAATGAATCGTCTATAGGGAGTATTTACGCTACCCACGTATTCGACTTAAGTAAGATTGTTAGGGTAGGTAAGACCTACGCGTTAATGATAACGTTTGATTCGTCAAAGCCTGTTATAATAGATGGTATTGAATTAATTGGTGTGAGGAGGGTGGAAGGAGTCCTTACCGAGGTATCCTATATGGCTGGGTGCGTATTACTTAACCCTTCCGAAGCTTACTCAATAAAACCCTCCCCCTCGAAGCCGGGGCCGTATAATTTATCATTATTTATGAACGTCCCATCTAGGAGTGCTGCGGTTGATATAACATTAAATAACATGCATCTAAAAACTCTAAACGGTTTATTAGGATTAAGCAACGTACAGTTACCTAGCCTCCATCTGACACAGGA
>JAWBQY010000001.1:109622-136093 GCA_038844925.1 Sulfolobales archaeon | reverse complement strand
ACTGGAAGCCTGTGTTTGCTTCGCCTTTCGCGTTATGGAAGAGAACTCCCATGCCGGCGCCGACGCTCAGAAGGATGGAGTGTTAATCATTAAGCATAAAGAAGCTACTGAGATGTACCATCCAAGATTTATTAGTATTTACTCACTTCTTAACTACAGTATGAGTTGTAGGGGTCCTGAGGTAACTATGACTTTAGATGAGATTTCATGCAAAGGAGATGAGTGTAACGTCTCAATAATTATTAGGAATGAGGGGGATCTCACATGCGATAACGTCATGGTCGTAGGCTTTTCAGCTGGTAATATCTTAATACGTGATGTAATTAATGCTGTTAGAGCTGGTGAGGAAGTACGTAAAAATTACCGTATAAGTGCTAGGAGTGCTGATACAAGAGTAGTTCTTAAAGCTATATACAGGAGGTTTGGTAGGCAGTTCATTAATGAGGTGAAGGCGTCCCTACCAAGCAATGGTTAGAGCTTCAATATAGTCTGATAATGGTGTCCAGCATTCATTTACTAGGAATTTAATTAGCATCCAGCTTAGAATAGCCTAACAATTAGGTCTACTAGAAATGCTGTTATACCTAAGAACATAGCTACTTTAGTATAACTCCTCAACGCTGATGAAGCCTTAATTATATCTGACTCTGCTGTAGTTCTACCTAACTTAAGGGCTGAGTAGATGAGTAGTACGTCAGTTATTAATACTAGGATTAAATACGTAGTGCCGTAAACGCCGGATATGTATGGGTATGGTGAGAACAATACTATGAGTAGCATTAATATTATGGAGATCTTAGATGCTTGTTTAACACCTCTGGTAATTGCTAGTGTCTTAACACCTACTCTCAAATCACCTGTAACATCTTCTATCCCTTTAATTATCTCCCTCATAAGGGTAAATACGAAGGCATACGTAGCTGGTATTAAGGTATACTTTACTAACGTTAAGTCACTACATACCTCAGATAGTGTTAGACCGCCGTAAATTATAGAATTCGCACTAGCGGTGCTAATCGCTAAGTTTCCCGCAAAACCCTCTTTCTTCAACCTCTTAGAGTACAGTATTAAGAGGGTGGCGTTAAATACTGCATACATAAATGAGATCACCCCGATATAGCTGGAAATCACCACGCCGAGGAATATTAGTAGTAAGCTTAGAGTTAATGCCTCAGTCCTACTAACCCTACCAGATGGTATAGGCCTTGAAGGCTTGTTGATTAAGTCTATTTCAGCGTCATAATAGTCGTTTATGACATATCCTCCAGCAGCGATTAGGACAACTACGACTGTTGAAAGCGTTAACACTACTGGGTTGAAAGCTACGTCCCTACCTACAATAACGTAGACGGACTCAAAACCTAGTAAAGTAGCCATAGCTGATACGAATAGGTTATGAACCCTTAAGATCTCGATAAATCCGCCGACCCTCCGCATAAGCCCATCCACATTAACCACCTTCAAGATCGCTCTAACCGTAAAGTATGTGTAAAGTACCTTAATTAAATTAGAGGTTATACGAGGATGGATTACCAACACGAAGTTTTAATTATTTAACTTTTGCTAACAATACTTTACATGATGTCCTAAATGAGTTCAGGTAAAAGAAGGTTTGGGGTAGCATTACCTTCAGAACTTGCAGATGAATTAGACAGCATTGTTAAAGCCTTCAACATTGACAGATCTGCGGTAGTAGAACAGGCCGTTAGAGGTTTCTTAGCCGAAGTAATACATCATAGAAAACCCCATAAATGTACTGGGGTCTTACTACTATTTAACCGTGAGCATGAGGAGACCTCACAGTTAAATTTCGTCAATGAGTATAAAGATGTTATAATATCCTACACACACCACCACATTGGAGCACAATGTGTTGAGGTCTTAATAGTATGTGGTGATTCAGAAATCATAGCTGGGTTGCATATGAAGGCCTTAAAAAGTAAATGTGATTGTCGTTACATACCGCTAGGACATAGTTAAGCTTGTAAACTTATACAGCATTCGAAATAATCATGTGGGTCATTAACTGATGAGTTAGTGATTATGGAGTTACTTAAAGGCCTACGTAGTTTTTAATTATTTAATTGTGAAGGTAAGTTGGTGGCCGGTGATGCCTAAGGTTAAAAATAAATGTAACGTATGTGGTAAGGTGTTCCCCGAGGGTCAGGGGATAGTCATAACAGTTGAGGAGGAGGTAGTAGCGCTGCATAGCAGTAGGTGTGCTGTAAAGTTTCTTAAGGCTATTATTGATGAGTTAGAGCCGGCTGTATCTAAGGAAGTTATCGGAAGGGTTAAGAAGAATTTCGAAGAAGTTCTAAGTAAACGTATGTTAAGCAAGAGTAAGAGGATATAGTTGGAAGGGCGTTACAGCCCGAAAGCCTCACACTTTAGGGTGGGGTCAGCTCGTACTAAACCTCTTTTAGAGCTCTAACTATGTTGTCCTTACTTATAAGCCCTATTAAAAACCCTTTCGAATCTGTTACTGGCAGGCATTCAATCCTGTTTTTAACCATTATGTCTGACGCCATAGCTAGGTCTTCATCTTGAGCTATTGTGATGGGATTTTCCATCATAAAGTCGGAGGCTATTAAGACTGGGTGTGTTTCAATCAATTCATAAAGTGTCTTAAAGAACCTATGCGTATGTTTAACTGTTGGAGAATTTACGTCAACGCCTAATAATGCGTTAAGTATTTCGCTTTTTGTTATTATCCCTACAGGCCTACCTCCGTCGACTACTATAACTTTCTTCTGTTCAGATTGAAGTAATAAGTCAATGACGTAGTATATGCTATGCGTTGGTGAGACTGTCAAGGGGTTCTTAACCATGAAGTCGGATACCTTAAAGATGTTGTGGAATTTACTTGAAAAAGCTTTTAATATGTCATGTTTTGTTATTATTCCAACAAGCTTACCGTTACTGTCTATGACTGGTAAGGAACTTACTTCATGTTTGAGCATGAACTGAGCAGCAGATTTTAAAGTTTTATTAGGTGATATGGCGTAGACAGGAGTACTCATAATTTCATCAACTCGTATAGCATTAAGCGGTTTGAGATATCGCTTACGGTTGAAGACTATTCTACTGAAATCACTCTTGCAGACTATACCTACCACTTTACCATGCTCTAATATTACAACCCTCCCAATCCTATGGGTTAGCATAAGATTCCTCACATTAATAAGCGGTTCTTCCTTAGAAGCAGTTATTACGGGGGAGCTCATAAATGATGATACCTTAGGTACCATAAGCGTCACCTAACCAGTAAGTATTATATTTTTCATAAATAACTATGGGTTTTAAGTATTTTAACTGTTTTTGCTATTACCTCGCGGGCTTGCTACTAATTTATCTATCCTGCTGGGGCCTGGAATCCTAAGCAAGAACTCGTTCAAGTCTACATACCTTAACCTAGCATCAGACTTTACGAAGTAATCAATCATTTTCTTAGCTATCGATTCCTTACTCTCATCTCCTGGGCGGAGTACAGCGTAGTAATTACATCTACTTTGGATGTAGTCTTCGGGACCTACTACTAATTTATAATATTTACCATCTATTACGATAATACCTATAGCTAGTCTAAGTTCTACATTCCTCAGATAGTTCTTCTCACCGTAAATCATGAAGGAACCTCGGGCTAAGTACTCACCAGCAGGTGGTTTCTTACTTACCTGGCTTCCATAGACCCAGAAAACGTCTAAGCTTCCGAGGCCTTCCTTCCACCCCCTACTATAGCAGGCAGCTAAAGTAGCTACTTCAAATAAACTCCTCTCCGAAGGCTTACTGCCCCCTAACTTTAATATGAATGCTGAAGCACCACTAATATCTGCGTGAAGGAATACGTCATCATCATTTAGGTACTTCCTCACTAGTTTCTCATTTTGGGTGGAGTCCCTACCACCTATAGCTAGGAAGCCGTCAGATGTGATGATCCAGTGATACTTATCATACCAGTCAACTCTTTTAACAAGTGGTGGGATGCTTAAGGATTCCTTCTCCGATATTAATACAGATTTCTTCTTGAGTAATTCTTCAATAACCTCTCCGATCTTCCTTATCTTATCCTCACATTCACTAATCTGTGTTTTAAGTTTGATTAAGTAATTATTAACACCTTCCCTAATGTTTAGCTCTATAATTACATTGTCAACCCTCACTTTAATAACCCCCCTACTTCGGTCGTAGTCTGAAATACCACACATGCTTATACGTTCCCAACCGTACGTCTTAACAGTATTCCACACACACTTAAGGACATCTTCTAACATGTTGTAGTTTAACGCTGTAATATCATGTAATGCTTTTAGCTCATTAAGCCTACTAGTTAGGTTGACTATTTCATTTCTTAACTCATTGAGTAATTTGTCAGTCTTAGATAGTTCGTCGTCTAGCTTCTTAGAGTTTTGAGTAACTACCTCATCAGTAGTCAGCTTCAGAAAGTACTCATCAACTGCTTCATTAAGGCTTTCAAAGTACAGTATTTTCAACCCATCAGCAAGTTTTGAAGGTCTAAATGACATGAACGATACGTACCTCCCATCAGTTCTAGCTAGTACTACTGGTTGGGGATTATTGACGACTCTATCTATAAAGGAAGTTATCCTATTCTTAATTTCTAGTACTATATCCTCGCAGATTTTCTCCTTAAGCACCTCATCGCTGATTACTTCGTTAACTACTTCAGGTGGTACTCCTAACCCTCTTATAAGACCGCGTTGTATGTTATCATACTTGCTAAGTACTTCAATCCATGACTTTATGTCTAAAGTTCTGAAGTCCTTATATATGGGTGGTACGCTATACGTGCCGCCGATGATGACTTGTCTATCCTTAACCTTAAGTTCTTTACTAACCATTAATACCTTATTATTAGAGTCGGTTAGTGCTATTATCCCACGTGGAATTAACTCTATATAGAGATTATATGAGACCTCCTTACCTTCAAGTCCTAGGACGGCTATCCTCTCAAATTCTAATTGCTTAATACTAGATATCCTTAAGTCGTTGAGGAACCTCCTAAATAAGGTAGTCTTACCGGAGGTCTCTAGCTTAGATATACTTCTAGTGATATGTATTCTCTCACCTGGTTTGAGTAATAGGTAGTAGGTTTCAGTAGGGCTTCTAAGCTTTACTACTAAACTACCTGTAAAGTCTGTATAGACGTTGTCTACATATAAGTCTACGATTTTACTTCTCAGCTCATCTATAATGACTGCTAGGTCTAAGGAGCTTAAAGCTCTCTTAACCTGTATCTCTCCCCCAGACATCACACTACCTGCAGGTATAGTACTACTTAAATATTAACCAATTAGAGTTAATTAGGGTATGCTCTATGGACATAGTATCACTTAAAATCATCTACGGCATAGTCTCAGGTGTTTTACTCTACATACTGACAGCACTTCTAGGAATGTTAGGAGTTTCAGGACATGCGGACTATATCTTAATCGCGGCATATTTTCTACTCTACCTAGGGTATATTCCCTTTATGAACCTACTAAATATTCACCACAAAAAGCACCTAACTAAAGGTATAGCTGTTTACTACGCAACCTCCTTCCTTACTTGGGTCATCATATACGATATAGCACCAATTCGGTGATGGTAACTTCGTGAGGGATATAGAACTAGAAGAGGTTAAGGAATGTATTAAGTGGTATAACGCGTTGTCGAAGAGTTATGATGAGTTATACGGTGAGGAGCAGAAGGTAAAGTATAGAAGGCTTTTTAAGAATGTGGATAAGGAGTTAGGGGTAGTTCTTGATGTTGGATGCGGTACTGGAACACTCTTCGAATATTTAATTACGTCAGGATTTAAAGTAAGTCGTTATATATGTATGGATGTAAGTGATAAAATAGTTGAACTAGCTTTAAGGAAGTTAGGTACATTCGTAGAGGAGGGTATGTTGATAGACTTAATCATTGCAGATCTTGCCTACCCGCCTTTCAGGGAGGAACCAGCGTTTGATCTAATAGCAATGATCACTGTCTTAAAGGAGGACTACAACTTAGTTAGCATAGTGAGTAAGTATGTTAGTAGGGTCAGAAGGGGTGGTTACTTACTGTACACCGTGATTAGGAAGGAGTTAAGGGATGATGAGTTAAGATATGAGGATGCATACGTAGTTCATAGTTAATAGGTGTGTGGAGACAGTCCAACATGACTTAACGTACTAGTAGAGCATGCTCAATTAATGCTGTATAAGTGCTTAATCTACTTAATTTCAGCTACGTTGACTGTGGTTTTAATATTAGTCTATCCAGTCCTTAACATCGATTTTCTTAGGAATGTACTCATCCATTAGGAATTTAAGTCCCTTACTGGTTAGTGCTTCTATTTCTAGTTTTGACTGCTTCTTCATGAATATCTCTATTTCACTTTCCCACCTAGGCGTTCTAAACCACTTATAGTTCATTAGTTCATTAGCTCTCTTTATATCCCTCTCCTTAGCTTTGATTATGAAGTTCCTCCTCTCCGCTTCTGATAAATAAGGAGATTTCTTAATACTGGGATTACCGAATATGTCTGAAGGCATTACACCTAAGAACCTTAGGTCTGGAGTGGCTAACCTCTCACTCTCATATGAGAGTGTTATAGAACCTATCTTGAAGACGCTGTAGATGTACCACCCATACGGATCGCTATTATGGTATACCACACCATAAGATCCGACAAAGGAATTGCATCCAGGTACCATGAAGTCATATACGTATCCCTCATAGTCCTCCTCCACTACATCAACTACCTTAACTGATGTTATATCGCTTAGTGCGTAACGACTTGAATAGAGGTTTTTAAAGGAGGGTATGACTATCTTAACAGCATCACTACTTTCTTCAACTACGGAGGGTGTCATACCTAAAGATAGTAAGGTGTTGAAGACCTGCTTAGCACTTACCTCATCTCCTACGTGAAGTGTTAGGAACTCACTACTATCTACGTATACGTGATTTAGTACCCCCTCAAAAAACTTTAAGAACGTATCGAACTGCCTGTTAATTGTAGATATTGGTATGTCCACCGGTCTAGTTATGAGTCCCCCTCTATTTACTGGTGATGTTGAGACGTAGGGATCGGCTAGTAATTCCATCTCACCTTTAAGTAATGGGTTAGTGACCATTTCCGGTAGCTTAGATGCTACTACTATGGAGTCACCAGCTCTTAAATCCTTTGCTGGCAGTACCCTTATCAAACCCTCCCTAACTATGAAGAGGGAGTGACCGCTAGTAACTCTGAAGGTCCCTCTCCCATCAGTCCTAATTTTCAGTAACTTATCTTTAATCCAGTGTCTATAAGCGTAGCCTAACCTCCTCCACTCGATTCTCCCTGAACTTGGATTCCATGCAGGGACTTCTAAGTCTACGGATACTCTCTCCTTTTCACGACTACTGAAGTACCGCCCAATTAACTCCTCTATAGGGGCTACCCTAACCTCACCAGTCTTTAAGTCCCTAACTATTACTACTTCATCAGCCGGTACGCTATCCGTTATTATGTATGTTGGTAGCTTTAACTCATCGCTTAATCTCCTGACAAATCTCCTAGTAGCCCTATCTGGTTGACCAGCACTTGTTATTAGTAGTGTCTTATACTTCTTCCAAAAACCTGCCCTATGTAGCTGTTGGAATACTGCGTCTTTCTCCACAATAAGCACGTACTCAGCATCAACGTCTAGAAACTCTATGAGGTCTGGTGTAGGTTCTATTGAGTAAGCACCGTGACCCATCTTACTGAGGTCTATGATGTCATCTCCAGATTTTATCTTCATATTACCTACTACTTTTCCTTTCTCTTTACTGAGAATTAGCAATTCCTCCCTAAGGAGGTTTATAAATACTTCTATATCCCTGATAATGCTGTCAGATTCTTTCTGCTCATCCCAGGTGTTTTCATCCTCTATCTTACCTCTAGCATTTCGATACCTTATGGTGTGTTTACCTCTGTAGAAGAGGTCACGGATCGTTGGGTATTCGTCATTAATTAGTGATTCATATATTATCCTAGCCATAAGTGTTGTCTGCATGAATTTCTTGGCCTCCCTAACATCTAGGAAGGTCCTACTCAAAGTCTCAGGGCCTAGCAGTAGGAGTTTCCTCTCCTCATCGTATATGGTATTACTTAAAGTTCTCTTAGGCAGTATTATAGTGGGGCTCTCACCCATCTTAATCTGATTGACAAGTTCTTTGAACTTATCAACGATAACTTTTATGGCTTTATCCCTGGCCCGCCTATCAACAGATGAAATTAACTGCATAGCACCACCCTACTCAACACTTAAAACAACATCTTTTACGTCCCTAATTTTAACGTTCTTAAACTTCTTAAGCACTAAATTCATCAAACCGCTAGATATGACGTCGTAGGATGCTTCGTTAGTAATTACTGCTAGTGAAGTAGCTATATCTGGGATATACTTAACGATCTCTACAGCTTTTTCAACCTCTTCAACCTCTCTCCGCTTCCTAATTATGTATGACTTTAACTCTCGTGCTACGTCTCTAACGCAACTCTCAATCTCCTTCTCTACTTCTGGGACATCAGCAATACTCTCCTTACCGACGCCCTTATACGGTATTTTAGTACTGCATATATGTACTAAGATAACTAAAGGTGCTGGCCACTTAACCTCGTAAACATCCCAATTAATGGTCCCAGATTTAGGCTCAACGATCTTCCACGTTACGTCTGAACTCTCATCGTAGAGTAGCGGTATTTTATTTGCAAATCTAAGGAGTATGGGTTCTTCAGATGGAGGGATATCACCTCCGTAAGCTATGCCTGCCTCTACTATGAATGCGTGACCTTCATAAACGCTAGGCTTACGTGTCTTAGCTGCTACGAACTCAGGTTTTAAGATGTTCTTAAGGCCTGCCTTTATGATTTCCTCCCCTAGGTAGGATAAGTGGTCAGCTCTTGGAGGCTTAAAATTATTGTATTCCCTTAACGTCTTAACTATTAATTCAATCTCTTCATTGCTTAAGCTTTTCGGGTCTCTGGCTGGGTCTATCCTAACCATTTCTATAATGGAGTTAGAAGTTACTTCACCAATTCCTTGGAATTCCTTAATTAGGAATTCCTTTAAGGTCTTAGCAGTTGTCGACTGTACTAACATTTTAAATAACTCTATGTCAACTCCCTGCGGATGTGGTTTAACTTCCCGGGGAGGTCTGGGCATTAGTGTGGTACTCCTTTCGAAGTAGATAACGTTATTTGACGGGTCTTTAAATATGATTGAGGCGTAGGGAGCTATTATAGCCGTCCTCTTCAAATACTCGTAAACCTTCGGCTTAGCTCTATTCCAATCACCCTCTATGAATAACTTAACTATAGTTCCATGCCAATCACTTTCCTTTTTAAACGAAGCTCTATGAAGTACTATTGGTTTATTCTCCTTAACATCTATGGCGAGTTTAAAGAAGTAAATCCTTGAGGAATTTATGGTTGAGGATACTACTTCAACTGGTTTACCAGTAGTTAGCTGCCCGTAGAGGACTGCCATCTTAGCTCCAAGTCCGAACATACCCCTTGTCTGCCTGAGGACGTACTTAGAACTGTAGAGTAGTTGGGCAAATGCTTGAGGTATGTTATCCGGAGGTATGCCTATACCGTTATCCTCCACACTAATTAAGTATACGTCAGGTCTTTCAGGCATTACATCAGATTCTATTGCTACCTTAATTACTGGTAGTATGCCGTGGGAGTCGGTAGCGTCTAGGGCGTTTTCAACTAACTCCCTAACTGTCTGGTAAATAGCTCTCGCAGGATTTGAGAATCCTGCGATCTCTTTATTACGGTAGAAGAACTCAGCAGCACTTAAACTCCTAAACTTCTCATTGCTTGCGATGCTGGAACTCACTATCACACCATATGATAACTAATTCTGGATAAAGCTTTTAAGGACGAAGCCATAACGTATTTAAGTATTGGTTGCTTACTTAAATATTATCAAACTACTCCCAAGTAGTTGTCCGGGAATACCCCTCCTCATACGGGCTACTACTACGTTATTCCTCCTGCTGTGAATTCTAACTATCTTACCTCGGTATTCGTTACCGGCTCCATCCCTTACTAAGACTTTACATCCTATCAACGCATCGACTTTAGAGTAAGTACTACTAACAACCTTGATTAATAGGTAGTTATTAAACTGCCTAGCCTTACCAACTCTATAGCTAGTGATAACGCCATAACCTACGGGATTCATCGTGCAGCCACTCATACTCCACGACCTATAAGCTAATAATTCAGTAAGGTTTAAAAGCTTGGAGGACTTCACTTATAAGCAACTACCGTAGGTTACTTATTAGGGTATGGGGGAGTAACTCAATGAAGTTTGTCGTTGATTCAATGCTGGGTAATCTGGCTAGGTGGTTGAGGTTGCTTGGCTACGACACGCTATATTACCGGAATGTTGAGGATTGGAAGTTGCTCAACATAGCTAGAGATGAAGGTAGGGTCTTACTTACTAAGGACTTAGCACTCTATAGGAAGGCTTTAAAGAAGGAAATTACTTCAGTCTATGTAGAGTCTTCAGACATTGCTGAGTCGCTAGCATTAATAGCTAGGAAGTTAGGGATTAAATTGAGGTTTGATGGAAATAATACGAGATGCCCTCTATGTAATACATTACTGGTACTCATCCCTAAAGCAGAAGCGTTACACCTTACATCACCGGAGGTTGGTAGAAGATATGATAACTTCTGGAAATGCCCTAAGTGTTCAAAGGTGTTTTGGCAGGGGAATCATTGGAATACTATTGGAAAAGTTCTTGAGGAGGCAAACAACTTACTAAGTATGAAGGCAGTAGGTGGTGGTAGTGGTAGGTGAGTATGTAGAGCCGAGTGAATTAAGTGTTGATGAGGGAGTCTTCCTCGTTAAGCTGGCTAGACATGCTGTTGAGAAGTACTTAAGGGATGGGGAGGTTATAAGACCTCCACACAATACTCCGGGGAGACTACTATTAAAGGGTATGTCTTTCGTGACGATACGTAAGGTAGTGTTAGGTAATTACGAGTTGAGGGGATGTATAGGGTATTTACAACCTGTGGAGGCTTTAGCTACTAACGTAATCAATGCAGCAATAGCTGCAGCTGTAGAGGACCCTAGATTTAGCCCTATGAGTGAGGAGGAATTAAGTAGTGTCATATTCGAGGTCTCAGTACTCTCAGTGCCTAAGACGTTGAGAGGTAGGGGTTGGGAGTTAATCAACGAATTTGAAATAGGGGTTGACGGATTAATCGTAGAGTACGGAGTGAATAAGGGATTACTACTTCCTGAGGTTCCGGTAGAGTACTGCTGGGATAGGGAGACATTCTTAAGTGAGACGTGTTTGAAGGCGGGCTTACCGCCGGACTGCTGGCTCCATCCTAAGGTTAAGGTGCAGAGGTTTAACGCATCGGTTTTTAGGGAGTTAAGACCTTATGGTGATATAGTGAAGGTGGACCTACCGGCTGAATATAGGAGGAATTGCAGTCATATAGCTAGTGTTAGGTAGTCATCTATCAAACACCTACATTACTAACTTAGCGGAAAACTTATAACTAATCTTGGCTGAAGTTTATCCGAGGTAGGGTAGTTCATGAAGGTTAAGTTATTAGCATATAATCATCTTGGTGGTAGTGTTGAAGCATTAGTCATGTTAGGTTTTAAGATATCTTCAGGTAAGGTGAGGGAGAAAGGTATAGAGCACTACATGGAGAAGCATTCTGAAGACTTAAGTAGTTGGGTATTGCAGGGTGTTAAATACCCTTCAGTTCTCGAACATGTTGTTTTTACGTTCTACATAGAGGGTATTTCAAGAGTTACAAGTCATCAATTAATTAGGCATAGGTTAGCATCGTACACTCAGGAGTCTCAGAGGTATTCAGTAGTTAGTAAGGATTACGTAACTCCTGAATCTATTATTAAGGCCGGATTTGACGATAGGTATAGGGAATTCGTAGATAGTGCCTTCAAACTGTATGAGGAGTTAATTAGTGCTGGAGTTCCCTACGAGGATGCTAGATACGTACTACCTCAAGCAGTAACTACTAGGTTGATGATGACTTTAAATTTAAGGGAATTACTACATATAGCCTGCCTAAGGCTTTCTGATGAGGCTCAGTGGGAGATTAGGGAACTCGTTCGCAGTATGATAGACGAGGTCGGTAAGGTGTTACCCGAGATCGGTAAATTAGTTATGGAGTACTGTAAGGAGGTTTGAGTCAATGATACTCTCAGATTTTGATTTAAGAGCATACCTAAGTAGTAATAGGTTAAGGATTACCCCCTTCACTGAAGAGATCGTTAGGGAGAACGGAGTTGACCTAAGACTGGGGAGTAATTACTGCATGCTTGTAGAGTCCGACGAGGTTTTCGACATATCTAAAAATAACGATTTAAGTAAGTATTACGAATGTGGTGAGTCTGAACAACTAATATTAAAACCTAATAGGAGGTACTTACTCCACACTCTTGAGTACATAGCATTACCGCCAGAGTTGATGGGGTTTGTGGAGTTGAGGTCTACGTTTGCTAGGTTAGGATTAATGATACCCCCAACAATAATTGATGGCGGCTTTGAAGGACAGATAACTATTGAGGTACTCTCAACATCGTTTCCAGTTATCTTGAAGGCTGGGGTGAGATTCCTACACGTAGTATTTTCAAAGCTGACAACACCTGTAAGTAAGCCCTATAAGGGTAAGTATCAAGGTCAGAGGGGGGTTAAGCTGCCGATACTGAAGGATTACTAATCTAAGATTCAGTGGGCTCCTAAGTCTTCATCGCTTTATCCGTGACCGCCACACTCATCACTTGAGGATTCAAACCACTTAAATACACTGTGATCCACCTCTTAATATTTTCGATTTCACACTGTTTCGTGCTTGGGTGAATATCGTTATCCACAGCCCTAGGTCTTTATGCATTGATCTAGGCGGACCATTACTGTTTTCCGAGGCCTCACACAGTTATAGGTCTCAAAGCCTGAAATATAGTTATATGATACTACCATGAGTCCAGCACTTCACTAAGGCTCGGTAGGGTTATTCGAAAATACGGGCAGTTCTGAGGTAGTCTTAAACACATCTAAGGATACGGTCTAGACCGTATTGATGGTGAGATAAAAGAAAGTCATAAATTCATAAGGTTCCAACACTTTATGGACAAATGGTGTATCAACTGAGTTCGCAGCATGGTAAGCGGTATATGACGTCCTATGTAGGTGCTCTAGCTATTTACATAGTAGCTTTAGCCATGCTGTTCTACATATTAGTAGTCTTCACGCATACATCCCTAACTTATGTATACTACCTATATAGGTATGGTCTTTTTTACACGATGTACATGAACCTCTACACAGCAACGCTACTCCTCTTTATTACGTGTTTAGCAGCATACATACCACTCCAAAAGTATAGAATATTACGCTACATCACGATCCTGGCGTCAATAACCCTAGTATTTACCAACTATACCCACCTAATACTATACTCCACGGTTAAGCAGGTATCTGTAGCAGTCTACCCACTAATGCTTATACTTACATCAAACCACACTGGAAACTCTGTAATGAGTTTTGATTGGGGTCAGTCCGCCATAGCATTCCTAACCTACTACGCCATACGTCAACACCTTACTAAGAAGGCAACCTCAGCATCAGCTTAATATCAAGTAATTCATAAAATATTTTAAAGCTATGTTGATAAGTTTGTAAAGGTGCCGCGGTAGTATAGCCCGGTCAAGTATGCGGGCCTCTCGAGCTTAAATCCAATGCGTGGACAGCCCGTGACCCGGGTTCAAATCCCGGCCGCGGCACCATAAACTTATCATATTAGCTTGAGAGCCATATCACTGTTCTGAGTCCCCGCATTATATGAGGGTGGGGTAGATGTTTAGATAATACCTAGCACTCTTTCACAACCACTTAAAATCCTAGATATTACTACCCACGTGTCGAGTGATCTTCTATATATTGAGAACACGTACTTACTGCTTTCATATATATCGCTTCTGAAGTCGCCGTGTGGGAAGCCTCCGACTACTATTGGTAGTCCTTCATTTAATGCTATCCTGCAGATGGTTTCACAGTCTCTTAGTTCGCCGTTCTCGCTAAGTGTTATTACCTTACTTACGTTAATGTTTTTGAGGAGGTTCTTAAAGTTGAGGTTTACGATCCTCATAAGAGGTTCTAACTCCTTCGGCGGTACCTGTCCATACTTAAATAACTGCTCCATAAGTCCTACAAATCTTACATAATTCCTGGGTATCCTAGTTTTCGGATCTATGAATATCACGTAATCATTTACTGTGTGGATGTAGAGTTTGAGATAGCCCTCAATGTTAAGAGGGCTTGAAAGAGCTTCTAAAAGGGCTGTGTGAACTATATCCGGTCTTCCACGCTTCGACATGTTTGGAAGTTTCTTCATTGCTGCGTAGTGGAGTGATATATCTAATAACACCTCACTCCAGTGTTTGCCTTTAGACTTAGCAGATTTAACTACTGCCGGATGTCCTGAGATCTCAGGGGGCACGGTCTCTAAAGCCGCCTCAGCTATTATTATGTTTATTACCTTCAACAAATCCCTGTATCTATAGGGGGTTTAAAAATTAAAAATCAAGTTAAGGATTTAGCTCTTCAAAGAGCTAAGATATTGTATTCTGAGGCTTTATTAGCTGTTAAATCAGGTAACATTGCTAGGGCTAGAAGGTATGTTGAGTTAGCCTTAAAGGTAGTTAACAAAGCAAATGTTAAGACGCCGAGGTATTTAAGGAGGGGTGTATGTAGGAATTGTCTAACTCCCTCAATACCTGGCATTACCGCTAGGTATAGGATTAGAGGCCTACGTAAATACGTTATAATCTCCCGTACATGTTTAATATGTGGTTGGGTGAGTAGGTTACAATGCAGAAAAAGAAAATAGTCAATACAGTATTAGGCAGGCCTCAAATATGTTTAGGTAAGGCAGGTATTAACGAAAACGTACTAAACGACATTAAGAGGTATCTTAAGAAGGAGGGGGTCGTTAAGATTAGAGTGATGAAGTCTTATAAAATGTCAAGAGGTGCGGACGTTGAAGCAATAGCGTATGAGGTTGCTAGAGCGGTTAACGGTGAAGTCGTCGATGTGAGAGGGTCAACATTCGTAATAGTTAAGAAAGGTGGTGCCGCCGGGGGGACTTGAACCCCCGACATCCCGGTCTTCAGCATCGCCTGAGCCTACCGCTCATCGGGCGCTCTCCCAGGCTGAGCTACGGCGGCACCATAATTATTGAGCTATTAAAGGATAATAAACTTTAATTAAATATCAAATATCTAAGACTACGTAAATCCTCCAGCAACTATCTACGTGTTCAACATTCATTAAGGAGTATGTAACTGCCTTAACAACAGTTCTAGGTATGTGCTTATCTGGGTTGAAGACCTCACCGCACGCTTTACCAACAAATCTGTAATCCTCACCGCCGTGTTCGAGGAACTTGAATTCAAAGTCTTTAAAAACTAAGTTATGGGTGTCATGAAGTATGAGTAGGTCCTCCAACCACCTATAAACGCAATTAAACATATCATAGCAGGAATCATTAACGTCAAAACATGTACTGGCGTCAACCTTAGATGTATCGGTAATCGTCTCAAACATAGCTCTAGCCGCATTACAGAAAGCCTCCTCAATAGTCCTACCCTCAGCTACGAAGTAGACATCAGCCGTATGTTCTAGAAACTTAAAACCACCGCACCCCACTTAAACCACCTAAAATAATTACTAAGAAAAAACTTAAACCCTAAACACGTAATACATTTGGACATTCGGCGGCGGTCGTCTAGCCTGGATTAGGACGCCGGCCTTCCACGCCGGAAATCCCGGGTTCAAATCCCGGCCGCCGCACCAAACCGTGTAGGCGCTACTTAAGGAATTTGCAGTCAATCTATTTTAAACAGCATGGATTAATTCTTAAAATGCTTTAGTAGTTACTTTAGGTTAACATTATATATAGATAAAATTTTATTTAAAAAGTTCATATCTCGAACCATTTATGCTGATAGCTCATATAGTATCAAACTAGATTGTTTGTTTTTAAAGTTAAATATATTTATTAATTTCTTTGTAAAATCAATAATATGGTATTATGTTTTTGAATAGTGTTATATAAGGAAGCTTTGGAGGCTGAGGAAGGAGTTGTTGACTCCTACCTCCATAGCGTTAAGGTGCTAAGACTTTAAGGTATGGAGGTTAAAGATCTTGAGAACGTTGCGAAGAGGCTTCTGTTGAACCATGATCCATAAGGAGGTTGTTACTTGCTTATTGAAGGCTTGTTAGGTAGTTCTAAGTAGGGAAGCTGAAGTTTTAAAAGGAATTGGGGAGGCAGCTCCTTCCAAGCTAGAGAAGACGGTTATAGTGAAACTCCTAAAAGAGCATTTAGAGATAGAGAGTGAGATAATTGAAACTTATAAGAAGATAGCTGAATTATTTAAATATCCAGTCCTTAAATCGATCGCAGAAGCATTAGCAAGAAATGAAGAAGAACATCATAGAGTCCTTACTTGAGTTAATTAAGAAGTTATGTAAGTATACTCAATATAAATTACTTTTCTTTTTACTTTTCATTTCACTCTGATTATGAGACTCCTTTAAGTATATTCTCTCCATACAGCCGTCTCTATATGGTCTTATGTAGTTGTAATCTCTCTCAAATACTAATTTCGGGTTAATCTTCTTTAAAACGTACCTACAGACAGTTTCTGAAATAAGTCTGCATGTATATCTGGTATCCATGTTAAGCAGGGTGGTAAGTCTTAGAATTGGGCAGGGATTCCTAGAAACAGTTACAAGTTCACTATCTGTTAGCTTCACTACTTCAACATCATTTGCTTTTAAACGAAGGAATCCGTAGTAGAATTGTTTAAGAAGGTCATCCATGCCAGCAATATTACGGGGTTTTAGGGTCCATAAAAAGCCGTAAGCAGCGAATACCATGAGTGCTAATAGCAGTAATAATTTCTTCAAGAAGTTGTCTAACATTTCCTCAAACCTCATTAGTATTAAGTATTACATAATGTTAGCTACCAGCTAACTTCGCAATAAGTTCCCTAAGAGCTTCAATCATGATATCTACCTCCTCAGTAGTATTATATATGTAGAAGCTTGCTCTCACAGTGCCTAGTGAAGCTCCGATACGCTCATGTAGTGGGTGAGCGCAGTGTAACCCACTCCTTAACGCTATGTTGTAGGTGTCGAGGAATGTAGCAACAGTGTGGGGGTTGAGGTCGGCGACGTTAAACGATATGATACCGCCTCTACTTTCAAGTCTTCTAGGGCCGTAGATTTTTAACCTCTCTGCAAGTACTTCATCATTCACTATTTTATTAATCGTGTAGCGGACTAGTTCTTTCTCATGTTCTGCAACGTTCTCCATCCCTAACTTCTTTAAATACTTTACAGCTTCTGCTAAACCTATAGCTCCGGATATGTTAGGTGTACCTGGCTCAAACCTCCAGGGAGGGTTTAAGAATTTAACTATGAATTCGCCGTTGACGTACTTAACACTCTCTACGATACCGCCACCAACGAAGGGTGGTTTTAAAGATTCCTGAACTTCCTTCCTAATGTACATGACCCCTATACCTGTGGGGCCTAGCATTTTATGACCGCTAAATGCTAGAAAGTCAATTCCTAGGTCATTTACGGATATTGGTATGTGGGGAACACTCTGAGCTCCATCAACTACTAGAAAGGCATCGTTTTCACGTACTATCTTAGACACCCTCCTAATATCAACTATAGTTCCTAGAACATTACTCATATGTGTCAGCGCTACAACCCTGGTGTTGCGGTCAATTAACTCAGATAACTTCTCATAATCTAAGGTGTAGTCATCCTTTATATCTACGACTTTCAACTTAAACCCCCTCAACTTGGATAGCATGACCCACGGAAGGAGGTTGCTGTGATGTTCCATTATCGAAATAACGACGTTATCCCTCTCATTAAGTCCCAACCCCAACATGTAAGCAATTAAATTTAATGATTGGGTAGTCCCACTAGTGAAGATTACCTCCTCCAAATATCTAGCATTAATGAATTTACGGAGTTCTTCATGAGCCTCCTCATACAGCCTACTAGCCTCCATAGACAGCGTATGAACCCCCCTGTGGACGTTACTGCTTAAATCTTCGTAATACTTTCTAACAGCGTTTATGACCTGCTCGGGCTTAAGGGATGTGGCGGCGTTGTCAAAGTAAATTACCCTCTTAGACCTAAGTAATGGAAAGTCATCCCTAATATACTTAAAACATTCCAGCACGCCCACCAAAACACTCCTATGGGTTAGAAAGTAAATAAACCTAAGCCACTGACAGAGTAAGCACGTATAACGTCTAACCTCCCATACATAGTTCTTTTAAGTTAAACTAAATTAATAGATTAAACCGGTGGTCATACGAGGTTAGTTACTGTAAAACTACCCGATGTATATTTAGAAGGTATCGATGAGTTAGTCAAGCTTGGTAGATATTCATGTAGGAGTGAGGTCATAAGGACGGCTATAAGAGACCTCCTCAAAAATGAATTATGGTTTACTGATGAGGAGTTAAGTACTACTAGGAGGTTTGAGTCTAAGGTGAGTAGCACCGCTCAGAGCAATGTAAAATATGTTAAGATAAAGTAATAGTGGGAAGTATTTTTAAAGTTATTTCCCCATTGCTGGTTTAAATAATGAATAATATATTGACAGGCGTGTAGAACTTAATTTTAAGTCCAGCTAGATATTTAAGCTTAGATGTGTAATGGATTTTTGAAGTGATGCTAGGGCTGTGAGGAGGGCTGGTATTTCTGAATAGTGATGTGGGACATCAGGACCGAGCCATAAATTACGAAACCCCTGTGTTGGTCTACATCGATGAGCGGAGGTCTAAGTTAATCAAAGTAGCTGAGCGTAGGAGTTTCTCTACTGATAAGGGGGTTATAAGGGCTGACGACTTAATTGGCAGGGAATTCGGTGACTCGCTTAGATTAAGCACCGGTGCTACCGCATACCTACTCAAACCCACTTTACTTGACTACATGGTTAAGGGGTTTAAAAGAGTTACCCAGGTTATCTACCCAAAGGATTTAGGCTTAATCCTACTAATATCTGATATCGGCCCTGGTTCTAGGGTTATTGAAGGAGGGGTTGGTACGGGCTTCATGACAGCAGTAATAGCTAAGTATGTAGGTGATGAGGGACACGTCTATGCATATGAGGTAGATAAAAACCATATTGAAATTGCACGTAGAAACTTAAGGTTAGTTGGTTTAGACCACAGAGTAACGTTTAGGAATAAAGATGTGAGGAGTGAGGTGGAAGATGCTGATATAGACTCCGCAGTCTTAGACATACCTGACCCGTGGAACGCTCTTAACACTTTAGCTAGGTTTTTAAAACCGTCAGCCACTTTAGTATCGTTCCTACCTACGATCAATCAGGTTGAGAAGCTAGTTACCTATGCATTAACATCTAAACTTTTCGTTGATATTAGAACTTACGAAATAATGCTTAGAGAGTATGAAGTTAAGAAGGATGCCGTGAGGCCTAAGACTAGAATGGTCGGCCATACCGGATATATAGTATTTATGAGATTTCTAAAGACCTAACGCCCTGTGCGGCTGTTTTAGGTTTCACGAAGGTTTATAATTTAATGTAGGTTGTGTTGTCGTGGGTTGAGCCTACCCACAATGTAGGTAGGTGGTGAAGACCTGAGCGGGTTGGGCATCCAACGCCAGGATGTTGAATTTCCCCGCAGTGATGAACTAGATGAAGGGGGGCTGTGGGTCTGGGTTACCCTGAACGGGTGGGGGCCGATGACGTGGGCATCGATGAAAGGGTGCTCAGAGGTTGATGAAGCCAGGGGTTGACAGCAAACCACCTCGGCCAACATGAAATCCGAACCCCTACTTTAATTCTTCCTTATAAGGTTTAATATGCTTAAAAGCATTTTTAATAGGTGTCTAAATGCATGTTAAATTCCCGGTCGGTAATTCGGAAAAACATGTAGTGATGGTCGATTATGATATGTTTTCCAGTAAGATCCTCATATACTTAGATGACTCACTTCAGAAAACCTTCATACTTACTGGAAACCCTATAAAGGTGGAATTAGTCGTTGGTAATGAGGAGAAGCATAACGTAACAATGCATATTAGAGGTAAGACAATACCAGTAATAACCGTCTACATAGATAACAACTTGATCGGGACCTTCAGATAATTTAACAGCTCTTGAGATTATGAGTGAAATTTCATGTAAACCTTTAAGCTGAGCAACCTACTCTACATTTAGGTGTGTTGTATGGGGGGAGGTAAGGGAGGTAAGCCCTTATCCGTAGTTGAGAAGCGTCAGAAGAAGGCTATGGAGGAGCAGCTTAAGCAGCAGGTTAGGAAGGGAGAGCAGCGTGAAAAGAGATCGCAGACCATCATATTAGACGAGTCCTTAGTTAGCAGGGCGAGTAAGGAATTAAGTACTTTGAACGTAGTAACTCCTTACACTTTATCATCGAAGTTAGGAGTTAATATAAGCATAGCTAGAAGTATTATTAGGGAGTTGATGAGTCAGGGAAAGTTAAAATTAATTGCGAAGAGTAGGAGAGTGATAGTCGCAGCAACTACTTAAAGTAGTTTTTAAATTCGTCGATTAAGCTTGTTCTTGAGTGGTTTCTTCTACTATCTTCTTTAACTGACTTCTATACATTTCGACTAATTCATCAACTGTTGTTGCATCCTCGGCCTTCTTCTCATCCCTCCATCTTAAAAATCTCGGAAACCTTATCGAGATTCCAACACCTTCTTTCACCTTACCCTTACCGCAGGTATGTAGTGGTGATAGGGTTAGCTCAGCTCCGATTACCTCAGCAACTAATGCGGGAACTACCCAGACATCTGGTTCTAACTCTGAATCAACTCTCGGATGCTTATGCCCTATGATGTAGGGTTGAAGTAGTACTGGTATTTTTTCTAAGTCTTCATCCGTAAAGCCTGAACCCACCTTACATACGGTTTTGAAGGTATCTGTGTCTGGGTCGTAGGCAGCCATAAGTAGCGCGCCGTACTTACCTCCACGTCTACCTCTACCGTAGAAGGCGCCGACGACAACTAAGTCTACAGTATCAATCATCTCACTCTTATAGTCCCTCTTATACTTAATCCACAACCATCCCCTAGCACCTGCCTGGTAAACTGCTTGATCATGTATTGCCTTTACAACAACACCCTCACAACCATTCTCTATGGCCTTCAAGAAGAAGCTTTCTAGCTGTCCTACGTCATTAGTTATTAACGAGTCTGCAAGTCTTACCATATCATTTTGAACTACTATATCCTGAAGGTACTTCTTCCTGACGAGTATTGAAGTTGTAGTAAGGTCTTCACCATTTACGTACAGAACGTCGAATAGGTAAAGCCTTACCGGGAAGTCCTTAATAACTTCATGTATGTCGTGTTTCCTCTTCCTATGCATTAATTCCTGAAATGGTCTTAGCTCGTTGGTGTTTGGGTCTACGGCAACTATCTCACCCTCAACTATGGCTTCATCACATCTTAAACTATTGGGTAGTGCTTCAACTATGTCTGGGTACTGATGTGTTATGTTCTCAAGTCTTCTAGAAAATATCCATACATTACTACCACTTTTATGGATTTGAGCTCTCTCACCATCATATTTGAACTCAACTAAGGCTTTACCACCAACCTTATCTAATATTTCCTTCGGATCGCTCAGCCTCTCAGCTAGCATAGGCCTTATCGGCACACCTACCTTAGGTTTAATAACCTTAAGTGATTCTACACCTACGGAGGCTAAGGTCTTAGCGACATTCCCTAAATCAGCTCTAATATTATAAGCCCTCTCAACAAGGGCTCTATAGCTTTGAGAACCGGCATAACATATTGCTAACGCGTCTAAAATGGTTGCATCCCCTACTCCTAATCTCAACCTACCCTCGATAAGGCGTACTAAGTACTTAGCTTCAATGGGTTCAGAATCTATCAACAGTCCGGCAACTAACTTAATCTTAATATCTCTACTTCCCTCACCGACCATAGATGCAACTTTGCTTAAGGTCTCGTAAACCCTCTCAACACTTAGCCTCGTACCCTGCTTGGAGGTATTCTTAATAAACTGGGTTAAGCCACCCACCGTACTCCTCTGCCTTAACTGCTCGGCAGCCCTCCCAAGATCGCCTAACTGCTTATATAGCCTTTCAACTTCGGCCTCACTTGCCTTAGTAGCTATTGAGATCGCCTTAATTAAAAACTTCTCACCAACACCTAATTCTGGTAAACCACTCCACTCAGGCCATAACCTCCCTTGAATTAAGTAGACAACCTTATCTATGATGTCTGGAGGGGTCTTCTTAAACAGTTCTACCAACACGTTAGTAAGTTGAATCCTACTAGTAATTCCTTCCAGCTTATCAAAAGTTTGAGCTAGTATTATAAAGTCCACAGTCCCCTAAACTTAGTTGTCTCACTTTAATTAAAAATTTAAGGTATCTTAAGATTAGATACTTGATGATGAAAACCGGCAAGAAGATCTAGGGATGTCTGCTCAGAGTTAATCTGATAGTTCCTTACGTGTAGAATCTATTATGTACATAATGGCAGCCTCCAATTCAACTATGAAGTATTCGTTGAAATTACCTTCTATGATTATCTCAGATACGTATTTATCGGAGCTTTTAATATCGTATCTGACGACTTTACCAATGGATGAGGATTTCTTCTCCTCTAAGAACTTAACCAAGTAAGACCTAATGAGTCGGTGCTCACTATCTAGTTTTACGAGGGGGACTACCTTAATCTTGGTAGGTGAAACCGTAATCGTTGCAACTATGTTATCCTCACTATCCTTTAAAGTAATTACATCTTCCTTAAGCTTCTTATACTCACCTTTCTCAGGGATCTTATTAACCTTCTCCAACACCCTCAGCATAGATTCATAGATCTCTAACTCCCTCCTCAACTCCTTAATCTTCTCTTCAACAATCTTCCTCAAGTCCTCATAGCTGTATTTCACGCTGATGGCTACCACCTCCCATGAAGTCTAAAAGTGTCGTAGTCTTCCGTCCTCCTAAACCTTTAGTAATGCCTAAGTATAACTCCTTAATGGTGTTGAAGTCTGAATCTAATACAGACTTAACGTTTGGGTTGTAGAGTGCGGTTGCTGGGTGGTATGTGGGGAATATATAAACGTCCTTAAGGCCTAGTAGGTCGACCTTAAACCACCGCCCCCTCATCCTACTAACACCAACCCATTTAATACCGGCTAACCCGAAAATAAACTTACCAGCATGGTTTCCCAAAGTAACTAAGATCTTAGGCGTTACTAACTTAATGATAGATATGGTGTACTCGCTACACGCTAAGATTTCATCATCTGTGGGCTCCCTATTATTAGGAGGCCTACATCTAACGACGTTGGTTATAAATACTTCAGACCTTTTAATACCCCTAACCTCTAATAACTCTGTAAGTAATTTACCAGCAGACCCTACGAACGGCCTACCCTCCTCATCCTCCCTCTGTCCGGGAGCCTCACCGATAAGTAATAACTTACTATTAAGTGGTCCCTCACCAGGTACGGGCTTAGTTCTATACTTATGGAGTGAGCATTTAGAACATCTTGAAACATCACTAACTATTTTAGACCATAAGACTTCCTTATCATTCAAACACTACCGACCATGTAGTAAGACCTTATAAAAGCTAAAAATACTTTTAAAAGCTCCGTAAGAGTATGTTAGGAGTTGAAGTATGGGGTTGAAGAAGGGGAAGTACATTTATGTAGAGTTAGGTAAGGATAGGTATGTTAAGGTAAGAGTACTTAAGGGTAGAGCTGAGGATAACCCATCAAGGTACATCCCACTTAACACTAGTGTTAAGAAGCCACCTAGAACGGCTAAAGTCGTTAGGGCTGCTGACCTACCTTCCGAAATAGTAAGTAAGATTTCACCTAAGTAGCCGCCATTATACACATTTGGCAGAGGGGTAGGAGCTTTCAGCATTTCCAGCTTTAATCATAAATCTCATTAGACCCTCTTCTCATCACTTACTATGACCTCAGCTTAGGAGGTTATAAAGTTATGATTTAGTGTGTTTAGACGTCGACTTAATTTTATTTAGGTTGAAGCCGTACTTCTCCATAACTGCTAGGGAATGCTTAATGAACTCTTTCTTAAACTCACCTTTAGAGTACTTCACCACATAATTTAAGGTGTAGTAAGTCGTAAATAGAGAATGTAGGTACATACCCACGAAGCCTGTCAGAGAGTTGAATAGGCAGTTTTCCAGGCACACCTCCCTAGAGAGTTTAAGTAGTTTTAAAATTATATAGATAGTCGCAGCTACGAGAATCAGCATTAGTAAGTATCCAGGTAAGCCGGCAGTCAGCACTAAGACGTACAGTATTAGTAGGTAGAAGGGGTAGAGGGAGAATAGGAACCAAGGCATGAAGTCAGGCGGTAGCTTCATGTCTAGGAGGATAGCACCTTGAACAGATCCTAGAACTCTAGCCCTCTGCCATGATTTAATACCCTCCCAACTATCCGGTAATGTGACCGTAACTACTGCGTCTTCGTTGTAGCAGAACTTAATGTTTTTCTTTAGAGCTATAATGCTGAAATAGAAGTCATCAGTCCTGATGATTGGTAGGTATAGAGATTTAAAATACGTGTAAGTCTTAACGAGCTTGTTATTTCCTGGTGCATGTCTCCTCCTAACATATTTGAAGAGGACGTGGTAAGCGTGGTACCAGAAGAATAACTTCTCAAACAGACTCTCACACCTTATTAGTGGTTTACCTGAAACTACGTCGCAGTCCTCCGGCGATGATAAAATCTTAGTTATGTAGTCTTCTCTGTAAGCATTTTCAGAGTCCCCCCATACCATGTACTCATATCCGTTGTTTAGGGCGTACTTAATTGCTTCTAGACGTGCTGGACCTACACCACCCAACACTTCTTGAACCTTAAAGCTAATGCATGAGTATTTCCTACGAAACTCTTCGACAACCTTTAACGAGTGGTCCTTAGAACCGCCGTCTAAGACTAATACGTCAAAACACTCACATATCCTACAGCCCCCAACCTGATTAACTAAGCTGTTTAAAACCTTCTTAAGTCCTTCGGCATTATCCTTATTTAATATTACTACTAGGACCTTCACAACTACCAACCCAAGCCGCTTAAACCCACTTCCCTATTACGCGATTAAATACTATGTAGGAGTAAAAAATTTATTATTCATAAAAGTTAATTAAAGCCTATAAGTAAGTCATCATGTAGTAATTAAGGTGTGGTATGATGGTCGACGTTAGGGAAGTACCGGCTGACGCCTTCATCAAACATCTAGCTAACTATCTAAAAAGTAATGTACCAGCTGTAAAGCCGCCGAGCTGGGCTATGTATGTAAAGACAGGTCACTTCAAGAGCGGGGTCCCCGAAAACCCTGACTGGTGGTACATTAGAGCTGCAAGTATCTTAAGGAAGTTGTACTTAAGTGGAGTTCCAGTTGGGGTCGGTACTTTTAGAGTTGTGTATGGGGGGTTAAAGCGTAGGGGTTCCGCACCACCCCATTTTAAGAAGGCTGCAGCCTCACATATTAGGCATATCCTCCAGCAATTAGAGGCTGCTGGTTACGTTACTAAGGTGCGTGGTAAGGGCAGAACCTTAACACCAAAGGGTACCTCTTTACTTGCACGTATAGCTAATGAAGTTTTTCAAGAATCAGTTAAGTTAATACCTGAGCTAGCTAAATATGGTTAGAGGTGGTTGAAATTAGCGAGTATTACGATGAGGAGCTGGAGATGATTAAGAGGAGGCGTCTAGCTGAGATTATGCGGAGGTCTGAGGAAGCTAAGGAGAGAGAGGAAGAAGTGATGAGAGAGCTTCAGAAGCAGGAAATTTTAAGAAGAGTCTTAACACCAGAGGCCCGTGAGAGATTAGCCAACATCAAGTTAGTTAAGCCGGAACTAGCTAAATCGCTTGAGGACTACTTAGTAAGCCTGACCTTAAGCGGTAGGTTGAATAAGGTGATCGATGATGATGAGTTAAAGGAAATATTAAGGCAGATTGATGAGAGGAGTAGGAGGGATATCAGAATAACTGTTAGGAGGAAGGGTGGGTGATTTTATGGCTAGGAATAAGCCGCTGGCTAAGAAGTTAAGACTATGCAGCGAGTTTAAATCTAATTCAGCCCTACCTTTATGGGTTATCCCTAAGACTTTAAGGAAACTACGTTTTAGACCTAAGAGGAGGTCTTGGAGGAGGTCTAAGATAGGCAATGTGTGAGGTGGTAGTTGATGAATGAAGGAATATACATAATTAACCTAGGTAGGTTGTACTGGACCGGCAGGTATAGGAGGTTGGCTAGGGCTGTTAAGGCTGTTAAAGAGTTTGTGAGGAGGCATACAAAGGCTAGTGAAGTAATTATAGATAGGTCTATAAATGAGTATATATTTAG
>JAWBQY010000001.1:82776-109612 GCA_038844925.1 Sulfolobales archaeon | reverse complement strand
AGTAGGGCTTATGATAGACCCCCTAGGAGGATAGCAGTTAAGGTCATTAAGATCGATGAGGGGGTTGTTAAAGCATCCCTAGCACTAGAAGTTAGTAGTTCTTAAGGGTACGGTAGATTACGATGAGCTTAGAGAAAATGAGGATTTTCGGTAATCCCAACATAGGTGTGTATATCTACGCTAATAATAAGATAGCATTAATACCTCCCGTAAACGACTCTGAAGTTAAGAGGAAATTGGTAAGTAATTTAGGTGTGGAGGTCGTCGAATGTAGAGTAGCTGATACAAACCTCATAGGTGTTTTAGTAGCTGGTAACGATAACGGCTTACTACTTCCTAGGATTGTGAAGGAGGAGGAAGTCGAGAACCTTCAACGTCTAGGAATAAATGTCAAGGTCTTATATACCCACTTTACAGCATTGGGTAACGTGATTTTAAGTAATAATAAAGGCGCAATAGTCCATCCAGAAATGCCTGAGAGGGATGTTGAGGTAGTTAAGAAGGTTCTAGGTGTGGGTAATATCGTTAGGAGGGATATAAGTAGGTTTACAACAGTTGGTTCTATTGCCGTTGTGAACGATGTAGGTGGTTTAATACATCCGGACGTAAGTGATAGTGATATTAAGGAGGTGTCTAGAATACTTAATGTGCAGGTCGACGTCGGTACGGTGAATTTCGGAGTTGCATTTATTAAGACCGGATTAGTAGCTAATAATTATGGAGCAGTAGTCGGGGAGAGAACTACCGGACCTGAAATCATGAGGATAATTAAAGCTCTTAACATAGGTGTATAGGTGATCATCTATGAGTGGTGAAACTAAGGTTAAGGTCTTCAGGGTCGAGGGCTTAGCTCTCTTCAGCCCTGATAGAAGTAGGAGGTGGCAGCCTTTCACAATAGACGTAAGGGCTTTAAAGCCTGAGGAAGCTGTTGAGAAGGTTTACTCTGACATGGGTAGTAGGCATAAGCTTAAAAGAGCTCATATAAAGATAATCAACATTAGAGAGATAAGTCCCGAGGAGAGTAAGTATAAATTCATTAAAAGTTTAGAGACCTTCAGCGGGTGGTCTATTGAGTAAGGATGTTGAATTAGACTCCCTAGTATTAGAATTAAGTGAGGTTAGGAAGTACGTAGAGAGATTGCAGGCTACTATATCTCAGTTGGCTTCAGAGCTACAAGAGATCAGGATGAGTAAGGCAGCTATTGAGGAATTAGTTAATAAGGGAAGTTTAGAGACCTTAATATCACTTGATGGGAGGGGTCATACTTACGTGAAGGGAGTTATCACTGAGGTTAAATCCGTTATAGCACATATAGGCAGTAATTACTACGCAGAAGTAGGTAGTGATTTAGCAATTAAGTTACTGAATGATAAGGAAGGCGATGTTATGCGCGCGTTACGTATGGTAGAAGGTGAGTTAAATAAGGTTCTAACCTACTATCAGCAACTTCAGGGGGCTTTAAATAGGATTTTGAAAGAACAGCAGGGAAAGGTTAAATAAATTCTTAGATGGAATAGCATATCTTAGTAGTTGATCGTAATGTTTAGGAGGATTAAGCAGGTACTTAGTGAGGCAATGGGTAAACTAGCTGAGACTTTATCGACCAAGGAGTTAAGTTATGAGGAGTTTGAGGAAGTATTTCAGGAGTTTGAGATATCCCTACTTGAGGCTGATGTAGCTTACGATGTAGTGCAGTTAATTAAGAAGTCCTTAGCTGATGAAGTTGTTGGAAGTAGGGTCAGCAGGTTTTCAAATCCTGCAGAGTATGTAAGGTCTGCATTCATTAAATCGCTTAGGGGATTACTTGATAGAGGTGTTTATAGAGGTGATATTATAGCTGAGATTAAAGCTTCATCAAAACCGTACGTAATGGTTTTCATGGGTGTTAATGGGGTAGGTAAGACTACAACTATTGCTAAGGTTGCATACTTCCTAAGGAATAATGGCTTAAGCTCCGTAGTTGTTGCTTCAGATACGTTCAGAGCAGGGGCTCAGGAGCAGTTAGAACTCCACTCTAAGAGGTTGGGAATCCCGTTTATAGGAGGTAAGTATAGGTCTGATCCAGCTGCAGTTGCTAAGGATGGAGTTACATATGCTGTTAAGAACCGTGTGGATATAGCGTTGATAGATACTGCTGGTAGGATGCATACTGATGTGGACTTAATGAATGAGGTGAAGAAGGTTATTAGGGTTGTGAGACCTAATATGAAGGTCTTAGTCTTAGATGCCTTGACAGGTAACGACGCAGTCAACCAAGCAACGTGGTTCGATAGTCAGGTAGGTGTTGACGCTGTGATACTCACTAAGGCTGACGCAGATGTTAAAGGCGGGTCGGCTTTAAGCATCATCATGTCTTTAGGCAAACCGATACTGTTCTTAGGAGTGGGTCAGAGGTATGAAGACCTAATACCCTACGATCCGGAGATGTTGTTAAGGAGGATGTTTGATTAACGCATAAGTACTTAAAAATTGTTGAGAAGATGTAGTAAGGTGTTAAGATGGACTTTAAAGGTCTAATAGATTCGTGGAGGAGGATATTAGCAATAGCTGAGAAGCCGGAGCCTAAGGAATACTCACTAATGTTACGTGTAGTTATCTCAGGTTTGTTTTTAGTTGGGCTCATCGGCCTACTCATACATTTAGCCTTTTACTTTATTCAAGGTGGTTATGGTGGCTGAATCCTCTAAGTTCTTCATAGTTAGGACTACTGCGCGTCAGGAGTTGAATGCCGCATTATTACTAGAGGCTAGGGCTAAGGGTATGGGCAATGGTTTTTACTCTATAGTGATCCCGCCAGACGTTAAGGGATATATAATACTTGAGGTCAAGGGGCTCCACCTAGTCTACGGGTTGATAAAGGATATGAAGCATGTTAAGGGACGCGCAACCGGCTCTATAAATATTGAAGAGCTTGAAAGGTTGATCGTTACTAAGCCAGTTATTAGCGAATTAAAGCCTGGGGATATCGTTGAGATAACTTCAGGGCCTTTCAAAGGCTTGAAGGCTTCAGTACTCTCTGTCAATACTCAAAAGAATGAAGTAACGTTAAATATATTAGAAGCATCTTATAAGCTTGAAGCGACAGTGCCAGGTGATTACGTAAAAATAGTTAAGAAGTGATGTATATGAGTGAGAGGTTAGTTAGGGTTAAGGTTCAAGGGGGGAAGGCATCGCAAGCACCTCCGCTAGGTCCTACATTAAATCAGTTAGGTTTAAATGTAAGTGAGGTTGTAAGTAAGATTAACGAGTTAACTAAGGGTTTTGAAGGGATGGAGGTTAACGTTAATATATACGTCAATCCGCAGACTAAGGAGTATAGGATAGAGGTTAAGTCGCCTACTACCACATCACTCTTACTTAAGTTTGCCGGTGTTCAACAGCCTTCAGGAGACCCTGCGCATAAGAAGGTCGGAGACATAAGCTTTGATAAAATCGTTGAAGTATCAATACTTAAGAAGAACGACCTAACAGCTAAGACTCTTAAATCCGCTGTTAAATCAATTATATCTACAGCGGGTAGTATAGGACTCACCATAAATGGTAAGGACTTCAAGCAGGTCTTGAAAGAGGTTGATGAAGGCTTATATGATGAAATACTTAAGAAATATGAGAGTAAGTGGATGGCTTAGGTGTTGTCAATGCCTGTAAATAAGGCGGCTATCGAGAAAAGCGTATTAGAGGCTATTAAATTAGGTAGTGGTAGGAGGTTTAAACAGTCCGTAGAGTTAATAGTTGTTTTTAAGGGGTTTGACCCAAAATCACCTGATGTAAAGTTTAGAGACGTAGTCTACCTACCTAAGGGTTTGGGTAAGATGCCTAGGATAGTGGTGATAGCAGATGGCGATATGTTATTGAAGGCTAAGACCTTGGGGGTTGATGCATTAGGTAGGGATGACATTCAAAAGTTGGATAAGAGAAGTGCTAAGAAGATCGCACGTATGTATGATTGGTTCTTAGTTAAGTCGGACTTAATGACTGTTGTTGGTAAGGTGTTAGGACCAGCTTTAGGTCCTAGGGGGAAGTTCCCGATTCCGATATCACCTTCTGCTAATTTAGAGGCTGTGATTAAGCAGTACAGCATGAGTACTAGGTTGAGGAATAAGGAGCAGGCATGGGTTGGATGCCGCGTAGGTACTGAGGATATGGACCCTAAAGACTTAGTTGATAACATAGCTGTCGTTTTAGAGTATATAGAGTCTAAGATTAAGAAGCCGTTAGAAACTAGTTGCAGGATATACGTTAAGACTACTATGGGTCCCTCGGTAGAGGTGGTGATGGAGTGAACCAACGTACTTACTCACAATATGTAAAATTGCTTAATAAGATAAAGATGCAGAGAGGAGCTACTTTAACTTCTAGGGAGTCAGCTACTAGGATTGAGAAAGAGTTAATTATTAAGGAGTTATGTGATTTAATACCTAAGTATAAGACCATATGTCTAATTGACTTGAGTAGAACTCCTACCTCGCAATTTAAGGAGTTGAAGAAGACTCTCAGTAAGTACGGCTTGATTAGGGTCGTTAAGAACAACCTACTAATCAAGGCGTTAGAGACTTTAAAATTGAGGAATTATGAGGAAGTGGTCAAAGGTCTAAGCGGTTCGAACGCAGTCTTCCTAACCAATTTAAACGCTTTCGAGGTGGTCAACCTCTGCCGTAAGCTTAAGAGTAAGAGGTTCGCCAAGCCTAACGACATCGCCACATCCGAGATAGTCATACCGTCAGGACCTACTGGTATAACGCCAGGTCCTTCGCTCTCAATGTTCGGTAAGTTGAAGATACCTACTCAAGTTAGGGAGGGTTTTGTATGGGTAGCTAAGGATGTGACGGTAGCTAAGCCAGGTGATAAAATTAGTAGTGAGTTAGCATCTCTTTTAAGGAAATTAGGTATTAAGGTGATAGACGTTGGTTTAAACATTAAGATGGTTTACGATGAGGGCTTAGTCTTCACAAAGGTTGATGAGTTAGTACTTGATGTTGACTCATTTAAGAACGAGTTGCTGAACTCTGTTAGGATAGCTTTCAACTTAGCAGTAAGTGCGGCAATACCTTTGCCTGAGGTAGTTCCTACGTTACTGTCTAAAGCCTATCTCAACGCTTTAAGCATATCTGCTGAGGCTGGAATACTAACAAGTGATAACCTCCACTTCGTGTTGAGTAGGGCTGTCTCTAAAGCGGCGGTGTTAGCGTCCATCATCAGCGCTAAGGTACCTGAATTGGGTATAGCGGCTACGCAGTTAGTGCAACCGGCAAGTAGTGGGGTCAGTAAACCCTCTCAGGAGGTTAAGGAGGTAGCTGAAGCTAGCAGCGAGGAGGAGAGGAAGGAGGTCTCAGAGGAGGAGTTAGCTGAGGGATTATCATCGCTTTTTGGTTAGATTTTTATGATTGTAGGAGACCTGTGGGAGAAGTTCCGAGTTGACTCTCTTCCAGCTAAAGGCTATAAGAGATATAAGTGTAGGTCATGCGGAGCTAATTTCTGGTCGTTAATCCCAAGAGATACGTGCAACGATGTGCCCTGCACCGATTACAACTTCTTTAATATTAGTATTAAGTCACCTAAGCTATCACCCCTTCAGGCTAGGGATAAGTTCTTAGACTTCTTTAGGAGGTTAAACCACGATGTAATAGAACCTAAACCTGTGGTTGCTAGGTGGAGGGAGGACCTATACCTAACCATAGCTAGCATAGTTGTCTTCCAACCCCATGTAACTTCCGGTATTGTCCCACCTCCCGCTAACCCGCTCGTCATAGCGCAACCCTGTATTAGACTTGAGGATATAGATGTGGTCGGCTATACATTAGGCAGGCATTTAACGAACTTCATTATGGGTGGGCATCACGCCTTCAACTACCCAGATAAATACGTATACTTTGCTAACGAGACCGTCGAATATGCTAGTAAGTTCTTCGTGGAGGAGGTTGGGGTCCCCGAGGATGAGTTAACGTTTAAAGAGTCTTGGTGGGAGGGTGGGGGTAATGCAGGGCCGTGCTTAGAGGTATGTGTTGGAGGTCTTGAAGTAGCTACATTAGTTTTCATGATGTTTAAGAGCTTAGATGGTGGTGGGTATGAAGAATTACCTCTTAAGATAGTTGATACTGGCTACGGAATTGAGAGAATTGCGTGGTTGACGTCTAAAACACCTACAGCTTTTCATACTGTTTACGGAGACTTAGTAGGTAGTTATAGAAAACTTTTAGGCGTGTTGGAGGTCCCGGACGAGATTTTATGGAGGGCTGTTAAGCTAATCAGTAAGTATGATGTTAGGGAGCGGGGAAGCTATGCAGTACTTAAATCGTTGATTGCTAAGGATTTAGGGCTTAGTGTTGAGGAGGTCTCCAACTACTTAGATGATATGGTTAGGGTTTTCGCTCTATTAGACCATGTTAAGACGTCAATACTCCTCCTATCCGACGGTGTTGTACCGTCAAATGCTGGTGAAGGCTACTTAGCTAGATTAGTGCTTAGGAGGGTCTTCAGACTGCTTAAGGCCTTCAATAAGTTGGACATTGACGTTATTAGGGATCTATTTGCAGAGCAGTTAAGTTTTTGGAGGCCTCTATACCCAAGCGTGGGTAGGGCTGTCGACTACGTATTTGATGTAGTTGAGAGTGAGTTAGAAAGATTTAACGATGTGTTGAAGAGGTCTTCAACTATTTTAAGAAGGTATACATCGGATAAGGCGTTAAGTGTTGATGAGTTGGTAGAGTTGTATGATAGTCATGGACTACCACCCGATTTAATTGTTGATGAGTGTAGGAAGCTTGGGATTAGGGTTGAGGTTCCCTCAAACTTTTACTCTTTAATTGCCTCAAGGCATAGTAGGCCCCCTATAAAGCCTGTTAAGACTGTAAAACTTCCTCAGGAAGTATTAGAAGCTTTCAGTAAGTTACCACCTACTAGGAAGTTATTCCATGAAGATCCGTATATGAGGAAGTTTAGCGGTAAGGTATTAGGAGTTCTAGGCAGGTACTTAGTCTTAGATAGAACTGCATTCTACCCTGAAGGAGGTGGTCAGGAAAGTGATAGGGGTGTGTTGAGAGTTGGTAGTAAGACCGTTAAAGTTGTTGACGTTCAGAAGGTTGGTGACGTATTAGTCCACGTAGTTGATGAGGACCTACCTCCTAGCTTGTTAGGTGTTGAGGTGGTTGGTGAAGTTGATTGGTCTAGGAGGTATTCGTTGATGAGGCATCATACAGCTACTCACGTCGTTCTAGCCTCTGCTAGGAAGGTCTTAGGTAGTCATGTATGGCAGGCAGGAGCTGAGAAAAGTGAGGATAGGAGTAGGTTAGATATCACGCACTTCAGGGGTTTGAGTAAGGAGGAGATTAGACGTATTGAAGATGTAGCTAACGAAGTAGTTTTAAATTGCTTAACAGTTAAAACGATGCACATGCCTAGGTATGAGGCTGAAGGTAAGTATGGGCTTACTTTATATCAAGGTGGAGTTCCTATGGAGCCGATTATTAGGGTTGTTGAAATAGAGGGTGTTGATGCTCAAGCTTGCTTCGGCACACATCTAAGGAATACGTGTGAGATAGGTGGGATCAAACTGCTTAATGTACAGAGAATACAGGACGGAGTTGTCAGGCTTGAGTTCGTAGCCGGTACTCAGTTAGTAAGGTATGCGAGGAGTTTAGAGGAGTTGATTAGTGAGGCAGCATCGCTAGTTGGTGGGAGTGACATTATTAGGAGGTTAAAGTCACTTAACGAGGAGTTCACTAATATGAAGAACCTCTTAAACACTTATAGAAGTATGTGGTTGGAACATGCGTATAAGGACGTATTAGATACGGCTGAGGAATTAGATAGGGTATTATTTAACGTTAAGTTATTTAAAGTCAATGATAAAGAGGTTATTAGGGAGTTACTTAAAGAATTAGTTAGTAAGAACCCGATCGTAGTGGTTGCATTAGTTCCTGAAGGAGGTGGTAAGGTATTTACTGAGATATCAGTAAGTCCTAGAGTAGCAGACTTAGTTAACGCTGTCAAATTATTTGAGGAAATTTCAAAACTCTACAACGGCAGAGGAGGCGGTAAGAGTGACCACGTGAGTGGGTACTTAATCATTGAAGACGGTCTTAATGAAGCAGTAGATAGAATTAAGAAATTAGTTAAGGACCTCCTTAAGAGGAGAAGTATTTAACTATGGCTGGAGTCCTCAGAGATGAAGTAATTAAGGCCTTAGTAGACTATAAGTACTTGCTTAATAGGGGCTACAATCAAAAATCGTCTTTAGACATAGTAACCTCACATTACAGGTTAAGTAAGTCTGAGAGGATGATTCTCTTCCGATGTATTCATAGCGATGCGGATGCTACTGAAATATGCGGTAAGAGGGTAGACCCCTTAGAAGTATCTAAGCATAGGCTGATAATAGATGGGTTTAATACCTTGCTAACGATTGCCTCAGTCCTTGAAGACGACTTCGTATACTTATGTGATGATTGCTTCATACGTGATTTAAGGAGTACTAAGATTAAGGACTTCGAGTCCCTCAGCATTAAGAACTCAGCATTTAGGCTTATGGAGTATATAAAGGTCTTAAACCCTGTGGACGTAATCTTAGTCTTAGATAAGCAGGTAAGTAAGAGCGGTGAGCTCAAAACTAAGTTGTCTGAAGTATTACCAAACGTTAAGGTGGTATTAGCATCTAAGGCAGATATAGCCGTACTTACAGAAGGAGGTGTAGTAGCTTCAAGTGATTTCATTATACTTAAGAGAGCTCTTAGAGTATTTGACATTGCTGGGTATATAATAATGGGGGAATTCAGAGATAAGGTAATTAACATTAAAGAAATAATAGAAACCTAATTAACATGTTTTGATATTTAATCCTAACTAGTTGATATTTAATTATTAAAGATTTTTAAAGATGGTCGTAGTTTTTCTATGGAGGTGTAGTTGTGAAAGCACTAAATAAATCAGTAGCCAACTTATTACTACTAGCACTTGCTTTAAGTCTACTATCTACAATGCCGCTACATCTGAACTCACAGCAAGCTCCGAGAGGGCCGTGGGTTGATGAAGTTGTGTTCTTCACTGAGGCCGATCCTAATAAAGTTGTTGAGATGATGCTTAGGAATGAAGCACAGATATACTTTGACGACCTCACAGATCCGGAAATACTTAAGATAGCTAAGGAGAAAGGCCTCTCATACGTGTTCTCATACGGACTCTACTACGAGTTAACGTTCAATCCGGTAGGTCCTGAGTTCCCAGCTACTGGGAAGCTTAACCCCTTCAGTAATGCAAGAATAAGGGAGGCGATGAATTATATCGTTGATAGAGCCTACATAGCTGGTGAGATCTTAGGAGGTCTAGCCATTCCTAGGTATACTGCGTTAACGCCGAGTTTTCCAGACTACGCACGTTACGCTGATGTTATCTATGAGATAGAATCTACGTACAGGTATAATTTCGATAAGGGTAGGGAGATAATATTTGAGGAAATGCGGAAGATGGGTGCTGAGTATAGAGATGGTAAATGGTACTATAAGGGTGAGCCAGTAACGATTAAGTTCTTAATCAGGATTGAAGACGCTAGGAAGAGTATAGGCGATTACGTAGCAGGACAGTTAGAGAAACTAGGTTTTACTGTCGAGAGAAGGTACGGTAAGTCAGGCGAACTCTCACCGATCTGGATAAGAGGTGACCCAGCTAAGGGTGAATGGCACTTATATACTGGAGGGTGGATAACTACGCTAGTGTCTAGAGATGAGGCAGATAACTTTGGATACTTCTACACAAAGTTAGGGAGGCCGGAACCTCTTTGGCAGGCATATGTAAACGACCCTGAGTTCTTCAGTATTGCACAGAAGTTATACTACAGGAATTATAAGACTGCAGAAGAGCGGGATGAATTGATGGCTAAGGCTTTAAGACTATCATTAAAGGAGTCTCAGAGGATATGGTTAGTACACCTTACTTCATTATGGGTGAGTAGACCGGAGGTCAGCATAGCTTACGATCTAGCTGGTGGTTATTCTGGTTCGTGGTTATGGTCTTGGACTTTAAGGTATAAGGATAGAGTGGGGGGTCAGATGAAGATTTTAGCACCAGACCTTCTAGTGGAGCCTTGGAATCCGATAGCCGGTACTAATTGGATATTCGATCAATCAGTCATACGTGCTACTGGTGAGACAGCAGCACTGCCGGACCCCTACACAGGACTCTTCTGGCCGCATAGGATTGAGAGGGCAGAGGTCTATGTCAGTGAGGAATTACCAGTACGTAAGACGTTAGATTGGGTCTCACTTATAAAGGTTGGTGAGATAACAGTACCTAGCGACGCATGGTATAAGTGGGACGCCTCGCAGAGGAGGATAGTCACAGTAGGTGAAGCGCTAGGGGGGAACGTAAAAGCTCTAGCTAAGGTAGTAGTATATTATGATAAGGAGTTATTCTCAGGTAAGTATAGATGGCATGATGGGAGTCCCTTCAGCATAGCTGACATAATCTTTAACTTCATAATAACTCATGATAGAGCAGATCCAGCAAGTCCTATCTATGATAAAGCTTACGTCCCAGATTACCAGGCGGCTATGGAGGTTTTCAAAGGCTTTAAGATAATTAGTGAGAACCCGTTAGTAATAGAGTACTATACTGATACATGGTATGCAGATGCTGAGTGGATTGCTGAGGTAGCAGCTGATGATTTCTGGCCCTACTATTCGCAGGGTCCTGGCGCCTGGCACACCCTAGCAATTGGGTATTTAGCAGAGGCTGAGCGGAAGCTAGCCTTCAGTGCTGATAAGGCGAAGGAATTAAAGGTTGAGTGGATGAGTTATATTGCCGGACCATCCTTAGAAATACTTAAGAGTATGCTTCAAGAGGCTATTAATACGAAATTCATACCTTACTCAGAGGTTCTAGGAAAGTACCTCTCAGTAGATGAAGCTGTGGCCAGATATCAGAACTTAATGAAGTGGTATAATAGTAAGGGGCATTTCTGGGTTGGTAACGGCCCATTCTACCTTGAGAAAGTTGATACGGTGGCAAAGCAATTAGTGTTGAGGGCTTATAGAGAGCATGTAGATACTGCTGATAAATGGCTTAAGTTCGGTGAGCCCATGGTTCCTGAGGTTTCTATAAAGCCTATAGGAACGATCATACAGACTCAACCAGTTACTACGAGTTTAACCATAAGTTTCCGCGGACAACCATATAGGGTGGATGACATCCTCTACGTTAAGTACTTACTAGTACATCCTGGAGGGAAGTTGGTTGGATATGCTGAGCCAGTTAAAGACGGCTTATATGAAATTAAGTTAGGACCTGAGATAACTGGTGGTTTAGAGGAAGGAACCGCTGAGCTTGTCGCTATAGTTGTTTCTAAACTTGTTGGTACGCCTTCAATAACTAAGACCACCTTCACGGTGAAGAGTCTAATAGGATATGTTGGCGAGCAGATAGCTGGTGTGAAAGGCGATGTTAGTGGGATAGCATCACGGGTAAGTAATATTGAATCTAAAATTGATGTAGTAAGCTCTCAGATTAAAGGCGTTCAAGATCAGGTGAGCTCCTTATCAGGGATTGTATACGCGGCCGTGGGTATAAGCTTGGTGAGTTTAGTAGTAGCTATTGTGGCAGTACTTATGAGTAGGAGACCTAAAACATAAAAAGTTTTTCCTACCTATATTTTCAAATATATTTAATACTTATAAAATAGGAACTTTAGGTTTGTTCTAGGTAGTGTGATAACGTTGAGGAAGTCTTCAGTAATTAAGATTGGACGTTACGTTGGATTTAGGGCTATTACAGTAGCTGTAGCAATAGTAGTTGCTGTGTATTTAACCATCGTAATAGCTAATGCTGGAGGTTATGTAGATGAGATAATAATTAGTGAGCTTAGATTTAAGGTCTATGAGGACGTACGTACAAATCCAGCCTATAGGGGATATACTCCAGAGGAGATTAAGAGGATTGCAGAGGAGAGGATCGAACTAGAGATTAAGAAGATGGGGTTGGACCAACACTTCATGATTAGAAGTTTTAATTACCTATATGACGCACTTACCCTCAATCTAGGTAGGGCTATGAAGATCTTCAGTTCTAGCGGTTCTAGTAAGGTATGGGATATTATTGGGGAGAGGTTACCCACAACTATTTTACTATTTACTACAGCTAATGTCCTCATATTTTTATGTGAGCTTTTTATAGGGCTCTCATTATCTAGGAGATATGGAAGTAAGGTAGATAAGCTAGCTGTATCGTTAGCACCTCTTTCATCAATGCCTGGATGGTTTTACGGTATATTTATGATAATAGTTTTTGCGTCGTGGCTTGGGGTGTTACCTTATGGTGGTTTGGTTGATGCACCACCTCCTGCAGATCCATTACTGTATGCTTTAAGTGTGTTGAAGCATATGATACTGCCTTTACTATCATGGGCTGTAGCTTACATACCGATAGGTGTGTATAGGATGAGGACTTTCTTCTTAATGTTCTCTATGGAGGATTACGTAGACTACGCAAGAGCGAGGGGGGTGCCACCAAAAATAATAGAGCGGAGGTACATTCTTAGACCTGTTCTCCCACCAGTAATAACGGACTTCGTGTTGGTGTTGATATCCTCGTGGATGGGTGCTATAGTTACTGAGAGAGTGTTTAACTGGCCTGGCGTAGGTACGCTCATGGCTATAGCAATAGCTATAAACGACGCTCCAGTAATAATTGGTACTGTAGCCATATATGCGTATCTACTCGGTATTAGTGTAATAGTTCTCGACCTGGTTTACGCAATTGTCGACCCTAGAATTAGGGTGGGTGAGTAGCTGTATGAGTATGGTTAAAACCGTAGCTAGGTCTATGCTTCGGTATAAATCCTTACTCTTAGGATCAGCTATAATAACAGCCTTTATATTCATATCAATTTACGCAGTCATCGCGATACCCTATGATGAGGCTGTCAAGATGTGGAATAATCTTGATTACTGGGAGGATAATCCAAAGCTAGCATTTCCTTCATGGGTTAACATTTTCCTAGGTAGGAAACTCCCCGAATCAATAGTACTTGACTCTAACTTAGTTGGCGTGAAGGTAAGGCAGCTAATACCATTTGATGGTGGTGTCTACGTCAGAATTGAAATACCCTTTACTTACGAGTACGATGATTTCCCCTCAGAGATCGTTTTAAGGCTCTATGTACGTAATGTCACTAAAGCGTCTTTAATGAAGTTAATTTGGGTTAAGCCTGATGGGACTGAGCTAACAGTAGAGGAGGGATTAGTAGGTAGTGGGTATAGGTACTATTCCATCTCAGCTGATATGAGATTCCAAGCATGGTATGCTAAATACATTACGGAGAAGCTTGGTCGGAGTCCTACCTACGATATAAGTCCTGAGGTCGCGTTATTTGCTAAGGAGGGGGAGAGTATTTTATCAGCTGATACTAAGGAGGTTTTAAAGGGGAGGTATAGGGTTATCTTAATTTTTAGATCTCCTGAAACTTCAGCTGATGTGGATGTTAAATTAAACGTTTATGGTAAGGTTTTCGGTATGGCTGGAACGGACCATAAGAGGAGGGACTTATGGCTAGCAATTATATGGGGAGCCCCTATAGCATTAGCCTTCGGCGTTATAGCTTCAGTAGTTACTGTCTTCCTGGAGATGATCGTAGCTGCTGTGAGTGCTTGGTATGGTGGGTGGGTTGACTACCTAACTCAGAGGGTTAACGAGATCATGCTCGTACTACCATTCCTACCAATCCTAGTTATGGTGTCTTACTTCTACCGACTTACCATATGGACCTTACTCGCCATAGTAGTAATGCTAAGTATATTCGGTAGTGGTGTTAAGGTGTATAGGGCTATGTTCCTTCAGATTAAGGAGATGCCGTATGTGGAAGCAGCTAGAGTTTACGGGGCTAGCAATTTTAGGATAATCTTCCGTTACATAATTCCTAAGGTACTTCCTACGGCGATCCCAGCTATAGTGCTTTCAGTCCCCTCATACGTGTTTTTAGAGGCTTCCTTAGCTATTTTAGGGGTTGGGGACCCAACAGCTATTACGTGGGGTAGGGTGTTAGAGGAGGCATTCTCAGGCGGTGCAGTATATAGAGGGTATTACCATTGGATATTAGAACCAGCACTATGTTTGGTTATCATGACGTTAGGCTTCGCACTCATAGGTTTTACATTAGATAAGATATTCAACCCCAAGTTGAGGGAGTTGTAATGATGGATTACACTAATATTGATGCTAGGTGAGGTGGGTGTATATGACGTTCCCAGTACTTGAGGTTAGGGATTTAAAGCTATTCTATAGGACTGAGGTTGGGGTTGTAAGAGCTGTAGATAGCGTTAGTTTTACGATTAATGAGGGGGAGACTGCTGCATTAGTTGGGGAGTCAGGGTGTGGTAAGACATCACTAGCTAGGGCTTTAATAAGATTCCTACCGAGAAACGTATCAGAATTTTCTGGGAGTATTAAGATAGAGGGAGTCGAAGTTTTAGGGATGAGTGATGCAGAATTTGATAAGAAGATTAGGTGGAAGAAGATAACTTACGTGTCGCAAGCAGCTCTAAACTCATTAAATTCTGTGATGAGGGTGGTGGACCACCTAATAGAGCCTCTAGTAATTCATTACGGTACGCCTAAGAGGGAAGCTATTGAGAGGGCTAGAGAGGCCTTAGTTAGGGTCGGTATATCTGAGGACTTCCTGTGGAGGTATTCATTCGAGCTTAGTGGTGGTATGAAGCAGAGGGTAGTTATAGCGCTTTCCTTAATCTCAAACCCAAGAATAGTTATTTTAGATGAACCTACCTCAGCTCTAGACGTAATGACTCAGGCAAACATTATAAACCTACTTAAAGAACTTAAAAATAAGTTAGGTATTTCATACGTATTCATAACTCATGACATAGCTGTCTCCAGCGAGTTAGCTGATAAGGTGGCAGTAATGTATGCCGGTCAATTCGTCGAGTACGGCCCTGCAGAGAGGATTTATACAGACCCGCTCCACCCATACAGTAAGGGATTGTTGAATAGTATTCCCAGGCTTAGGACTGATACGTCATTAGCTTCTATTCCGGGAAGTCCTCCAAGCCTAATCAACCCTCCTAAAGGCTGTAGGTTCAGGCCACGGTGTCCGTACGCTAAGCCTATCTGTGCGGAGGAACCACCCCTCATAACTTTAGGTTCTGATGGGTATGTGAGGTGTTGGCTCTATGGAGGTAAGTAACCCACCACCGGTAAAACCTGGTACTTCGGACTTACTAGTAGTTAACGAGCTTAGGATATGGTATCCAATAAGGAAGTTACTCTCAATAGTAGGGTATGTTAGAGCTGTTGATGGTGTTTCATTTACTGTTAGGAGGGGTGAGGTAGTAGCTGTAGTGGGTGAGAGCGGGTGTGGTAAGACGACGTTAGCTAAGGCGATAATCGGGCTAGTACCGGTAACTAAAGGTAGTATACTGTTTGAAGGTGTTGATATTACTAAACTACCTAAACGTGTCATCAGGAATTGGTATTCGAGGAATGTCGGCTTAGTACAGCAAGATCCTTACGGTGCTATGCCACCCTTCATGACTGTTAGATCAATTCTTGAAGAACCCTTAAAAGTACATCGGGTTGAGAAAGAAGTACGTAATAGGAAGGTATATGAAATGCTTACAGAGGTTGGTTTAACACCGCCTGAAGACTACGTCAATAAGTACCCACACATGTTAAGTGGTGGGCAACTTCAGAGGGTAGCAATAGCTAGGGCTCTAATCCTAGGGCCTAAGTTAGTACTGGCTGATGAGCCAGTGTCAATGTTAGATGCGTCACTACGTATTGAGATCTTATCACTTTTTAAGGAGTTGCAGGAGAAATATGGGTTAGCAGTAATTTACATAACACACGACTTCGCTACAGCTAAGTACTTCTCAGATAGGATTATGGTTATGTATGCTGGTCAGTTAGTTGAGATCGGTAATGCTAAGGACGTCATAAAAAAGCCCCTACACCCATATACAGAAGCTCTAGTAAACGTTATACCAGACCCCGACCCCAACAACAGATTCATTACACGTAAGACATTAGTTGGAGAACCACCTAACTTAATAAGACCCCCACCTGGTTGTAGGCTAGCGCCTAGATGCCCCTACGTAATGAACAGATGTAAGATTGAGGAACCACCGACGTTTAACGTAGGTGGGTTAAGGCTCGTGAAGTGTTGGATGTATGAGAAGCAGTAGCTTAGCTGATAAGCTAGGATTAGTTATTGGTGTACTCCTACTGAGTATTGGGTGGTTAATCTCCCTCCTAATGGTAATCTACGTACTACCACGCGACGTAATACTATCACTTACTAGTTATGCGGTCTCCCTCCTTGGATTAATACTAACCATGTATGGATTAACATCAATTCTCATCAAGAGGAGAACAGCTAAAAGTTAAGAACACCACAGCAGGCAATACACCATCAAATAAATACGACCCACAACTAAGGAGTAGATGAATATTTTAAACGGAATCACTAACTAATAATAAGGGCCCGTAGCTCAGCCAGGACAGAGTGCCGGCCTTCTAAGCCGGTGGTCCCGGGTTCAAATCCCGGCGGGCCCGCATCTCTTTAGGATACATTTAGCTATTTCTTAGAATCTTATGCTTGTCTAGAACACCGTGGGAAACAATCCGTAGGAAGCTCTCAGAGAAGGCATTAGTGATTAAGGTTTCCCCACATAACACCTCCCGAACCTACCCATAATGCGGGTACATGGCGAAGACCTGAGTGGGTAAGACATTCAAACGCCCAAGATGTGGGTTTCCCCACAGCTGTGAACCTGAGCTGAATGAGGGAGGGCTGTGGATTGGGTTATTCCGAACTGGTTGAAGTCAATGATGGGTACTGATGAAAGGTGCTCAGAGGTCGATGAAGCCAGGGGTTGACATCAAACCACATCAACTAACATGAAATCCAAAACAGCCGTGCTAGGCGTCATAGCGATTATGGTGGTGTAGTTGAATATGTAGATCTAAACTCTTTACTCAGACTTGTATAATTCCTTCCTACGTGCTTCAAGTAGGTTTGGCTCAACTCCGATGAAGTCGGCTACAGTTATTAATCGAATTCCTGTAGACCTATGTATCCTTTCTAAGAATTCCTTGTAGTTGAGGTCTCTTAGTAAGTGGTGGTCTACTACTACCTTACCAACGCTTAATGATAGGCTAGATAAGCTCCTCACAGCATTAGCTATGTCCTCCTCACTATATGCACTGCCCACTAAGTAAGTTGGCGGCCCATCAGCTATGACTACTTCACTACCTCTGAAGAAGTTTATGGAGTACTCATTTAACAGCCCTTCAACATCTGAGGTAAAACCTACTGAAGCATCACCATATTTAAGTAATACCATTAACACGTACCCTAACTTACTGGTATTCCCATGCTGCTGGGGCTGTGAGATCGTTATAGAGGTTTTACCGAAGTTGAAGGTCCTACCATCAGCAACCTGGGTTTGAGCTCCAGCCTCCTTAATAGCCTTTAAAAACTTAGAAGCTCTAAACTTCTGGGAGAAGTTAATATTGTTATTAGGATCTTTAACTAATACGTCCTTGGATGCGTAGAGTTCTACCGGTATAAGCTTGCCCGGGTCGTGATGGTCGTAGTGGTAGTGAGTTATTATTACTACATCACTACTCCTTAAGTACTCTTCAATACGTTCAACACATCTATAAAGAGTCCTCCACTCAATATCATGTGGTGGTAGTCCATATCTGATAGGTGCTAATGAAGCTGATGGGTCTATGAATATGTTTACATCTGGGGTTGATATGAAGGTAGCCATAGACCTAACTCCTAGGCTATCAAACGCTATTGGACGTATGTCGAAGAAGTCAGACCACCTCAGACAACTTATTTAAAAATAATTAAACATTTACTTAACGTACCTTCAGCCCCACCTGATCATTACTTAATGATCAACTCATCCATTAGTTTCACATAACCAACCCTGGAAAGTAGTAAGGCATCTCTAAGCGGTATGGATGTGAGTGATCCCTTACCATACTTCACACCTCCGTACTCGAAATCCCTAACTACCTTAACCACTACATTACCGTTACTATCTACTAACCCATACATCATGCTCTTATAGTAGTCAGTAATAATGTTTGTTAACTCATCCATTAATGACGCATCAATAGATTCCCCTCGCCCACCCCCATACGCTAGATACTTCATGAGGCGTAGTTTAGTGAGGGATTCGATGAAGCTTTCTAAAGAATTTATAAATGCATTACATATCAATGAGTTAAAATTTAAACACCAAGCCAACATGTTAGCGACATACCTACTGACCTCAGCTACTCCCTCCCTACTTAACGGTAAGAGCTCCTTACTAAGCAATTCATCAGTTAGGATTTTATAAATCACCATAATCCAACCCTAAAGAAATTTAGTGGGTTAGGAAGTATTTAAGTCATTTAGTATTAGATACCTCCTCACCACCCCCATTTGAACTCTCGTCCCCAGCTAAGGATTGAGTCAAGGGTATAAGTAATGAAGGTTCATCAATTACAACCTCTCCTATACTCCTCCTACTACTTCCCTTCTGAATGACAGTAGTTACCACTATGTAATCACCTAAGACATACGCCTTAACAGCCCTAACACTCATCTCCTGAGACCTACCCACATCACTACCTACATCGTCGGGACCTACCTTCCCACCCACGCCTTTAGAGATCTTAACAGCTAGTAAGTAGTTATAGGATAAGAGTACTAGTAAGAGTGCTGCAACAGCTACTAATGCTAAGACATCCATACGTATACCGAGTAACCACTAAGCAAGGGTATTGTTTAAAATGCTTTAGACGTATAAACAAGACTTACGAAGGAATTAAAGCCTGGAGGATCGCAAAACTGCTGTTTAAAATCAGATCGCAGGAGACGTAGTGTACTGTCCAACACTCATATCCCCCTGAGGAGTTTAGATAAATAGACCGAAAAGAATCCCAATTATAAAACCTACTGTAGCGTACTCATCATGTTCGTGTCCAAAGATCTCAGGAGCTACTTCATGGACTACCACGTAGATCATAGCACTTGCGGACAGCATCATTAGGAACGGTAGGGAAATATCAGGGTTGATAAGTCCTACTAAAGCTGTAGTTGCAGCTAAGTACTCGCTAATCGCGCTAAACACTCCAATGATGAAACCCATCCACACACTCCTCAGCGCTATAAATGCAGAGAGAGCTACCACATAACCTTCGGGGAAATCCTGAATACCTATTGCTAGGGCTACGTTCAAACCTACCTCAGAGCTGAACATTGCTGCAGATCCTACCGCCAGCCCTTCAGGAATATTGTGAAGGGCTATGGCTGAAGCAACTAGAATAGTCTTCCTACGTATCCTAGCTGTGGCATCATCCCTAATAATCCTAACATGCGGTATTAAGATATCAAGCACCTTAATCATTAGAAAACCGCTTAGGAATGCTGAAAGCGCTGTGAGTAGACTGCTATCGCTTAATGAAGGTAGGAGAAGCTCTACGAATGCTACGTAAATCATAAGTCCTGAGGCAAACCCCATCATGCTGTCTATAAACCTCTCCTCAATACTCACACGTAGGAATATTAATCCAGACCCAAGAATAGTTAGTAGAGTTGGAATTAATGCGTAGAGCAGTACGTTCTCTACATGTCCCAACGACATTGGAACCACACATAATCTCTAATAGGAGTTACTGTATTTAAGACCTAACCACTAAGGAATACTCACTAGAACTAAAAAAGATATGCGGTCTAGTTAGGTGGTACGTATCGACTTGCTTAATCCTATTTCTCCAACTCCTCTAACTTCTTCAAACCATCTTTCGACAGTAGGTTTTTAAATATAGTTTCATGTTCAGCCTCATCCTTAATAATGTCCTCAATTATTTCCTCAGTAACGGGGTCCTTACCGAATACGTAATTGTAAATCTCCCTGTAATGTTCTAAAGCACATCTCTCAGCTAGGACTGACGCTATTAAGAATCCGTCAATATCGTGCGGGTCTTTAGGTAGCTCTGTCTGCTTACACTTAGATAGCTGCCAAAGGTCTCTAAAGTCTGGCGGATCTACATCAAAGTCTTGAAGCCTATCAGCAAGCATCTTTGCATGGTCTTCAAGTTCGTCCTCCCCTACCTTCTTAAAGACATCTTCAACCTCTACTGAGATATTACCTCTAACAGCATAAGCACTTATGTAGTACTGATACCAAGCTAAGACCTCATCAGCAAATGCTGATAAGAGATGGGAGACTAATACATTTATATCTAAGCCTAAGACTTCAGACCTCTTAGGATATTTAGCAGGTAGGTACTCATACTTTCTAGGTTCACTCATGGTCTAACCCCACTTACCCTTCTTCATATGGCTTTCAAGTTCAGCTATAATCTTTTGTATGGTAGTCGTAGCGAACTCTACTTCCTCATTAGCTAACCTCACACATGGTGGGTCGAGGTTCTCACTGATAATCTCCTCGGCGACACTCTTAAGCTCTCTCAACAGGGTAAGTGCCTTCATATGCAAATAGTTGGATTTCCTAGACTTTAGTACGAGCTCACCTTCCTGCTCGGATAGTTGCCTGAACTGCTCCTTAGGTGCACCGCACTTCGGGCACTTATCTGGTGGTGTAATGCCTTCAAATAAGAAGTTACATACTTGACACTTCCAGAAGGGTATGCAGATCACCTCATCATAATATAGTATTGTTAATGAATTTAAAAATTTACTTGATATGTGATATTATGTCATTAAGATGGTTTTAAATTCAAACCAATTCAGTTTGAAACATATTAAAGAGGTATACTATTACATCTAAGTAGAATGCTTGAAAAGTTGTATCTTCCCCATCTAGAGGATTTAGCTTTGTGTAAGCCTCCAACACACCACCATCCCCAGCCCTAGGTTTTATAGATTTTCCTTAAGCAGATTACACACCCTCCTACGATTCACTGTAATTGCTAGCCACTCAACACGAAGATCATAAACGCCCTTCAAGCCTGACGAGACAGAACTCAAAAATCTAACGTGCTTCATGTACTTGCTCTTCACCCGCCCATCCGAACACCATCTATTACGAGGTGAATTTAGAGCAGTAGATAGAACATGTTTTGGAGATGTTCTTCAGATCCGCGAGTTCTGCCTTCATTCCACTACCCAGCACACTCTTCATAATCCCCTTACGAAGTCCTCTGATAGGCAACCAAAATGCTATTCGGATGTGTAGATGTTGATGGATTTGCATAACTACCATTTTAAGCGTGTTTGCTCGTGCTTAGTGAGGTTAGAGTAACTAGACGATGAACGTAGGTAACTGCTTGAGGATATAGTCATTTCCCAAGTATTCATATGTCGCTATCGTAGGATGATTCATTGTTAGGAAGTATTGTGGGTATGGGCTTCATAAGTCTCGCCCTCTGTCTTAAAGGGCAATTCTTTCAGATGTAAAATTTTTAAAAGTCTAGATGTAATACTACATAGCATGGTAGAGGTGATAGTATGAGTAAGGCTAAGAAGCCGCATTTAAATCTAGTAATAATTGGTCACGTAGACCATGGTAAGAGTACTTTGACAGGTCACCTGCTACTAAAGTTAGGGTTCATTGATGAGAAGACGCGTAAGGAGGTTGAGGAGCAGGCTAAGAAGGCTGGTAAGGAGTCTGAGAAGTATGCGTGGTTCTTAGATAGGCTTAAAGAAGAGCGTGAGAGGGGTTTAACTATTTCTCTCTCGTTCATGAAGTTTGAAACTCCTAAGTACTATTGGACTATAATTGATGCACCAGGTCATAGGGACTTCGTTAAGAACATGATTACTGGTGCTAGTCAGGCTGATACAGCGATACTCGTAGTCTCCGCTAAGAAGGGTGAGTTTGAGGCTGGTATGAGTCCTGAGGGTCAGACACGTGAGCATATAATTCTCGCTAAGACTATGGGGTTAGACCAAATTATAGTGGCTGTGAATAAGATGGATATTACGGAGCCTCCTTGGAGTGAGGCTAGGTATAAGGAAGTAGTTTCAGTACTCACTAAGTTTATGAAAGGTCTAGGATATAAGGTAGATGCCATTCCATTCGTACCTGTTTCCGGCTGGTTAGGTGATAACCTAATAGAGAAGTCTGCTAACATGCCATGGTATAAAGGACCTACATTAGTAGAGGCTTTAGATACTGTTAAAGAACCTGCAAAACCTGTTGATAAGCCGTTGAGGCTCCCAATACAGGAAGTCTACAGCATTTCAGGAGTTGGTACAGTACCTGTCGGTAGGGTGGAGACAGGTAGGTTAAGGGTTGGTGATAAGGTGGTGTTCATGCCTCCTGGTAAGGTTGGTGATGTTAGGTCTATTGAAATGCATCATGAGAGGTTAGATGAGGCACTACCCGGTGATAATATAGGGTTTAACGTGAGGGGGGTCTCTAAGGAGGATATTAAAAGAGGAGATGTTGTAGGACATACTACGAACCCGCCAACAGTTGTTGATGAATTTACTGCAAGGATCTTCGTAGTATGGCATCCCACAGCTATCTCAGTAGGTTACACCCCAGTAATACATGCACATACAGCAAGTGTGGCAGCTAGGATTACGGAGATAATCGGTAAGTTAGACCCAAGAACCGGTCAAATAGTTGAGAAGAATCCGCAGTTGATTAAGGTGGGTGACTCAGCTCTAGTTAGGTTTAAACCGATTAAGCCTATGGTTGTTGAGAAGTTTAGCGACTTCCCACAACTGGGAAGATTCGCTATGAGGGATATGGGTAAGACTGTAGGGATAGGAGTAGTAGTAGACTTAAAACCTCTCAAAGTAGAAATTAAGGGCTAAACCATATCTTCAACGGTGCAACTTAATGGCTAATAAAGTGAGGATAAGGCTCTGGAGCGTCAATGTAGATAATCTAAACTACGTAGTAACTCAGATAGTAGATATAGCTAAGAAGACAGGTGTCGATGTAAGAGGACCCATACCACTACCTACTAAGAGGATGATAGTACCTACATTAGTCCCTCCCCACGGTGAAGGGACTAAGGTATATGAGAAATGGGAAATGAGAATACATAAGAGAATAGTTGATATCAGTGCTGATGAAAGAGTTATGAGGCAGTTAATGAGGGTTAGAGTGCCAGACGACGTCTACATAGAAATAGAGGTTTTAAGATAAACCCAAACAGATAGAGAAGGGAAAAAGTAAAATATAAATTAAACAACATTATTTAAGAAGTAGTTATGGAAACCCTCTAAGGCCGGGGTGCCCGAGCGGCCTAAGGGGCCGGCCTGGAGAGCCGGTGGGCTTCACGCCCACGCGGGTTCAAATCCCGCCCCCGGCGCCAGCTTCCAAATTCTAAAATTTCCCCGTAGGGTAGGTAGGGTATTATGTGATTTAGAGCATAACATATTACGATCTCTATTTTATTTTTAAATCGATCTTCAGGATTAACGCTTTCCCTTCGACTAGTTAGGCTTTGTAGCATTATCTTGAGTAGCACTTAACGGATTTTATGTCTTAGTGACTGATGTAGGTCTACGTAAAGTTGTACGTTCATCGTTGGACGTAGTGTTTGACTGTTTAGTTGGGGTAGGTCTTTGTTAGAGGGGGTAATGCTGTATTATAATACCCTTGGAGTTAAATCCACATATAATTCTCTTAGAAGGCATTTGAAGTACTGGAAAGTCGTATTGTCTTCTTAAAGATATATGATAACTAATATGGAATTACAGTATAATTGTCGTAGAGATAGCTTTGATGAACGGTTATGAGTAGTTTCTCCTTAACTGTAAGCATAGGTACTTCTAACGGGGCAACCTTTCCAGGGCGCTCAAAATCTCTCATATCTCGAATCAATCTTCTTTCTCTACTCTTCTGGAATAATACTCGCTAATGCCTTCAATTATTGCAATCAAACCCAACAGTACGAGTATCCAAGGCCAAAAGCCCACGTAAAAGAGTACAGCAAGTCCTATTAGGAAGACTCCACCTGATATGTAATGCCAAAGGCTCTTTTTTGAACTTCTATCCCTGTTTTTCTCGGACATGTGATCTCCTCTCCTTAGAGGATTTAAAGTTTTTATTGCTTAAATACTAAAATCACCTAGTTAACGTTGGAAACTTCCTAGGAAGAGTATTCTAGGCTTAGGTGTAGGGCGGTACTAATTTCCTTTAAAATCTAGGCTTTATTTATATTAGGTATGTTCTTAATAGTATTTCAGTAGCGCGTGTGGGTTACGTTTTTATACAGTTCCTCTGTTAGATTATAAGATAGATAGCTTACCGTTTCTCGGTAGATGGTTGTTCATAGGCTTTCATTGCTCTTTTATATCCAGCCTTCCAGCTATCTACCTCTCAACGGCTTCCTTCTTCCCCTGCCCCACCTGCGGGAGTGTGTCTCCAGCTGTCGCCAGCTGGTTCACCCAGCTCCCTGCGGCGAAGCAGAGTGCACGGAAGTCCCCCTCACCATGCTCATCAAGTTCATCCCTACCAATATTATCATCTAAGTAAAGACTTATAAGCATGAGCACAGCTTCGTAATGGAGAAGTACGGCTTGGACAGGCATACAGCGTCAGCATACCTAATAGCACTCAAACACCTTCAGGACGAAAAGACCATGAACAATCGCAAAGCACGTAAACAACACAATTAAACATCAAAAAGAAAAACAGCCCAGTCCTGATGGATGAGGTTTTCAGATGTAATACTTTGCCTACACTTAGAGGGTTCGCAACTGTTTTAGTGTGTTAGGTTTTTGTAGGTCTCTCTAGGATGCTTAGAGCTCTTGACGTAATTCAACAAGACTTATAAACCCCTAGGCTCTTAAAGAGCTTTTGATGACCCTGGGTTTCCGAGACCTACGGCAGACCGTGGGGAGGGGCTCAGGGAAGCCGTGATGACCTGCCCTAGGAAAACCTACAAAACCTAAGACGGGAAACGGTTTGGTTAAAGGACTGAGGTTTTTTAAGCTTAGGTGTTTGCTTAGATATTTTTCGGTGTTAGGTAATGGTGATTACGGTAGATCAAATTGAGAGGTATTTGGGTCAGAGGATTAAGGATGAGTATGGGAGGTTTATCGGAACTCTTCTAAGTATTTACGCAGATATTTCAGGTGGTGTTGAGTCTGTCGATGTAGCTTTGAATGAGGATAACTACAAGCAAGTACATAGTGATAGGTTGAAGTTAACTCCTGATGGTATTGTAGTCATTCAGGAGTGGAAAGTTGAGGCAATCAACATAGAGAATCAATTGGACAGGGTTAGGAAGAGGATGAGAGCTGTTGAGGAATTATATAGGAAGGGTAACATACCTGGTCACGCATATGAAGAGATGAAGAGTAGGTTGGATAAAGAGTTTAGTAAGATTAAAGAGAAGGTTAAGGAAGTTAAGCTTAAATTAAGACAGCGAATTAACGACCTCGAAGACCAGATAATAAGGTTAGAGAAGGCGACTTCTAACTTAATGGTTCTCTACATGTCCAACGAGGTTAGTGAAACGTCGTATAAGGCGTCGATAGACTATCTAAGGCAGTCTAAGTCTAAGGCTCAGGATGAGAAAAAAGATATTGAAAAACACCTAGATATAATCGAAAAATTGGAGGCAGAACCTACTGAAACTAAGGCACCGTTAACGGCTGTAACTACTGCACCATCTCTCCAGCCATCCTTGATGTCGAAGTCTGAGGGCCCGATACAGGTTCAAGTAGTAGACCATTAGAAGAGGGATTATTAGTGAGTGTCGTAGCTAACAATTCCGCCAGCAGTTTCAACAAGATCTTTAGAATATTCACCGATATAACTGCCTGGAGCAGTAAGAGGAGCATAAGGAGGTCTATCCTAGAAATAGCAATCAAACTCAGAGAGTATAAGGACATGTTAGAAGAAACTGTAAGTAGGTTAAAGATGAGGCATGACGACCTCTTCAGATCCGCAATTACGGCATATGTTAAGGGGGATAAGCCAAAGGCCGCTATATACGTAAACGAATTAGCTGAGATTAGAAAAATAATAACTAATATCTATACATCCGCCCTCGCATTAGAGAGAGCTATACTACGTATTGAAACCATTAAGGAGATCAGTAATATAAACTTAGCTTTAAGCTCAGTATTAGCCATACTTAACGTCCTTAAGGGTCAGGTAAGTAACGTAGTACCTGAGGTTGCTACCGGTATAGACGTACTAACGGGTGAGATTAGGAACCTAATATTAGCAACATCTGGTACTACAGTAGCTCAGGATAAGATGTTAGACCTATCTGATGAAGCGCAGAAGATCCTTCAAGAAGTTAAGGAGGTAGCTGAAGCAAAAATCAGTAAGTCTTTACCTCAGATACCTGAGGAATTACTTAGGACGTCGTCTAACGGTGCCGCAAGTAGTGCTGGGGAGTTTAAAGTAGTAGTAAATGGTGCCTCACAACCTACTACCGGTAAGGTAAGTGGTAAGGAGGTAAGACCGCCCCGCCCAATTGGAGAGTCCTTAGAGAGTAAGGTACTTGAGTATATCTTAACACATGGAGGGTTCATAGACGTATCAGACGCTGCCAGACAGTTTAACGTAAGTAAGGAGGAGGTAATTCAAGCGCTTAAATCCCTTAAAGAGAAAAATAAGATTACGTTTTAATTTTCTAATCCATAACGTAGGCCTATCAGTAGGTCGACCTGGGTGGATTTAATTGAGTCAATCGTATGAGTACCTTGAAGGGATGGCGAGACAATACGCTATTCAGGCAGTAAGATACGATAAGGAAGGTAAGTTTGACGACGCTATAAAGAATTATAAAAAAGCGGTTGAAGTTCTTAGGAAGATAGTAGCGCTATACCCTGATAACGGTTTAAACAATATCTACAAGCAGTGGATTAAGGAATATGAGAAAAGAGTTAAA
>JAWBQY010000001.1:0-82704 GCA_038844925.1 Sulfolobales archaeon | reverse complement strand
CCTTGAGTCGATGAAGGTAGCGACTACAGCATCCTATAGTAACTCCTCAGGCAGTGATGACGTATTTAACGAAGTAGTGTTTAAGGAGAAGCCTGGGGTCACATTCAACGACATAGCCGATTTAAGCGATGTTAAGGAGGCAGTTAAGGAGGCTATAATATACCCTACACTCAGACCTGAGCTGTTCCCGCTTGGATGGCATAGGGGGATACTACTATTCGGACCGCCGGGATGCGGTAAAACCTTATTAGCTGCTGCTGTAGCTACAGAAATAGATGGTGTATTCGTACATCTAGATGCTGCATCTGTTATGTCTAAATGGCTTGGTGAGGCTGAGAAGAACGTTGCTAAGATATTTAAGAAGGCTAGAGAGCTCTCTCAAAACGGTAAGCCAGTCATAATATTCATCGATGAGGTCGATTCCCTCTTAGGCACGTACAGTAGTGAGGTAGGCGGTGAGGTAAGGGTTAGAAATCAATTCCTTAAGGAGATGGACGGACTTCTAGACAAATCCTTTAAGTACTTCATATACGTTATAGCCGCTACTAATAAGCCGTGGAGACTTGATGAAGCATTCATACGTAGGTTTCAGAAGAGGATATACATCCCACTACCTAATAAGGAGGCTAGGGTGGAACTCCTTAAATTGTATACTAAGGGTTTGAAGCTCTCAGGTGAGGTGGACTTAGAAAAACTCGCTGAAATGTTAGAAGGGTATACAAGTAGTGATATAAGGGACATCGTAATGGCGGCGCATTTAAGGACTGTTAAGGAGTTATTTGAGAAGTATGGTGGGTCGGGAGATCCTAGGGAGATAACCCTAAGTGATTTTACCGACGTTATTAGGAGTAGGAAGCCAAGCGTTAGTAGGGAGGCGGTAAAGGTCTATGAGTCATGGTACGAGAAATTCAAAGCTGTGTAAGTAATACTGGAAAAATAAGCTCATTTTCAACCTCATTATTAGTTATTGTTATATCTTCCTAAAAGAATAAGTGTATGGATAGAGAAGTAGGTGCGGGGTGGGTAGGACATTACCTCACTAACATCTCAAGTGAAGGTGTTGAAGAAGGATGGGAGGGTAGAGAATCTAAGCGTAATTAAGCTGAGGGAGTCGATAGTTAAGGCACTCAACACGTACGGTTTAGACAGCTATGTAGATGAGGTTTTAGACGAAGTATTAGATGGTATTAAGGGTAAGGAATCAGTAACATCTAAATACATTTCAGACCTTGTTGAAAAAGCATTTTCTAGTAGGATAGTAAATGATGTATCATTCGAACTAGCTGCTAGGAAGTACGTACTGGCTAGGATATACAACGACGTCTTCGGGAAGGGTAAGTGGGACTCCCTAGCGAAGGAGGATCTCGACTTCACTTTCCAGGCATTAAAGGTTTTAGAATCCCGCTACCTCCTCAAGGACCCGAAAACCTTAAGGTATTTAGAAACACCTAAAATGTTGTTTATGAGGGTGGCTGAGTACATAGCTAGCGTGGAGGGTGAGAACTCATCAATCTATGCGAAGAAGTTCTTCGACTTGATGATTAATCGTAAATTCATGCCTAATAGCCCTACTTTAATGAACTCTAAGACCAAGCTTGGCTTACTATCAGCCTGCTTCGTCCTACCAGTAAGGGACTCACTAACGACGTCGGAAGGGGAAGGAATAATGGATTCCTTAAGAGCTTCAGCATTAATACATCAGCAAGGAGGTGGTACTGGTTACTCATTCTCTGAGTTAAGACCTGAGGGTGATGTAGTGGCTAGTACTGCTGGAGTTGCCTCAGGTCCTGTATCGTTTATGAAGATGTATGATGCTGCTACAGAGGTCATCAAGCAAGGAGGTAGGAGAAGGGGTGCTAACATGGGTGTACTACATGTATGGCATCCTGACATACTTAAATTCATTAGGAGTAAGTCAGGTGAGCTAAAGGATGTGAACCTTCAAAACTTTAACATATCCGTAGGTGTTTACGATGCGTTCATGAAGGCGGTTGAGGACGGCTCCCTATGGGAGTTGGTGAATCCACGGCTTACTTCCTTAAGCCCTGGAGTAAATGACTCCAGGAATTACGCCATAGTACTAGCTAGGTATTACATGAATGAAGAGTGGGTTCAGGAATACATATTAGATGAACTTGAGGCTGCTGGGGGCTCCATCCCTCTGGATAGGACGTTGATATTAACGTATGATGAGGTAATGGAGATCGCTAGAAGGGAGAATGCCGTGACTAACACAGTAAGTGCTGTTGAAATATTTAATGAGATAGTTAGATGTGCTTGGGAGTCAGGCGATCCTGGACTCATCTTCATAGATACTGTAAACAGGAGGCATCCGGTATGGTACTTAGGGAAGATAAATGCTACCAACCCATGTGGGGAGGTCCCAGCGCGTGAGTGGGAATCCTGTAATTTAGGTTCTATAAACCTTGAGATGTACGTAAGAAACGTTAATGGAAGACCTACTATTTTATGGGATGAACTAGCTGAGGATGTTAAACTATGTATTAGATTCTTGGATAACGTCATAGACTTAAATAAGTACCCCCTCCCGCAGATAGAGAGGGAAACTAAGAAGTCTAGGAAGGTAGGCTTAGGCGTTATGGGTTGGGCGCACATGCTAGTTAAGTTGAATATACCCTACAACTCTATCGACGCTTTATACCTAGCCTACTACCTATCTGAATGGATCATTTACAACGCATATCTCTCAAGTATTGAACTAGCCAAGGAGAGAGGTCCCTTCCCAGCGTGGAATCCTAAACTCTACAGACCCTTATGGATGGATGTTAAACCATTGGAAGAGCTTGTGAAGTTAGCAGGCATTCCTAACTCACCGCCATCAGAACATGTTAAGCTTCTACTATCTGAACGGCCTAAGGTTGACTGGGAACTGCTTAGAGAGGAAATGCTTAAGTACGGATTACGGAACGCTACAGTAACTAGTATAGCACCTACCGGGACGATATCAATAATTGCTGGTACTTCCTCGAGTATTGAACCGCTTTTTGCATTAGCATTCATCAGGCAGGTGAGTGTTGGTACGTTCATAGAGGTTAATCACTTATTCCTAAGCTATCTGAAGGAAATGGGTCTTGACGAACCGGAAGTCATTAAAACTATAGCTGCTTCAGGCAGTATAATGCATAATCCATTCATACCTAAGAACCTTAGGAGGATCTTCGTAACAGCACATGATATAGAACCATTGTGGCATCTCCTACATCAAGCAGTATGGCAGCAATGGACCGACCAAGGTGTTAGTAAGACCATAAACATGAGGGCGGAGGCAACTATGGATGATGTGAAGAGTGTTTACATTATGGCATGGAAGTTAGGATGTAAGGGTATAACGGTCTACAGGGATAAGAGTAAGAGTAAGCAGGTAATTCAGTTCGGCTTAAAAATTGCTGAGAGGTTGGCTAAGGAGGAAGTAGAACGAGAACTAGGTAAGAGTTTTAGAGAGGCTGAGGAACTAACTGAGGTTAGTAGGCAGGAGGATAGGAAAGTTATTAGAGAGAGGTTCAGAACTCCTAAGCAGCCAGTACTACGTGAGGGGGAGGCGGGGGACTGCCGTTCATGCGAATATTAATGACAATTTTGATAATATCTTAGTAGTACCGGGGTCTAAAACTTCTCTGAGATTTCTCATAGATCTTACTTAGTAATTCAGCTTCGTCCGGAACTCCTATGAATTCTACCTCTCCGTTAATCACTATAGCTGGAACGCTCGTAACACCGTACTTATCGGCTATGTCTGGGTTTTCATAGGCTTCGACAACATCTGATATTATATTCCTATTATTCATTCTATATGCTTCGAATGCAAACATATTGGTTAGGAAGGCTGCATACGGGCAGTAAGGACACGTCGGGGTTACTATAACTTCCATATGCACTCTCCCAGAGATCTTACCAAGCATGTTCACAACTTTTTCAGACAAACCGCTATTACCATTGCTTATCCTAAGTATCGTTTCGATGAAGCCTCTGACTTCTTCACCGGCAGGCATCCCAGTATACCTGATCTGACCGTCAAGAAGTACTACAGATGGCACTCTAGTAATTCCATATTTCTTAAAGCTTTCCGCGCCATCCTTCTTGTAGTGGTAAACACGATGACGTATCAACCTACTATCACCGTCCTTAGGACTTAACGAGGATAGTATCTCAATTAGTTTAACGGTGTCGTTGCAGAAGGCGCATATATCACCTACGAATGTCAGCACGTCTACAGGGTTTTTCATATCTGCTAATACGTTCCTAAGCACTTCTAAGTCTTCATTTGAAAACCTCACCTCAAACATCTCCCTAAGGTTGTACTCCATACTCTACACCACTTATATAATAATCAACATACGCATAATAAGCTTTAGCGTACTATAGTGAAATTTAATACCCTATGAGTTTGAAGTAGTGTTCAGAGGTCTTGTAGTGAAAACCTAACTACGGCTTCCTCAGGAATGAGTTTTCCGGACCTTAGCCTAGGTTTTAATATCATGAAGGATGCGTAGGCATTGTTATAAGGAGGGCCTAAACGGCTGAAGAGTGTTACGACCCTACCATCATGGTTTAACTTAAATCCGTTAAAGCATGGTTCATGACCCCTCACAATTACTCTAGTATTAGTTATACTTAACGCTGATTTCGTGACTTCATATCCGAATAAGTAGCCAGCACCCCTGTAGGAAGGCTCTGCATACGGCGTGTCCTCCGTTGGGTCATTCCATAAGACCTCTTCAAGTATTTTAAAACGTTCATCATCATTCCTCCCCAATAAGTACTCATATGCTGTAATATGCTTAGAGATGTTACGTGTTGGAGGGCCGCCATGGAGTAGTAGGGCAGTACCTTCAACTATTAATGCATGCGGCATTAATTGAAATAATTCCTTAAAGTCTGAGTACAATTTAATGCCATCAATACTTCCGTATCGAAGTCTAAGTTCTACTGGGAAGTCGTGAGGGTAGACCGGTAGGAATTCTGGAGGTTCGTGATTACCCCTTAATAAGAACGTGTTATCAGGGTACTTTAACTTAAGGTAGAGTGGGATGAGGATGGTTTCAACTTGATTTTCACCGCGGTCTACGTAATCGCCTAAGAATATCATGTTATGAATGTTTGATGCTTCAGCAAACCTTAAGATATGCGTTAGTGATTGGAGGTCTCCGTGGAGGTCTCCGACTACTAGGAATTTTTCCTGCGGTTCGGACAGCCGTATAAGTCCGTTATGTGATTTAAACTCTTCCCTAAGAACTTCTAACACATCCTTTACTAGCTTTCTAACATTACTCGCATTATGTACTTTATTAGTTATTAGGTCTTCGATTAAGTCAAGCAACACTGTCTTGAGCCTTAGCAATTTCACTAAGCTTTTTAGCTAGTAGTCTATTTGTAAGGTCTGGGTTGGCCCTTCCCCTACTCTTCCTCATTACCTGGCCGACTAAGTAGTTAATAGCCTTCGGATTCGTTAAAGCATCCTTAACAGCTTTAGGGTTCTCCCGAATTACCTCATCTATAATTCTCATCAGTAAGTTCTCATCTGATATGTCTGCATAGCCCTCTTCGTAAATAATCGTTGCCGCAGCCTTACCGCTCTTCAATACTTTAGGTATGACTTCCTTCAAAATCTTGATGTTGATTACATTCTTATTAAGTAGCTGTACTAGTTGACATAGGTCTGAAGGTGGGAGCCTCATTACAGCATCATGTATGCTTAAATCTAATTCTTCAACCCATCGTTTGAAGTCATTTATAACTATATTGCCTATGGTTTCAGGCTCTCCGCAAACCTTAACGCATTCCTCATAATAATCAGCTAAAGCTTTCTCAGCTACTAATACGTTAGCTAAGTACTCACTTAATCCATACATCTTCAGGAATCTCTCAACACGTTGGTCTGGTAGCTCAGGAATCTTAGACCTGACCTCATCGATGAGGTTTGCAGGCAATTTAATCGGCGGTAAGTCGGGGTCTGGGAAATATCTATAATCCTCTTCAACTTCCTTAACCCTGGCAGGGACTGTCACCTTCTTCACATCATCCCAATGTCTTGTCTCCCTCTTAACCCTCTCTCCATGTTCTAACGCCTTACTCTGCCTGATGATTTCATATGTTAATGCTCTCTCAACATCTTTAGATGAGCTTATGTTCTTGACCTCAACTCTAGAGCCTCCTGCTAATGAGATATTAGCATCAACTCTTAACGAACCCTCTAAATCAGGGTTTACTAAACCCATATGCTCTAATATGGACCTCAACTTATCTACAAATTGCCTAGCCTCTTTAGGGCTTGTTAAGTCGGGCTCGCTAACTATTTCGAGTAATGCTATGCCAGACCTATTATAGTCAATTAACGTGTACTTACTAGTCAGCAATGACCCCGTCGGATATATCAGCTTCCCAGGGTCTTCCTCGATGTTAATCCTACGTATCCTAACAACCTTAACCCTTCCGTCAGAGTTTATAGTGAGGAACCCGTTCCTAGCAATCGCCACACTACCGACACCGTCATACTGAGATATCTGGTAATTCTTAGGCAGGTCTGGGTAGAAGTAGTGCTTACGGGAGAATACGAGTACGTCACTTATAGTACACTTAAGAGCTAATGCTACCATCAAACCAGCCTTCACAGCCTCGACGTTAAGTACTGGTAAAGAACCAGGCAGTCCTAAACATGTAGGGCATACATTGGTGTTCGGAGGCTTACCCCTATAGTCGGATGGACATGAGCAGAAGAGCTTAGTCTTCAATGATGTTATCTGTACGTGGACTTCTAAACCTATCTTTACGTTAAGCTCAGACATAAGGTCTCACCACAGTTGGCACTAAGTCCTTCAAACCAGTCTTAAGTTCATGTAAATATGCTATGTTTATTAACTCTCCCTCCCCGAGTTTAGGCCCTATGAGTTGAATACCTACTGGCAGGCCGTCTACGACGTCTGCTGGTATTGAAATAGCTGGCAGACCTGTCAAATTAGCGGTAGTTGTATATGTATCAGATAGGTAAAGTTTTATTGGGTCGGTAATGACTTCCCCGATCTTAGGCGGTAGTGTGGGGGCTGTCGGCGTAAGCACTACGTCATAATTACTGAAAATCTTTAGGAACTCATCATGTAGTAACTTCCTAACCTTCGATGCTTTTAAGTAGTACTGGTCGTAGTAGCCAGCACTTAAGACAAAAGTACCTAGTAAGATCCTCCTCTTAACCTCGATGCCAAAACCACTACTACGGACTTCAGAATAAACCTCATCCCATAATTTATTCTCAACTTCTACGTGGTAGCCGTATCTAACTCCATCATATCTAGCTAAGTTTGAGCTAGCTTCAGCCATAGCTATTATGTAGTAGGCGGGTAACGCATATCTAATTACCGGAACGCTAATCTCAGATACTTCGAAGCCTTCACTCTCCAACCTGTAGATACTTCTATTTAATGATGTTAGGACTGCTTTATCAACACCCTCATCAACACATTCCCTTATAATAGCAATTTTATACTTCTTTATTGGTGTAGGTTTTAAGAATTCAGTATAGTCTACACCACTAACGTAGAGTGAGGTACTATCACGCGGGTCATAACCTGATATAACGCTTAGAAGTAGGGCTAAATCACCTACGTTCCTAGCCATAGGCCCTATCTGCTCTAAGCTAGTACCATATGATATTAGGCCGTACCTACTTACTAGACCATACGTAGGTTTTAGACCTACCGTGCCTGTATAGGCTGCAGGAAGTCTGACTGACCCACCGGTATCACTGCCTAATGCTATAGATGCCTCATAAGCTGATATAGCTGTAGCACTACCTCCTGAAGACCCTCCTGGAACCCTACTTAAGTCCCAAGGATTACGTGTTGGGAAGAAATAGCTATTCTCAGTTGTAGAACCCATAGCGAATTCATCCATATTGGTCTTACCAATAATTATTCCACCCTCCCTAACTACTCTCTCAATAACTGTGGCGTTATATGGAGGTATGAAGTCTATCAACATCTTAGACGCACATGTCGTACGTAAGTTCTTAGTGATTATAACATCCTTCACAGCTATTAGAAGTCCGGCCAACCTGCCCTTAAATCCATTCTTAATTTTCTCACGAATACGTTTACAGTCAGCTACTACGTCATCTAAGGGTCTTAGGGTTATATAAGATTTTATCAGATCTTCAACCTTATCAATTAGCTCGTAAGTCTCTATTACGTACTCATCAATGAGATTAGGATCCGAGTGAAATAGTTTAACGAGTTCTAACGCACTCTTACGTAGTAACTTCTTCAGAGAAACCACCTAAGCGGTTCTCGGACCCTTAATATAATAATTTTCACTCTCCTTAACATTTGTCAAAACCTCATCAACACTTAAGCAACTACCTACAACATCATCTCTAAGTACTGGCCTCTCGTTTAACACCATGAACAATGGTTCAACGTCTGATAGGTCTAATGCGTTAATACTGTTGAAGAACTCTATAATCTTTCTCATATCCCTAAGGATTAACTCCTTCTCATCCTCCCTAATCTTAATCAACGCTAGCCTAGATACACGCTCAAGCCATACCTCCAGATCGTCAGGCATGCTCAAATACCACATTTTAAGGTGTTTTAAAACCTTAAAAATGATTAGATTAATGATTAGATCACAACATAATAATAGAGTTTAAGTCTTGGTTTTTACGTTACCCTCAGATATGTTTAATAGTGCTTGACAGCACTCAAACGTAATTAGATGAGGCAGTATCTTTGCATAATTGATACTTCCGACGATATATAAGAATTTAAGGCGGTATTATGATTGGTGAAGTATGTGGTTATGCTGATATGTACACCTAGCTTACCTAACCACTTTGCAGGTTATCTAACCACGGATGGTTTAACGTTAATTATTGATTAGCGGGATGATGCATGTGAAGTTGGAGTACGTCTTAGAAGTACTGAGTTCATTAATACCTTACGACATGATGGTGAACGCCTTTGCAGAAGCTGAAGCTCTACTATCCAATGACGTTGTTTTCCACTTCGGGGTTAGATGTACTCGGCCTGAGAGGTGCTTTATCACTAAGATGGAACTTTTAATCAAGTACGACTACGTAAATGACTCAGTTCTCAGAGTCGTAATGGAAGTCTACCTTAGCCCTGAATTAACCGTAGAGGACTTCTTCGGAGGTTTAAGTAGGGTTGTGAGTAGGTTTAAGGGGGATTTCGAATTGAGTAGGGATGTTGTTAAGTTAGTCTTTAGTTTACATGCGTCGAAGTTAGGTGAAATCTTCGAAATAATTAAATCGTTGATGGATGCGTTAAGGTTAGATTTTGAATTACTTATTGAGAGTTATGAGGTGTTGGTCCAGAATGAAGGGTAAGTTGTACATTATCGGGGCTGGTATATCCTTAGATTACTTAACTATTAAGGCGTTGAAAATTTTAAGAAACGTTAAGAACGTCTTCCTTGACGGATATACTGGCGTCTTATTAGGGGATGGAAGCAGGCTCGCAGAAATCATTGGGGGAAGGGAGTATAAGGTTTTAAGTAGGAGGGATCTTGAGGACCTTAATGGGGAGTTGATTTTTAAAGCTCTTGAAGAAGGTGATGTTGCGTTAGTATCACCTGGAGATGCGTTGATTGCAACTACTCATGTAAATTTAATGATCGAGGCGAGGAGGAGGGGGTATGATGTTGAGGTCGTACCTGGGGTAAGCATAATTTCAGCATCGATAAGTGTCTCAGGCCTTATGGCCTATAAGTTAGGTAAGGTTTCAACTATCACGTACCCTAAGGAGGGGGTAGTATATGAATATTTCTATGATGTAATTAAGGAAAATTCTGCTAGGAATTTACATACATTACTCCTCCTTGAGTTGGATGTAGAGCGAGGGGTCTTCATGACTATAAGAGATGCTATTCAAATACTGTTCGATATAGAAAGGTCAAGAGGGGAAGGTGTTATAAGCCCTAATAGACTAGCAGTAGGTATTAGTAGGTTGGGTGATGTTGAAATGAAGGTCTGTCCAGACGAGTTAGGAAAGCTCATAAATATCGATTTCGGCAAGCCTCCACATACTTTAATAATAACCTCACCTAAGCTACATTTTATTGAGAAAGATGCGTTAGAGGTGGTTAAAGACGTTTACTGCAGATGAGGGCTTACCTGCTAGAGTGTTGAAGTACGTGATGATGGTTGAGAAGGCCTTAAGTAAAGTTAAAGAAGATGAGGTTAGGGTGCGTGAGGCCAAAGAAGTGCTTGAGTTGGTGAGGACGTATGTAAGCGATTCTAAGTACTACTTCGGTAGGGAGGATTACATCACATCGCTTTCATGTATTGCGTATGCTGAGGGACTTCTAGACGCTTTAAGATTACTTAACCTAGTTAGCTTTAGTTGGGAATACCCTAAAGTAAGACGCGTTCTTGTTGGTGGGACGTTTGACATAATACACCCCGGTCATATATACTACCTCAGCGAGGCGTCTAGGCTGGGATTAGTATACGCTGTAGTTGCTAGGGACTCAACGGTTAGGAGGGTTAAGGGGAAGGAACCTATCAATGATGAAGTGAGTAGGTTGGAGGTACTAAGTTCCTTAAAATACGTGTATAAAGCAATACTCGGAGATGAGGAGGACATCCTTAAGAGTGTTGATAGGGTTAAACCGGATGTAATATTATTAGGTCCTGACCAGCCAGTAGATGAGGACTTATTGATTAGGTATGCTGTAGGTAAGGGTATTAATATAGAGGTTCTAAGGCTACCAGTTAAGTATAAGGCCGACACAGCAAGTACCTCAAAAATAATTAGTAGGATTTTAGAACTCTACTGCAGGTATAGGTAGTGATGATGGGTGCAAGCACTGAATACATGATGTAAAATTTAAATCTATCTGATTTAGGACTTCTCAGACTTCGTTGCTACCCTACTCCCCTTCCTCCTACCAGTCCTCCTACTCGCTATGTGTCCAACCTTCCTCCCAGGAGGTGCATTCCTCGACACTGTAGAGGGTCTGGAAACACTTTGATGTGAGCCTCCTCCATGTGGATGTGATACAGCATTCATGGCAACACCCCTAACCCTAGGCCACTTCCTAGCCTTAACCTTCCACTTATGGTATGAGGCTCCAGCCTTAAGGAGCGGTTTTTCAATCCTCCCAGCGCCGGCGGGAACTCCCACAGTTGCTCTAGCACTACCTAGTATTGCCTTAGTACTACCACTAGGTAGTTGTACAATTACGTAATTTCCTGACTTCCCCAGTATCGTAGCATAACTCCCCGCTTGCCTTGCCAGCTTCCCCCCATCACCTGGGTTTAACTCAATGTTATAGACCTTAGTACCTTCTGGTATGCTACTAAGTGGTAAGGTATTCCCCACATTTATGGGGGCTTGAGGACCTATGCTGACTTCCTGACCTACATACATGCCCTCAGCAGCTGGTATGTAGTAGTCAACACCGTTTACAAGTCTGATATGGGCTAATGGCACCCACCTACCTGGATCGTGGATGAGCTCTAATACAACACCGTTTAATGTCTCATTACTTGGTGGTGGGTACTTAGCAGGGGCTACATGTATGTGTGATGGACTGCGGAATGTGGGGGACCCCCTCCCCATCCTCTGTACTAGTATTCTCTTACCCATAAATCACACCTTATAAAATACCTAATCTAGTTGCGACTTCTGATGCCTTAAACTCGGGTTTTAGTCTTACATACGCTTTCTTCTCGCCTTTAGTAGTTATTAACGTTCTCACATCCTCAACTTTAACGCCGAATAACTTCTCTACCGCATACTTGATCTCATTCTTAGTTGCATTGATATCCGCTATGAATGTCAGAGTATTATATTTCTCGATATAATTTAACGCTTTTTCAGATGTTACAGGCCTTATTAAAACCTTGGTAGGGTCTTTCACGGTGTTATCACCTCATACTTCTTACTAATGATATCTAATGCCCTCAAGGTAATTAACGTTAACCTTCCTGGAACGCCGCCAGGGGCTAATACCTCAATATTTATAGAATCTGCTGGTACTACATCTACACCTGGTAGGTTCCTAAGAGCTCTCACAACAGGTACGGCATTACTGGAGACTATGGCTAGTAAGGACTTCGGCTCCCTATACTTCCTACCCCTCATCTTACCCTTACCAGCCGTTATTTTAATCCCCTCCTTAGCTCTAACGACGTCGTCCCACAGCTTAAGAGCTGTTAACACCTTCTTAACATCTGATGTGATGTTAATCTCCTCAAACTTATCTACAACTAATACTGGTAGCTGTTCATGGTTGACGATATGCCCCCTACTCCTAACCATAGATACTTCAGAAGTTGCTGAAAGGGCTGAGACGATGGCTAATACCCTCTCCTTATCGTTTACCTCCTCACGAATTCTAGCATCAACTCTGGGTGGGTGCGCTAATCGACCACCCCTAGTCATAGGAGCTATCACAGCCCTACCATTATCTAATCTAGGGACCCTCGCTACGCCGCGGTTAATTCCCCAGCTCTCACCAACTCTCCTCTTACCGGCCAGTAAGTCCCTACCCTTCGGTTGGATCTTAGAAGTTAGGGATGCTAGGAAAGCCCTCCTAATAACGTCCTTCCTTACCGGATAGTTAAACAGAAGTGGTAGCTCTACCTCACTAACTATACTACCATTTAAGTCATACACGCCTAATTTCTTAGGCCTTAAACCAGTAGTTAGGAGTAGTAGCTTATACGTCACTTTAAAACACCTACATCTTACTATCTAAACTTATATAGGTGAGTATCGGCGCACCTGAAGGAACCCATTTAGGAGGTCTTACAGGATATCTAAGGATGAGAGGTCTTTTAGGTGGGCCCATAACGCTTCCCTTAATTAGGACGTAGTCAGACCGTATGATACCGTAGTGTGGGAAACCTCCTGAGGGAACAACTTCATACCAATTACTACCTATCTTAATGATCCTCTTATTATATTCGGTCCTTCTGTGAAAACCTAACTGACCTGCTTGAGGGACAGTGCTTAAAGCGCCCATCGTAGGACTTCTAGAACCGACCCTCCTACTCCCCTTACGGTGCTTGTGCCATCTAGGCAGTTCCTTAACGCCAAACCTCTTTATGACTCCTTGGAAGCCTTTACCCTTCGTAACACCTATTATGTCTACGAATTGGCCTTCATTGAATACGTCTGAAATCTTAACCTCCTTACCGAGTATTGAGACAGCATACTCTAGCTGTGCTGTGATGTCACCACCCCCTATCTTAATCTCAAGTAGGTCGGGTTTCTTCTTGCTTAGACCTCCAGTAAGCTTAGGTTGCGTAGCGACTATTACTGAAATCCTATTAATTAATTCTATGTGATCCTTAATGAGTGAGAGTTTCTTATCTAGGTCACCTACCTTTAAGTTAGGTATCTTTCTCCAAAGCTCTAAGTCCTTAGGAGGTTCTACCCAGCCCTCACAAAAGGTTTGAGAACCCCACATACCAATGTTGCTGTAAGCCCTGACTGCTAGTGGGATGAGGGGTGGGGTCTCCAAAACAGTTACTGGTATAACTACCTCCCTACCACTAGTTAGGGAGTTCGGAGAGTCGTCAATTATTAATGCATGGGTCATACCTGCCTTATAACCTATAAATCCCAACATCCTGGGGGAGTCTAAACTCACTTCAGGCCAGACTCTAACCCTAGGAATTAGTCTACTAGCCCTCTTCCTAGGCCTAAATGCTAGACTACCTCTACGAGGTGCTGAAGTCTTCCTACGCGCCATTTAATCCACACCACGCTAAGTATTACAGTACTTATACCTTCTTAAAAGTTTTTCAGTAGACGTGACTTAATATTCGATGTAGTATCAGATAGTTTGCTTCATCAAGTCTTTCAGCACTCGGCAAAGACATCATCTAATACTCTTATAAGCTAGTAAGTATAAATCCTTATTTGGTGGTTTGAATGGGTGGTAGGCAGAAGACTACCTTATTTATGACTGAGGGAAAGTCAGGTAAGGAGGCTACCAAGGAGGAAGAAAAAACACCTAAGAAGGGCAAGAAGTAGTAGTATTGAGTTTTCATTAATCAATGGCTTTAAATTTAATTGAAGGTCTTATTAAATGTCTAAGCTCTTCGTATGGCCTCCACCTAAGCGTAAGGTAGGGCTAACCGTAGTAGTACCTGCCTCCATACTAGCTGTAGAGCAAAGCTTATATGAGAAGACAATTATTTTAGGCTTCTTAGCTAGGGCTCTAGCCATCTTCAGAGTTGATAGAGTGGTCATATTCGTTGATAGTGAGTGCAAGGATGAGGATGTAGAGGTAATGAGGGATGTTATGAATTACATGCTAACACCCCCATATATTAGGAAGAGATTAATTTGTAGGAAGGAGACTTTAAGATATGCTGGTATACTACCCCCTCTCAACATACCCACTCATCCCACAAGTAATGAAGGCCTGGAGGTAGTGCCTGTTAGAGAGGGAGTAGTGGTTAAGGTTAGAGGTAGGTACGTCAAGGTAGATATAGGATTAAAAGAAGACGTAAGTGCTGAAGTTCCGAGGGATATTGCCGATAAAGTCAAGCCTAGGGTTGGCGCTAAAGTACTTGTTAAGGTTGTTGAGAAAAATCCCCTTAAAGGAATTATCATCACTGAAGATGATGTGCCTTGGTATTTAGGCTTTAAAGTTACTACAGTCTATGAAGTAGATAACATTATTAAAATGTTAGCAGACCCTGAGGCATTGGTGGTAATGACCACCAAGTATGGGGATGACGTATCTAAACTGTTAAGCATGTATGGTGAGGGGTTGAAGACGATTATAGTGTTATTCGGAAATTATAGGAAGGACTTCAACGAGTTATTAGGGGAGAACTTTTCACGCATTTTAAGTAATGTTGTGAAAGTTAGCATTAATACAATACCATTCCAAGGCGTTCGGAGCGTTAGAACGGTAGAGGCAGTATACGCAACGTTAGCGTTAATTAATGCGTTAACGCACCCTTTAGAAGTTAGAAGTTGGGAAGTGTTTAAGATTTATAAGTAGTTTAATCAGTTTTACTTAGTGACACGGTATGACTAGCGTAAGCATTGAAATACCGCCTGAGTGGAAGTCATTTAGATATAGAGGTAAGACCTTAGAGGAGCTTATGAGTATGTCTATGGATGAGTTAATTCAGCTACTTCCTTCTAGGGCTAGGAGGTCTCTATTAAGGGAATCCGACTCAGGTGTTAGGGCACGTAGGCTTCAGACAGGGTATAAGGACTCTCCTCGGATGAAGTTGTTGGAGAAGGTTATGAAAGCTCGTAAATTATTAAGTGAGGGTAAGAACGTAGTTATAAAAACGCATGTAAGAGATATGGTAGTACTACCGGTAATGGTGGGTTTAACCATAGCGGTGTACAACGGTAAGGAGTACATACCTGTTAAGATAACACCTGAAATGATCGGTCACTTCTTAGGTGAGTTCTCACCAACATGTAAGAAGGTCGAGCATGGAGAGCCCGGGTTAAAGGCTACGAGGAGTACATTATTCGTTGCTATGAAGTAATCTTACGTACGTAATTTCTTAACTTAATCATATCCCTCTGGGTAAGTAGGAATCTATGGGTGCTATACTCAGTTTTTAGGTTAACGTCGAAGATGTTTGGGTTTTTACCGCAGTACTTGCCGAATAGCTTTAGAACTACTTCATTATCTGCTGATATCCTCCTATACTCAATCCCGGTTAGGTCGGATGCGTTTATGGTGAAGGACTCTGCCCTGAGCTTTCTAATCACCTCAAATTCCTTAAGTGATAGTGAGGACTTACTACTGGCTAGTTTTAAGTATACCCTGCCTGTTGGTAGTACTTCCACTCCCTGCTCATTGATGACGAGTTTACACTGCTCTAGTAGGTCGTTAACTACGTAAAACGCCTTACGTAAAATTTTCATTAATTCTAACCCTTAGCAACACCTATAGGTCTTAACCTAGCTACTAATGCAGCGATCTTAACCTTATGGGATACCATGGCAACCCTATCAACATCTTTATAAGCGCCTGGAGCTTCCTCTGAGATTACGTCCCTAGTCGCAGCTCTTAAGTATATGCCAGACCTACTTAACTCGTTTTCAACTTCTGTTGGTTTATACCTCCTAATAGCGGCTTCTCTCGACATCCACCTACCGGCCCCGTGGGCTGCTGAGTAAAATGTTTGACTTCCCTCAGGTATGCCGACCATTACATAGCTTGCACTTCCCATAGACCCTGGGATGAGGACTACCTGCCCTATCTCCTTATGGTCTTTCGGTATTTCAGGATGTCCCGGCGGGAATGCCCTAGTAGCTCCCTTCCTATGTACAACTAATTTCAGTCTCTTAGAATTAACTAAGTGTTCTTCTATCTTAGCGATGTTATGCGCTACATCATATACTGTCTCCAAGCCTAAGTTGCTGGGGTCTGTTCTTAACACTCTGCCAAAGCTCTCTCTAACCCAGTGAGTGATTAATTGCCTATTAGTCCAGGCGTAGTTGGCTGCTGCAGCCATAGCGGCGAAGTAATCCTCACCCTCACGTGACTTTATGGGTACGGAGGCTAACTCCCTATCAGGAGGTGTTATACCGTACTTCTTCATAGCTTTCTCCATAATTACTAAGTAGTCACTAGCTACTTGATGTCCTAAGCCCCTAGAGCCTGTGTGCACCATGACCGTTATCTGCCCTTCACCCTCTATACCTAATCTCTTAGCTATCTCTGGTGAGTAAATCTTATCAACTACTTGAATTTCTAGGAAGTGATTCCCAGCCCCTAAAGTACCTAGTTGGGGAGCCCCTCTCTCCTTAGCTACTTTACTAACCTTGTCTGCGTCTGCCCCCTTCATAGCGCCCCCTTCTTCAATATGCTCTAGATCTTCATGCCACCCGAAGCCCTTCTCCACCGCCCACCTAACGCCTTCCTCTAAAACCTTATCTAACTCCGACGTAGTTAATCTAACCTTTCCAGTACTACCGACACCGCTTGGGACGTTCTTAAATATCTCATTCACTAGGTCTCTAACCTTATCCTTAACATCGTTATAGGTTAAGTTAGTCCTTAATAACCTAACACCGCAGTTTATGTCGTAGCCCACACCTCCCGGCGATATAACGCCCTCTTCGTAGTCCATAGCTGCTACACCTCCTATTGGGAAGCCATACCCTTGATGCCCGTCCGGCATGACGTACACAGACTTCACAACACCGTTTAGGCATGCCACATTAGCTGCTTGAACTAGTGTTAGGTCTTCCTCCATCTTCTTAAGAAGGTATTCATCAGCGAAGATCACTGCATCAACCTTCATACACTCCTTACTTCCCTTAGGTATCATCCAAGTATAGTCGTCAACCCTCTTAAGTTGGACTTTATGCGACATCTTCTAACACCCGCACTCCTTAAGTAATAACGTACATAAACTTTTAAGCTTGTAGAGGTTGGAATGCCTATGTAAGTTGATAGTATGAGCTTATTAACCTTAAGAATATTGTTTTTGGTAGCAGTAGGGGTGTACGGCAGTTGCCTGTGTGGCGGTACTCAGTAGCTGTTGATGAGGCAAGGAGTGCTAAAGCTATGATGTGGGATGTACCTATATCTAGGAAGGAGGCTTACGAGATCTTCAAGGTATTGAGGGGTATGAAGTTAGTAGAGGCTAAGAAGTTATTAAACGATGTGATTAGTTATAAGGTACCCATACCGTACACACGCTATAAGCTATCAATAGCTCATAAGAAGGGGCTCTCACGCTTATTCCCTAAGTGGAAGTCACCAATCGGTAGGTATCCCATTAAGGCATGTAGGTATATTTTAAAACTCCTTGAAAACGTGGAGAATAATGCTTCAAACAAAGGTTTAAATACTGAAGAGTTGGTAATCGTTCATGCAGCAGCTCATAGGGGTCCGTACTTGAAGAGGTGGATGCCTAGGGCGTTTGGTAGGGCTACTCCGAAGTTTAGGTCTTTGACACACATAGAGGTTGTGGTTAGTGAGGTGTAGGTATTGGTTGATATTAAGTCGCATTTTATTAGGTTAAATTTAATTAAGGTAAAGGTTGATGAGTACTTAGCTAAGACGTTTATGAGGGCTGGGTACGCTAAGGTCGACTTAGTGAAGACACCCCTAGGTACTAGGGTTGTCATCTATGCTGATAGACCTGCGCTCATAATTGGTAAGAAAGGCCAGACAATTAGGCAGTTAACAGAGTTGTTAGAAAAGTACTTTAAGGTTGAGAACCCTCAGGTTACTGTAACACAGGTTGAGAATCCTGAGTTGAATGCTAGGGTTGTTGCAAGTAGGTTAGCCCTAGCTATAGAGAAGGGATATCACTTCAGGAGGGCTGCGTTCGTAGCTTTAAGAAGGGTTCTAGGTGCTGGAGCTTTAGGTGTTGAGATCGTTATAAGTGGTAAGTTAATTAGCGAGAGAGCTAAGTACGAGAAGATTAGGGCTGGGAAGGTATATAAGACAGGCGACCATGTATACCAGCTAGTTGATAGGGCTGTAGTCCACCTGCTTCAGAAGCCAGGCATCTACGGTATTGAGGTTTCAATAGTTAAGCCTCAGGAACCTGTTGATAGGATTGAGATAATTAAGAGTGCATCAACACCTCCTCAAGCAGGTGTTGAAGGAGGGTCAGCTGAAGAAGCACGTACTTCGTAGGTGATGATATGAGTTTATCAGCTGATGAGATTAGGAAGATGACGCGTGAGGATAGGTTGAAACAGCTTAATGAGTTAAAGTTAGAACTTATGAAGCTGAGAGCTCAGGCCGCCATGGGCACTCTAACGAATGTGGGGAGGATTAAGGTAGTCCGTAAGAATATTGCTAGGATATTAACAATACTGCGTGAGGAGGAGATTAAGAGTGAGAAGAAGGGCTAGCAACTTAATATATCATGAGTTGATAGGTCTACACGCCGTAGTAGTCGACCATACTGATAGGACTTTAAGAGGGCGTAGAGGTGTTGTTGTAGATGAAACTATGAATACTATAGTCGTAGATGAGGGTGGTAAGCATATTAAAATCCCTAAGTTAGGTGCTAGAATTATTTTTAAACTACCTGATAAAGATGTAGAGGTATTCGGAGAGATGTTGATTGGTAGGCCTGAAGACAGGGTTAAGAGGTATAAGGGTGGTGGTTGCTGATGGCATCACTACCTAAGACTAACAACATAGGTATTATTCATAGTGGGTTAAACCCTCCTCAGAGTACATGTAATGATCCAGCATGTCCTTGGCACGGGCATATAAAGGTTAGGGGTTTAATACTTGAGGGTACTGTAATTAAGTCTAAGATGGATAAGACTGTTGTTGTTGAGAGGGAGTACACAGTCTACAGTAAGAAATATATGAGGTATGAGAGGAGGAGGTCTAGAATTCATGCTCATAATCCACCATGCATTAATGCTAAGGAGGGTGATGTAGTAGTAATTGGTGAGACTAGACCTATATCTAAGTCAGTGTCTAAGGTGGTTCTAGGAGTGATTTCGAGGAGGGGTGAGGGTTAGTGGGTGCTAAGAGGGCTAAGTTAGGTGCGGCATTTGGTAGGAGGGGCTACACAGCAGGTATTTGTGTTGGGACTAGGTTGAAGGTAGCTGATAATAGTGGGGCTAAGGAGGCTATGGTAATCGGCATTCCAGGTTTTAAGACTAGGTTGAGGAGACTTCCAGTAGCAACTGTTGGTGACTTAGTAGTCGTAACGGTTAAGAAGGGTACCACCGAGTTAGTTGGTCAGGTAATGCGTGCAGTAGTAATTAGGCAGAAGAAACCCTATAGAAGGCTTGATGGTACTTGGATCGCTTTTGAGGATAATGCATGCGTCATTGTGACCCCGGAGGGAACGCCTAAGGGAAGTGAGGTTAGGGGGCCTGTGGCTAAGGAGGCTGCTGAGAGATGGCCTACCGTAGCGAATATAGCGACCATAGTAGTTTAGAGGTGTTACGCGATGTTATCCTCTAAGCCAAGTAAGCAGAGGCTTTCATTGATTAAGGCACCGCTTAATAAGAAGCGTAAGTTACTGACCGCTAGGTTATCTGAAGAGTTAATCAGTAAGTATGGCGTAAAACGCATGGCTGTAAGGGTTGGGGATACTGTTAGAATCTTAAGAGGAGATTGGATAGGCCATGAAGGTAAGGTAGTTAAAGTGGACTTAAAGAATGGTAGGATCCATGTGGAGGGAGTTACTATTAAGAAGGCTGACGGCACGCCGGTCTACTACCCAATACACCCATCTAAGGTTATAATAACTAAATTAGATGTTAGTGATAAGTGGAGGGAGAAAATCATTAAGAGGCGTAAGGGGGGTTAGAGGGGTAGGTGATGATATATGGGTAGGATGGGATCGTCGAGGCATATGAAGAGACATGCTGCGCCAACATTCTGGCCGTTAATGAGGAAGGAGTTTAAGTGGGCGGTTAAGCCGTCGCCAGGTCCACACCCTATAAACAGGTCATTACCTTTATTAGTCGTGGTTAGAGACCTACTTAAATATGTTGAGAGAGCGAAAGAAGCTAGGAGATTAATAGCTGAAGGTCACTTTAAAATAGATGGAATTGTCAGGACCGATTATAAGTTCCCAGTAGGTTTGATGGACGTTATTGAGGTAGTAGATACTGGTGAGTTCTTCAGGGTCATCCCAGCACCTATAACGTATATGACTTTAATCCCGATTGAGAGGTCAGAAGGGAGCTTTAAACTATGCCGTATTGAGGATAAAACAACTGTTAAGGGAGGGCACATCCAGTTAAACCTACATGACGGTAGGAACATACTAATTAGGGTTTCAGATCCTTTGAAGTCTGAGGAAGATGTGTATAGGACTATGGGTTCTTTAAAGATAACTATTCCGGACCAGGAGATAGTTAAATACTTACCATTGCAGAACGGTTCTATAGTCATCATTACTAGTGGACGTAGTGTTGGCAAGGTTGGTAGAGTGGTTAGTGTGTCGGAAGGTATGCGTAGATATAGGAGGGTGGTTAAAATAGAAAGCATTAAGGGAGGGATAATGTACACAACACTGGATAAAGTGTTCGTCATAGGTGTTGAAACACCTGAGATAAAATTGCCTAAGGGTGTTTTCTAAGTTGAGGGTACTTAAGTCTAAGGAAGAAATCATCAAGTTATGGGAGGAGAACCCTATGTACAAACCGAGGATTGCTAAGGTAACTGTGAATATCGGTGTCGGTGAAGGGGGTGAACGATTACAGAAAGCAGCAAAAATCCTAGAAATGCTGACTGGTCAGAAGCCTTCTTTTAGGAGGGCTAAACGTACGATTAAGGAGTTCGGGGTGCGTAAGGGTGAGCCAATAGCTGTTGCAGTCACTCTAAGAGGGGAGAAAGCTATGAAGTTCTTAAACATGGTGTTAGAGGGTATTGGCTGGCGTATTAAGAAGAGTAGTTTCGACGACTTCGGAAATGTTTCAATAGGTATTAAGGAGCATATAATACTCCCTGGAGTTAAGTACGATCCTGAGTTAGGGATTTTCGGCATGGATGTAGCAATTACTTTAGAGAGGCCTGGTTATAGAGTTATGCGTAGACGTAGGAAGAGGTCTAGGATTCCTAGGAGGCATAGAGTTTCGAAGGAGGAAGCGCAGGTATTCTTTGAACATTTCCTTAACGTAAAGGTGGTTTGAGATGGGCAAGTATAAGTACCCCATTATTAGGAAGTACGGTCGTGGAGTCCAGGAATGTATTAGATGTGGGTCTAAAGATGCTGTTATCCAGAAGTATGGACTATACCTATGTAGACAGTGCTTTAGGGAGGTAGCTCATTCGTTGGGGTTTAAGAAATTTATGTGAGGTGGTGTAAGTGGTTACGATGGACCCGTTGGCTAACGCTTTGTCAACGTTGGTTAACTGCGAGATGAGGAGACATAGAGAGGCAGTCATATGGCCGGCATCGAAGCTAATAGCTATGGTTCTCAGAGTCATGCAGAAACAGGGGTATATAGGTGAGTTTGAATACATTGATGATGGTAGGTGGGGTAAGATTAAGGTACAGCTTCTTGGAAGGATTAATAAGGCTGGAGCTATAAAGCCTAGACAGCCTATAACATATGATGAACTAAGGCAGATGCCGTACTGGTTGAGGAAGTACTTACCGTCTAGGGATATAGGCGTTTTAGTACTCAGTACTTCGAGGGGGGTTATATCGCATAGGGAAGCCTTGGATATGAGGATAGGTGGCATTTTACTCGCCTACGTATACTGAGGTGGTGTTAAATGGTTAGGGATGTATTAGTTAAGGAGGTTGTTTCAATCCCTGAAGGTGTTGAGGTTTCCTGCGAGGGTATGAAAGTACGTGTTAAGGGTCCTAAAGGTGAGTTAGTTAGAGATTTCAGCAGTTTTAGAGATGTGAGGATCTCGGTAAGTGGGGGTAAGTTAGTAGTCTATGCCTTCTTCCCCAATAGGAGGGTTAAGGCACTTACCTACACGATAGCATCGCACATTAAGAATATGATAGATGGTGTTACTAGGGGGTATAGATATAAGCTTAAAGTAGTCTTTGCGCACTTCCCAGTTACTGTAAGGGTTGAGGGTAAGAAGGTCATCATAGAGAACTTCCTCGGAGAGCGTTCGCCGAGGGTTGCTAAAATTATAGGTGATGTTAAAGTCTCAGTTAAGGGTGATGACGTCATAGTTGAGGGTATAAATCTAGAAGACGTTGCCCAAACAGCAGCTAATATTGAGAGAGCTACTAAGATTAGGGAGTTAGATAGGCGTGTGTTTGTTGACGGTATCTTCATATATGAGAGGGGGTACGCAGATGGTGAGTGAGGTCAGGCTCCGTAGGAAGGTCCTAGCTAAGGCGATTAAGAAGAAGAAAGATTTAAAGTTCTATAGGAATGTGTGGTGGAAGTTTGCTAAGTTTAGTAATGATCCGCTGTGGAGGAAGCCTAAAGGTAAGGACAACCCTATGAGGCTGAAGCTTAAGGGATACCCCCCAGTAGCTACCGTAGGTTATAGGACCCCGCAAATTATTAGGGGCTTACATCCCAGCGGTCTTAAACCAGTTGTTGTTAATAATGTCGCAGATTTAAGTAAGTATAAACCTGATGAGGTTATAGTGTATATTGGTAGTAGTGTCAGCCTCCGTAAGAGGTTGGAGATAGTTGATAAGGCGAGGAGTGCAGGTTTCTTAATAGCTAATGAGGGTGTACGTTAGTATGGTTGACTTAAGTACTCAGAAAAGACTTGCGGCAGAGGTATTAGGTGTTGGTGTATCTAGGATTAGGGTAGACCCCACTAAGGTTGAGGACGTATCAGGAGTTATAACTAGGGAGGGTATTAGAAAGTTGATTAAGGATGGGGTAATCTGGGTAGAGTATGAGAAGGGTAATTCTAGGGGTAGGTGGAAGGATAGACATGAGAAGAGGAAGGCAGGGCATAGGAGGGGTCAAGGGAAGCGTAAGGGTGCGTATAGTGCGAGAACTGATGAGAAGTTGGTGTGGATGAGTACGATTAGGAAGTTAAGGAGGTATTTAAAATGGTTGAAAGAGCATGAGGTCATAGATACTAGGGTGTATAGGAGGGCTTACGTATTGGCTAAGGGTGGTGCTTTCAAAAACCTCTCAGACCTTAAGAGGTACTTACAGCACTTAGGAGTGAGTGGTGTTAGGTAGGGTATGATTTATGGCTAGAGGTCCTAGATATAAAGTGCCGAAGAAACGTAGGAGGGAGGGTAAGACCAACTACTATAAGAGATATACGATGCTTAAGTCTGGGAAGGATGTTAGATTAGTAGTTAGAATATCTAACAAACATGTGGTAGTTCAATTTATTAGGTTTTCTGCTAGGGGTGATGAAACCTTAGTAGGTGTTAGTAGTAAGACATTATTCAGATATGGCTGGAAGGGATATCCTAATAATACCCCAGCTACATACTTAGTAGGTCTGATAGCTGGCTTAAAAGCTAGGAAGTTAGGTATAAGTTATGCAGTACCTGATATAGGGCTTCACAAACCGGTTAGAGGTTCTAGAGTCTTCGCAGCTATTAAAGGATGTATAGACGCTGGTATTGAGGTACCGGTATCTAAGGAAGTACTACCAACGGATGATAGGATAAGGGGTGAGCACATAGCTAACTATGCGAGGGAATTGCTGAGTATTGATGAAGGAGCGCTTAGGAAGAGGTTTTCAAAGGTCTTAAGCAGTGGTTTAAACTTATTAGAACTCCCGAAACACTTTGCTGAGGTGAAGGAAAACATATTAAGAGCGTTTAGCTAGGTGGTTAGTGATGAGTTCTCAATCTTTGGAAGAGTGGATTCCGAGGACAAGGCTTGGTAGGATGGTGAAGGAGGGTAAGATAGTAAGTATTAAGGAGATCTTCGATAATAATCTAATAATTCAAGAACCTGAAATAGTTGATTACTTACTGCCGGATCTGAAGTATGAAATAGTTGATGTGTCAATAGTTCAGAAGCAAACAGATGCCGGTGAGTTAACTAGGTTTAGAGCATTAGTAGTTGCTGGAAATTTAGACGGGTATGTAGGGGTTGGATTCGGGAAGGCTAAGCAGTTAAGGCAGGCTATAGAGAAGGCATTAGTTGACGCTAAATTAAATATCATTCCGGTAAGAAGGGGGTGCGGTAGTTGGGAGTGCTTATGTAACGACCCACACTCAACGCCTTTCCACACTGTGGGGAAGGCTGGTAGCGTACTAATTAAGATAGTACCGGCTCCAAAGGGTACTGGATTAGTGGCTGGTGAGGCTGCTAAGGTAGTTTTAAGGTATGCGGGGATTAAAGATGTTTGGACCTGGTCTAAAGGTGAGACGAGAACTACTTTAAACTTCGTTCTAGCTACTTACGAAGCGCTTAAGAACACCTATAAGTTCGTTACGGTATATGACTGGGTGAGGGGTCAGTAAACGTTATGTCGTTACTACTGGTAATTAGGTTGAGGGGTAGGTCGGGCACACCACCTGAGGTTGAAAGCACTTTAAGATTACTAAGACTTACTAGGAAGTTCCACGCAGTCATATATCCAGAAAATGAGAGTATTAGAGGGATGTTAGAAGTTGTTAAGGACTGGGTAACTTGGGGTGAGGTAAGTCCTGATGTTCTTAAGGAGTTAATAATCCGTAGGGGGAGGTTAGTAGGTGATAAACCGATCGCTCAGGAGGATTTGAAGAACTTATTCAACTTATCGAGCTTTGATGAATTAGTTGATAGCTTGATAAACGGTAAGGTATTATGGCATAAGACGCCTGGTGTCAAACCAGTCTTCAGGTTAAGACCACCTAAAGGTGGGTTTAGAAATAGTATTAGAAGACCTTATAGGTCTCACGGCGAGTTAGGTTATAGGGGCTTAGACATAAATGAATTGGCTAGGAGGATGATTTAGTAATGGTGGTTAGGAGGGGTAAGAAGAGTAGGAAGTATAGGGGGTATAGGAATCAGGGATACGGGAGTATAGGGCAGCATAGGAAGAGTGGGAGTAGAGGTGGTAGGGGAGCTGTTGGATTTCACAAGCATAAGTGGTCATGGCTCATTAAGAACTTCCCAGACTGGTATGGAAAACATGGATTTACTAGGCCTCCCTCACTAGTTGCTAAGTATAACACCATTAATTTAGACCAGCTCAACGAATTAGTACGTAGGTTAGTTAGTGAGGGTAAGGCAGTCTACGAGGGTGATAGAGTGGTTGTTGACTTAGGGGCTTTAGGGTTTAACAAACTCCTCGGCAGGGGTGTTTTAGAGAGTAAGGTTAAAGTAATCGTGCATAAGGCAACTGAGAACGCCTTAAACAAGGTTAAGGAATTAGGTGGTGAGGTAGTTTTAACTGCGAAGAGGTAGGGGTCGTATTTGGTCAGTATTTTAAAGTTTTTCGCAGTATTAGGGGATTACATTCCATCACCGCCTAAGCCCCCTAGAAGACCTGACCTAAAGTTCAGGTTGTTATTCACGTTTGGGGCTCTGGCCATATATTTTGCTATGGCAAGCGTGATGGTCTACCCATTAGCTAATTACAATCTCCAAGGGGTCCAACTACCTGCTCTGATTAACGTAGTTTTCGCATCACAGCAAGGTACTCTCGCGCAATTAGGTATAGGTCCTATAGTCACTGCTGGCTTAATCCTTCAGATACTGGCAGGCGCTAAGATACTTAACATAGACATGAGTGACCCTCAGGGTCGTAAATTATTCACTCAGTCGCAGAAGGGTTTGGCTGTATTGATAGCTGTGGTTGAGGGCTTAGGTTTTGCAATGTATTACAGGTTAAACCTACCCTTCACCTTAGCTATCTTCATGCAGTTCTTCTTAGGGGCTTTGATCCTCCTGATCATTGATGAAGCTGTACAGAAGGGTTGGGGTATAGGAAGCGGTGTTAGTTTATTCATTCTGGCCGGGGTTGCTAGGACCATTATGTGGGATATGTTCGCACCTGTGAAGGTTCCGGGAACAGATGAGTACCATGGATTCGTACCTTACGTGATTCACGGCTTGCTTGGAGGTGGGATAAATAATGAGAGGTTATTCTACGGTCTAACCGAAGGTGTTAATAGAGTGTTACCATCTCTGACAGGCTTTATAACTGTCCTAGTACTCTCCATAATACTAATATATCTGCAGAGTGTTAAGGTGAATATACCGGTAACTACTCAGAGGGCTCCTGGGATCAGGGCTAAGGTCCCACTCCAGTTTCTCTACGTGACTAACATCCCTATACTACTAGTCGGTATACTTTTCTCAGACTTAATACTCTTCTACAATATTACTTCAACTTACCTAGCTGACACAGCCCCTTGGCTTTCCGAAGCATTATCAATTATGATCACGTACCTAGCACCGCCAAACTCTTTATTAGAACTCTACATAAACCCGTTGAGGGTTTTAATATATTCAATCCTGCTAGTAGGTCTTGCCGTAGTATTTGGGTATATGTGGGTTGAAATTGCTGGGTTGAATCCAGCAGCGCAGGCTGAGAACTTAATTAAGGCAGGTCTTGAAATACCTGGGATTAGGAGAAATCCTAAGGTCTTAGAGTCATTACTGGCTAGGTACATATATCCGTTAACAATCCTTAGTTCGATTATAGTTGCCTTAGTAGCGCTTACCGCAGATATATTCAGCGCTTTCGGTACTGGTACCGGTATACTTCTAGCAGTAGGTATACTACAACAGTACTATTCAACCATAGCTTATGAGAGGGCGTTAGAGGCTTACCCATTACTTAAGAAGTTCATAGGTGAGTGAGGGATATGTTAAAAACCCTCATAGTTGTCGGGGTCGCAGGGGTAGGGAAGTCTACAGTCCTCAGCATAGCTACTAAGGAATTAGTGGCTAGGGGGTATTCAGTAAGGGTTGTAAACTTCGGTGACTTAATGTTCGAGACTTTAAAACAACGAGGGTTGGTTCGGTCTAGAGATGATATTAGGAACTTACCGCTTAGCATACAGCGTGAGGTTCAGAAGGACGTAGCTGAGAAGATTAGTAATGAGTTAAGTAGGATTAGAGCGTTAGGTGGTGAGGGAGTCTACGTCTTCATAATCGATACACATGCTGTCGTGAAGACTAGTACCGGTTATTGGTCAGGTCTTCCCAGCTTCGTCGTCACTCGTCTATCACCAGATTCTATAGTCATTATTGAGGCAGACGTCGATGAGATTATAGGGAGGCATGCTAGGGATGTTGAGAGGAGGAGAAGTGATTACAGCGACCCTGGATTACTGCGCGAGTTATTAATGTTGAATAGAGTGTTCGCTATATCGAGTGCTAACTTAGTAGGCGCTTCAGTATACATAATACACAATAAGGAGGGCAAGGCTGAGGAAGCTGCTTCAGAATTAGTTAACTTAGTAGTTAATTTGAAGGGTTAGTAGATGTTCTTAGCGTTGTATATAGCATTAATCATCGCAGTCTTCATACCTTTCTCCTTACTCCTAAGATTCATAATAATGAGGTTAGGTATTGATGCAGTCCTACAGGAGATTAGAGAATTAAGTGATAAGGCATCTAAGTTAAGTCCTAAGGACAAGAAGATGAGGATGATTAGAAGTAGGTATGAATTCCTTAAGAGAAGGCTTAGAAACGTATTCCTAGCAAACCTATTTATCTTATGGATGGCGATATTTACGGCGATCACAGTATCTAACTCCATAGTAATTATGTTAGCATCTAATTACGGAGTGATAGCTACGTTTAGAAGTCCTATAAAACTACCTATCTTAGTATTAGGTGAAGACCAGCTAAATATTTTCTTAGTCATCATGGCCGTTATAATGGCTTACCAACCACTTCATAATAAGCTATCCACTATGGAAAAAATTTACGAGGCATGAAATAAAGTCCCTTAAAATTTCAGATGTGGCTACCCTAGATTAGTATTTACCAGCCATAGACGTAAGCCCCCCGCACTCTCAGACTTGGAGACACTCCTGCTACCTCTGTGGAAGTAGTTGGTAGCCGCGGTAAACCATGGAGGAATGGTACGACTAGTAGCAGGAAAACTGATGGAGCCTAGGGTGGGAGAAGGGTTCCATAAGCTTTACATCTAAGTGCTGAGTGTAGAATTTATTACAGATCTACTATTTAGTAATATGATTCTCACGGGTTCAGTACACGTAGTATGTCGCTGATACCAAGTTTTAGGGTAGATGGTTAGAGTTTTAAGCCTATAGCTTTTAAGATCTTTTGGTGTGCTTGAAGTGGGTTACAGCTTAAAATCTGGTAGCAGGCGTAGAAGGTATGTAAGAGTGCCTGGAGGGGTTACTAAGGTGCATTACAGTAGGTTTAAAGTCGGTATGCCTAGGTGTGGTATATGTGGTTCATATCTAAATGGTGTTGTCGTCGGTTCTAAGGGATTGTTTAAGGCTTCTAAGAGTGAGAGGAGTGTTGAAAGACCTTACGGCGGGTACTTATGTCATAAGTGTCTTGAGACGTTAATAAAATTAAGTGTTAGAGTTTGATTTAAGTAGGTGCGGTTTTTGAGGATCTGCCGTAAGGAGTCTTTAGTAATAGCGGTGAGTGGTAGGCCTGGTAGCGGTAAGACTACGTTGGCTAAGTCCTTAGCCGATTCATTAGGTCTGAGGTATGTCTCGTCTGGAGGTATCTTCAGGAGGATGGCTGAGAGGTTAGGAGTCTCCCTGATTGAGATGTCTAAAATTGCTGAGGAGGACTACAACGTTGATAGGGCTATAGATAATGAGGCTAGGAATGAGGCTTTAAAAGGTGGCGTCGTCGTTGACGGGCATATCGCTGCTTGGATTTTAAGAGATATAGCACATGTTAAGATTTCAGTAATAGCTCCTCTAGAGGTTAGGGTTAGGAGGATTGCTATGAGGGACTCGTTAAGTTTTGAAGAGGCGTTAAGAATTATTAAGAGTATTGAGGAGTCGGAGGACCGTAGGTTTAAAGCTCTCTACGGCTTAGACTTAAACGATAACACAGTATTTGATATAATTATAAACACACATACGTTTACACCTGAGGAATGCTTAAACATATCATTAACAGCAGTTAGTAAAGTCTTAAATAGATGTGTTTCAGAAAATTTATGAAGGCTGTTAGGAAGTAGAGTGGAGGTGGGTTTGAATGCCTGCTATAGAGGTAGGTCGGATATGCGTTAAATTACGTGGCAGGGAAGCTGGTAGGAAATGCGTGATAGTTGACATAATTGATAATAACTATGTACTAATTACAGGTCCTAAGGAATTAACTGGTGTTAAAAGGAGACGCGTGAATATAGGTCATGTAGAGCCTTTAGATAAGAAAGTCGAAATTAGTAAGGGGGCCTCCGATGAGGAGGTAATGAGGTCTTTAGAGGCTTCGAACCTAGTTGACTTCATGAAGGCGAGACTTAAAGTCGGTAGGGAGATGCTACTTAAAGTTAAGGCTTTAAGGGAAGGGGCTAGTTGAGATCTTAATCATTATGTTAAGTAATCTCCGGTGTTTTTATGGATTTAACGTCTGAGGGCTTTAAATTCGTGATGAGTTTAGACTCGTATGGAGGGGTTAGTAGGGGTTGGCTAGTTAAGAGGGAGGAGGCTACTGATGAGAGGTATGGCTGCCTCCCACGTCTTAGACCGTTATCCCAACGACTTAATTATGGAGTAGTAGTTATTGATAAGCCGCCGGGACCTACTAGTCATGAAGTAGTTTCCTGGATTAAGGAGATGTTAAATGTCCCTAAGGCTGGTCATGGGGGTACCCTAGAGCCCTCCACCATTAGGTGGTTGGGCGGGGATATCCGAAGGTTACTGGAGTACTCCCAGTGACCTTAGGGTTTGGGACTAAAGCTGTTGGTATGTTAATGCTTGCTGATAAAGAGTACGTAGCTGTGATGCAATTACATAGGGAGGTAGATATTGATAAGTTGATGGGTACTATAAACGAGTTCATAGGTGAAATATATCAAAAACCGCCTGTGAGGGCTTCAGTTAAGAGGGTTGTTAGGATTAAGAAGGTCTACGATATTAAGGTATTGGAATTTAAGTATCCCTACGTCTTAATGAGAATTAGCTGTGAGCATGGGACTTATATAAGGAAGTTAATCCACGACATAGGTGAGGTGTTAGGTGTTGGCGCACATATGCGTGAGTTAAGGAGGGTTAGGACGGGGCCGTTTAAAGAGGATGAGAACTTAGTGACGATGCATGAGCTATCCGAGGCAGTCTACCTCTACAAGGAGTTAAACGATGAATCAATGTTAATGAAGTACATACTGCCGATAGAGTACGTAATCTCACACATGCCTAAGATAATCATATCAGACGGAGCTGTTGACGCACTTGCACACGGAGCAGACCTAGCAGTACCAGGGATAATCAAATTACATGAAGGTATAGAGAAGGATGATAAGGTAGCTATCCTAACACTGAAGGGTGAGTTAGTAGCTATTGGAAAAGCATTAATGACGTCTAAAGAGATTATTGAAGCAGAGAAGGGATACGCAGTAAAGAATGTACGAGTCATAATGCAGGTAGGAACATATCCAAGAAAGTGGGGAAAATACAAACAAAATAAATAATAACATATTTAACCCAAATACACATCAAACTAATTAGAGTATGCCGGGGTGCCCGAGCGGTCTAAGGGGCTGGCCTTGAGAGCCAGTGGGCAACCGCCCGCGCGGGTTCGAATCCCGCCCCCGGCGCCATCCTTCGTAAGCCTTAATAATCCCCTCCGCAGAACTGATATAGATGTCCTTGTAGTAGAGTAGTTCCTATTTATAACTCCTTGAGCCTCCAAATTGGAGATACTGTTACCGTTTCCCGACGGACGAATATTCGTAAACCTCACACTCTTCCGCGTTTGCCTCCTAACTATTTATCTTTCAACGGACCTCCTAGAACCCCTCACTACTAGGTCTTCCTACAATCACTCATCGCCTACAGCTCTCAAAACCCGGAGACGCCGTCAACTACGCAGATCTAACAGCTTAAGTCAGTCTAAAAGACAAGTAGCGTTAGCATACCCCACAACACTCAGAAACACCCAAAACTAAAACATAAACAATTACAAAACATACAAACATCAAGAGAAAACAGTCATTTCTGCATCATTATGTGTTCATGTTATTAACTTTTATATCTCCGAGGTTATCCTAACTCATTCATGACTGAGATTCAGCTCCTATGTTGGTTTGCATTGTTAATGTCATCGCCTCATATTGTTTTTCCCTCGCACCTGTCTTAGGCCTGTACCACCCTTAGGGGTGTTTAGGGTGACCCCTGGCATCCTACACCTTGGGTAGCTTGGGGGAGAGTTGTTATCCAGAGCATTGAACGGCTCTCGATCCTATCAAAGTATCTTCACACATCGCTGTATAGGGTGCTTATAAATGTTTTAATCAACATCAATCGATACGAACAGATACGAAAACCGAAACAGCTATACGAAGCTTTTTGTACTTCTATAATCTCTTAAATTAGCCTTCTATGAAATCTGAAATATTTTATGCGTTTTTAACTATTAAGGTGAGTAATGAAAATTTATGTGGTACTCTAAGCTTTGTTTTACTAAGATATTAGGATAGAGAACGTATTCGGAAAAGTTGTGTTGGATTCCGATTATTAAGTAGTAGGAAGATTTTATTTTGGATACATTATGATTAATTAAGGTGAGTTTAAAGATGGTGAATACGGGTTCTCATTATTGTAGAAGGTTTGAAAATAAGGTAGTTTTAGTTGTTGGTGGAGCTGGTGGTATGGGTAGAGCAACTGTTGAGGAATTTGTCAGGGAGGGTGCTAAGGTAGTAATAGCTGATATTGACTTCGAGAAAGCTAGGAAAATCGTTGATGAGTTTAAAAGCTTAGGTAATGATGTGCTTGCAGTAAAATGTGATGTGACGAAATTAGAAGATGTGAAGAACGCTGTTGAGGTTGCTCTGAGAACCTACGGTAAGATAGACGTTCTGGTATATCTGGTTGGCATTTTAGGTGAAGTGGCTCCTGTATGGGAGAGTAGTGTGGAGAGTTGGGATAAGGTAATGAACGTTAACTTAAAGGGGGCTTTCCTCTTCTGTAGGGAGATAGCTAAACACATGATAAGTAGAGGAGAGGGTAAGATAGTAATGGTTTCGTCGGTTGCTGGGAAGGACCCAAATCCGTATATGGCCGCGTATGACGCGTCAAAAGCTGGTCTCATAGCTTTCGCTAGATGTTTAGCTTTAGAGCTTGCCCCCTATAAAATCAATGTTAACTGCGTGGTACCAGGACTTACGGAGACTCCCTTCATAGGGTTTATGACCGAAGAAGCTGTAAAGAGGTCCGCATCTCTTATCCCATTGGGCAGACCTGCTAAGCCTGAGGAGATCGCTAAGATAGTAGTTTTCCTGTCATCAGATGATGCAAGCTTCGTTACTGGTGCTGCTTGGAATGTAACAGGTGGTAGATGTCCGTATTAATAGGGAGGACGCCAGGTGTGGGGGATGTACGCTAGCTACGGTAAGGTATTGAAGGTGAATCTAAGCGACGGTGTAGTGCGAGAATATGTGCTAGGTGACGAAGTATTAAGAAGATATATCGGTGGTTCAGGACTGAATGCTTACTTTCTCTACGATCTGGTCAGGAAGTATGGGAGGGTGAAACCATTTAGTGAGGAAAATATCTTGGCATTTTCTGTTGGACCTCTTACAGGAACAGGTTTTCCTATGACGAGCAGGTATTACGTATCAGGGATTTCCCCTCTAACCGGCATTTATGGTCAGGCAAGCTCTGGAGGTAGGTTCGGACCTCAGCTGAGGAGATGCGGTTATATCTCTATAGTTATTGAGGGAGTCTCCGAGAAACCAGTCTACATAAAGATAGATCAAGAAGGTGTGGAGATCGGGGATGCTTCCAATATTTGGGGTTACGGCGTCTACGAAACACAGGAGAAATTGCTTAAAACACTACCCGGATATTCGATAGCTTGTATAGGGCAAGCAGGCGAGCATCTTGTTAAGTACGCCTCCATAATGAATGATGGAGGAAGGGCTGCTGGAAGAACCGGCCTAGGAGCTCTGATGGGTTATAAGAGACTTAAAGCCATAGCAGTAAAAGGCTGGCTTAGACCTCATATATCAGATGAAGGTAAATTTTCCGAGTTAGTAAGAGAGGCTTACGAAGCGGTAAAACAGGCGCCATCTGCTAAGGTCCTACATGATTATGGCACGTCCGGAATGATCGAACCACTATATGAACTTGGAGATGTGCCGATAAAGAATTTTACCAGAGGGGAGTGGGACAGGGAGAAGATTAGGGAGATCTCGGGAGTTACGATGGCTAGGAAATACTTGAAAAAGAGATATTACTGTGAAGCATGTTCTGTAGGATGTGGCAGAATTGTTGAATTAGATGGTAAGATGGTAGATGGTCCTGAATATGAGACGGTGGCCTCGTTAGGCTCTAATCTACTGAACGCTGATTTAGAGGCTACAATGCTTGCTAATTACCTATGCAATAATTACGGCATGGATACAATATCTACTGGCGTTACGATAGCTTTCGCGATTGAATGTGCTGAGAGGGGACTAATAAAGAAGGAAGAATTAAGTGTTGAGTGGGGTGGAGGTAAGGAAATTATCAAATTGATAGGTAGGATAGCTATGCGGGAGGGAATAGGTAATCTCTTAGCCGAGGGTGTTAGAATATTAAGTGAGTCCTTAGGTAGGGAAACCAAGTCTTTCGCTATGCATGTAAAGGGCCTGGAGGTACCGATGCACGACCCGAGGGCTTTTGCCTCCTGGGCCTTAGGTTATGCTACATCTAATAGGGGTGCTTGTCATACCTACGCGCCAGTATACTACATAGAGAAAGGTTTAACATTCCCTGAGATAGGACTTCCAGAACCTCTAGATAGATTTGATGTTAAAACTAAGCCGAGAGCAGTTAAGTTAATACAAGATATGGCTGAATTCCTAGATTCTATGGTGATGTGTAGATTCTGCTTATATAGTGGTATTAGATTACCCCTAATACTAAGAGCTGTGAATGCGGTTCTAGGAGTTGAGCTAAGCGTGGATGATGCCGTAAGAATAGGGGAGAGGATATTCAACGTTAAACGCTATATAAACAATATTCAAGGAATCTCACGGAGTGATGATGAGCTACCGACGAGATTATTTGAACCTCTAAACCCTCCTGGAGGTTCGCAAGGATTTACTGTAAGTAATTTTAACACTTTGCTTGAGGAGTACTATGAGTTAAGAGGGTGGAACCCGGATGGTACCGTACCCTTAACATTACTTGAGAAATTAGACGTACTATAGAATAGTGGTAAAATCGTAGTGCAACCTACTAGTAGGAAAAAAGTTTAAACAGCAGTAATAGTCAGCGATGACGTAGTCCTAGAGTAACTTGAGAAGGTGCTAAAGCAGTAGACACTATTTATGAAGTTATTAACATTAACTTTGAATGGTATTACTTTCAGTTTGAGGCCGAGTATTTCTCCCAACAGTAAGGTTAACCAAGGAAGAAGACTTAAAAACTCATTATGATATCATACCTCGATGCGAGAGGGTCTAGGAGTTGAGAGTCCTTTGAAGGATGAATCTGATAGTGTAGATTTTATCAGGGAAGGGGTAGGGGGAATTTCCACGTAGGGTTAGGTAATATGTATAGATGTAAGAACGGAAGAGTCCATCAATTAATATGTAGTATTTACAAGATCGGATTTGGTGTAGATGATTGGAGTAAATGCCGAGGAGTTGATTTATTATCAAATAGTTATGATTTTCTAAGGAAGTGGTGACGTTATGATCAAGGTTAAAGTGCGTTACTTAGGCTTCTTGGCAGACCTCAGTAATACTCAAGAGGAAGAGATAGTGTTGGAAGAAGGCTTATCACTTCGGCACTTACTAGTTAAAGTGGTTGAAAGACACCCAACCCTAAGTCCCTTGATTAAAAGCATACTTAACGAGTCTAAGCATCTAGAAAGCTTTCCTATTACGATAATATTAAACAGCAAGCTTCTCTCATCAAACCAAGATCTAACAATAACGCTCAAAGAAAATGATTTAGTAGTTCTCTCGTATCTAGTAGCTGGTGGATGATAGACCTAGTTCTTAGGTGATGTGTTTTCCGCAATTGGTAGTACTGCTAATAAAATACGAATATACTTGGATATACTTTAGTAGAGGTCCAAGATTTTACTAGAAGTTTAGGTAGGAATAGGGATATGATTTTTATGATTGTTAATGATACTGGCCTACTATTTGTGTTCTAGATGTTAATAGAGAGGAGAGCGTTATAGGTCTAATTCATAAAATATTGTGTATGATGCAGCATCATGCGATGAAATATGTAAGATTAAGTACGCAGTTCTACTTAAATAATCGATTGAAACGTTTAGATATAATAATTAAATTTTTAAATTATTTAACTTTATATTTACCTAATTATCATACACCTACTTGATATATGGAAATAATTATCTTTAAGCGTTTGTCGACCTATTTAACATCCTCAAACTTAACAATTTATCTAAGCTTTGATAATCATAAAAATTTATTAACTAGCTTCTTAATTTATAATTAAGAAGTGATAGAGAGGTTAAGCGAGAGACCGTAGCTAAGCTCGCTTAATCTCCTCTATTAACTAAGGTAGGGAGGGTATGCCTATTAGGATTTGGTTTAATGTAGTTACCCGTAACCCCTCTAAACGGAAGAGCAACTTAGTACTAATAATTACGTTACTAGTGATTATGAACAGCATAGCCGGAGTACTAGGAAATATCCCAATAAGCGGTGAGGAAATGGTATTGCTTTGTACCTATAGCGGTAAGGAGGAGATGTATGGCATGCAACTCTTAAGTTATAATGTCTCCGGACCTAAGGACTTACGTGTTGGAGACTTTGTAGTAGTCTCATTCGTTCTCAGATACGTTGGTGTTGTTAAGCAGATAAGGCTTAACAAAATCTTTGCAGGCGCTATGTTACCTAACAATACGAGGACTGAGTTCGAGGATAGGTCATTTAGGGGTGTCGTAATAAGTATCGGCGACATCATAAGATATAGTAAGGAAATAGTCCTTACTCAGAATGGGAGTTGGACCTTCTGGCCGGCATTTGAATATTACAACGGAACTGAATATGGTATGGAACTCGTAAAGTCTAAGCAGCCATGGATTAAATGCGAGGTGAAGGTCTCTGATAGAGTATCTACCCCTACCCCAACAACTACCCCGCAACCACTACCAGACCTAACTTTCGACCCCCAGTACTTACAAGGTATAACTTACTCGAACTGTGAGGGCTTCATAGCATATATTAAGAACATAGGTCAAGCATCCACTAATAGAGGTACGACAGCACGTTTCACGATAACCAGTACTAGCGGCGCTACATACGTACGTGAGTCGTTAATACCTCCACTTGCGGCTGGGGAAAGCGTTAGTGTAAGTACTGGGCTCTTCATAGGTGTTCCTGGAAATAGTTACACGGTGAACGTCCAGTTAGATTATGGTAACCTTATAACAGAGTCAAGTGAGTTTAACAATGAGAGAAGATGGACATTCACATATAGAGATTGGGATCTCCCGCAAATAGACCTAGAACTCTACAACCAGGTGCTAAGTCCACAAAGTAATGGAACTATACGTTTTAATGTAAGGAACTGGGGTTGTTTAACCTCACCACCTACGAGAGTGCGTATAGGGATTGAGAAGGGTGATATGACTCCTCAAGAGATATTATGGTCGGGGCGGGTAGTTGAATTAACCTCAATACAATTAAATAATATGAGCAGTGGGGAGGAAAGGAGTTTTAGTGTGTCAAACGTGTTTGACTTAATAAGAAGTAGTCAGGACCCTGACCTCCGGGTAATACGTTATGCTAGGTTCCACGTCTGGATAGATTCAGTAACGCTGGAATTTATCGTTGAAGGTAGGAGAGTGAGGATTAATGAAACGAATGTCATCAACAACAGGAAGACTATATTCGTAGGCGGTATTCCAAACATATTAGGTCCTGATGTCTACTTCCTCCCTAAGGGACAGCAAACATATAACCTGTATAACGTCACTGGTGGGATATGGCCTGCTATAAGTAATGCGACTCTTAGTGGGGTACCAATGTACTATACATTCAGTATTCAAGGATGCGGTGCTACCGTATCGTACCAAGAGCTTTACGACCAGTTAACTATAAATGTGCCAAGAGACTGTAGGGATACACTATTAATGCTTACAATAATCGTTGAAAGTGCCGGCATGCTGTCTCAGAAGAATGTCCGGATAATATTATATGACGTAGAAAATGAGGTTATTCCAATCCAAGGAGCGTTATATAATGCTTGTAAGACGAAAGCAGAGTTAGGTGCATCAGAGGCATTTATATTCACAGACCTGCCTATAGGTATACGATACACTCCATTGGCGTTAATAATGCCTGTCACCTGGACTATTGATGTGAATAGGTATGAACTAAGGGACGCTACGGTCGGAATAGAGGTTTCATGGACTAGACCTGACGGGACGAGGAGTACATATAGATTACCCTCGAGTAATATAGACATTGATGGGACTATCTATAACGATCCCGCCATAATCTTCTCAATACCTAGGAACGCTATCTTCAGTAACATAAGTACTAAGGCTGTGAGAGGGAGCATCAAACTCAGCATAGTAACCGGTACCCAACATAGAATCGAACGCGTATACTCCCTCTGGATACATGACTCAACAACCTACCCGGTATACCTGAGAAGCTTCCACTTCCAGAATACACCGTGTCCAAGCATTAACTGGGATATGTGGGAGAAATTCTGGGGTGAGGATGCTGTTTGGGATTGGTTATGCATTCTCGATTATTGTCGGAAGTTATGGCATGATTGGGCCTCAGACGCTCTCTACAATTACGCGTTTAAGGAGATGTGTGAAGAGGGTAGGTGTTCAGCACATGCATTAGTAAGTCAAAAATTTAGAGAAACTCCTCGGTCAGTCGGACTTTACGCTATTCCGGGATGTCCACAGTTAGGTCCCCACCCACAACCCTTCACCCTAGACAAAAACTCCATATTGATTATGTTTGAAGACCCACCGTCAGGTAGTTTCAGGTCGAACCTCGAAGATCTGGACACGTATTTAACTTACCAGTATATGTGGTCGCTTGATGAGAGGAATTTGAGGCGCGGCACTGAAGCGTTGGTTAGGTGGTTAGCAGGTGAAGACGTAATACTAGAGACTTTAAACGAGCTTAGGCGATGGGAACGTATGCCGGAAACTCAAAAGTGGAATGATGTACCACTACTGTTTATGTTCTCTGATGATATTAGAAGTAGTCACACAGTACTCGTATATAGGGTTGAGGAAATAAGTGCTAACCACGTGAGGGTCTGGGTACTCGATTCTAACAGGCCCTTCCAACCTAACAGTGCTGTAAATCAAGACAACAGTTACGTAGACTTCAGATGCTGCAGATCTGATGGTCGATGGTACTTTACCTTCTACTTAGATAATGAGCATACAAAGGTTATTGATGACTTCCTCTTTGCTACGAGCTCCTCCCTATTTCACGGTGAGAGTGCTGCTTTGACTACAGGAGATGTAATTTTCGGACTCTTCGAACTCTTCATAGAGTATATGGCAACTTTAGGATATGCGGGGACCTCAGGAGATTCAAATACATCGAATAGGATGCCATCATTGATCATTGTAGGAGGTGATGCCGGTGTTAAAATCAGCAACGTATCTGACGTTATGGGCAAGAAGGTATTCGTATTCGATGGTACGGCACCACCAAGTATAGAAGACATGAGTAAAACGGCTATACTTGTACCTATCCCAGCTCCTCTTGCTAATCCAGTATATGTTTTCGTGGCAGGAAGTGAGTTGAACTTAAATATAGGGTCTACAAAGAATGGGACGGTTGCAGTAATCTCTGAAAATGGTAATAGGTCTTTATCACTTCAATACTTTGGAAGCCCCGAACGAATAGTCAACCTTACTCTAAATCAGAGCAGGGTAAGGATTAAGAACAACGCATCAGGTAGTTATAAGATAGCATCATCAATCATCGATAATAACATGGCACGTCAGATATTTCTAGAAGTAGAATCCGCTAGATATAACTTTAACATAGACTTCTCAAGCGAGGAAGGATTCATAATTAAAAACTCAGGCGATAAACCACTAAATATCTCTGTAGAGCTGATTGCCCATAGCGTGGATGGCCAGCAAAACGCACGCTACATAGGAATTACTATCCCTCCACATGATACCATCATAGCATCACCGCGATCTTGGGATAACATAAGCAGTAGGCAGTTAATAGTTAGAGTTGATGTAGGGTCGGACGGAATAATCGATGAAGAGAGGATAGTAAACCCCGTAGGTAGCGTGGTTACTACAACACCATTAACTACTACAGTGACCATTACCTCAACAACCACAACAACTGAAAAAGTAACAACGACCACAACGACAACACAAGTCTTCACTACAACTACGACAATTTCAACTACCGTAACTGAAAGAATCGCAACCACAACTACAATCTCAGTAGCTACGTCTTTACCTCCTACAACATCAACTATTACAATAACTACTACCATAATCCCTGAAAGACCTTCTGATTGGAGTAATCAGCAGTTACTTATCATAGCTGCTCTAGTAATTGTGATGATCGTGGTATCTGCGCTACTAGTAACTAAGAGGAAATGAGATGCTTAATGTAAAATAAAAAACTATTTTTTTACTCACCTTAAATTAGTTATTAAAGTTGCTAAATGAATTAATTTTTAACTATACAATTAATTTGAATTAAGAAGTAGCATTAATTATATTTAGGGCAGATCGTGATGAACATCCTTTACATGCCTAAATATATAGTTACAATTATAGAGAGGAGTATTTTTTAGAGAAGTATATGTTAACAACTTTTGATAAATCTATGAGTCTCTTTTGCAATGAATCAGATAACTTTAGTGTAATCTTCGATAGGTCCTAAAATGACTTTGGTTATCCTGTCGAGTGTGAGTTTTAAGGCATTATAAAAATATTAGGCTTATGAAGGTAGTTTAATGTGGATGTGTGAGTTCATTCCTATGACGTAAGCCGATTAGTATTGTCGCGTAACGGCTGCAATAAATATAATATTTATGTTGCCGACATAAACCTCTAATTAGACCAATAGTATTGCTATACGATATACTCTAAATATAAATCATATGAACCTAGATGAAAGGCTCTTCTGACAGCACATATGTTTATCTTCTACTTCGGTATATTAGCAGACCTCACATCCCTCGTCGCTCTCGCATCGTATGCTGGCGGACATTAGCTAAATCTAAGTTCTGGAGAATAGCACTAAATGCATCAGCCTGTGCTTTAGCTATCTAGTTCCATACATATTTGCTACTAATCCAGCACTACTAATAGTTATCGTACCTCATTGGGACTTTACAGCAATAACCTCATTTATAAGTGGGGTAGTGGCTATTAGCTTAACAATGCTACTTCTTAGTTCAGGTATCATAGGGTGGTTAGGAGAGCCTTTAAATAGAATTCAACAGGTAATAATACAGGAATAGTCTCTAACATACATAATGCCTTTAATATAATGTTATGTCATTATTATTTCAATATACTTCATAACTTACTTTATTAATTAGGAGGTCTGAAAGGGAGGTACCCTAGAAATCTCTATAATTGATAAGATTTATTTACTTCAGCCTCCACTACTACAGGGTGTTCTCATATATGAAGGTAGGGATCTACGGCTTCGGGGTTATTGGGAGGCTTTTCGCTCTAACAGCAGTTGAGAGAGGTCATGAGGTTATAGGAGCAGTTGATGTGAGAGGGGACCTCATCGGTAAGGATGTAGGTACGGTGTTAGGATTAGGTAGCCTAGGTGTTCCTATTAGTAATGATGTTGAATCATTAGCTGATGCTGATGTCATTCTTCATGCGACTGGTACCTTCCTTGATAAGATTTATGATCAGTTGGTTAGCGCAGTTAAATTAGGCGTTCCGATAGTATCTACGTGTGAGACTCTTGCATATCCTTACTATAGGTACCCGGTCTTAGCTAGGAATCTAGATAACTTAGCCAGAGAGTATGGATCAGTAGTTATAGGTGCTGGCGTCAATCCAGGTTACATTTGGGATTCTTTAGTTGTTACGCTCAGTGCTTTAGTTCCTACTGTAAGGAGGATAACTGCTGTTAGGTCGTTTGACGCAGCTAAAAGGAGGGAACCTTTTAGAAAGAAAGTGGGGGTAGGACTCAATCCTAGCGAGTTTAACAAAGCTCTATCTGAAGGTAGGCTTACAGGTCATGTAGGATACGCTGAATCAATATACCTCATCTTCACCGCAGCAGGAGTTCAGCCGAGTAAGGTTGTGGAGTCTCAAGAACCTGTCATAGCTCAGGAAAGGGTGGAGTCTTCAGGTATTATTGTTGAGAAAGGATGTGTTGCCGGTATTAGAGGTGTTGGAATAGGATACTTAGATGAGAGCGAGTTCATCAGGTTAGAATTTTTAGCCTATGTAGGTGCACCTGAATACGACGAGATCGTTATAGAAAGCAAAGACCATGTTATTAAGTGGAGAGGTACAGGTATTCATGGAGATAGAGCTACAGCAGCAACAATCCTAAGCATAGCTGAGAAAACTCCCTCACTACCCCCTGGGTTACACTTAATAACAGAGCTCTTGCCATTTAGCATACGGATAGTTAGGTAGCTGAATGATAATAAGAATCCCTATCTTAGATTAGGAGTTAATTCCCCTCCTACACGTTTTGCCGACCTTCTAATATCGTTCTCCATCCTAAGGTTTTGTAGGTTTTCCTAGGATGGGTCATTACTGTTTCCCCGAACTTCTCCCCCGGACTGCCGTAGGTCTTCGGGAACTCGGTATTACTGAAACGTTTGGAAGCTCATGGATTTATAAGTTCTACGAGCCGTACTCCTATTATGTCAAAGCTTTGAAAGCCTAGAAAGACCTACAAAAACTTAAGGAAAGCAGCTCTCTAAGCCTCAGAGGTCTCATCCTCGCTTAGGTATGAGAAGTTTAACCTAAACTTATAGCATTCTTCATACTTCTATTTACTTAGAAAGCTTCGTTTGGAATGTAAGCCGTGCCATGACCCGCCCAACCATTAAACCTAGTGCGAGAGTCTTTGAGAAGGGCCTGCGTTAGATATCTCTTCCTTCAGAATCTCAGCACTTTATAGGTGATTTCTTCTCAGAGTAATTTAGCTCATAGTACGCATCATCCTCGTAATCGGGAAGTTATACCTATAGTAGCATGTTCTAAGAGGTATTTCATCCTCTCATCACTCATCATAACCCAGCCGAATTATGAAATAAGTACAGTACAGAGGCCTTAACATTCCTATCGTTAGCTATTAACTATTAAGCATTTTCAAGTACATCAACCTTCATATCATTCCAGCCCAGCGATACTTGAAGGAATTCAGGGTCGTACTGAGCAAACACATCAATAGCGTTAATATATGTTAATGCTTCTATAACTACGGTAACTTAGATTTATAAAGGTCATGCAACTAAATCAAGTTCCTGAGTTAAATCAGCCGTTATTAAGCATCAACATTCGGCATACTAATTTAATACCTAACCCCAGTAATCTCTTAATCTCAAATGAATAGATAACATCCTGAGTAGGTCCGTATTGGAGGAGCGCAATCCTAAAATTCATTAAGCACATCATCTATAAGCTTCTTAACCATATTGATAGGAAAGGCCTACGGCGAGGCCTATCTCAGCCAATACGATAACATCCCTTCACCCGGATACTTCTTGATTGAATCCCTAATTACTGCAGGCTTCATTTCTAATACTTTTCTCGAAAATAACTATTCCTAGTCTTTAGAGCGGAAATAAGTCAGCTACGGTAGGGTGGGGTTGTTTTCCTTATTAGCGTGCATATTTCACATAATTTTGATGATAGTTTATCAGAGTTTATCTTACCTGAGTATAACTCATTAGCTAACTCACTTATTACTGGTTGGATTTGACTTAATGTTCTCTTAAATTCGTCTAAGTTCTTAAGCCCGCGTCTGTGGTGTAGGTACTGGCTTATTGCTGCTTGGGTTGTACCTAATTTTTTAGCGGCCTCAACTTGTGTTAGTCCGTATTTTTCGACGAGTTCCTTAGCTATGCATGCCTTAATGATTGGCAGTAGGCGTTGGCTAGCAACCTCACATGGTAGCTTCATGGGATCACGGTATTAATTATCTTTATTCGTTTTGTAGTTGTTTTTGATTCCTCATTTTATTGGCAAGTATTTCCATAAGTGTTTCCTCCTCTAAGGTGTGTTTCTCTTCCTGGGTTAACTCTTTAGGAAGCCATTCAGGCTTCGACCTCTTTTCGTAGTAGGCTCTGATAGCTCTTTTTAGAGCTCCGACAGCAAGCACCCCGCAGTGATATTTAACGGGTGGTAATCCGTCTAACTCATTTGATATGTCACGCCATGAAATATTCCATGCCTCCCGAACGCTCTTACCTTTAATCATCTCGGTTAATATACTTGCTGCAGCTATGTTTGCAGCGCATCCGTAGCTTTCGAATTTAGCGTCAACGATCTTCTCTGAGGACTCCTCAATCCTTAGGTATATCGCTATCATATCACCGCATGCTAGGCTACCAGCAATCGCCTCAGCATCCGGATTCTCCATCCTGCCTACATTCCTAGGATTTCTAAACAGTTCGAGTACTTTCCTACTATACGTTAATGGTACACGGCTTGACAGCTCACATCACCTACCACTAGGTTTAACAGGGTTTAAAGACCTTAACCTCTTTACAGATTCTGGTAGGACGCTTAAGACGTAGTCTATATCGGAAGCTGTATGGAACGGTGAGACCTTCATTAATAAACTACCATGTGCTTCCTCATGCTTCCGACCAATAGCTAGGAGGACATGACTAGGCTCTAGGACACGGCTCGTACATGCACTCCCACTTGAAACGTAGATACCCCTCATACTTAGATCTACGGTTAAGGCCTCACCCTCACAGTACAGGAAACTTATATTTACGTTATCAGGTGCTCGTTTAATACCGGTTGGACCGTTTAACAACGTATGTTCTATAGAATCTAATATAGTGGTAATTAACTTATCTCTTAAGGAAGTCATCCTCCTAAAATTGTCTTCAAAGCTTTTATATAAGGTCGTAACTGCTTTAGAGAAGCCAACGATGCCTGGTACGTTTTCAACTCCGGGCCACAGTTTCTGAGTGCTTAACTGTCCGTAGATAATTGGTTCAAGTTTAATACCTTCCCTCACGTAGAGGGCGCCAACACCCTTAGGACCGTAGACTTTATGACTGCTAAAGGACGCTAAGTCAACATCTAACTTCTTTAGGTCTAAGGGGACCCTCCCTAAGGCATCGCAGGCATCAGTATGTATTAATACCCCCTCATCTTTATCCCTCACAACATCTCTCACCGCCCTCATATCCTGTATCGTACCTATTTCGTGGTTTACGATGGCTACGCTAACGAGTAGGGTTTCACCGTCAACATGTTTTGAGAGGAAGTCGATATCTAGGAAGCCCTCACTATCTACTGGGATCTTAATGACTTTATAGCCGTATTTCCTAAGCTTTTCAGCTGGGAAGATAACACTTAAATGCTCTATACTCGATACGAGGACTTTCCTCCTATTCGGGGAATGTCCTACTGAGCCGAAGATGGCTAAGTTATTTGCTTCAGTCCCGCTGTGAGTGTATACTATTTCATCAGGACTGCAGTTAATTACCTTAGCTATATTTTCAGTAGCTTCGTAGAGTGATTGATAGCTAGTCCAACCAATTAGGTGGGTTATTGATGGATGTCCCCTACCATCACTCATGTAGGCTTTTACCATAGCTTCTAAAGCCTCAGGTATTATTAGTCCTGAATTCTCACCATCTAGATATACCTCCCTTTCCGGCATTCCGTGGGAGTTTATTAACTCCTTCACAGATTTAGATAAGTCGCTGTGGGACAACTTTCAGACCTCCAAGTATATATAATATGTGTCATCAGTAACTTCAACTCTTAGGACTTTATGACCTACTTGTAATGCCCAAGCCTTAACGTCTTTAGGAGTTGCAGGATCTGTTGCTAGGAGTAGTACTACCTGGCCTGGGTTAGCCTTCATAACAGCCTCAGCTAAGGATAGTAGAGGGCCTGGACATGACCTATACCTAGCATCAACTATTATATCTGCCTTCAAGTTCGTCACACCCTCGCTAAGATATGTAGAGGGTTATATCTGAGTTTTTAGCGTTGTTTAAAAAGAATGCTGCGCCAACTACATCATCTACGTAGTCGATTAAGTCTCCACGTCTCATGCCTAGAAGTTCCATCGTAGTAGAGCAGGCGTAAATCCTCATCCTACCAGTACTCTTACCATATTTTAATAAATCGAGCAAATTAGGAATGGATCCAGAATTGACAGCATTTTTTAAAGCCCTTTCATAAGCCTTATAATCTGAGGATACTTCTCCAACATTATGACCTTTCTTCAAGGCTAGTAAACCCCAAAACGTGAAGAACACTTCAGACTCCCACCCACTCACCGCAGCCGTTACGGCTAGAGTCATTGGGGGCAACACCTTATCTAATTTTTCCGATGCAATTATTATTGATATCTTGGGCATTTTAAGCCACCTAGTAGTATAATATAACGCCGTTATAAATACTTTTACTTGAGTTAAGTAGCAAGCTACTTTAAGGTTTTCAAGCAGTTCAGGAAGCTTATCGAGATATGATTGATTTAACAATTACTGATTACGATGGCTTATTTTAAAGCTTATATATCTTTTAGTGTATACTCATAAGGCGTAATGGTGGTAATCACTAATGCCTGAAGCTACGTTTAAGCATATAGTTAGAGTAGCCGGTACTGACTTGAATGGTAATCTTAAACTACCGTATGGTTTGCTTAAGATTAAGGGTGTGGGGTATCAACTAGCTACGTTTATAATTAGGGCTTTAGGATTAAATCCTGACCTAAGGATAGGCTATCTATCAGATAGCGATGTTAAGAATATAGAGGCTGTTTTAAATAATCCGTTAAGCTATGGCATACCTGCATGGGCATTGAATAGGAGGAAGGACTATACGACAGGTTCTGACTTACATTTTATAGGTGCTGACCTCATGTACGTAGCTAGGGAGGATATTGAGAGGGAGAAGAGGATTAAGTCTTGGAGGGGTATTAGACATGCGTTAGGGCTTAAGGTGAGGGGTCAGAGAACACATACTACTGGTAGGTTAGGCCCTACCTTAGGGGTGAGTAAGAAGAAGTGATGATGTATGGGGGACCCTAAAAAACCTCATAAGAAGTGGGAAAGACCTGGGCATCCTTGGATTAAGGAAAGGTTGGCTAAGGAGTTAGAGTTAATTGGTAAGTATGGACTGAGGAATAAGAGAGAGATATGGATTGCTCAAACAATTCTTAGGGAGTTGAGGAGGAAGGCTAAAGCACTACTTTCACTACCTCCTGAGGTAAGGGCGGTTAAGGAGAAACAGGTGATTTCAAAATTATACAACATGGGGCTCCTCGAAACAGAGTCCGCGGTACTTGAGGATGTCCTCAGCCTAGACGTTGAACACGTACTAGAGAGAAGGCTTCAGACAATAGTTTTTAAGAAAGGGCTTGCTAAAAGTATTCACCACGCTAGACAGTTAGTTGTCCATGGCCACATAGCAATAGGTGGTCGTAGAGTGACTTCTCCAGGTTACTTAGTGCCGAGGAGTGAGGAAAACTTAATTACGTTAGTCTCTAAGATACCTCAGACAACGGTTAGAAGTGGGTGATCAACGTGTTTTCAGTCCGTGAAATTAAGTGGGGTATAGCACACGTCTTCAGCTCTTTTAATAACACGATAATTAACATCACCGACTTAAGCGGTGCTGAAACCATTTCTAAGGCTTCTGGCGGTATGGTTGTTAAGGCTGATAGGGAAAAACCATCACCTTATACTGCGATGATGATTGCCTATAAGGCAGCTCAAGACGCTATGGATAAGGGTATTGGAGCAATTCACATTAAGGTCAGAGGTCCGGGGGAGCACGGACCGAAGATACCTGGTCCTGGAGCTCAGGCAGCTATAAGGGCTTTAGCTAGGGCGGGGTTCATAATAGGTAGGATAGAGGACGTCACACCAATACCTCACGATACTACGAGAAGACCTGGCGGTAGACGTGGACGTAGGGTCTAGGTGGACTTAATGAATTTTAACGTTAGTGTTGTGGAGAGAGGGGATAACTACATTAAGTTATTATTTGAAGGTGTGCCACTGCAGTTGGTTAACGCTATTAGGAGGGTCGCACTTGCTGAAGTTCCGTCGATGGCTATTGCCGACATCTTATTCATAGATAATACTTCAGCACTGTATGATGAGATAATAGCGCATAGGTTGGGGTTGATACCATTAACATCTGATGAAGCTCTTAATAAGTATAGAGCTCCTGAAGAATGTGTTGAGTGTGGTGAGGTTGAAAGTTGTGAGGGTTGTTATGCTATTCTCACGCTTGACATATCAGCTAAGGACGAAACGGTAACGGTTTACTCAGGTGACTTAGTATCCCACGACCCAGACGTAAGACCTGTAAATCCTAGAATACCGATAGTTGTGTTGGCTCCTGGTCAGAGACTAGCTTTTGAGGCTAGGGCTAGGTTAGGTAGGGGTAAGGAGCACATTAAGTGGAGCCCTGCTACTGTTGCTAATGTTACATACCTAGCTAAGATAACCTTAGATAAGGGTAGGTGCACCCTATGTGGAAAATGTGTTGAAGTATGTCCTAGGAGGGTCTTTAGCATATCCTCCAATAATATTAAGGTCGATGAGGGTAGGTGCACCCTATGTAGGCAGTGCGTTAAGGTATGCGATCATGAAGCAATAGACCTAAGCTGGTATGAAGGTAAGTACATGTTATACATCGAGAGTAGTGGTGCTCTAACTCCTGAAAAAATATTTTTAGAAGCTCTTAAAATAATTATTAATAAGCTTCGCAACCTTTACGAAGAGGTAAATAAGCTTGGAGGTAATGTAAGAGGGAGTTAACATGAGGAGAACAGGTCCTACAAACATCGTGTTAAGGAAGTTGATTAGGGATTTGAAGAAAGCATCGAAAACTTATAACGCCCCTATATGGGGGTACGTAGCAGACCTTCTATCAAGGCCTAGTAGGAAGAGGGTTGTAGTCAATCTAAGCAGGTTGAATCGATATGTTAACGAAGGAGATGTAGTAGTAGTACCCGGTAAGGTATTAGGTTTCGGCAACCTTAATAAGAAAATCACTCTGGCTACTGTATCTATATCATTTACAGCGTTGGAGAAAGTTAAGGCCTCTGGGAGTAGGTTAATACATATTAGAGATTTAATTAATGAGAATCCTGAGGGTAGTGGTGTGAAGGTGATTATATAATGAGTGAGAGTAGGGTATTGGTAATTGATGCTGAAGGCGCTATCTTAGGTAGGCTAGCAACTACTGTGTCGAAAGCATTGCTTAGCGGTTATAAGGTGTTCGTAGTTAATTCAGAGAAGGCTGTCGTTAGCGGGAAGCCTCAAATGGTTATTGACTCATATAGAGTGTGGTTGGAGATTAAGAGTTTGAGGAATCCCTACAAGTGGTCTCCTAAGAGGCCTAGGACGCCTATAGCAATAGTTAAGAAGGCTGTTAAGGGTATGCTGCCTAAGGACAATTGGAGGGGGATATCATCACTTAAGAATCTGAAGGTCTATATCGGATATCCTGAGGAGTTGAAAAAGTATGAAGCAATTAAATTAGTTGACGCTTCTTACACAAAGCTTAGTAGAGGATTTATAACTGTTGGTGAGATAGCTAAGATGCTTGGGTGGAAGCGTTGAGTGATCATCAATTAAAGGTCATTATATCCTCAAGTAGGAGGAAAACAGCAGTTGCTAGAGTTATTCTCAAACCCGGTAAGGGAAGGGTATGGGTTAACGGAATTCCTTTAGAGATATACCCCATTGAGATGGCACGCTTAAAGATCATGGAACCACTGCTAATCGCTGGTGAAGGTGTTTGGAGTAAAGTCGATATTAAGGTAGCGGTAAGCGGTGGCGGCTATATGTCTCAAGCCGAAGCTGCTAGAACAGCTATAGCTAGGGCTCTACTACTCTTCACAGGAAGTGAAGAACTTAAACAACGTTTTAAAGAGTATAGTAGGGCGATGTTAGCCGGAGATCCCAGGCAGACAGAACCTGAGAAATGGATGAGATATAGTGCTAGGAGGTGGCGGCAGAAGTCCTATAGGTGATGGGTATGGTGATAATACCGGTTAGATGCTTTACGTGTGGTGCTCTAATCGGTGATAAGTGGGAGGAGTTTGCTAGGAGGGTGAGTAGTGGTGAGAGCGCTGAGAAAGTATTAGATGATTTGAAAGTTAGCAGGTACTGCTGTAGGAGGATGTTACTCTCGCATTTAGACCTAATAAATGAGATAGTAATGTATTCGAGGAAGGTCTGAGTATGTACCACTCAACCGATGAGAAGAGGGAGTTTGAGAAAGTACTAATTACTGAGAAGGGAACTATAGAGCTCTTAGTACCTCTTGACATATACCTAGCTGCTGGAGTTCACATAGGCACGCACATATGTACTAAGCATATGGAGGGATTCGTATATAAGTTAAGGCCTGACGGTCTCTACATACTTAACGTTAGGTTAATAGATGAACGTATTAGAATCGCCGCCAAGTTCCTCTCAAGGTTCAACACAGGTTCTATATTAGCAATATCGGCACGTCAGTACGGCTTCAAACCTGTTGAAATGTTTGCAAAGTTAACAGGTAATAAATCGTTGACAGGTAGGTTCACACCTGGAACTCTCACTAATCCAAGACTTAGTTCATTCATAGAAAGTGATGTGGTAATAGTAACTGACCCTAGAGCTGATACTCAAGCGTTAAATGAAGCATCTAAGGTCGGTATTCCAGTAGTCGCTATAGCGAGTACTGATAATAAGTTATCGGGCATTGACTTAGTCATACCTGGGAATAATAAGGGTAGGAAGTCATTAGCCGTAATCTACTGGTTGTTAACTAGGCAGTTGTTAAGAGAGAAGGGCGTCCTACCACCTAACGGTGAGTTACAGGTAAGCTATGAAGACTTCGAGACTAAGGTGGGTTGATGAGGGTTTTAAAGAGGATTCCAGTAGTTGCAGGTTCTTTCTACGAATCATCTCCTAATAAACTTACAAGCATGATTAATTGGTGCTTTACACATGAGTTAGGTCCTGGGAAGTTACCTGTAGTAGGTTCGAGGAGTAAGGAAAGTATAGGTTATGTAGTTCCCCACGCTGGGTATATGTACAGCGGCCCGATAGCAGCTCATGCATACTACAGAATTGCTGCTGAGGGTTTACCCGACACATTCATTGTGTTAGGACCTAATCATACAGGTATAGGTACTGCCGTATCTATCTATGATAGAGGTATCTGGAGTACACCACTAGGTGATGTAGAAGTAGACTCTGACCTGGCGTCTGAGATTTTAAAGCATTCTAATTACGTTGACGTAAACTACGACGCCCACAAGTACGAACACTCCATCGAGGTACAACTACCATTCCTCCAGTACCTCTTTAAGAACTTTAAGATAGTACCGATCGTGATAGCGTATCAGGTTCCTGAAATAGCTAAGGACTTAGCTAGGTCTTTAGTTAATGCTTCCCGCAAGTTAGGTAGGGACGTAGTAGTTTTAGCCTCAAGTGATATGAGTCACTATGAACCTCAATCAGTGGCTTACGAGAAGGATAGAGAGGTATTAGAACGTATAGTTAGGTTGAAGCCTGAAGAGGTATTTGAAGTAGTTAATGAGAGGGGGGTCAGTATGTGTGGTGTTGGGCCTGTGATGACCTTACTCTACTATGCGAATCTACTAGGAGGTAGTAAGGGTGAGATCCTTAAGTATGCTACGTCTGGGGACATTACCGGAGATTTAGACGCTGTAGTTGGCTACGCAGCCGTTAGGATATTTTGACTTATTGAAGGGTTTTTCCTTGTTTGATATTGGTGAGGTTATTAACGTAGACACTGTTGAGTACTTACCGCTGCTTTACATGCCCCTGCCAGGAAAGTACAACCCGTTAATAATAATTCCAGTAGAGAATTCTAGTGTTAAGGTTAATATCGAACTAATGCGTAGGCCTGGGTTAGAGCTCTTCGAAGTTGATGAGGTATTAGAAAAACACCTATCGAATTTCTATAAATTCTTATGCGATGAGTTAGGAGTTAACTACGGGTTTAGAGTAAGTATTGATAGCACTCCACTTCACAGAGGTTTTACGTATGCAGTAGTAACCAACGCTATAGCTAAGATGCTTGCTGGGAGGCTTACCGAGGACGTATACGAGTTACTTAATATAATTGACAGCAGGTTCGGTATTGGTGACTACGTTGCAGCTCTTAGACTCTACGATCAGGTCAAAGATGCATATGTGTGGAGGTATGGTGATGGGGTGGTTAGATTAGGAGGTGTTAAAGCACGTGTTAAGCGGGTTTTAGGTGCGGTCCGCCCAACGCATAGGAATAACGTCTTAGATGATACTAAGATTAATAACATACTTACACATCTAGTAGGCCTAATTATTATAGGCTTATATGAAGCATTATCTGAGTGGAATATGAGTAAGTTATATGACTATGCAAAATTACTCAACAGTCTGTGGGAGGGTACGAATGACTTCGAAGAATTCTCCGAATACCGTAAACTCACAGTTAGCGGTAATTACCTATACGTTCAGGACGTAGATAGGGTGTTACTACTTGAGGTCGAACTACGTTTACAAGGTCGTTAAGCTAGGCGGTAGTATTATAACGTTTAAAGACAGACCTATGAGTATTAGATATGATGTAATTAAGTTCTTAGCATCTGAGCTAGCAGAATTTCTGAAGAGCTATCCGAATGTGCGGTTAGTCCTCATACATGGTGGCGGTAGTTTCGGGCACTATACCGTACGTGAGTGTTTAAATACTAAGGGTGAGATAGATGTTAGCTGTTTTTCCAAGACTTCCTACGTGATGACTATGTTAAATACGTACTTGGTTAAGGAGTTCATTAACGCTGGGTTAAAGCCTGTCTCAATACCACCGCACGTTATTTTTAGGAGGGAGGGTGGGCAACTTATCTACGAACCCGGTCTGATAGTGGAGTATCTGATGAGGGGCTTTATGCCGGTATTATACGGCGATGTGATATTAGGAGACCAAGTGTTTGAAGTTCTTTCAGGGGATACCATTGCTTGGTTGGTGGCTAAGGACTTAGGGGCTAAGGAGTTAATATTTGCAACAGATGTTGATGGGCTATTCGATAAGGACCCTAAAAAATACCTTGATGCTAAGCTTATAGAATTCATACGTGCTGATGATTTAACTAATTTGAATTTCTCCACTAGTGATTACGACGTTACCGGTTCTATGATGTTAAAACTTATGGATGGTTTAAAGTATGGCGTGAAGGGCGTTAAGGTAAGGATAATTAACGGATTAGTTAGTGGGAATCTATATAAGTCATTAGTAGGTAGTTCTACCGTAGGTACGGTGGTGGAGTATTGAGTTATGATAGCTCCAACCGTAAGTTAGAACACATTGAGATATCATTGAGGGAGGACGTTGAAGGACCTCTGAGGACGTGGTTCGAATGCGTTCACCTCATCCATAATGCCATACCTGAGTTAGACCTCAACGAGTTAGACCTCTCATTAACAATTCTCGGTAGGAGGTTGACCTTACCCTTAATAATTACGGGCATGACCGGAGGTGCGCCTGGGACCGAGGTCATCAACGCTGAGTTGGCGAAGGTTGCTGAGTCCTTAGGTATTGGTTTAGGTGTAGGGAGTCAGAGAGCTGCAGTAGAAAACGAGTCATTAAGGTATACGTACTCCGTGGTTAGGGAGTACGCACCTAATTCCTTAATACTTGCTAATATAGGTATTTCAGAATTTATCCGTTACGATACATCATTGATGTTTAAGTTAGTCGATATGATCGATGCTGACGCTTTAGCCGTCCATCTAAACGTTGCTCAAGAGCTTACACAGCCTGAAGGTTCACACTCCTTTAAGGGCTTTGTAAAGAAGCTTGAGGCAGTGATGAAGGACCTCCCAGTACCGATAGTGATTAAGGAGGTCGGTTTCGGCATATCTAAGGAGGTTGCCGAAGTACTTAGTGGCATTGGCGTTAGATACTTCGATGTAGCAGGTGCTGGCGGGACTAACTGGGCTAAAATTGAGATGTTTAGAGCTAGGTTGAAGAACGATAGGATTAAGGAGAGGGTCGCATCGGAACTCTTAGGTTGGGGCATTCCTACGGCAGCATCTATTATTGAGGTGAGGAATGGCGCTCCCACATCCACGCTCATAGCAAGTGGGGGTATTAGGACGGCGTTAGATGTTATTAAGGCGCTTAGATTAGGTGCTGACTTAGTAGGCATGGCATTACCCATCCTTAAGGCATACTACTCTGGAAAGCTCATAGAGTATTTGAAGGGTCTGTCTAATTCTATTAAGGCGTTAATGCTTCTCTCAGGCTCTAAAAACGTAGCTGAGTTGAGGGGGAAGCCCGTAGTTATTTACGACCCACTTAAGAGTTGGATCACTCAACGTGATTTAAAAGTGCCTTAATGATTTCTAATGTGGTGGTTTAATGGTTGATGAGCTGCTAAGCTATGCGGCTGAAATAGCTGGGAAGGTTAACTTAATAATAAGCGAGGTTGTTAGAGGGGATGAGAAACGTCTATATGAAGCATCACTACATCTCCTTAAGGCAGGTGGTAAGCGGTTAAGACCGTTACTCACAGTCCTATCAGCCAGGCTCTTCGGATTGGACGAGGATATAGCGCTCTACCCAGCAGCGTCTATTGAGTTGCTACATAACTTCACTTTAATCCATGACGACATAATGGATAGAGACGATTTTAGGAGGGGAGTACCTACAGTACATAAGGTGTATGGGGAGGCTATGGCAATATTAGCTGGTGACCTACTTTTCTCTAAGTCTTACGAAGCTATGTTAATGCTTGTTGGTAAGGTACCGGATAGCTTGATCGTTAAGGCGTTGAGAGAGCTTACATGGGCTGCAGTAACGGTTGCTGAGGGTCAGTCGCTTGATATGGAGTTTGAGGAGAGGGACGACGTTAAGATGGAGGAGTACTTCACAATGATATTTAAGAAGACTGCAGCCTTATTTAAGGCGTCGGCATATATTGGCGGTGTCTTAGCCGGTGCTGACGATAGCGATTTAGTAAGGATATGCGAATTCGCTAGAAGTGTCGGTATGGCATTTCAAATAAGAGATGATGAGTTAGGGTTAGTGGGCGATGAGAAGGTGTTGGGTAAGCCTGTCTTCAGCGATCTTAGGGAGGGTAAGAAAACATTACTCGTTATATATGCTTTGAATAATGTAGGCAATAGCGAGAGGGAGTTAATACTTAAGAACCTCGGTAATGCCCGAGCGAGTGATGAGGACCTCAGGCGGGTAGCTAAGATAATAGTTGATTCTGGAGCATTAGAATTTAGTAATAGGGTTGCTGAGGATTACTTAAGGAAGGGTCTCACAGCACTTGATGAAATAAGTGCTAAGGACTTAAAGGCTAAGAAATTACTACGGGATTTTGCAGTATTCCTAACTAAGAGGTCGTATTAGTGAGTTTAACATCTAGGATTAATAAGTACTTAGATAGCATTTCAAGTTATTATGAGGGAGTCACATGCTATGTACGAGGTATTCCTAATCAGGTAAGTAAAGTACTTCCAGAGGAGTTTAGTAAGGATTTTAAGGAGGTTGAATGTCCATCCCTTAAGGACCTAATCATCGGTGATGTGTTAAGTAATGAAGTAGTAGTATGTAATAATAGGTTGGGTACGTGTATACATGTGTTTGATAATGCTAAGATATGCGTTACGGAGGTTTCTGGAAGGGAGGTTGTCCTAAACGTTGATGAGACTTCCCAAGTAGGTGGAGATGACCTTATAGCATACGTAATTACTGGTAAGGGTGAGGTGAGGAATTTCTACTCACGTTGCGAAGGCTATATAATACTTATTGAAGAATTTAGTGGCAGACCTCAAGGATATAGGATCTACGTAGTCGGTGGTGAGTATGTCAGAAAAATTCGATAGTTATGTTAGAGACTTAACGTTTAAACTTGCTTTAAAGAACGCTGTAGAGCATGGTGGTAAGGCATCAGTTAAGCCTGTATTAGGTAAGGTACTTGGTGCGATGCCAGAGTTAAGAAAACTTGCTAGGGAGTTAGAGTGCTTAGTTTCGGAGGTAGTCTCTGAAGTTAACAGTATGAGTCTAGAAGAGCAGATCAGGCTGGCTAAGGAGAGGTATCCAGATATATTCGTTGAGAGGGAGGTAGTTAAGCCGAAGACCCTACCCCCACTACCCAATGTTGAAAGGTATAGAGAGGTTAGGACACGCTTCGCACCTAATCCAGACTTCTTAATACATTTAGGTAATGCTAGACCGGCAATACTTAGCTATGAATATGCTAGAGAGTATAAAGGTAAATTCATACTCAGATTTGAGGACACCGACCCTAAGACAAAGCAACCACTTCCCGAGGCCTATTCAGCTATTAAGGAGGACTTAAAATGGTTAGGAGTTAGGTGGGATGAGGAGTACGTCCAGTCATTGAGGATGGAGATCTACTACTCAATAGCTAGGGAGTTAATAGCTGCTGGAGGAGCCTACGTAGACTTATGTGATAGGAAGGAATTCCTAAAATATAAAATTAACATGATGCCATGTCCGCATAGGGAAGCACCTTTAGAAACCAACCTAGAACTTTGGGATAAGATGATTTCTAACTACTTCGGTGAGGGGGAGGCTGTACTGAGGGTTAAGACAGACTTATCAAACCCGGACCCATCTGTAAGGGATTGGGTTGCTTTCAGAATAATTAATACTGATAGGAATCCACACCCCATCGTTGGTTCGAAGTATTGGGTGTGGCCGACGTATAACTATGCTGCCGGAGTTGACGATCACTTAATGTCTATAACCCACATATTGAGGGGGAAGGAACACACGGTGAACACGCTTAAGCAGAAATACCTCTACAACCACCTTAGGTGGGAGTATCCAGAGGTAATTAACTTAGGTAGGTTAAGGCTGGAGGGATTCATACTAAGTAAGTCTAAGATCAAGGAATTACTTATGAAATACCCTAACAAGTTTAAATCTATAGATGATATAAGGTTTGGGACGATAGCCTCACTAAGGAATAGGGGAATACTTCCAGAAACTATTAGGAAGGTCATCTTAGAAGTAGGTGTTAAAGTTTCAGACGCTGTAATCAGTTGGGATAACATAGCAGCTATCAACAGAAAATTAGTAGACCCCACAGCAAGGAGGTTAATGTTTGTAAGCCATCCACCTGTTAAAGTGGTAGTTAAATCAGTCCCGCAGGACTTAAGCAAGGTTTCAATACCGTTACACCCAACTAATAAGGAATTAGGTATTAGGGAGATAAAGGTCAGTATAGTTAACGGGTTGGCAAAGGTCCTCTTAGATGGTAATGACCTCGATAGGTTGAGGAAAGTTGGCTATGCGAGGTTAATGGAATTTATGAATATTAAATACTTAGGTGAGGGCCCTGATGGAGTGTTAGCTGAATTCGTAAGTACTGACTTAAATGATGCTAAGAAGCTTAAAGCACCAATAATTCAGTGGGTGCCTTACGATGAATTCGTCAAGGTGGTAATTTTCAAGCCTGAAGGCCTTAACCTACTGAGGATTAAAGGATATGGAGAGACGTACATGAAGACCTTAAAGACCGGGGATATAGTACAGTTGTTAAGGTATGGATTCATCAAAATTAAAGGATTAAGAGGGAAGGTAATCGAAGCTACATATATACATGATTAGACAACATCTAAAAGTCTAGTGCTTAAATACTAGAAGGAGGTTAATGTTTAAATTATTGATAACTGCTTGGATTTAATGTAGGTTCTGTAGTCGGTACTATGCACGTATTCGTCGAGTAATTCTAAGTAGTGATTGCTCAGTGGCTGTAGTTCCTCACGTATTAACATGCCGTCAATAACTTCTTCAATTATTATTGATGGTAATGCCATCTCATCGGTGTCAGGAATATGGATTAAATCTACATTACCCATATTTACGTTATTAAGTTTTAACCTTCTAATGAGTTCATAACTCCTACTATTATATCCTACGAAGAGTACCACCCTCCTAGACATTCTTAAGACCAATTTCGTAATTAGTTCTTTAACTACTTAAAAGAGTGATGACCCTTAATGATTAGATAGAATTTTAAAGGGGGTTGCTAACTTAGAGTAGTTGGTGAGTCATATTTAGCGAGTACAGCATCGATAGAAATCAGCTAAGACAAATAATTAAGGAGTTAAAGGAGTTTAAGTCTCACGCAACTACCCTCTTATCGCTATACGTACCTCCAGGTAGGCCGGTAAGCGATGTAATCAACATGTTAAGGCAGGAATTAGCTATAACCGATAATATAAAGCTTAAGAGAACTAAGGATAAAGTTCAAAGAGCGTTAACAGCAGCTATAGATAGGTTAAGTAGCATATCTAAGATACCCCCGAATGGCTTAGTACTGTTTTCTGGGGAGGATGACGAGAGCGAGGAATTCATCTGCTTAATGTTCTCACCGCCTGAGCCTGTTACAGTATACTTCTATAGGACTGACAAGTACTTCCATACGGAATTCCTTGAAGGAATGATTGAGGAGTCAGATGTTTACGGGTTAGTCATTATAGAACGTGATGAAGCAACTATTGGCGTGTTGAAGGGTACCTCCCTACTGGTTTTAGAAGAGGTTGAGGGATACGTACCAGGGAAGCATGGGAAGGGTGGGCAATCTCAGAGGCGTTATGATAGGATCATTGAGGAGTTAGTCGAAGAGTTCTACAAGAAGGTTGGCGAAGTAGTCAATAAGAACTTCCTGCCATACTTAGAGTACGGCAAGCTTAGGGGTATACTAGTAGGGGGTCCTGGATATGCTAAGAACGACTTCGTGAAGGGGGATTACATTGACTACAGATTAAAGGAGAAGGTAATAAACTCCTTAATAGATGTAAGTTCTCAAGGTGAGCCAGGTCTTAAGGAGCTTGTTATGAGGGCCTCAGAGATAATTAAAGGTCATAAATATGTTGAGGCTGTAAATGCTATTGAGGAGTTTAAATTCCACCTAGCTAAGGATGATGGACTAGCTCTATACGGTGTTAACGAAGTGATAAACGCTTTGAATTTAGGTATGGTTAAGACTATAATACTGGTCGATGACCTCCCTAACATTGAGGCTTTTCTAAACCTGGCTAAGAAGTCGGGAGCTGAAGTACATGTAATACCTGAGTCCATACCTGAGTACGTATGGATTAAGAAGACCTTCAATGGTGTGATAGCGATTTTAAGGTATAAGACCTCTTAGTTATGGGGAGTTAGCAATCGCTGAAAAGAGATTAAGACAGCCTATAGTAGTGGTCTTAGGGCACGTGGACCACGGTAAGACCTCATTGTTGGATAAGATTAGAGGTACTGCTGTAATAAAGAAGGAACCCGGTGAGATGACTCAACACATAGGTGCTAGTTTAGTTCCTTCATCAGTTATTAACGAGTTAACGAAGCCGTTAAGGGCTGTTTTCAACATACAGCTTAAAATACCTGGACTCCTCTTCATAGATACTCCGGGACATGAGGCGTTCAGCAATTTGAGGAGTAGAGGAGGTAGTATTGCTGATTTCTCAATATTAGTTATCGATGTAAATGAAGGAGTTAAGAAGCAGACCATAGAATGTGTTGAGATATTAAGGAGTAGGAAGGTCCCATTCCTAGTCGCAGCGAATAAGATAGATAAGATACATGGTTGGAAGCCCTATCCTGGAGAGCCCTTCCTGATATCAATTAGGAAGCAACAGCAACAGGTTGTAGAAGAGTTAGATAGGAAGATCTACACGATTATCGGCGAATTAAGTAATTTAGGATTTAGTGCGGAGAGGTTTGATAGGATTAAAGACTTTACTAGGACGTTAGCTATAGTACCAGTATCAGCTAGGACTGGTGAGGGAATAGCAGAGCTATTGGCAGTGCTTGCTGGCCTAGCTCAAAGATACTTAACACATCAGTTAATGTTTACTGAAGGTCCGGCAAGCGGGGTCGTACTAGAGGTTAAGGAGGTAACTGGGTTGGGGACATGCATAGACGTTATAGTGTATAATGGTGTGTTGAAGAAGGGAGATGAAATAGTAGTTGGCGGTTTGAATAGGCCCATAGTTACTAAGGTTAGGGCGTTGTTAATGCCTAAACCATTAGATGAGATGAGAGCTCCTGAAAGTGCTTTCATCTCCGTGGATGAGGTCGTAGCTGCCAGCGGCGTTAGGATTAGTGCCCCAAACCTCGATGAAGCTATAGCGGGTGCCCCACTATATGTTATTCCGGAAGGCGGTCTAGTAGAAGATTACGTGAGGAAGGTTTCGGAGGAGGTAGCTCAGGTTAGGGTTAGAAAGGAAATAGACGGTGTCATAGTTAAGGCTGATGCCTTAGGCACTCTTGAAGCCATAGTAAGTTCGTTGGGGAGGAGGGGGGTGCCTGTAAGGATTGCTGATGTAGGCCCTCTAACTAAGAGGGAGGTAGTAGAGGCTTCAGTAGTTGCTAAGAAGAATAAATACTTAGGAGTGATCTTACTCTTCAATGTTAAGGCATTGCCGGATGCGGAAGAACTAGCACTTAAGGAGGGGGTTAAAATTCTGAGTGATAACCTCATATACAAGTTGATAGAGTCTTACGATAAGTGGGTTAGCGATTTAAGAGAGGAGGAGAGGAGGCGTGAACTACTTAAGGTTGTATTTCCAGGTAAGTTGAAAGTCCTACCCGGATGTATTTTTAGGAGGAGCGATCCTGCAATAGTTGGTGTGGAGGTCTTGGGAGGTATTATAAGACCAGGATTCCCTATTATGAGGTATGATGGAAGGGAGTTAGGGGTCGTAATGCAGATTCAGGACAGGGGTAAGAACTTATATGAAGTTATGAAGGGTTCTATGGTTGCTATCTCTATTAAGGGAAATGTAATGGTTGGAAGACACTTCGAGGAAAATGACATACTCTACACCAACCCAAGTGAGGATGATATAAAGACCATAATCACTAAATACCCTGAAACCTTAACCGAAGAGATTGTAGAGCTTATTAAGGAGATAATAAGGATTAAGCAGAAGGCTAATCCAGCATTTGGACTATCGATAATACAGTTATTGAAGAATCTCACAATAAAGTGAGGTTTTCAGCAAATTATCTAAATCATACCTACCTACGAGCTATTAACTTTCTAGCCTCTCTCTCAGTCTCTCTTAGAATGACGATATCGCCGACCCTAACTGGTCCCTTCACATTCCTCGTAATTATCCTGCCCTTATCCCTACCCTCTAAAACCCTAACGCGGACTTGAGTTATCTCACCAGTAACACCTGTACGTCCAATGATTTGGATAACCTCAGCTGGAAAGCCAAATTCTTCAACTACGTTAACCTCAGGCTGATTAATTACTATCTTCCCCTCCTCACTCATAGCGCGTACTCCTCTCTCAGATAGTTACATAAAGTCTTATAAGTTCTTCTGAGTTGGGTAGAATTTACAATCAAGCTTAGATCCTACTAGCATCATGTTTGGTTTGCGAATTACTTAGTTGCTACGTATTTTGAGGTCCACGGTAGCTTCCTAGGCTCCCTGCCAAGTTTGTAATTCTTTAAACACTTACTTGAGCAGAACCACATTATACTACCATCATTTCTTACGTACATTAACCCGCTTCCAACCTCTACTTCACCACCGCAGAACGAACACTTAACAGCCTTAGGCATGTTAACACCTACTAGATACGTAATGTAGGGTATATAAAAGTTATTAAGGTTATGCTTCCATAGGTAGTTACAATTCCGAAAGCCTCGCCCTTTAGAGGAGTTAAATATCAATGTAAGGGAAATACAGTAATAGGCTATTAGGGTTGATTAAGTTAAGTTTAAATTAACTGCTTCGTTAACAATGTAGCATGGGTGGTTAAATTGATTGAGAGAACTATAGTGATAGTAAAACCTGACGGCGTTCGTAGGGGGTTGATTGGTGAGGTCATCTCAAGGTTTGAGAGGAAGGGATTTAAGATTAAAGCACTTAAGATGGTTAAGTTGAGTAGAGAGCGTGCCATGAAGCTCTACGACATCCATATTGGTAAGCCGTTTTTCAATGACTTGATAGACTATATAACGTCAGGCCCTATCGTAGCTATGGTGCTTGAAGGAGATGAGGCAGTTAACGTTGTTAGGTTGATGGTTGGGCAGACAGATGGGCGTAGGGCTCAGCCGGGAACTATTAGAGGTGATTTCTCTTTATCAATTAGTGAGAATATAGTCCACGCAGCTGATAGTGCTGCAAGAGCTGAGTTTGAGATAGGGGTTATATTTACACCTGATGAACTTGTTGAGTAGTCTATGAAGAAAAACTAGTTTTTATAAAGTAAATAATTTATTTTTTAACGTATTTCTTTACGTATTTCCAACCTCATCAGCTATTCGGGCTTACTTTTTAGTAGCTCTGGATTTTAATTCTTGGAATGTCTTAGATAGCTCATCTATTAAGTCTTTAGCACCGCCTGGTTCGACTACTGCAACACTAGCTGCACTAACTTCGATACCTACACTCTCACCCAACCTCTTCTTACTTGGCACGTATAGATATGGGACTTTCTTCTCCTCACACAGTAGTGGTAGGTGCATAACAACCTCAGGTGGGTCTACATCCTCTGCAATTAAGACTAACTTAGCTATACCTCTCTCCACAGCCTTAGTGGTCTCATTCGTCCCCTTCTTTATCTTACCACCGGTCTCCCTAACCTTCTTTAAAGCTTCATACGCCTTCTCCGCTACTTCTGGAGGTACTTCAAACCTTACATAACTTGGTTTACTCATCCTCATTCACCTGTCGTCACTGGTTAGATATTTAGCAGTGTTTAAAAGCTTATGTATTCTTAGCGTTCAGCCTGCTTTCTGTAAGGACAGTCCGCCCATAACTGACTACATAGGCGGACTTCATAAATGTTTAAATACCTTTTCAATACGTCGCAGGCGGCTAGGTAATTACCGCTTTCATGGCTGATGAGTTTGAAGAACTTGCATTCTGATTTCTCAGGTCTGCTTAGTCCGTGGATCATGAGTATCGGCTTTCCATACTCCCTCCCAACTTGTTCGTGTATGACGCTCTTAATTGGTTGAGCCTCTCTGAAGAACTTACATGAAGCGTATTCCGATGGACTTAAACACCGACTCGTAAGAGTGACATCTGAAGTCGGCTTATCAAGCATTGTTGACGTACATAAGCCGTTTTTATACCAAGGGCAAGGCAGTTAAGTACCCTAGAATAACTTTAATGTTAATAAGCTTATAAGCGTTTGTAGAGTTTGTGAATATGAGGTCTAGAATAATGGTTTTAGAAGAGGAAGAATTTGAGGAAAGTTCGAGGAAATTAAAGCTTAGAGTTGTTTATGAAGATGCGGATGTGTTAGTGGTTACAGCACCTAATGAAGATGAGTTAGTTAAGATACTATTAGACTTGCTTAAGGATAAGCCTATGAGTGTTAAGGAGTTGCATACAATTCTATCAGGTCTGGCTAGCGAGGATAAGATAAGGAGGGCTTTAATACGTCTGGTTAATGAAGGTGTTGTTTACATGCAACCTGATGGAAGGTTCATAGTAGCGGGCATCTAAGACGTTTAGAATAGTAGCTACTTCCCTATCAAAAATAAACTTATAAGTAATGACGCGTAGAGAACTATAGGTGATGGTGATGTCCACAGTAACTGAAGATGAGTTGAAGAAAGCATTATCAACTACGGTCGTCGAGAGGAAAGACCCTAAGAAACGTTGGTTGGAGAGAATTATGAGGAGCGCGAAATCTTATCATAAGATATGTCCTTACTATGATAAGAGGTTGGGTAACTGTTTCCTGAGGCAGTTAAGTGAGAAGAAAGGTAAGTGTGAGAGGGAGGGTAAATTCGATGGGTGTCCGGTGTTCATCGGATTCCTCGAACAAAGTTATGATAGAATGGTGAGTGAGGGTAAGCAACCACCGATAGATTTTAGGGACCTCTCTTCCGGGGTTTACTGAGAAGGAATTCTCACATTAGTTACTTACCTTCTATGTTTGAGGGCTGGTTATGGATGTGTTAGACGACTTATACACGTATGCTGTTAATTCACTCGCAACATCGGTCTACACCGTAGTACGTAGGAGATGTGCGAATATTGGGTTAGATGACGTGTTAGCGATTGTGGAAGAGCCTGCTAGGAGGGATTACGGAGACTTATCACTACCCCTCTATAGGCTGTCAAGAATGTGTGGATTTAGTCTTAATGAATTGGAAATAGCCCTCAACGAGTTACAACTTAATGAGCTTTTTTCCAGGTTCCAAGTAGTTAACGGCTACTTAAATGCGTTCTTAGATGAGGTTAACTATGCTAGGTTGTTGGCTGAGGTCGTCAGGAATAAGGGTGGGAGGTACGGATATGTTGAGAATGAGAAGAAGTTAAATGTGATTGTTGAGTTCGTAAGTGCTAACCCAGTACATCCACTACACATAGGGTCTGGCAGGAACGCAGTTTTAGGTGACTTCCTCTCAAGGGTTTTTGAAGTTAGAGGACATAGGGTGCAGAGGAGGTACTACATAAATGACTTAGGGCGTCAGGTAGCTGTACTTGTTTACGGCTACATCAAATTAGGTAGGCCTAAAATACCTGATAACGTAAAACCTGATGAGTGGTTGGGATTTATTTACGCAGTTACGAATACTGTGATAGATATAATTGAGTTGAAGAAGGAGATTTTAAATGCTGGCATGGATAGAGATGTAATTATGGCTAAGCAATCCGAGTTAGATGAGTTGATGGCTATTCTCAGTGAGCTTAGGAGTAGGGATGAAGCAGTTGTTGATAGGTTATTAGACAGTATCGCTGAGGACGCAGATCCCGGTAAGAGTGTTGAAGAGTTGATGGCTAGGTATGAGAGAGGCGATCCAGACGTTAAGGAAGTTTTTAGATATGTTGTTAATATGGTCCTCACAGGTATAAACTTAACCTTAAATAGGTTAGGTATAACCTTCGATAAGTGGGATTGGGAGAGCGAGTTAGTCTTCTCAGGCCTTGTTAAGGAGGTCATCGAACGTGCTAGAAGGTGTGAGTACTTCACACTTCATAAGGGTGTGCCAGCATTAGAGTTTAAATCGTTGCAGGAAGATGAATCCATTAGGTCACTGCTCAGACTTCCTAAAAGTATTGAAATCCCACCACTAATCCTTATGAGGAGTGATGGAACAACACTATACGTTACTAAGGACATAGCGTACTCCATCATGAAGTTCAGGGACTTCAACGCAGATCTCGTCATAAACGTGGTTGGCAATGAGCAAACGCTTGCTCAGGCTCAGCTGAGGTTAGCTCTCTACGCATTAGGATTTAGAGATGAAGCGAGTAAATTACTTCACTATTCTTATGAGTTAGTCACGTTGCCCGGCATTAAGATGAGTGGTAGGAGGGGGAGGTACGTAAGTGTTGATCAAGTACTTAATGGATTGGAGGCTAGGGTTGAGAACATAATGAGGTCCAGAGGTACAGTTGTAGATGACCATGTTAAGAAGGTTATGGCTGTCGGCGCATTTAAGTATATGATGCTGGCAGCATCTCCTAGTAAGGTAATAAACTTTGACTCTGAGATAGCTCTAAACCTGAATAGGAATTCGGCACCATATCTCCAATACACCTATGCTAGGGCTTTTAACGTCTTAAGGAAGTATGGTAGGGAGTTGGAGTGGGGTCGAATAGACTTCACATCGGCTAGTAAGCCTCTGAGGAGGGAGTTAGCATACCATCTAAGTAAGTTCCCCTACATATTAACTAAGGTTTCTAAGGACTTAGACCCTGAATTACTTACTACTTACTTGAATAGGCTGGCAGACATTTTTAATTCGTGGTATGATGCTGAGCCAATAATTCATGAACCTGATGAAGGGGTGAGGAATTTCAAGCTCTTCCTAACCTACACTACAGGTATTGTGATTAAGAACGGCCTCTACGTGATGGGTATAGACGTACTGGAGAAGATTTGATTCCCGTTTGTCCCTAGATGTTCATTCCAATCATTTTTATTTTTGTTCATGGTTGCATCTAGGAACTTCTACCTTGTCCACGCGGATACCCAGATCTGCGTGGAGTCATGGGTGGCGGTCGAGCCCAACGACCGGGGCCCCATCTAATATAGAGTTCAGGCGGCTTGGAACAACGCTCCCATCGCCACCCAGGCTCATCACAAAAAGATGGAAACAAAGCTTATAAAACATTTCCTAAAATATCAAGAAGAAAACAGCCCTAATTAAATATTTAGGCTTCTACTCGGTAGTATTTTGGTGTAGGTTGTTGAGTAAGGAGAAGGTTATAGAGTTACGTGTTGATACAGCGAAGCAGAGGGATATTGCTAGGAAGATTGGGAGGATAAGTAGGAAGCATATGAAGTTACTTGAAGTTGAGGTAGGTGATTTCATCGAGGTTATAGGTCCTAAAGGATCTACAGTACTTCAGGTCTGGCAGGCGTATGATGAGGACGAGGGTAAGGACATAATTAGGATTGACGGCTACGTACGTGAGTCCTTAGGAGTTGCGGTAGGTGAGTATGTAAAGGTTAAGAAGGCGAAGGTCGAGAGGGGTAGTAAGGTGGTATTAGCTCCTACACACCCACTTAGATTCGGCGGTGACTTTGTACATTACGTAAAGAACCTACTCCTCTATAAAGCAGTTGTTAGGGGTGAGGCAATATTCATACAGATACCTTTCGGAGAGCCTATGAAGTTCATCGTAGTTGCTACTCAACCATCTCAGTCTGTATACGTTGATGAGGGTACTGAGGTAGTTATTAAGGAGGAACCAATTAGGGAGGAAGCACTTGCCAGGGGTATTCCAAGGGTTACATGGGAGGATATCGGAGATCTTGAAGAAGTGAAGGAGAGGATTAGGGAGATCGTTGAGATACCTATGAGGCATCCAGAACTCTTCAAGCATTTAGGTATTGAACCTCCTAAAGGTGTTTTACTTTACGGTCCGCCAGGCGTTGGTAAGACGTTACTCGCTAAGGCTTTAGCGAATGAGATAGGTGCTTACTTCATAGTTATTAACGGACCTGAAATTATGAGTAAGTTCTACGGGGAGAGTGAGGCTAGGTTGAGGGAGATTTTCCAGGAGGCTGAAAATAACGCACCTTCAATAATCTTTATTGATGAGATAGATGCTATAGCTCCTAAGAGGGAGGAAGTAGTCGGTGAGGTTGAGAAAAGAGTTGTAGCTCAGTTGCTAGCTTTGATGGACGGACTTAAAGAGAGAGGTAGGATCATAGTCATAGGCGCTACCAATAGGATCGACGCCATTGACCCAGCCCTTAGGAGGCCTGGTCGATTTGATAGGGAGATTGAGATTCCGCCGCCGGATAAGAGGGCTCGTAAGGAGATACTTTTAGTGCATACGAGGAACGTACCGCTTTCAGAAGACGTCAATATAGATGAGTTTGCTGAAATAACCCATGGTTATACCGGTGCTGACCTAGCCGCCTTAGTAAAGGAGGCAGCTATGTCAGCCCTTAGAAAATTCCTAAGGAATGAGAATATCGACTTAAATAAGCCGATCCCACCTGAAAAGCTGGCGAGTTTGAAGGTTACTAGAAGTGACTTCCTAGAAGCTCTGAAGCTCGTACATCCAACCCTCATGAGGGAGGTATTCGTCGAAGTACCTGAGGTTAGGTGGTCTGATATAGGGGGTTTGGAAGACGTCAAGCAGCAGTTGAGGGAAGCTGTCGAATGGCCCTTAAAGTATCCAACAATGTTTGAGAAAATGGGTATTAAACCTCCTAGGGGTATATTACTCTACGGCCCTCCTGGCTGTGGTAAGACGCTACTCGCTAAGGCAGTAGCTACTGAATCAGGGGCTAACTTCATAGCTATTAAAGGCCCTGAAATACTCAGCAAGTGGGTTGGTGAGTCTGAAAGGGCTGTGAGGGAGGTGTTTAGAAGGGCTAGGCAGGTAGCGCCTGCAGTCATATTCTTCGATGAAATAGACGCTATTACCCCAGCACGTGGCCATAGATACGATGCTGGAGTAACTGATAGAATCGTAAATCAGTTATTAGCTGAGATGGACGGTATTACAATGTTGAAAGGTGTGGTAGTTATAGGTGCTACTAATAGGGCTGATATAATAGACCCAGCATTACTGAGACCTGGACGCTTCGATAGGATAATATACGTACCACCGCCTGATAAGAAGGCTAGGCTGGAAATCCTTAAAGTTCATACGAGGAATGTACCATTAGCGGAGGATGTCAGTCTTGAGAAGTTAGCTGAGTTGACTGAAGGGTATTCAGGGGCTGATCTAGAAGCACTTGTAAGGGAGGCGGTTATGATTGCATTGAGGGAGAAGCTTGAGGCAAGGCCTGTGAGCATGGAGTACTTCATGAAGGCTTTAAAGATCGTTAAACCGTCGTTGAGTAAGGACATTACTGATAGGTATGCCAGACTTTATGAGGACTTAAAGAGGCTAGTTATTTAGGGTGTTCTAGATGTATAGGATTATATTAATTGTTGGGGACGGCATGGCTGATAGGCCTGTAAGGGAGTTAGGTGGTAAGACACCTTTAGAAGTAGCTGTAAAACCCAACATTAGTAAGTTGGCTGGGAGGTCAGTCCTAGGTATCTGGGACCCCATAGCCCCTGGTGTGAGACCTGGTAGTGATACTTCACATTTAGCGCTCTTCGGGTATGATCCGAGAAGGTATTACTCTGGCAGAGGCCCTTTTGAGGCATTAGGTGTTGGGGCTGATATAGGGCCTGGAGATGTTGCGTTGAGGGGTAATTTTGCAACCGTAAACGATGAGTTAGTCGTAGTGGATAGAAGAGCTGGTAGGGCATTACCTGAAAATCAGGAACTCGTTAAGTACTTAAACGAGAATATAGGTTTTATAGATGGTGTTGAGGTAAAGTTCTACTCAGCTACTGAGCATAGGGTAGCTGTGGTTCTGCGGGGTGTGGGGATTTCAGCCGATGTGAGTGATACAGACCCACATGCAGTAGGGGTTAAGGTACTTTCAAGCAATCCACTTACAAAGGATGAAAGCGCTATTAAGACGTCCGAGATCTTAAATAAGCTTACATTACTTACTTATAAATTACTTAAGGACCATCCCCTAAATAAGGCGAGAGTTGAGAGGGGCCTACCGCCGGCAAATATAGTCTTACTGAGAGGTGCTGGTATGATGACATATATTCCTAAACTTCAGGAGAGGGAGGACCTAATACTGAGTAAGTGCTTAGCTGTAAGTGCTACAGCTATGATTAAAGGTGTGTGTAAGTTAGTGGGATTTGACATTGTAACACCTCCCAGAGCTACTGGAGGGGTTGGGACCGATGTTATGTCTAAAGCTGAGGAAGTGGTTAAAGCATATGAAAGAGGTTACGAATTCATATACCTCCACGTAAAGGGTACTGATGCTGCCTCACATGATGGCGACGTAAATGCTAAGGTTAAGATTATAGAGGAGCTCGATAAAGCAGTAGGATATGTAATTAGTAATGTTGACTTAACGTCTACTGTAGTGGCTATAACTTCAGACCATACGACACCTCTCTCAGTTAAAGACCATACCGGAGATCCTGTACCGCTACTGATTTACTCGCCGGAATTAGTTGGTGATGGTATTAACGAGTTTGACGAACGTAGCGCGCGTAGAGGTTCTCTATGTAGATTGCGGGGAAGCGACTTAATGTACACTTTGTTAGACTATGCTGGTAGGGTGAAGAAGTTTGGGGCATGACTAGCGAGTCACAGCACACGTACTTAAATCATTCAGTAATACATGGTAATATTGTAGTTTTTACTTTAGGGTGAAGTACGTGGGAGAGCGTGAGCCAAAGCTACCTAAGTTAAGCTATGTTAGAGGGAGGTTGCGTGAAGTAGTTACCTTAGACTACAATAGGTTAGTAAACCTACTTGACGAAGCCTTCAAACATTCGTTCAGGTGTAGGCACAGATGCTTAGTAGTGTTATGTGGGAGTGATTACTTAAAGCTGGCTGGGGTTGCCTCACAGTTAATACTCAACTACGTAAGGCTTAGAAATAAGGTAGGGTTGACTGGGGATGTAGCAGTACTTCACACATATCATGACGAATTTGAAGATAGTAGGAAGATCGTCAGCATATTGGGGAAGGTGCTTAAGAGGTTTACGACTAGTATTAAATTTAAAGTACTTAAGTATGAGTTGTCTGAAAGGGTTTTAGGGACTACCCAGCAGATATTAATAATGGATTTAACCCACGATTTAAAGCCTAACGATGTTGGAAGGCTGCTAGGCATTGTAGAGGGTGGTGGGTTAATAATATTCTTAACCCCGAGGTTTGATGAGTGGGTTAATGCTAGGACGCTATTTAGGAGTAGTTTGACAGTTCCTCGCTACCCTGAGCCTAGGTCAGTCTTCATTAGATGGTTTATTAGGAATTTACTCAGCCACGATGGAATATACGTCTTTGATGTAGATTCTGGGAAGTTGGTGAAGACTTCAGGGTTAAGTAAATGTGTTGAGAGTGGCAGAAAGTTAGAACTACCAGAGAAAACCGTCTTCGATGTCAATCTATACCGGCTGGCCCTAACTCAGGATCAGGTAATGGTTATTAAGTTAATCGAGGAGAACTTTATCTCACGCCCTAGTAGGCATGAGAGGATTACAGCTATAATAACCGCAGATAGGGGTAGAGGAAAGTCATGTGTTGCTGGGATAGCTATAGTGGGAGTGATTAGAGAACTCCTTAAAGTTAAGAATAGGGTTAGAGTTGGCGTCACAGCTCAGAGCCCCTCAGCAATTCAGTCCCTCATGAAGTTAGCTACAGTTTCATTAGATGTTGTTGGTTTGAAGTATAGGACCATTAAGAAGGGTGGTAATGTAATTGAGATTAAGGGGGATAGATTCAGTATTGAGTACTGGCAACCTCTAGACATAATTAAGTTGAAGTTAGATGTCTTAGTAGTTGATGAGGCTTCAGGGATCGCTGTCCCCCTACTACATAAGCTATGGTATAAGTTTAAGAAGACTATATTTGCTACAACAATCCACGGTTATGAAGGAGCTGGTAGGGGTTTCTCAGTTAGGTTTCTTAAGAGGGTTAGAGAGGATCCTAATACCAAGTTATTAGAATATGAGATGAGGGAGCCTATCAGATATGCTGAGGGTGACCCTGTTGAGAGGTTTCAATTTGATGTGCTACTCCTCGATGCTGAGCCATGCAGTCTAGATGAGAATGACTTGAAATACGTTGAGGGTGGTGACTACGAGTACGTGGAATTAGATCCAGAGTATTTGTTTAGTGAGGAGGGTGAGGCCTTACTTAGGTCATTATTCGGTATTTACGTACTAGCACATTATAGGAATGAGCCAGACGATTTAGGCATTCTAGCTGATGCACCGCATCACTCCATACGTGCTATTAGGCTTAAGTCCGGTAAGATCGTTGCAGCATCGCAGCTAGCTGAGGAAGGCGATATTCCTGAGAGCTATATTAAGGACTTACTCTACGGTGGTAAAATAGCTGGTAATATAATCCCTGATAGGCTGTTAAAGCATTTGAGGCGGGAGGAGTTTGGTAGAGGGTTGGGTTGGAGGGTTGTGAGGATTGCTGTACATCCACAGCTGCAGGGCAGGGGTATAGGTTCCTACCTCCTCCGAAAGGTTATCGAGGAGGCAGGTAGGCGTGGCTACTGCTGGGTTGGCAGTGGTTACGGAGTTAATAAGGAATTACTTAGGTTTTGGTTAATTAATGGGTTTAAGGTAGTTCACATATCGCCTGATAGGAATCCGGTTAGTGGTGAGTATACAGTACTGGCTATATACCCGTTAAATGATTTGTGGAGAGAGTTGATAGAGCAGTCGCTTAAGGAATTCACAGTCAAGCTTACTGAATCGCTTCACGACGTTTATAGGGACCTTGAGCCAGATGTAGCATACCTCCTATTAACACAGCTTACATCTGAGATAGGTACTCACGTTTTAGACTTAACTAAGGTTCAGTTAGAGAGAGTTAAGGCTTATTGTATGGGTTTAATGACCTACGAGACTGTATGTGATGCTGTCTCAATACTTTTTAAGAGGTTAATCTACAGCGGGGGTCTAAGACAGTTAAGTGAGGAGGAAGGTTCTTTAATGATTTCTAAGGTACTTCAGGGCCTTCCATGGCAGTCTGTTGCTGAGCTTCTGAGAGGTGAGAAGTCTAGATATGCAAGTGCTGTTAGGAAGATCGTGGTTAAGTTGCTCTGGATTACCTATAATCTAAGGATTGAAAGTAGCTGATCTAAGGTTTATTTAATACTAGACAAGTGGCGAGTAGGTCTTTGAGCTACTGACTAGCTAAATACTTATTTACTTGCTAATAAGTGTCAAATTGGGAAATCACATGGATCCTGGTGTTTCAGCATTATTCAATCCGAAGAGCATAGCCGTAGTAGGGGCTTCAAGAACTCCTGGTAAGATAGGATATGAGATTATGGCTAACATCATCGGATATGGTTATAGTGGTAAGTTATACCCTGTGAACCCAGTTGCAGATGAGATTTTAGGCCTTAAATGCTATCCTAAGGTCTCCTCAATACCAGGCGGGGTTGACATGGTTGTTGTTTCCGTCCCCTCTAAGTCTGTTTTAGAGGTCGTCGAGGATGCTGGGAATGCCGGTGCTAAGGTAGCAGTAATAATTTCATCAGGGTTTAAGGAGGTTGGGAATGTAGCCCTTGAGGAGGAAGTTGTGAGGAAGGCTAGGAGTTATGGTATGAGGGTGTTGGGTCCAAATATCTTCGGCGTCGTGTACACACCTGCTAGGTTAAACGCGTCTTTCGGGCCGCGGAACGTCATCCCTGGGGGGATAGCCTTCATAACGCAGTCGGGTGCTTTAGGCATAGCTTTAATGGGTATGACGATAGTGGAGAGGATAGGTGTTTCATCAATAGTAAGTGTGGGTAATAAGGCTGATATCGATGATGCAGACCTCCTAGAGTACTTAGCTGAAGATCCTAACACTAAGGTCATCCTAATATACTTAGAGGGTGTTAACGATGGTAGGAGGTTCGTTAAGGTAGCTTCAGAAGTTGTGACTAAGAAGCCTATAGTAGTTATTAAGGCTGGTAGGACTGAAGTGGGTGCTAAAGCAGTTGCAAGTCATACAGGGTCGTTAGCTGGGAATGTAGTGGTGTATAAGGTGGCCTTCGAACAGGCAGGAATACTCGCAGCCCACAACGTTGAGGAGGCGTTTGATATTTCCAGAGCTTTTGCAAACCTGCCGCCACCGGCCAATGATATGTTAGTAGTAGTTACTAACGGAGGCGGTGCTGGTGTGTTAGTAACTGACACTCTAGCGGAGCACGGTATTAGCCTAACAACACCTCCTCAATCACTAGTGGAACAGATTAGGAAGTTAGTACCACCTTTCGCATCACTTGCTAACCCCATAGATGTTACCGGAATGATAAGTAATGAAAATTATGTGAATTCGTTATTACTAGCTTTAAACAATCCTGAAGTAGGAGCTGTTTTAGGAGTTTACTGTCAGACAGCAGTTACAGACCCAACAATGATTGCTGGGATGCTAATAAGTAAGGTCAGGGAGATGGGAGGTTTAAACAAACCTTTAGTCCTAGCTTTCATCGGTGGCGAGGAGACGTACATGGCTATAAAGAGATTAAACGACTTCGGCATACCAACATTCCCAATGCCTGAGAGAGCTGCAACAACTATAGCATCAATCTATAACTACATGAAAATGCGTAGTAAGGTTCTGCTGAGACTAAAAGAATTATCTTAAACGCTTAAATATCCTGCATAAGGATTAAGAGTTAGGTGTGTAGTAAGATGGAGTACATATACGCATCACTCCTACTGCACTCAGCCAAGAAGGAGATCAGCGAGGATAATCTTAAGAAGGTCTTAAGCGCGGCTGGACTTGAGGCAGATGATGTAAGGATTAAGATGGTTGTAGCAGCACTTAAGGAAGTAAATATTGATGAAGTGTTGAAGACAGCTGCGGTAACACCCATGGCTGTAGCACCAGCAACTACGCCGGCAGCTCAACCAGCACCTGAGAGTAAGGCAGTAGTAGCTGAGGAAAAGAAAGAAGAAGAGAAGAAGGAAGTTAGTGAGGAAGAATTAGCTGAAGGACTTTCCTCACTATTCGGTTAGTGGAGGAATCTCAGCATACAAAGCTATTAATGTAATATTTTAATTAGCTACACATAGCACTATCCTCGAGATTAACAGCTTAGGGGTTCAGCTCTCACGTAGGTTTATGTTAGGTGGTTTCATTGTCTCATTTCTTTTCCCCTGCATCGGTCTTGAGTCTGCATCACCCTTGGGGCTTTAGGATGACCTCAGGCACCCCACATCTTAAGTAACTTGGGGAGAGCCCCACTGGGCTCTCAACCCCTCATCGAATTACTTCTACGTACCACTACGCATGGAGTACTATAAGTGTTTTCATCCATATCAACCAATGTGAATAGATATGAAACTCGAAATAGCGCACGAAGCGAACTATGAAGCTGTGCTTTTGAATTTAACTTAGTTCCTATTGGTTGATTCGATTACCTCTCCTCTTCGCATTTCGCAGTAGGTTGTAGTTTATTGGCTTTCACGTTTTATTTAATCTAACTTCCTCGCACATCTAAGATGTGTTGACCGGTATGTGTTGAGCTCTATATCTTGATCTCTCCTATACTATTGAAGCGTATGAAGTATGAAAAAGATCTTCAAAACGTTTAAACAAGCTGGAAGAAATTAAACGGTCACACCTCTCTTAAGTTTCCAGTTTCCATAGGATTTAGGGTTCTAAAAACTGTGAGGGAGACTGGTTCCCTCCTTAACCATGTAGGTAGGAAGGGTGGAGCAGGCGTGAAGGGGTGTATGTATAGTAATAATAGCGGAAGTGTAAAAGTAAAGTGTCGGAAAAGATGTGGTGTGGAATACCTCAGGACGGGTACGACCCGGTTAAGATTTCATCAACTATCTACTCTAGGGTTTCTAAGCTTTCCGATAGTGTTGAGTTAAGGAAGTACTTCCGGTTTCGTGGGGGTAGGTGGTATGGTGGTAGTGCTACTGGGGATGTGATAGGGTGTAATCTAGCATGTAAGTTCTGCTGGTCTTGGAGGTTTAGAAATAACTTCTCTGCCGGTAGGTTCTACACCCCTGAGCAAGTCTATATGAAGTTAGTTGATATTGCAAGAAGTTCTGGTTACAGGTATGTAAGGTTGAGCGGTGCCGAGCCAACGATCTCTAGAAAGCACCTACTTCAACTGCTTAAATTCTTCGAAGATGGTAACTACGTCTTCATACTAGAGACCAACGGTATCTTAATAGGATATGATTCCAGCTATGCTAAGGAGTTAGCAAGGTATAATAGCTTAGTAGTTAGGGTTTCATTTAAGGGCACCTCCCCAGAGGAGTTTAACCTACTAACTGGGGCCGGCCCACAGTTCTTCGAACTACAGGTTAAAGCTATTGAGAACCTCATTTCAGCAGGCTTCGAAGCTGGTAAGAACGTCTACGCAGCAGCAATGATAGGCTTCAGTAGTGACGAATCAGTCGTGAGGTTTGTTAAGATGTTGAAGGACTTGAATAGTAGGTTAGTTGATGTTGACTGGGAATACGTGATAATGTATCCGCATGTGGAGGATTTACTGAGGAAACATAATCTAAGGCCTTTAAGGTATGTAAAACCTAATGGAATACCTAAGGAAATGATTTAACATGTTTTAAAATTCGAAGTACGTAGTTCTCACAGCAGGTAAATTACCTTCTAATGTACTTAATTCTCAGGAAGTGAGTTGCACATGATATGCATGGATCGTAATTCCTTATAATGTGTTCAGCAAGTCTTTGTGCTTCAGCAATATCAACCCTCAGCAGAAGATCGCCTAATGCCAGTATGTCTTGCTCTATGCTGGCTAAGTTTTGAGATGTTGGTGGTATTATGTTCGCATTTACTACATACCCCTTCTCATTTATTTCATATCTATGGTATAGTATCCCTCTAGGGGCTTCGGTTATCGCAGCACCTACACCCTCCCTAACAGTACCTTCCTCATAGGGTTTTACAGGTTCTTCATACGTTTTAAGTAGTTCTTCAAGTTCTAAGACCGCATGGTACGTTTCAGCCGCCCTAGCTATTATGCTTTGGAAGCTATTACGTAGTGGTGCTCCGTAGCCGTAGGCTTCTACAACTTCTCTGACCTCAGGTTTAAGTAGGTCGTAGTTATTGTTATACCTCGCTATAGGTCCTACTACGTAGTAGCCCCTACCCCTCATTCTATATCTAAGCGATGTTGAATACCTTACTTGCTCAACCTCTATGTACTCCTCGAACACATCTTCAACTACGTCTAAGCCCTTGTTTGAGACCACCCTGCCCTGAAGTATTGGGTATTCCTTCACACCTCTTAGAGATACGTACTCTACATCTGTTTTGACGTCAGGTATTGGTAGGTGTAACACCCATTCAAGTAATTGCTTAGCGTATTTCTTCATATCGTTGATGTGCTTGCTTAACGGCTCTAATTCCCCCTTCTTTATAATCCTGTGGAACCCACCAACTCTACATGATACTGGGTGGACTGAACGACCTCCGATAATTGTCATTACCTGATTGCCCCATCCCTTAAGTCTTAACCCGTTTTTCACTATTTCCGGGTTCTCCCTAGCAACGCCTAAAACTGATTCGTGGCCTAGGAAGTCAGGGGCATGTAGCATGAGTATGTGAAGTACGTGGCTTTCAATCCATTCTCCTAGGTAGATAATCCTTCGTAGGGTGTTGATGTTCTCCCCAACCTCTACATTTAGGATTTTCTCAATAGCCCTACTAGAACTCATTATGTATGCTATTGGGCATATACCGCAGATCCTAGCAGTTATATCTGGCACCTCACTATACTTCCTACCTCTTAAGAAGGCTTCGAAGAATCTAGGTGCTTCGAAGATCCCTACTTCAACTCTAGATAATTTACTGCCTTCAAGCTCTATGTATAAGTTCCCCTCACCTTCAACCCTACTTAGATAGTCGACCTTAATTACCCTACTCATAATCCTCCACCACCTCCTTAAACTCCTTCATCCAACCAGTAAACTGGTTGAATAGTAGCTGTATGTCCTTAGGCTTCAAACCTAACTCCTTGAAAAGCTTATTTAAAGTCTTCGACCGTGAGTCTACAGATGGTCCGTAACATCCGTAGCAACCTCTACCATATGAAGGGCAAAGAGCTCCACACCCAGCCATAGTGACTGGTCCAAGACATGGGATGCCTTTAGCAACTAGGACACATACGTTACCAGCTATCTTACACTCAATGCAGAGCGGGTTGATAGGTAGCGTAGGAATCTTACCCCTTATGTACTGAAGTATGAATCCTAGTAGTTGCTCCTTACTTACTGGGCATCCACGTATTTCATAGTCTACTTTAACGTACTTCGATATCGGTTCGGCATTCTTTAAGGCTTCAATCCATTCAGGTCTTGGATAGACGTATTGTTGGAATTCCTTTATATTAGCCCAGTTTCTCAGCGCTTGAATCCCTCCAGCAGTCGCGCAAGCACCTATAGCAACTACGACCTTCGACTCCTCTCTTATTTTCTTAATGAGGTGGACCTCATGAGGTGTTGAGATCGAACCCTCTACGAAGCTTATATCGTAGGGACCTGGCTCTACATGACTTCTAGCTTCGTAGAATAACGCAAATTCTACTAGGTCTGTAAGTTGTAGTAACTCGTCTTCCAAGTTAAGGAACTGTAATTGGCAGCCATCGCAGCTTGAGAATTTATGGACAGCTACTTTGAGCTTTCTCATATCTGATCAACCCAGAAGTACTTACTTATAAACCAGAGTGGGAATACAGGTCCATGCTCGCACACAAAATAGGGGCCCATCTGACAGTGGCCGCATAGGCCGACACCGCATTTCATCCTCCTCTCCAATGAGATGAATATCCTATTACTCTTAAATCCCTTACTAATTAGTTCTTTTATAGCGTACTTCATCATTATTTCAGGACCGCATATGAAGGCGTAAGTATTGCTCGGGTCTAAGTCGATCTTCCGTATTAGCTCAGTTACAACTCCTACGTTACCCCTCCACCCGCTGTCTGGGTTATCGACTGTTAGGTGTAGTTCTGTATTAGGGATTGATGCGTACTCGCCGTATTCATAGGTGTAAAGTAAGTCTCTAGGCGTTCTAGCCCCATACAGTATTACTAATCTACCATAGGCTTTCCTATTCTGTGCTACCTCCCTTATAACGGGTCTAAGCGGTGGTAAGCCTATGCCACCAGCGATTAGTAGTAGGTCCTTATTAATTACTAAGTCTAGAGGCCACCCAATACCGTAGGGCCCTCTAAAACCAATAATATCACCTTCCTTCAAAACCGAGAACGCAGTTGTAACCGATCCGACGAACCTGACCGTATGCGCAATGACTCTATCCCCTACTAGTACATCACTAACTGATATTGGGACCTCGCCAACCCCGTGGATGTACAGCATGTCGAATTGCCCGGGCTTAGGTAACTCAATACCTTCAGGCACCTTAATGTAGTATGTCCTCACATTCCAAGTCTCTGGCACTATCTTCGTTACTAAAGCCTTAACTGGGATTAAGGACTTCGTAGTAGCCTTCTTCATGCAGTAACACCTTTAAGCACCTGCACTATGGTTTCCCTAAGGTCTATCCCGGTGGGACACCATGTAATACATCGTCCACAGCCAACACATCCGTAGGTGCCGAACTGCTTTATCCAGTAGGTAAATTTATGGAGTATGAAGTGTCTATATCTAGCGCATAGGTCTGGTCTGAAATGCCCTCCAGCAACCTGGGCGTAAGTGTAGTTTAAACATCCATCCCAGACTCTAACCCTCTCAGCACTCCCATCTATCTTAGGTATGTCTAAGATATCGAAGCAGAAGCATGTAGGACATACCATATTACAGTTTGCACATCCTAAACACCTCTTAGACATATCTATGTAAACCTTACACCCTATGTTTAACTCGATTAGTTCTGGTAGGTTATCAACTTCGAAGTTCGCCCTAGCTTTTAGTGATGCCCTACGCATAGTTGCTTCGAAATCGGCATAGGTGGAATCGTCAATTGGTTCAACCTCAAGTTTATTGAGTAGCTTTAATCCTAACTCACTACCAGCTTCTATGACTAATTTATTATTAATCTTCGTGTAGGCTATGTCGAAGGAATTCCTAGCCCTCGGCCCCGTCCCCATAGTAGCGCAGAAGCACGTATTGCCAGGTATTGTGCAGTTCTCAACTATAACTGCCATATTAGCCCTAACACGTGTGTAGAATTCATCTACACCGCCTAAAACCCTATCAAGTACTTTAATAGATGCTAAGTCGCAGGGCTTCAAACCAAAGAAAGCCAGTCTAACATCGTTTAAACCTTCCTCCACTACCTCCCAGTTGGGTGTAACCTTAAATAAGGTCAGTCTAGGCGGGTAGAGGAATTTTTTAGGTGAGTCCGGACCATGCCTGTAAAAACCCCCAACAGTTAGTGTGTAGTTACCTGGGCTTTGAACATCTTCAACACCTGTAGGTATTTCTTCATAGCTGCCCAGCTCGCAGAGTCTTAAGACGTTGTCAACCACCTTATAGCCCACTACAGTGTAGTTAAGGTCTTTAAGTTGGGTGAAAATCACTGACAACGATTCTGTACTGCCTACGTACAGCCCGGTTAATGACAGAGTGCACACCATATAATCTTCAAGGTAGTAGTATTTATATATATTACCTCTTCATATCCAAACATGCTGTTTTTTAGGTAAACTATAACTATAATCTTGGATTATCCTCTGTGATGATTTACTCCTTAAAAGTTTAGATGTTAGTCGTATATGGGTGGTCTACTATGAGGTTAGAAGACCTTGAGAAACTCATGCTAAGTAATTTGGATGAATTCCTCAACTCATGTAGCGGTATTTGCAGGTCTGACATACCCTACTCACCCTCACTAAGCGAGCATAGCATCTTAGACGGATGTGGGCAGTGTTTGCTGAGGAATTTAATGGACTCTATAGATGTTGAGTCATTTAACATTATTTTAAGGGACGGTAATTACTTAGAGTTCTTCAGGTTGGATGACGTTATTGTGGAGATAGGAAATGATGTAGCGTTTATAATACCGTTGGATGAGTTTATCAGTAGGATTAGAGAGTTAAGGGAGTTTAACATAATTTCTGATGAAGATGTGGAATCGCTTACTAGTTGGTTTAGAGGTAGTGGTTAAGATAAGGTTAATATTTCAGGGAGTGTTAATTATGTATGGTGATGGTGATGAGGCTTTACATAGCGTCTGAGAGCGATATACTGAGTGGTAGGGTTACTGATGTGTATTTCATTAGGACTAAGGAGGTCTTAATTAAGAAGGGTCTGTCTGATGTTGAGGTTAGGTTGGAGTTCCACGTCAATGGAGCCCCTAGGGGTTATGAGTGGGTGGTTTACGCTGGTTTGGAGGAGGCTCTTAAGGTCCTCTCTCAAAGACCTGTAAGAGTTTACTCCATACCTGAGGGTACGTTAGTACCTCCCGACCCTGCTTTACCTATAATGGTTGTTGAGGGCAGGTACGTAGACTTTGTTGAGTTAGAGACCGCTGTATTAGGTATTATAAGACATTCAAGTAGCGTTGCTACAAAGGCAGCTAGAATTAAGAGGTTAGGCATTAATAATAGGTTTATTTTCTTTGGGTTGAGATCTGCGTACCCCGCACTTGCCCCAATGCTTGATAGATCCGCCTATATAGGGGGTTTTGAAGGGGTTTCAGGCATAATGAGTGAGGAGTTCCTAGGTATAAAGCCTTCAGGCACCATGCCCCACGCGTTAATAGTTGTTTTCGGTGATAATGTTAAGGCCTGGAAAGCCTTCGATGAGGTCATACCAGAGGACGTTCCGAGAATAGCATTAGTAGATACCTTCGAAGATGAGAGGATGGAAGCTGTTAAGGCTGCTAATACCTTGGGTAAGAAGTTATTCGGAGTTAGGTTAGATACGCCTAGCAGTAGGAGAGGGAACTTCAGAGAGATAATTAGGGAGGTGAGGTGGACCTTAGACCTACTCGGATATAATCATGTCAAGATAGTCGCTAGTGGTGGGATCAACGAGAAATCCGTACAGCAGCTAAGAGATATAGTAGACATATTCGGTGTTGGAACCTCAGTAGCCTTCCCACCACCAGTTGATGTAGGTGCGGACTTAGTCGAAGTTAAGAGAGGCGGTGTTTGGACACCGATATCAAAGAGGGGTAAGCTACCTGGTGCTAAGAAGCTATATAGGTGTTCAACACTAGAATACGAAGTTACCCCCTGGAACTCAACACCTAGGAAGTGCTACGAGGAAGTCCTGCATCTGTACCTTGATGAAGGAAAGCTTGTCAGACCGCTACCAAAGCCGCATGAAATAAGAGAGTACGTATTAAGCCAACTTAAGGAAGTTCCAGAACCAACACCGGTAGATTAAGAATTTAAGAACTTACACGTTAAACGAATAAATTTAAACCCTAGTATTATAAGTAACATATGGTGCGGGGGTGCCCGAGCTAGGTCAAAGGGGTCGGGCTTAAGACCTCTTCCAGCTATTAAGCGTTGGAGACCCGATGGCGTAGGCCTGCGTGGGTTCGAATCCCACCCCCCGCACTCTACTTAATGGAGTTCTACGATATCACACCTAAGATTAACTTAAACACCTACATTACTTCAAGACAGTCCCACTCATTATTAGGGTAGTATACTACGTAGTGAAGTAGCCTTAGTTTACGTAGTCATCCTGCCTGCTGAGCAAGTAAATATTGGAGATGATTAAAACACGATTCCATGGTTCCTCCTTTAAATAATGCTACTAGGGATTTTACGAATCTTCCTTTAAAATTTTATAGTTATTGAAACTTACTACTTTTGAGAAACCACTAGAACTAAGGAGGTACTGAGGGATACGTAGATTAGACTATAAATATGAGCATCTTCAAAGTACACAAACACTCCTAGAAACCATCAAAGAAAGAGCAACCAAACCTTTCGACCTACCACTCCTAACCCTTAACCATATCTAAAAAGTCAAATAAATATAAATAATCCAGTCATTAATCATCTCAGTTTCGTCTCCATCCAGCATTATCGAACTCGTCAGTAATCATAAACCTTGTAGCATTATTTAAAGAAGGTTACAATTCCGAAAGCCTCGTCCTTTAGGGCGGGGAGGAGGTCAGGGCTAATAATGCTATAAGTATTGCCGTGGTTATAGTCCTAGAGTTTATCTTATGATGAGGTTAAGAAAGTTAACACTCTATATAACGTCATGACCACTATTAACAGTCCGAAGAGCTTCTTTAACGTAGTACTTAATATGTACTTAGATGTTATTCTAGCCCCTGCGTATGATGCTGCTGTACTAGCAATAAGTAATGTAGCTACCATAGTTACGTCGAGTGACATACTGCCTAACCTAGGTATGAGTGCTGAGAATGAGGGAGGGCATACCGCAACTGCATTAATGCCTGCAGCCTTTTTAGGTTCGAAGCCGGCTACGATTAAAGTCGGCATTAGGAGGAATCCAGGACCCACACCTAGAAATCCTGAGAGTATCGATATTGGAATAGCGAGTAGTAATGCAATTAAGTACCTCTCATTCTTAGGTGCTGCCTTAACAGGTTTAAACAACCTATAAGCCAAATATGATACAGCTATGAAGTAACTAATCCACACATATACCTGCGGTACATACATAACTAGTAAAGAACCTATAGGTGCTGATGAAGTAGTAACCACAGCTAATAACAGCGCCTTCTTCCAATCAACAAACCCACTCCTAGAGAACCCGATAGCCGAAAATAATGCTGTAAATCCATTCAACAGCAGCGCCAACGGCTGTACCTCACGAACTAAATCAGTTAAGAAGATACTCAAAAAAGGAATTGCCGCAAATGCCACACCAAGACCAAGCATACCGGAGAGTAGCGATAAAACAATGAGGCCGCAATTCATTAACACTACCTCCTCTAACGACATACTACCCACCTAATGCAACCTCTTAAGCTATTGCTAAACTTGTAGCCCTCAAATTAAGAATGATACTCACCTTTATATCTGTAAGCTTTTAAATAACGAGCTTCAATTCATCCTCTAGGGACTACCGCAACTAGCACCGATCTCTTACGTAAGCCTCGTGCAACTGTTTTTGGGTTTTTTTATATTTGATTTGGT